>NZ_PDYY01000030.1 GCF_002743255.1 Sporosarcina sp. P2
AATGTGCGCCCAGCATGGGTGTAGTCTATAGGGTGCAAGTCCCGAACTGTGAAGGCAGAAGTAACAGTTAGCTCAACGCAAGGGTGTCCATGGTGACGTGGAATCTGAAGGAAGCGAGCGGCAAACCTCCGGTCTGAGGAACACGAACTTCATATAAGGCTGTGTATGATTGGGTGAGTTTGCATTACAAAACAAAGCCCTTTCTGCCGAAGGTCATATGCAGTAAATGAAGCAGATAGGTGGAGGGAAAGACTACGTTCTTACCTGGGGAGGTCTGATTGATACGCCAAGTACACTTGGTAACCTATTCAGTGATGGATAGCTGAACAATCAGAAGTCAGCAGAAGCCATAGTACCATTCGAATTTGAGAAGAATGGGAAGGGCCGAACAATTAAGAAAGAACAACATCTTGGCATTCAGTAAACTGCGAAGAACACAGATAACCAACAAGGCATGCTTGAAGGAGGAAGTGGTGAATTCCATGTGGGACTTCAAGATGGTGGAGCAGAACTGGCATAAGAAGAACCGTTGTTCACGGAAAGAGGCGTAACAAATGTTAATGGAAAGGATACAGTCACGTGAAAACCTGCTTACTGCTCTGAAACGGGTGGAACGCAATAAAGGGAGCCATGGTGTAGATGAAATGCCCGTACAAAACCTACGGAAGCACATCTTGGAACACTGGGAATCCATGAAAATGGAACTTCTTCAGGGAACTTATGAACCGCAACCTGTCCGCAGGGTCGAAATCCCGAAACCTGACGGGGGTGTGCGTCTATTAGGCATTCCAACCGTGATAGATCGTTTCATTCAACAGGCTATTGCCCAAGTTTTAACCATTCTATATGACCCGACGTTTTCAGACCAAAGCTATGGGTTTCGACCAAATCGAAGTGCTCATGATGCGGTAAGGAAAGCAAAAGGATATATACAGGAAGGCAATCGTTGGGTAATTGATATCGACTTGGAGAAATTCTTCGATAAAGTGAACCATGACAGACTTATGGGGACACTTGCGAAACGAATCGAAGATAAGCGTCTTCTTAAGTTAATCCGTAAATATCTGAAATCGGGCATCATGATAAATGGTATCGTGACAACCAGTGAGGAAGGTACTCCGCAAGGAGGACCATTAAGTCCACTTCTCTCCAACATAGTTCTCGATGAACTAGACAAAGAATTGGAGGAAAGGGACCATAAATTTGTCCGTTACGCTGATGACTGTAACATCTATGTGAAAACACAAAGAGCAGGTAATCGGGTCATGAGTTCTGTCACTTCATTTATCGAAGGGAAACTTAAGTTGAAAGTGAATCTGAATAAATCCGCAGTTGACCGTCCATGGAAGAGGAAATTTCTTGGATTCAGTTTCACCAATGGTAAAGAACCGAAGGTTCGCATTCCCAAAGAAAGTGTGAAACGGATGAAGAATAAAATTCGTGAAATCACTTCAAGGAAGAAACCTTATCCCATGGAATATCGGATAAAGAAACTCAATCAATATCTGATGGGTTGGTGTGGCTATTTCGCATTGGCAGATACGCCAAGCGTGTTCATTAAATTCGATTCGTGGATTAAAAGAAGACTTCGGATGTGTATGTGGAAGAACTGGAAGAAACCAAGTACGAAGGTGAGGAAACTCATTGGATTAGGTGCGCCGAAAGATAAGGCATACGAATGGGGTAACTCACGTAAAAGTTACTGGAGAATTTCTAAAAGTCCCGTATTACATAGAACCCTCGGAAACTCCTACTGGAGTTCCCAAGGGCTCAAAAGTCTATTATCACGTTACGAAACTTTGCGTCATCAATCTTAATTGAACCGCCGTATACCGAACGGTACGTACGGTGGTGTGAGAGGTCGGGAGTTAATCACTCCCTCCTACTCGATTG
>NZ_PDYY01000031.1 GCF_002743255.1 Sporosarcina sp. P2
GGAGCATTCCTGTTTGGTTAGTGGAGCCCTATTGAAATAGAAAAGTCCCCTTGGTATGATTCGGGGGTGTCAAGGCATCGACTACTTGACCCCTAATAATAACCAAGGAGGACTCACATGAATTCTAAAGTGAATCACAAAATTAATCAAGTTACGGAACAAACTTTGGTCGTAGGTATCGATATTGCCAAGTATAAACATTATGCTACATTTGTCGATGAGCGTGGCCGTGAAATTAAAAAAGCCTTTTTAGTTCCACAATCGCTGGAAGGCTTTGAAGAACTTTATCAGGCAATTCTGGATGCCATGAAAGTCTTTCAGAAATCTGAAGTTCTGGTTGGCGTAGAGCCGACTGGTCATTATTGGCTAAACTTAGCTTACTTTTTAGAAGATAGAGGAATTCCTCTTGTAATCGTCAATCCTATGCATGTGAAACGTGTAAAAGAGCTTGATGATAATTTACAGACTAAAAATGATAAAAAGGACGCACTTACGATCGCACGTCTGATGAAAGATGGGCGTTATTCTCATCCTAAGCTGCTTCGTGATCAAGGGGCTGAGATACGTACCGGATACAGTCTTAGGGAATCGTTGATGAAAGAGCGCTCCATGTTAAAAAACAAACTTCATCGATGGATCGACAAGTATTTCCCTGAGTTATTCCATGTCTTTTCTGACTTTGGAGCCATGTTGCTTGCCGTATTAGAAGAAACACCACTTCCTGTTGATATCGTCGATATGACACCAACGGAGTTGGCTGACATTTGCGCAAAAGCAGGTAATATGAAACAGCGACGCCCGACAAAAGCAGCTGAACTCATTCAGGCAGCTCAATCATCCATCGGAATTACGATAGCTCCATGGGGAGCCAGACGAGAAGTAGCTTCCATGATGCGTCAATATCGACTCATTGAAGAAGAATTAGAAGCAATTGAAGCAGAACTGGAAGAACGCATTACACAAACAGCGGATTATGAGTTTTTAATTTCTGTTCCTGGAATCAGTCATGGAACCATCGCAGGTCTACTAGCTGAAATCGGAAGTTTCGACGACTATGAAAGTCCACGCCAACTTATTAAATTAGCGGGACTTACACTTCGAGAGAATTCTTCAGGTACTCATCAAGGACAGAAGAAAATCTCTAAGCGAGGGCGTAAGCGGCTTCGTTCACTCTTATTTAAAGCCATGCTTCCTATTCTGCGTAACAATGAGGCGTTCCTAACACTTCATCATTATTACACACAGCGACAAGTGAATCCGCTTCGGAAGAAGCAATCGATGGTGGTTTTATGTGGCAAACTGTTAAAAGTACTTCATGCACTGTGTACAAAAAAACGACGATTTGATAGTCACCAAATGCTAACTGACCTTCACTGTCTTCAACTAGCGTCCTAACGTTCATATTCTAGAACTTACCATTCATGACACGGAGAAGCTGGCACCAGCGGCGTACATTGGGCCTTGAGCCCCTCCCGGAGCATCTCGCCGGCCTCCATCTTGTGATAGACCGAACGAAGGAATGTCAGCGCTTGACGCTAAGAAACATGGGAGGGTCAGTCATCACAAAGTAACGGAGATCCACAAGTGCATGCCATAACTAATTAACAGTTTCTGTAACTGTCGGCGAAGCGTTTCCCCGTACTTCCAGAATACGTAAAGTCATGTATTTTAAGGAATGCATACTGCGGATACATGCAGAAAAATATTTTTTGGTCATACTTAGAACGCGATAAACCTTGTCACTATCGTATTTCCAAGAGGGAGTCGCCC
>NZ_PDYY01000032.1 GCF_002743255.1 Sporosarcina sp. P2
CTCCATAAGAGAAATTCGATTAGCTCGAGTTTCATTTGCTGGCATCAATTAAGATACTCATTTTGTTGGTGTCACCGTTAGGTGCACAAACTGTATTTCGTTAACGTTTTGCTGTTCAGTTTTCAAGGTTCATTAGATTCATAAAAAAATATTTGGTGGAGCCTAACGGGATCGAACCGTTGACCTCCTGCGTGCAAGGCAGGCGCTCTCCCAGCTGAGCTAAGGCCCCAAATAAGTGGTCGGGAAGACAGGATTCGAACCTGCGACCCCTTGGTCCCAAACCAAGTGCTCTACCAAGCTGAGCTACTTCCCGACTATATACAATAGTAATTTCTTTTGAAATATGGCGCGCCTGGCAGGAGTCGAACCCACAACCTTCTGATCCGTAGTCAGACGCTCTATCCAATTGAGCTACAGGCGCATATTATGAAAGTAATTGGTGCCGAGAACCGGAATCGAACCGGTACGGTAGTCACCTACCGCAGGATTTTAAGTCCTGTGCGTCTGCCAGTTCCGCCACCCCGGCAAGAGTGGAATTTAAAAGCGGAAGACGGGATTCGAACCCGCGACCCCGACCTTGGCAAGGTCGTATTCTACCACTGAACTACTTCCGCATGAAAAATGCGGGTGAAGGGAGTCGAACCCCCACGCCCGAAGGCACTAGATCCTAAGTCTAGCGTGTCTGCCAGTTCCACCACACCCGCGATATGTTTCGGCAAAAATAATGGTGAGCCGTACAGGATTCGAACCTGTGACCCTCTGATTAAAAGTCAGATGCTCTACCAACTGAGCTAACGGCTCGTACTTAGTGGTGCCGGCGAAAGGACTTGAACCCTCAACCTACTGATTACAAGTCAGTTGCTCTACCAGTTGAGCTACACCGGCAGGTGTAGAATATATGGTGGAGGATGACGGGCTCGAACCGCCGACCCCCTGCTTGTAAGGCAGGTGCTCTCCCAGCTGAGCTAATCCTCCTGGGTATAATTTCAATATTAAATAGATATGTTCTTGTTCTCTTTGATCACGAGGTTATGTATAGAATACTCAGTATCAATCTTAAGAAAAGAATTGCCTGGCGACGTCTTACTCTCACAGGGGGAAACCCCCAACTACCATCAGCGCTGAAGAGCTTAACTTCCGTGTTCGGTATGGGAACGGGTGTGACCTCTTCGCCATCGTCACCAGACTTTACTTCCTCTTTCTTGAGGACATTTACTATTATAACACTTGTTAAACTTAATGCAAGCATTATTTTAAGTATTTTTCGAGTAAAGCTTGTTCACTCAAAACTGAATAAAAGACATTGTGTAGTTCAAGTAACTACTTTTTAAGCTGTCCAGCCTCAGCGGCCAGATGCTCGGGTCATAAGTCAAAGATGCTATGTAGCAAACAGCGCTACTACGTATCTTCGCCTTATACCGGTCGCATCTAAACGGCCGCTTCGGCTTTTCATAATAGGTTAAGTCCTCGATCGATTAGTATCTGTCAGCTACATACGTCGCCGTACTTACACCCCAGACCTATCCACCTCATCATCT
>NZ_PDYY01000033.1 GCF_002743255.1 Sporosarcina sp. P2
TGGTCTTCTGTCAAGAAAGTGGACACCATTTATTGAGCGTTTATTTTGAAAAACCTACCGCGCTACGCTTGCTGTACTTTCGTGGAGGAACAGTTAAAGTGACAACTGTTCCTCCACGAAAGTTATGAGTGGTTGCTGAGTGCTTTTCTTTCTTGATTGGTGCTCATACATCGCCTCAAACATATTGGGTGATACATAGTTTAATGTAGAGTGGCTGCGTCTCTCGTTGTAAAACGAAATAATATATTCTAAAACGACTGCCTCTGCTTCTTTTCTGGTCTTGAATTTTCTCCGATAGATCAGTTCCTTCTTGATTGTCGCGTGGAAAGATTCAATGCAGGCATTATCGTAACAGTCACCTTTACGGCTCATACTAATTTTACATCGGTTCTTCTTTAGGAGGGAGATATAGTCTTTGGATGCGTATTGGGACCCTTGATCCGAGTGATGGATCAGTCCTTCTTTTGGTGATCGAAAATGAAACGCACGCTCCAACGCCAGTTGAGGCAGTTCTTTTGATAAAGTATTTGCCAGGTTAAACCCGATAATTTTCCGAGAAAACAGATCCATCACTGTAGCTAAATACAGCCATCCTTCACTGGTCCATATATACGTAATATCCACAACCCATGCTTGATTTGGGTGATCCGCATGAAACTTCCGTTTCAAGAGGTTAGGATAGATGGGATGTTCATGATTGGACTGCGTCGTCACTGTATACTGAAAAGGCACCGTGGCACATAGACCTAGTTCTCTCATGTAGTTCGCGACGGTCTTTACCGACAGGACAACCCCCATTTTCTTCAGTTCACGATGGATACGGGGACTGCCGTAGACCTCTCTATTTTCGTAGAAAATCAGCTGTATACTCCTCAATGCGCCTTCCTTTATCTTCTGCATGTCACTCTGTACTTTCTCTCGCCACTTATAATAGCCGCTCGTTGAGACCTGGAGGACTTCGCACATCTTCTTCACGCGGTATAACCCCCGGTGTTCTTCGATAAAGGAATAGATCACTGCGGGTTTTTTGAAAAGATGTGCATGGCTTTTTTTAAGATTTCATTTTCTTCTTTCAGTTCTTGAATTTCTTTCTCTAAGGCCCGTTGCTGTTTCAGTCGCTCAGTAGGGGTTACATACTCTTCTCCATTTCGTTCTTTCTGTAGTTCTTTTCGATACTCGCTTACCCATCTTCGCAAGGTGCTGACTGGCACATCCATCTCACGAGAGACCTCGATCTGTTTCTTTCCTTCTTCTACCACTAACTTAATCAGATGACGCTTTAAATTATCATCAATTCGTTTTCTCATGTGGACACACTCCATTCAGTTTGTTTGTTCTTTTAATCCAAACACGCTCATTAGATTATGTCCACTTTTTATACTACCTTCACT
>NZ_PDYY01000005.1 GCF_002743255.1 Sporosarcina sp. P2
ATGGGATTGTGCCTATTGAAAAAGTAATGGAGATTTACAATGATCAAAATGAAGAGATTACGAAGGACGGCTTTTGCGATTAAAAGCGGTGCGTTAAGAGCATGTATTTGCACTTAGCGACGAGGAGGCTCAAGCGCGCCTTTTGAAGCGTAGGAGAACGGACTGTTTTTTTAAGTTATGTCCCAGCCACCTTTTGTGTAGCAGTAAGTTTTCCAACGAACACTTCCCTTTGAAGCGCACATGCTCTCCCAAACAACTAGACGTGTCACAGCGGTAGTTTTCAATACTTTCTCAATAAATCCAAATGAACAATACAGGGACGAGTAACGTATTCCAGACCCTTGCAAACACGTAAGGAAGTATGCGAATACCAGCGCTCCTCGCGATCGTCATAACCTGCATATGAATACTCATACCGTTGATCGAAAGGATAGCCGCAATGAGCATCGGATAAATCGCATCATCGGCAAAATGCTCGGTAGCCGACTGGACACCTGAAGTCATCTCGAACACTGCGAGCAATAAAGTTTTGGTAACGCCCATATCCACAGTGATGATAGAAGATATGGAATGCGAAAGCACATTACTGAGGGAAGAGAAGAAAATGACCGTGGTGGCCACTAACAATATGACGGATGAACTGTCTTTAATAGAGCGCAGCAAAGGTGACGTTTTATGTTGTTGGGGGATGAATGGGACAGATGGCTGCTGATGCCGACTTCCCACAAGCGACATGGCCAATATGAAAAACACGATATTAGCCAGATGAATGGCGAGCAACAATTTCCAACCACTTGTCGTGCTGCCGAATAATTCGTTACCCACAAAGCCAATAATGAACATAGGTCCTGGTGCATGACAGGATGCGACAAGCAAACAACTTTCAGCGGCAGAGATCTCTCCATTTTTTTTCATTTCGCTAACGGTCACGGCTCCTACCGGAAAGCCTCCAAATGAACCTAGCACATAAGCTTTTATGTAACGACTCCATTGACTAGTGCCTTGTTTGCTAGGCATTTTCAATAACCACTGCGTTAAAATAATATATGGTAGCAAATAGGGAAGTAACGCATGAGTGAATAATTGGATGCCTGAAATGGCTCCTTCATGTGCGACATCTGGTTGCAAAATAAATAAAATAATTAGCGCCCAGATGAAGAGTACGTTACTCATTGTTCAATACGGCAGGGTCGTAAATAAAAAGCATCTGTCGCACTCCTTCCTAATTTTTGAAATACAAGAAAATCTACCGTAATATATATGTAGTATTCGTACAGGCTATTAATGGAGGTGAGCTTTTATGAACATGCGTAAGTGGGGAATCGCTGCGGTAATCCTACTAGTAGTGGCTTTTTTAGCACTTTATCCGTTAGATATGTATAATTCTCGACCCGGCGGAGCTTATGATTTGGCGCCACTCGTAGAAGTAGTAGGCGGAGATACTGACGATGTAGGAACATTTAGCTTGATGACAATTGCGATTGGCAAGGCGACACCTGTAACGTACGCTTGGTCAAAAATTTCAGATAAAATGAAGTTGTTGCCGGCCACGCAAGTGAGAAGACATGGTGAAAGTGATGCGGAGTATGGAGTGCGTCAGAAAAAAATGATGGCTGATTCTAAAACACATGCCATATCGGTAGCATTTGAGAAGGCGGGATTACCTATCAATAGAAAATTCACAGGAGTCTTTGTTGCAGGTGTATTACCAACAGGAGCTTCTGCAGGAAAGCTCGAAGTAGGAGATATCATTCGATCGATTGATCAACTAAAGCTTGCTTCCACAGAAGCATTTATGCGTGAAATCGGTGATATGCATGAAGGTCAGAAAGTGCATCTGCAAGTACAACGTGGACAACAGCTGTTAGATGTTCCGGTAGAATTAAAAGAACTTCCGGGGACGGACGGACGAGTAGGTCTTGGAATAGAGTTTGAAGAACAGATTAAATTGGAGACAGAACCAAAGGTTGATATACGTACAGAAGAAATCGGTGGGCCTTCAGCGGGTTTAATGTTCACACTGGAATTGATGAACCGCCTAGTGGATGTCGATTTAACGAAAGGCTATACTATCGCAGGGACTGGCGAGATGCATGAAGATGGGTCAGTGGGACGAATTGGTGGAATTGATTTTAAAATCATAGCAGCTGATCGTCAAGATATGGAGATATTTTTCGCGCCTGACGATGAATTACCGGAGGAAGTGAAACAGAAGAATCCGCAGCTTCTCTCAAATTATGAAGAAGCGAAAGCAACTGCGGATAAAATCGGCACAAAGATGAAAGTTGTACCGGTCAAAACGATTGACGATGCACTAAGTTATTTGGAAAAACTACAGGAAAAGTGAGTCATCACAGCAATATGGGCGGCGTTTTAAAATCAAGACCTGGCTCTTTGTGAATACCACACATATAAATATCTGTACTTTTACTATCTAACAAAAGTGATGGGTCTTTGTGAGAACCTACCCGAGTGATAAGTGGCAAAGTCATTTCTTTTTTCACTGTGCGTAAATAACTTCGTCCGTTTGCAGACATACCTAATAGCCGTAAATAAGATGGACTCGTAATTTGTGCACGGGTTGATTTTCGATAACCAATCAAAACATGTACTAGCATTCGTTGTATGCGCGTCCATGTGTAACGTTTGGATTTGACGGCATGCATAAATTCTTGAAATGTAGCATGTTCTTTTGCAGCGCGCCATAAAGCAAACTCAATACCTTCCGTAATATCTGCAATGGACGCTAATTGCTCAGGTCCTTCACGAAGAATTGTGTACCGAAGAAATGGGTAGAGATGATTCCAGCTTTGATGAGGCTGTTGACGAAGAAGCTTAAAGGCAGTTGTAGGCATGAAAGACTGAACGTGCGCGACATCGGTCGCAAACAATTCCTTGCGTATTCCCGTTGCGCTAGCAATAGTATCCTCAGGTAATGCGGCATCATGATAATGTGTTCCTTTTCGCTCAAGCGTGACGGCGATCAATCTCGATTGAATTTCTTTTACGGCTTGCATATAATGGAATCCTAGAATGTTATTTGGCTCTGATAAATCAGCGAGTGGTTCTTCAGTGGTGCGTGCAATTGCTTCATATGCAATTCGCAATGCATTCGGATAACTGATCCCTTCCTGTATGGAACTCTTTATGGTTTTTTCATAAAGTTCTTTCTGTGTATTCATTGTGTCCAAACTATTCAAAAATGGTGCGATACGTCCTTCTTCACTTCCGAAGCAAATATACTCGCAGCGGAGAGCGTCTAGGATTTGTACGGCCCCTTTCGCGAATTGAGGAGCATGTGCTGTGGAAAAAGCATATGGCAACTCGATGACAAGGTCTGCACCACTAGCAAGGGCCATGCGTGCTCGTGTCCATTTATCGACTATCGCTGGTTCACCGCGTTGAAGAAAATGTCCACTCATCACAGCAATCATAACATCTGCATCTGTTAGCCTTTTAGCTTCGTTGAGATGGAACAAATGGCCGTTATGAAAGGGATTATATTCGACGACAATACCAGTAGCTATCAATGAAATCCTCCTCTGTACTTGCGTATATTGAATTATACCGTTAAACTTGTTAAGGTGACAAGAAAATATCTTGACATCCCTTATTTAAAATACTATAATCAACATTGTTGTCTTGAGGTGATAGACATGAAATGGTCCATTCATCAATTACGGAAACATAGGCAAGGCCCGCTACTGTTTGACGAAGCAGTGAATTTGGATTCCGTGAAAAATAGGAATGAAGAAATTAGGGCAATTCAGCCTGTTCGAGTAAGTGGAACATGTACAATTGGTGAGAAAAAGTTAACATGCCAGCTTCGGCTAGAAGGTTCAATGATTTTGCCTTGTGCACGTACGTGGGAAGACGTCGATTATCCATTCTCCATTGAAACAGTTGAGCAATTCAGCTGGGACGACGAGACACTTCAGATGGATGATGAAATTCATCCGGTTGATGGGGAAACAATTGATTTTACTCCTGTATTGGAAGAACTGATTTTGCTTGAAATCCCGCTGCAAGTATTCTGTGAAAATGCAGATGAGATGCGACAGGTGGAAGGTAAAGGTTGGTCCTATACAACCGATGAAGAATTGGAAGCGCAACGACAAGAAGCAGAAGAAAAAGTGGATCCTCGTTTAGCGGGATTGGCTAATTTTTTTGAAACCGATAAAGAGTAAACCCTTATAAGGAGGTGCCCCCCAATGGCAGTACCAAAGAGAAGAACTTCTAAAACGAAGAAAAATTTGCGTCGAACTCATTTCAAAATTGAAGCGCCAGGTATGACTACTTGTAACAACTGTGGCGAAATGAAATTGGCACACCACGTTTGCAAATCTTGCGGACACTACAAAGGAAAAGACGTTGTAGGCGAATAATTTAGATTCTACACAACGAATGAAAGGCTATCTTGAGACCATGGCTCAAGGTAGTCTTTTTTGTTGTGCATAAAAATGGTATGCTAAAAGAAAAGGGGGAATTTTTTTGTCTTATTCTATAAAGATCGATCAATCAATTGCATATTTTACAATTAATCGTCCTGCCATGCGAAATGCGGTAAATTATGATGTCATGGAGGGACTCGAATTCTTTCTAGATAAAATCGAGGATGACCCTGAAGTTTCTTTTGCTGTCATTACAGGAGAAGGTGACTTGGCATTTTGTTCTGGTGGAGATCTTAGTGATTTTCACGGCTTTCAGACCGCGGAGGATGCGTTTCCGATGCTTAGCAGGGGGGCAAGTATTTTATATCGTATCGCGACATTACCGATGCCTACAATAGCGCTGGTAAATGGGGCAGCTGTTGGTGGCGGATGTGAACTGGCAACGGCTTGCGATTACCGATTGGTTGCATCACATGCAAGAGCTGGATTCATTCAAGGTACTTTGGCGATCACGGCTGGTTGGGGTGGAGCTACCCTATTATTCGAGAAAAACGGCCCACGTGACCGTTTGCTTCAATTCACGGGCGGTGCTAGCATTCATTCACCTGAACACCTACTAGATCTTGGATGGGCGACTGAAGTGTATGAGGGGGATACGCAAGCAGCTCTTGATCAATTTCTAGCTCCCCAGCTTAAAGTACATAGAAATGTACACCGTGCGTATAAATCTATCGCCACTAGGAAGTGGGAGGCTAACGGGCTTGAACACGCCATGCAGGAAGAAGCTCGCGTCTGTTCCATTCTTTGGGAAAGTGACGCGCATCATGAAGCTGTCCAAAACTTTTTAACAAAAAGTAAGTAAACTTTCAGTCCCGACAGGCATACACTATCGGGACTGTTTAAAATGTACTTGAAAACGGTTTCATAGATAAGATACACTATCTGTAAAGAAGTTATTTTCAGCGAGTGTTTGCATTCGAAATGTGAGGAGTGATTGTATGCAAGATGTAAAAGCCACTATGGCAGGTACGATATTTCAAATTGAAGTAAAAGAAGGAGATCCTGTGACAAAGGGACAAGTTGTCGTCATTTTGGAATCCATGAAGATGGAGATTCCGCTAGAAGCTGAAGTAGATGGAACGATTAGTAAGATCCACGGTGCTGAAGGTGATTTTGTAGATGAAGATGAAGTGTTAGTTTCCATTCAATCGTAATGAAAGGAGGGAAGTTCTTTGACAAACGAATCAACAAGGACGACGTATAATGAAAAACTTCAAAAAATCACTGCACATGTTATGGCGGGTGGTACAGAAAAATATCATGAAAAATTGGAAGAGCAGGGTAAGTTATTCGTCAGGGAACGGTTGCGCCTTTTATTTGATGACGGTAAGTATGCAGAGGATGGAAAATTTGCGAACTGTGAAGCGAAAGATCTACCTGCTGATGGAGTGGTTACAGCCACTGGGAAAATCAACGGTCAAACGGTTTGTGTTATGGCTAACGACTCTACAGTTAAAGCAGGTTCTTGGGGTGCAAGAACGGTAGAGAAGATTATCCGCATTCAAGAAACAGCTGAAAAGCTTCGTGTGCCATTACTATATTTAGTGGATTCTGCAGGTGCACGTATTACAGATCAGCTAGACATGTTCCCGAATCGTCGTGGAGCCGGTCGTATTTTCCATAATCAAGTACGTTTATCAGGTGTCATCCCACAAGTATGTCTTTTATTCGGTCCCTCTGCGGCAGGCGGTGCCTATATTCCAGCTTTCTGTGATATTGTCATCATGGTAGAAGGCAATGCCTCAATGTATTTAGGTTCACCAAGAATTGCTGAAAAAGTTATAGGTGAGAAAGTGACGCTAGAAGAAATGGGTGGCGCACGCATGCATTGTACGGTAAGTGGATGTGGGGATGTGCTAGTAAATACTGAAGAGCAAGCGATTGTAGAAGCGCGTAGGTATCTATCCTACTTCCCAGCGAACTTTGAAGAGTCTACTAGAATAGCGGAACCTCGTGGGGTAAAGGAAGGTCGTTCGTTGGAAGAAATCATTCCCGAAAATCAAAATGCTCCTTTCGATATGTATGAGGCGATCGATCAATTAGTGGATAACGGTAGCTTGTTCGAAATCAAGAAGTTGTTTGCGCGGGAAGTCATCACTACACTTGCACGTATTGACGGACGTCCTGTAGGAATTATTGCCAATCAGCCCAAAGTAAAGGGGGGCGTGCTGTTTGTGGACTCAGCGGATAAGGTAACGAAGTTCATTACATTATGTGATGCTTTCTCTATTCCGTTGTTGTTCCTTGCGGATGTACCAGGGTTCATGATAGGAACGAAGGTGGAACGACAAGGTATTATTCGTCATGGAGCCAAGCTAATTATGGCAATGAGTTCCGCCACTGTACCAAAAATTTCAGTTATTGTACGTAAAGCATACGGAGCGGGACTGTACGCGATGGCAGGTCCTGCATTCGAGCCGGATGTCTGTATTGCGTTGCCGACTGCGCAAATCGCTGTAATGGGTCCTGAAGCAGCTGTCAATGCGGTATATTCGAATAAAATCGAAGCCATTGCGGACCCAAAAGAGCGTATTGCATTTATAAAGAAGAAACAGCTAGAATATAAAGAAGAAATCGATGTCTATAAAATGGCTTCGGAACTTATCATTGATGAAATCGTTGCACCTCATAATCTACGGTCAGTGCTTGCTGAAAGATTCGAATATTATAAAACGAAAAAAATTGTGAATTCTTCGAGAAAACATCCTGTCTATCCTGTATAATAAAATGTACCAACAGAGACGCCTTCACTGGGTCTCTTTTTTAAGGAGGTAAACTATGCGATTTGTAGTGGTAGGAGCAGGATCCATTGGATTATTAATTGGTACCTATTTAGCTCAACACCAGGCAAATGTCATCTTTTGGGTAAGACGTGAGGAACAAGTAAAACACTTACGTAGTGGTCTAGTAAGAGAACCAGAAAACTTTACATATGAAGTAGATTCAACCATACATATTAAAGAGTTGCCGTTAGACGCATTATGGATTATTGCTGTCAAGTATGATGCGTTACACGCTGTATTATCCGAAATCAGTGCTCTACCTATACAACCGGATTTATTATTCATTCAAAATGGAATTGGGCATCTATCGCTGATTGAGCAGTATCCACTTGGACATGTGTCGTTTGCGACGGTCGAGCATGGTGCAAAGAGAATAGATAATCGGACAGTATCGCATAATGGTATTGGACCTATTAACATCGTGGGAAATGAAAAGATTGCTCCCACCATACAGTGGATGCAAGAAATAGATCCACATAATTTTCCCATTACTACACAACAAAATGCAAAACAGTTATTATTTCGTAAAGTCCTCATCAATTGTGCGATCAACCCACTAACAGCATTGTTGGAAATTAGGAATGGACAGTTATTAGAAAACCCCTACTTCCATTTATTATTCCGTCAGCTGTGTGAAGAGTTGCTCAATAACTTTGAAGAGTATAGTGATCTATTGAGTTATGACGATATAGAAGAGGTATGCCGTAAAACAGCCGACAATCAATCTTCTATGCTGGTAGATAGAATAAAGGGTCGGAATATGGAAATTGAAACTATTTTAACGGCAGTGTTGAAAGAAATTAATCAAAAAGGCGGCGATGCTCCCTTTTTGCAAATGCTTGAGACTACACTGCTTGGAATAAACAGGAGTGAATGTGGCGGATGTTGACGAATATACTTGGAGCGTTATTATTGTTCCCTTTTATAATTTTAGTTGTATTAATTATTGTTGCAAAGAAAATAGGGTTACCTAAGAAGAAGAGGGTCGGTTGGGCAGTAGACTGGACTACGCCGTTTATGGTACTCACCGTTTTGATTTTGATTCGTGCAATTTGGGATGCTTGGCTTCCCATTTTGTTAATCGGAATATTGTGTTTGGTTGCTATCGGGTTTGCAGTAATAGAACGTTCGAGGGAAAAAGAGTTTCGGACGTCTTGGGTATTACGCAGAACGTGGAGAGCGTATTTTCTACTCTTAACAACAGCATACTTTCTACTGTTCATTACCGGAATTACAGTGCAGATCATCCGCTACGTGAACTAATGAGTCCTCATAAGCGTATCTATTCAACCAGATCGGATGAGGTGATATACTGGCTGTAGTATGGTACAAAAAGGAGTTTGTGAGATGGACTTGGACACAATGGAGTTGCCGAAAAAGAATAAATTGATGGAAGCGTATCGTCACGATCCACAATTTTTCCATAAATTTTTTGAATATGAAATGACACCTATAGGGTATGAAGAAAGAGCGGCAGAATTACAACGACGGTCTTTTCAAAGGGAACAGCTGGCTGCTACTGTAGAAAATTATATGAAGCCATTTGGAATATCAGACTTGGCTGCACGATATATTCAAGAGCTTTCTGAAGATGCGTTGGTAGTAATTGGTGGACAGCAAGCAGGGGTTTTGACAGGACCTTTATATTCTGTTCATAAAGCTATATCCGTGGTTTTATTGGCACAAAAACAACGAAAAGAATTAGGCAAATCTGTAGTGCCAGTGTTTTGGATTGCTGGGGAAGATCATGATATTAACGAAATCAATCATACATATACTGCGGAGGCAGGAAAAGCAATGAAGCGGCAGTTTAAACAGCCGACCATTTTAAAAACGATGGCTTCAGACACACATTACGATCAAAAAGAAATGACCGTGTATATTAGAAAGATTTTTAAAAGTTATGGAGAGACATCTTATACGCAAAAATTGTTGCGTGATGTGCTACAAACCGTAGAACAACAACAGAATTTCACAGATTTCTTCACTTCGTTAATGAATGACCTATTTACTGCGCATGGATTATTATTTATGGACGCAGCTTATAAGCCATTGCGTCAATTGGAGTCACCTTATTTCTCACAGATGATTGAAAATACGGAAGCAATGGCGAAAAGCATTTACTATGCAGAACAACAGCTTCACACGTATGGTCATGCAAAGCCCATCGAATCGGAAGAACAGGATGCCAATCTGTTTTATGTTCATGATACAGGTAGGGTACTACTCAGAAGAAAAGATGGCAAATTCATTAATGAACAAGTAGGTGTATCTTTTACAGAACAAGAAATGCATACTATTGCGAAAAATGAGCCATGGTTGCTTAGTAACAACGTAGCCACAAGACCCATTATGCAAGATCTCGTATTTCCAGTATTGGCATTTGTCGGTGGACCAGGAGAAATAGCATATTGGTCTTTATTAAAAGAGGCATTTCACATAATGGGAATCAATATGCCGGTAGTCGTACCAAGGCTTTCAATTACTTTGGTCACTAGGCAAGTTCAGGAAGCGTTAAAGCTTACGGGTACTACTATGAATCAAGTAATGAATTACGAACTACCGGAACTACTGGAAAAATGGCAAGAACAACAGCGAGATGAGCAATTCGATCGTTTGTTGGCAGAAACGAAGAATCAATTACAAATGCAGTACGAACAATTGCAGTCACATCTAGAAGCGACAGATCCGGGACTGCTGCAATTGCTCGATAAAAACCTGCAATTCCATAATAGTCAGTTTGAATATTTACAGAGGAAAAAAGAGCAGTCGATTTTGCTTAAGAACCACGTGCAATACGAACGTTTTCACATTATTTCGGAACAGCTATTTCCGGAAGGCTCCCTGCAAGAGCGTCTCTATTCGCCATACTTTTATATGAACCAGTTCGGTGAAGGAATGATTGACGAGCTACTGAAACAACCTTATACGTATAATGGATCGCATCAGTTAGTCTTTTTATAAGAAACCACTTAAACCCGTCATTCGTTCTATACATGGCGGGTTTTGTTTGCGTGTAAAAGATTGGTAAGCAAATTTGTTGTGGTAGGGATTGTCGTTTCAGAGGTGATGTATTTCCGGAATATCGCAGAGAATTAATCGTCTAAGTGATACTCCTCTTATGTTTCGCTTTTTCCGGATGAACTGAATGTAAAATTGAACGCAGATAAGTTTAAATGCAACACAATCCCCCATACTAACTTCAATAAAAGATCTGTAGTCCACTCCGCTTTCTCGGCAGACAAAAAGCAACTCTAACGACAGCTTCCGGCCTTCGTACTCACTTGTAGACTTTCCGATTGATAGTGAACATTCTCAAAGGTGCTAACTTGAGAAAATTGCGAAAAAAGTAGTTTTTTCGGGATACAGAAGGGAAAATAAATTAGAAAGAAGTACTATTGACACATTTTAAAAATTATGCGAAGAAAAATGGTGTAGTGGGTGGAGGAAAGTGGGGGGATGTGGTACATTATTTCATACAGTGGGGTGAATTATATGTTCATGGGTGAGTATCAGCATTCAATCGATATAAAAGGTCGACTGATCGTTCCTTCAAAATTTCGGGAGCAATTAGCAGAAGGCTTTATTTTAACCCGTGGACTGGATAATTGCTTGTTTGGATATCCACTGGATGAATGGCAAAAGCTTGAAGAAAAATTGAAAGCATTGCCGGTTACAAAAAGAGATGCACGAGCATTCACTCGTTTTTTCTTCTCAGGAGCAAGCGAAGCGAATCTCGATAAGCAGGGGAGAGTAAATATACCTGCAAACCTACTAGAATTCGCGAAGATTGAAAAGGACTGTATGATTATCGGCGTATCCAGCCGGATTGAAATCTGGTCTACAGAACTATGGGAAGCGTATTACGAGGAATCTGAAGAATCATTCAATGACATTGCAGAAAACCTTATTGATTTTGAATTTTGAAAGCAGGCGGAATAACCATGTTTAACCACACGACAGTATTACTACATGAAGCCGTTGAAGGCTTGAATGTAAAAGAAGATGGCATTTACGTGGACTGCACACTTGGTGGTGCAGGTCACAGTGAAGAAATTGTCAAACTTCTATCATCCGAAGGACAACTAATTTGCTTCGACCAAGATATGACAGCTATTGAAGCAGCACAAAAAAACTATCAAACTATACTGCACAAGTACACTTCGTCCATGCAAACTTCAAAGACTTGAAAAGTGAATTAGTGAAATTGGGGATCTCTCATGTAGATGGGATTTTATATGACCTAGGAGTTTCATCTCCGCAATTGGATACACCGGAGCGAGGCTTCAGTTACCATCATGATGCACCGCTAGATATGCGTATGGATACCTCTGCACCATTGACAGCTTTTGAAGTAGTCAATGAATGGTCGTATTCCGATTTGGTCAGAATATTCTTCCGCTATGGTGAAGAAAAGTTCTCGAAACAAATCGTTCGCAAAATTGAAGAAGCACGTGCTAATGCACCTATCCGTACAACAGGTGAACTGGCTGAGCTTATTAAGATGGGTATTCCGGCTGCTGCGAGAAGAACCGGAGGTCACCCCGCGAAACGTGTGTTTCAGGCTATACGAATTGCGGTAAATGATGAGTTGGGAGCAGCTGAACAATCTTTGACCGATGCACTCACGTTATTGCGAGAAAATGGTCGGATTAGCGTAATTACCTTTCATTCACTTGAAGACCGTTTATGTAAAACTATTTTTAAGGAAGCATCTTCCATGCCGGAGTTGCCGCCAAACTTACCAATTATACCTGAGGGCATGGATCCGGAATTCCGTCTTATTACACGAAAGCCGGTCATCCCTACAGATGAAGAAATAAAGCATAATAAACGTGCCAGATCAGCGAAATTACGAATTATAGAGAGAAATTAGAAAAGGGGAATAGAGCAATGGGACTAGAACAACGGAACCTTAATACGTCACTGACACCGGAGATAGAACAACATACAGACTTAAATCAGCCGCAGGTTGTCCGTCGTGTAAAAAAACGTTTTTCTAAGGGTGAAAAGATATTGTTTACTTTATTTGCGGCATTTACAATCGGATCTTCTTCAATGCTTTTACAGACACATTCAGATATAAACGCTGTAAATAAAGAAGTGCAGTTGATGAATTCCGAAATTGAAGATACTGCAAAACAGAATACTGAATTGTCCATTCAAGTAAGTGACAAATCCACATACGAACGTATTTGGAAAAAAGCACAAGAGAATGGTTTAAACCTTAACGAAAGTAACGTAAAGGTCGTACCAGGACGATGAAGAAGTTTCGCTTTCAATGGGGAGCCTTTCTAATGTTTGTAGTATTCGGAGGGCTCTTTTTCATATTATTCGGTAGAATTCTTTTTATTCAAATGACCGGCCAAGTAGATGGTAAAGAGTTAGCGAAAATCGCTGCGAACCAATATGAAAAACATGCCGTCTTACAAGCAAACCGCGGGGCAATTGTAGATCGAAACGATGTGCCGATTGCATCGGATACGTTAAGTTATCATGTAGTTGCTGTTCTTAATGAAGCGGCTAGTAAAAACAGCAAGAGAAAATATCATGTTGTTGATTATAAAGAGACGGCTAGAGTACTGGCTAAGTATTTACCTTTAAAAGAACGTGAAATTTACGATAAAATGAAAAATGCTAGAGAAGGCGCGTGGCAAATTGAATTTGGACATGCGGGTAAAGATCTGAACCGTGAAACGGTTTTGAAAATGAAGGAAGAACTCGATAGAAAAAAATTATCGGGTATTTTGTTTGTGGAAGGTAAAAAACGATTCTATCCTAACGGTCGATTCGCATCTTACTTAGTGGGCTTTGCTCAAAAAGAAGAATTGGAAAACAATCTTACCGTCACCAAAGGGAAAATGGGGCTTGAGAAAACATATAATGAGCAACTAACTGGTATCGATGGAAAAGTGAATTATCAATCGGATGGTTGGGGATATTTATTGCCCACAGCTAGCAAACAAATTACAGAACCCAAAGATGGCCAGACGATTAAGCTTACTTTGGACAAGACGATCAGTAACTTTGTAGAAGAAGCAATGGATCAAGTAGAAGAGGAGTATTCTCCAAAGAAAATGATGGTTCTCGTATCTAATCCTAAAACCGGTGAAATCCTGGCAATGAGTCAGCGACCGACATTTAACCCGATGACGCGAGAGGGTCTGACGGAAAACTGGTTGAATGATGCAGTTGAACAGACGATTGAACCAGGTTCCCCTATGAAGATGTTCACATTGGCTGCTGCAGTAGAAGAAGGTAAATGGGCACCGGACGATTACTTCAAATCTGGATCTTATCGGATCTATGACCGAGTGATCAGAGATGTGAATGTAGACGGTTGGGGTACGATTACGTTTATGGAAGGGTTGCAACGCTCCTCTAACGTGGGAATGGCATATCTTCTGGAAAGAATCGGCGATCAGAAATTCATTGAATATGTTCATAAGTTTGGCTTTGGTAAACAAACTGGAATTGATTTACCTAATGAAGCGGCAGGAGTAGTACTCGACAATTATCCGGCTGAACGACTAACGACCTCCTATGGGCAAGGTTCTACAGTTACACCATTACAAATGATACAGGCTGCTTCTGCTATTGCGAATAACGGTGTCATGATGAAACCATATGTAATTGACCAAATCATTGATCCGAATACAAAAGAAGTGCTGGAGAATCATGAACCTGAAGAAAGTGGAACACCGATTTCCGCAGCAACAGCCAAAGAAGTGCGGGAAATCCTTGCGACAACAGTGACATCAGAAAATGGTACTGCACAAAAGTATCATCTTGAAAATTATGCAGTAGGTGGTAAAACAGGTACGGCGGAACTTCCCAAAACAGATGGAAAAGGGTATATGTCTGGCCCCGGGAACTATTTATATTCGTTCCTTGGAATGGCACCGATTGATGATCCGCAGCTTCTGATTTATGTAACTGTTCAGCAACCTAAATTAAAAGCTGGTGAACAAGGGTCTGATCCTGTATCCAAAGTGTTTAATCCAATTATGGAAAACAGCTTAAAATATTTGAACATTGCTCCTGATGATGAACAAGTGATTCCTGTCAAAAAAGTTGGGGATTATGAAAGAGAAGACGCGGAAACAGCAGCTTCTCTAGCGGTGGAAGATGGTTTCCAAACTGTATTAATCGGAGAAGGTGGCAAAGTAACGAAACAAATACCAAAAGCAGACACGAAATTACCGGAGGATTCAATTATTTTGTTGGAAACAAAAGGGGATACGACATTCCCGGATATGACAGGTTGGTCTAAAAAAGTGGTGCTCTCATTTATGAACCTTTCGAAGTTAGACATTCGAATCAACGGAGAAGGTTACGTTGTGGGACAAAGCGTAACAGAAGGAACAGTAGTAAACAAAAAAGATCCGATTGTTGTTGAACTTCGGACGCCTGAACAGCAGTATAATAAAAAGAAAAGTAATGAAGATAAGGAACAGAACGAAGAAGTGCAAATCATGGGAGGCTAATGAATAGCGCATGATTTCACAGCATACCTTAATAGAAAAAAGGTAGTGAGTCATTGCGTTCATTTATTGATATGCAGTCCAAAAAACGTTTACGTGCAGTCTTCCTAGGCTTTCTTATCTGTCTATTACTTGTCATAGGAAAACTATTTCATGTCCAAATCGTCAAGCATGAGTGGCTGACCGAAAAAGCAGAAGAAAATTGGGACATCGAAATCCCTTTCGGTGCCATGCGTGGAAATATTACGGACCGAAGTGGTAAGTTGATTGTTGGTAATAAACTAGCACCCACACTGTATTTCATGCCAGCTCAAAATCCTGACATTTCTAGCGACATACCTGCAATTGCCAAAATCCTTAACATGCCACCGGAAACGTTAGAAGAAAAACTGAAGAAAAAAACCTATATGGTGAAATTAGCTCCGGAAGGAAAAAACATCACGAAGGAGCAGGGAGATGAAATTACTAAACTACAAGTAGCTGGCTTGTATGTAGGTGTAGATTTCGTCCGCCATTATCCATATGACGATCTGTTGGCACGTTTAATCGGTTTTACTGGCTATGATGGCAACGGCTTGGCGGGTATTGAGTATGCGTATGATGAAATTTTAAACGGAACAGGGGACAAAGTGCGATTGTTCACGGATGCCAAAGGAATTGCATTGCCTCATGTAGAGGATAGTTTTGAACATGGAAAAAATGGATCCACCTTAGAACTAACTATCGATTTGAAGATGCACCAAATTGTGGAACGCGAACTGATCCAAGCAATGGAGAAGTATGATGCAACACAGGCACTGGCTATCATAATGAATCCGAAAACGGGCGAATTATTGTCACTGGCCTCCGTACCTGGTTTTGATCCACGGGAATACCAATCAGCCGATTCCACTATCTATAACCGGAACTTGCCTGTATGGATGACATACGAGCCAGGTTCCACATTCAAAATTCTTACCTTGGCGGCAAGTTTGGAAGAAGACGTCATCGACTTGGAGAATGAAAACTTTTATGACCCTGGTTATAAAGTCGTTGCAAACGCTAGATTACGGTGTTGGAAACGAGAAGGACATAAAGATCAAACATTTTTAGAAGTTGTAGAAAACTCATGTAACCCTGGTTTCATTACGATGGGGCAACGACTCGGTAGTGAAAGATTAGATCGCTATATTCGAGAATTCGGTTTTGGTAGCTCGACAGAGTCAGGTATTGCTGGAGAATCGAAAGGTATTTTGTTTTCCAAAGAAGCATTTGGACCGGTAGAGCAGGCAACCACTGCGTTCGGGCAAGGAATCTCAGTCACGCCCATCCAACAAGTGCAAGCAGTTGCCGCAGCAATTAATGGCGGTAAACTCTATAAGCCCTATATCGTCAAATCGATAAAGGACTCTGAAGGCAAAACGTTAAAAGAATTCGAACCTGAATTAAAAAGACAAGTAATTAGCGAGGAGACATCAGCTAAAGTGCGGCATGCGCTTGAATCGGTTGTAGCAAATGGATCGGGGCGTAATGCATTTGCGGATGGACTTCGGATCGGCGGTAAAACAGGGACAGCACAGAAGGTAGAGAATGGTCGCTATAAAGATGGTGATTATATCGTCTCCTTCATTGGTTTTGCGCCTGCAGATGATCCGGAACTGCTCGTATATCTAGCTATTGATAGTCCAAAGAATTCCATTCAATTCGGAGGAGTCATCGCTGCGCCAATTGTCGGACGGATTATTGAAGAAATCGCTCCAATTGCTAATATTGAAAGAAGAAAAGAACAGTTGGAAAAAGAATACCGATGGGGAGACGCGATTACATTCCGTTCACCCGATTTACTTGGAATGAATGAAAAAGAATTACTGTCACAAAATTACACGTTCAAAGTTAAGTGGCATGGAAAAGGCAAGAAAGTCATTCGACAGTTGCCTGCTCCCCATACTTTGATGACCGTGGAAGACACGATTCATTTGTACACAGAATAGCAGTGCTTCACTGACACGCAATTGATAGTAGAAGGAGAACTTGACATGACACTCGGCACCACAGTCACGATAATCGCTGTCGCATTTTTCGTATCAGCGATTATCGGGGTGATCATCATCCCATTACTTAGAAGGTTGAAATTTGGTCAAAGCATACGGGAAGAGGGCCCGCAAGCACATTTAAAGAAAGCGGGTACGCCTACGATGGGCGGGCTCATCTTCCTTCTTTCCATATTGATTTCAACACTCACTTTATCTTACATAAACGACACATTAACTACTCATACGATTGTGTTATTGATCGTGCTGGTTGGTTTCGGAATCATCGGCTTCCTAGATGACTTTATTATCATCGTGGCGAAGCGCAACTTAGGGTTGACATCACTTCAGAAATTAATCGGTCAGATTATCATTGCGATTGTCGCCTTTTTCTTACTGAAACTAGGACCATTCGAAACTAGCGTAATGATTCCTTTCACAGAAATTGGAATAGATTTAGGTGTGTTTTATGTGGCATTTTTGGTCTTTTGGCTTGTAGGTTTTTCAAACGCCGTGAACTTAACGGATGGCTTGGATGGTCTGGTTGGTGGTACATCAACTATAGCATTCTCTGCATTTGGTGTATTTGCTTTAGCATATGAGCAAAACGATATCGCGTTATTTGCATTTGTAGTAGCAGGTGCAATGCTTGGCTTTTTATTATTCAATATCAAACCAGCAAAAGTATTTATGGGGGACACAGGTTCATTGGCACTAGGTGGCGCACTCGCTATGATTTCGGTATTGATCAAACAAGAATTATTGTTGTTGATCATCGGAATTGTATTTGTAGTAGAAACGCTATCTGTCATCATTCAAGTCATCAGCTTTAAACTGACTGGAAAACGCATCTTTAAAATGAGTCCTATTCATCATCACTTTGAATTATCAGGCTGGTCTGAATGGAAAGTAGTGATTGTGTTCTGGGGTGTGGCATTGCTTGCTGCCCTCGTACCGGTCTTCTTGGAGGTCATGTAGATGAAGAATACAGAACAATTCATAGGAAAAAGAGTACTTGTAATTGGTCTTGCGAAGAGTGGAGTGGCAGCAGCTGGTTTGCTTCATCGTTTAGGTGCAGAAGTTGTGGTTAATGACTCTAAACCGCTAGAAGGCAATGAAGAGGCAATGGAACTTCAAACCGAAGGAATTGAAGTTATTGGTGGGGGACATCCAAGTGATTTACTAGAACGGAATTTCGATTTCATCGTGAAGAATCCGGGGATTCCTTATAGTAATTCGTTGGTAGCGAGTGCTGTTGAGCAACATATCCCAATTTGGACCGAAGTGGAATTAGCAGGTATTCTCAGTGAAGCACCGATTATTGCCATTACGGGTTCAAACGGTAAAACCACAACCACCACATTGCTTTATCACATGCTCAATATGGCAAAGAAAAAACCGTTGATTGCCGGCAATATTGGAACGGTTTCTTGTACAGTGGCGGAAAAAGCCCATGCGAATGAAGTAATCGTACTCGAAGCTTCTTCATTCCAATTAGCTGGAACAGAAAGCTTTGCACCGCGAATTGCAATATTTACGAATTTATATGAAGCGCACTTGGATTATCATGGAACGATGCAAGAGTATTTGGATGCAAAATTGCAAATGGCTCGCAATCAAACTTCGGAAGAATACTTGATTTTTAATGCGGATCAAAAGTTAATCAAAGAATCGGTAGAATCATTTGAAGCTCAAAAAGTTCCTTTCACAGTACTTGGAAAAACCAATGAGGGTATCTCGGCAGATGAAGACTGGATTTATTGGCTTGGTGAACCTTTCATAGAAATTAAATATATTAAATTACCGGGTCGCCATAATTTAGAGAATATCTTATCAGCAACAGCAGCGGCCATATTGTCAGGGTGTGAAAAAACAGCGATAGAAAATGTCTTAAGTTCTTTCACTGGTGTTCGCCACCGTATGCAATTCGTTCGTGAAGTGAACAGTCGTACCATATACAATGATTCGAAAGCGACAAATACATTAGCGACAAAAAGTGCGCTTTCCTCATTTAAGAAGCCTATCGTTTTGATTGCGGGTGGACTTGACAGAGGGCATTCATTTGAAGAATTACGACCGTTTATGAAAAATGTCCGCGCAGCCGTGACGATAGGGGAGACAGCAGAGCGTTTTGCAGAGTTTGCGAAGTCTTGTGGTGTAACGGAGACGGCACAGGCATCGACTATGCAGGAGGCTGTTGAGAAGGCCTATGCGTGTAGTTGTGAAGACGATGTGATTTTATTGTCGCCTAGTTGTGCAAGTTGGGATCAATACAAGAACTTTGAAATACGAGGCGACGAATTTATTGATGCTGTTATGAAATTGTAAATTCGTTGTAATAGTTTGTGAGTAAAATGAAGAACTGACTGATTAACTTGAGGAAGGATGCGAACGCTGGAGAGAACCTACCGAATAATCTTTTTGACAACCGCCTTACTATTGTCTTTGATTGGATTAGTTTTTGTACAATCGGCAGGATCTTATTGGGGAGAAGTTCATTATCAAGATTCTTCTCCGTTTATTGTCAAGCAAGGCATTTATATGATTATTTCCTTGGCAGTTGCTTATGTGCTAGTCAAAAGTCCGTTAACATCACATCCCAAATTCTGGACGTATTGCTATATCGCTTCAATTCTTATGTTGATAGCTGTATTGATCCCAGGTATTGGAGCGGTGAGAAATGGTTCTCAAAGCTGGATCGCGTTCGGTCCGATCAGTTTACAACCAGCAGAATTCGTGAAGGTGGCTTTACTTGGGAAGTTAGCCAGCGGTATGAAGAAGCACAAAGAAAAGTCTTGGCAATGGCAACATTTTGCCTGGATTTTATTACCTGCCACGTTGATTATGTTGCAACCAGACCTCGGATCGGCCGTCATCATGATCGTGTCTGCTTTTGTCATTCTTTTCTTGGCGGGCTATCCATTGTCATTCTTTATCTTTCTTTTCGTTTCAGGAATCGGTGCTTTTATCGCACTCATTCTAGCTGCACCGTATCGTTTGGATCGAATTAAATCCTACATTGATCCGTGGAATGACCCTCTCGGTACGGGATTTCAAAGTATTCAATCCTTATTTGCAATTGCCCCAGGCGGATTATTCGGTCACGGCTTCGGGAATAGTCGTCAAAAGTTTTTGTACTTGCCTGAACCTCAAAATGACTTTATCTTTTCAATCATTGCGGAGGAAATTGGCTTTATTGGTGCAGCGTCTATCGTATTGCTGTTTATCTTGTTGTTCGCTTCTGCATTCGGCATAGCGATTCGGCTGAACAACTGGAATTCTTTTTTAATTGTCACCGGTATGGTGTCCATGGTAACTTTCCAAACGTTTTTAAATATGGGAGTCGTTTCAGGGTTGCTGCCTGTGACAGGGGTGACGTTGCCTTTCATTAGTTATGGAGGATCCTCGCTGTTGACCACTTGGCTTGCCGTTGGAACAATTTTACACTACTCTGCGAATAAAAGGGCAGGATGAAGGGAGAATAGGATGTGGAAAAAATAATAGATATTGAAGATCGGATTCCATCCATGCGTAAAAAACGCAGAAGAAAGGCCAATATGAGCTTTCTTTTGCTAGTCGTGATATTCGTCCTTGTTCTTCTTGCCTTGTTGTATTTCCAATCTTCATTAAGCGATGTTTCGAATATATCCATTAATGAGACTGTTTTACACGAAGGTGAGGAGTATAAAGATCAGAGTGGATTGTATAAGGGGCAATCACTATGGGGGTTCCGTGCTAAAGATATAGAAAAAAATATCAAGAAAATTCCTGGCGTGAAGGATGCTCAGGTGAACCGTGATTTTTATAATGATGTTTCTATTCATGTTACAGAATGGGAACCGGTTGCCTTTATAGAGAATAAAGGACAATATGATCTATTGTTGGAAAATGGTGAACGCTTAGAAACTACCGATCCAGATATCCTTTCGCATGCCCCCATTCTATCAGGTTTTACCGATCCTGAAGTGACGGAACGAATGATCAATGAACTACAAATGATGGATAGTACAGTTTTCGAACTCCTGTCAGAGCTTCGTTATCAAGGAGAAGAAAAAATTGACGTATTTATGAGTGATGGATATGAAGTTCATGCGGTAATTCTAGGCTTCGCTGATAAAATGTCCTACTATCCGGATATCATCGCTCAATTGCCTAAAGAAGAAAAAGGCGTTCTAGATATTGAAATTGGCGTGTACTTTAAAACCTATACAGATTTCTACAAAGAACCAGTACCGATAGATGTGGAGATCCCACAGCCTACTGAAGAGTCAAATACAACAAAAAATAAACCGGTCGATGTAGAAACGAATAAGGAGGAAGAAAGTGAGCAAAAAACTGAAGAAAACTAGAGAGAAACGCGGCAAGCAATTAGTGCTATCCATCGTATTTCTAGTCCTAGGCTTCATGCTTGCGTTTTCCTACCGTACAATTGGCAGTAAGCAACAAATGCTGGATTTAGAGCAAACCAATTTATTTCAGCAAGAAGAACAGTATCGGGCAGATTTAATCGAACAGCAAGAAAGAAATAAGGAATTGACGAATGAATTACTAGAGAAGCAGAAAAAAGTGCATTCGTTTGAACAGGATTTCTCCGACAAAGAAAAAAATCATGCGGTCCTTGTAGAAAAAGCACGAGATTTAAGATTATTGCTTGGCGATATTCCGTCAAAAGGTGCGGGGATAAAAGTGACATTGGAAGATGCGGACTATGATCCTTCAATACAAAATCCGAATGATTATATCGTCCATGAGAGTCACGTTTTACGTGTAATCAATGAATTGAAAATCGCAGGTGCGCAAGGAATGACAATCAACGGGCAACGGATTAATTCGAATTCGTACATAAAATGTACAGGCCCTGTTATTATGGTTGATGGTAGAACGTTTCCAGCACCTTTTATTATAGAAGCAGTAGGAGATCCGAAAGTGCTATCACCGGCCCTACATTTAAAAGGCAGTGTTATAGATGGCTTGTTGAGAGATAATATCGTCGTCACATTAGAAGAAATGAAGGAAGTTCAACTACCTGCGATTCGTGACGAAGTATGAGGGATTGTGGGGGGGTAGAGTGAAGCAAAAAACACACTGGAAGTTCACGTTGATTCTCGGTATAGTGGGATTTGTATTGGCTTTACAATATAACACGATGAATACCACATCTCCGCGAGATACACGGGATTTATGGGCTATACGTAAAGAATTATCAAGTGAAAAGAAAATCCACTCTGAACTTTTAGAAGAAATCAGAGGAATTGACCAGACGCTTGCTGCTTATAACGCATCACCCGAAGCGAATGCAGCAAATGTGTTGCAAGATACATTGGATAAATTGTATAAACAAGCGGGATTCATGCCGACCACTGGTCCAGGATTTGTAATAGAAGTCGCGCCATCTCCAGAAAGTATTGCGCTTGGTTATGAAATAAAGCCAGTATCATCTGAACTGCTGGCTTGGTTTATTAATGTGGTGAATCAACAACAAGGTAATGAGTTGGAGATTGACGGCAAACGCTTTACTACATTGAGTTGGATTCGGGATATCAATGGTAATCTGACAGTCAGTGGGGAAGTGGTTTCTACACCACCTTTCAATATTAAAGTCGTTTCTCCTTCGAAGGAAGCAAGTGAAGAGTTGTATAATCAATTATTGACAACTACTATTCAAGATGAGTTTTATTTGGACGACTTAATTTTGACCATTAGTGAACCAACGGACCGTATTACGTTACAAGGCTGGACGGGCGGTTTTGAAAATCGATTTTTAAAAGAACAAACAAAGGAGTAATGACAATATGTGGCTACCCTTACTTGGGCTCCTCCTTGGCGTTTCACTAGGTTTGCTCTCGGATATACAGATCCCGCAAGTTTATAATAACTATTTAACTATTGCGATTCTCGCTGCATTTGATACACTATTTGGTGGAATCAGAGCCTATCTTCAGCAAGTGTATGACGATCGAATATTCGTCAGCGGATTTTTCTTCAATATACTTTTGGCAGCAGCACTTGCTTTTATTGGTGTACACTTAGGTGTTGATTTATATTTGGCAGCAGTTTTCGCTTTTGGTGTACGATTATTCCAAAACATCGCGGTCATCAGAAGAATCCTGCTCGCAAAATGGACGGGGAGAAACAAAAATTCCGACACAAATACGTAATATTACATGTTTTTAGAAGAGGGTGTTGAAAATATTTAGACAAAGCAGTCATAATACAATAGAATGGAAGTTACTAGTTACATTAAGGAGGTGTCAATAATTGAGTAAATCAAATCATTACGTATCACTTGATATAGGATCATCCACAATTAAAGTCTTAATTGGGGAGATGGATCAAAATGCCCTGCATGTAATCGGTGTAGGAAATGTTCAATCTGCTGGAATTCGCAAAGGAACAATTATTGATATTGATGCCACTGTCCAGTCAATCCGTAAAGCGATTGAACAGGCTGAAAGAATGACAGGCTTGAAAATTGAAGAAGTAGTTCTTGGCATACCTGCAAATGGCGTCCAGTTCCAAAACGTCAAAGGCGTTGTGGCAGTGAACTCTGAAAATCGTGAAATCACAGATGATGACCTAGAAAGAGTTATGAAATCATCACAAGTAATGAATGTTCCACCCGAAAGAGAATTCGTCAATTTGGTGCCAAAGCAATTTATTGTCGATGATTATGATGAAATCACAGATCCCCGTGGTATGATGGGAGTAAGATTGGAAATGGACGCAACGTTAATTACGACGTCCAAAACTCAACTACATAACATTTTACGCTGTGTAGAAAAAGCTGGTTTACAAATACGCGAAATTTATTTGCAGCCATTAGCGGCAGGTACATTCGCATTATCCGAAGATGAAATGTATCATGGAACTGCCTTTATTGATATTGGCGGAGGATCAACTACGGTTTCGGTGTTTGCTGAAAATCGTTTGATTAGTACATCTGTATTACCTGTTGGCGGAGACCATATTACAAAAGACCTGTCGATCGTCTTAAAAACACCTACAGAACAAGCAAGAATGATTAAGCATCAGTATGGACATGCCTATTATGATGATGCTTCAGACGAAGAATTATTTGAAGTGCCAGTAGTAGGGTCAGATGCAAAAGATCAATATAGCCAGCGATATATCTCTGATGTTATCGGTTCACGTCTTGAAGAATTGTTCGAATTGATTCTCGAAGATTTGTATGCAACAGGCATCCGTGACTTGCCTGGAGGTATCGTCATCACAGGCGGTACGGCTAAACTGGACGGAATTTTACAGTTGGCTCGTGATGTCTTTAAAACAAGAGCTAGATTGTACACACCAGAATATATTGGTGTCCGTGAGCCAATGTATTCTACTGCGGTTGGCTTGATTCGCTATGCGTATATGGAAGATGTGTTCTTCGGTTATGAAGAAGAGCAGGTTGGGGCACCTCAAACGCCAGATTCCATTTATGAAGTTGCGGAACCTGTAGCTCGGCCAGTTAAACCGAAGAAAGAAAAAGGTCAAGGATTCATGAAACGCGCTAAAAAAGTATTCGACAATTTCTTTGAGTAAAACATTATGTTAGACGGGGAATTGCAGATAATTTAGAGGAGGAAAATCAATGCTTGAATTTGAGACGAACATAGATGCATTAGCGGTAATTAAAGTTATTGGAGTGGGCGGCGGCGGAAACAATGCGGTAAACCGTATGATTGAACATGGAGTGCAAGGCGTAGAGTTTATCGCGGTTAACACGGATGCTCAAGCATTGAAATTATCATCGGCTGAAATCAAACTACAAATCGGTGAAAAGCTGACTAGAGGACTAGGCGCTGGCGCTAACCCTGAAGTAGGTAAAAAAGCAGCTGAAGAAAGTAAAGAGCAGATCGAAGAAGCTTTACGTGGAGCAGATATGGTCTTCGTTACAGCTGGTATGGGAGGCGGAACGGGTACGGGTGCAGCACCAGTTATTGCTCAAATCGCCAAAGATATTGGTGCATTAACAGTAGGCGTGGTCACACGTCCGTTCACTTTTGAGGGGAGAAAGAGATCTACTTCGGCAGCTGGCGGTATTGCAAGCATGAAAGAAGCAATCGATACGCTAATTGTTATTCCGAATGACAAGTTGCTAGAGATTGTAGATAAAAACACTCCTATGCTTGAAGCGTTTAGAGAAGCTGACAATGTATTGCGCCAAGGTGTTCAAGGTATCTCGGATTTGATTGCAGTACCTGGATTGATCAACCTCGACTTTGCTGACGTGAAAACAATTATGTACAACAAAGGTTCTGCATTGATGGGTATTGGTATGTCTACCGGTGAAAATCGTGCAGCGGAAGCAGCGAAAAAAGCTATTTCTAGTCCATTGCTTGAAACATCAATCGATGGAGCCAAAGGTGTCCTAATGAATATTACAGGTGGCTCGAACTTGAGCTTGTTTGAAGTACAGGAAGCGGCCGATATTGTTGCCACTGCTTCAGACGAAAACGTTAACATGATCTTCGGTTCTGTCATCAACGACGATTTGAAGGATGAAATCATCGTAACAGTCATCGCGACAGGATTTAACGAAGAACAATTAGCTCCATCAAGACAACGTGGTGCTGGTGTAACGGGGGGCGTTCGTCCACAACGACCTGTACAACAGCAACCGCCAACACAAAGCAGGTATGAAGAGCAACCACGTTACGAACAACAAGCTGAGCCAAGACAGCCACAGGTTAATCAGCATCAGCACGAAGAACAACTGGACATCCCTACGTTCTTACGTAATCGTACGCGTCGTAAATAATAAATAGAACTAGCTTCCCGCAAGAGATGAAATTCTCATGCGGGAAGCTTTTTTGATTTCAACATCCCGTGATGACTCTACGCATTTAAAAATATGTCGAAGTTTTTATTGGAAACAAACCAAAGCCCGACAGGTTTTTCATTAAAGCCATGATAATCTGTTTGTAAGGAGGCCGGCATATGTATGGAGAACTGATGATAGGGATCAATATGCTCTTTAACTACGCCATCCTATCGTTCACTAATAAAGTGGGAAATCATCAAACGAGCAAAAGGAGGTTATGGAGTGCGGCATTTCTCGGTGCCTTCTTTATTACATTGTTCCCGTATTCTTTGCTAGCGATGATCTTCACTTTTTTAGGAATGACGTATATTGCATTTGGACAAACGTTTAGTAGTTGGAAAAGTTCGATCCTCGCTGTACTGATCGCAGCTTTCTTTGCAGGAGGAATGTTGACCTTGATCTATGCTCAGATAAGTGTCAGCGTAAATCAGAGCTTTTTATTCGTAGCGATTGGTCTAACATATCTATCGTTATACATCGTGAAGCATAAATGGATTGACACACGCATGATGAATAAGTTAATGAGTTTTACACTTGACTCAGAATTAAATTTATGGGAAAAATCTATTCCGCTTAAGGTATTCATCGATACGGGTAATCATTGCGTAGAACCATTGTCAGGAGATCCTGTACATTTTATCGGCTTTTCGGCAATCAAAGAACAGCTGCCAGTCGACTTCGCTTCAGCACTAGTGTCCTGGAACCCTGAAAAATCTCCAGACTTGGCCAGTTTCCCTGCTACTTATCAAAAGAGTCTTCGGTTAATACGATTGCAGACTGTTCAAGGTGCTTCGTGGGCTGTCGGAATCAAGTATGATAGCTGGTTGCTCGAAGGAGAGTTATTGCCTGTAGGATATATCGTCTTGACGAAAGAACAGCATCAATACCCTCAAGGTGCAGCGGCTATTTTGCAAATGAGTGCGATGGATGTACTAAAAGAAGAAGGGAGAACGGCTATATGTTGATAGAAGTAAAGAAATGGGTTTCTTATATTGCGGGATTCTTCAGACGAAAAGGCGGCATATTTTATATTGGTGGACATGAATCTCTTCCTAAGCCTCTCGATAAAGAGCAGGAAGCTAAAATGATTGCTGCATTAATGAATGGAGATGCTGCGGCACGGGATACATTGATTGAAAAGAATTTACGTCTCGTTGTCTATATCGCAAGGCGCTTCGATAATACGAACACGAATATTGAAGATCTTATTAGTATAGGAACTATCGGATTGATCAAAGCAATCGAAACATTTAAAGCGGATAAAAATATTAAGCTTGCGACATATGCTTCCCGTTGTATTGAAAATGAAATTTTAATGCATTTGCGTAAAACGAATCGAATTCGTTCAGAGATCTCATTTGATGAGCCGTTAAATTCGGATGCCGATGGCAATGAGTTACTTCTTTCAGATATCTTGGGGACGGATGAAGATATTATTATAGACGATGTTGAGAAAAAGCTGGAGCGGCAGTATATGATCGATGCGATTTCCATTTTAGATGAAAGAGAACGTTATATTATGGAGCAACGATTCGGACTGATGGGAACGAATGAAATGACACAAAAAGAAGTGGCGGATCTTCTCGGTATTTCACAGTCTTATATATCTAGATTGGAAAAGAAAATCATCTCTGAGCTTCGAGATCGACTAAATCAGCCAATTTCATAACTGGACTTTTCGGCAGAAATTGGCGATTCGTGAATTCGCATATTCTAAAGAGTTGAGGACACACTACTCTGTACACTCACCTATAGAATGCGGAGGAAGAGCCAATGGTACGTACAAGAGTAGAAATTTGTGGCATCAATACGTCCGAGCTGCCTTTATTAACTGCAGATGTGATGAAAGAGACATTCATCCGTTTGCAAAGCGGTGACGAATTTGCTAGAGATGAATTGGTATTTGCGAATTTACGTCTCGTACTTAGCCTTGTTCAACGCTTTAACTATCGTGGAGAGCAGGCTGATGATTTATTCCAAGTTGGTTGTATTGGGTTGTTGAAAGCCATAGACAATTTTGATTTAAAACATAATGTCCGGTTTTCCACCTACGCTGTGCCGATGATCATTGGAGAAATAAAGCGACATCTTCGTGATCATCATGCCGTTCGTGTATCCAGATCGTTACGTGATATCGCTTATAAAGCAATCAGGGCAAAAGAACAGTATGTCAACGAACATCAACACGAACCAAGAATTTCAGATCTCGAGAAAATCACCGGCATACCGGAAGAAGATATACTCTTCGCCTTAGATGCCATACAAGACCCCATGTCGTTGCATGAGCCAATGAACAGCGATGGCGGTGATCCAATTTATATGATGGATCAGCTACATGATCAAAGAGTATCAGAGGATCGCTGGATGAACTACGTATCCATTAAAGATAAAATGAGCGAGCTGGACGAACGTCAACAGCTAATCGTATCCAAACGATTTTACCTCGGTCAGACGCAAACTGAAATTGCCAAGGAGCTCGGGATATCGCAAGCGCAAATTTCGAGAATTGAGAAGCATGCGATGGAGCAGATTCGGCTTGGAATTGAGCAGAAGAAATAGTAATTGATATACAGAGACTGTCCTTTCCACATAAACGTGGGGAGGCAGTTTTTGTTTTTGTTGGCGAAGTGAGTGGGTGAGGGGAAGGCAACGTTACTCTGCGTTCCAGGCGGACGCGTTCCACTCCGATTCACTTTTTTTCTGGATATAGATGGGAGGAGATATAGTCAAACCCAAACCCAAACCCAAACCCAAACCCAAACCCAAACCCAAACCCAAACCCAAACCCAATACGCAAGCGCTCATAGATTCGTCTAAGTGATCATAGCAACTTCACGACCGCTCAATGATCTCAACAAGCGATCATATTCATTAGGTGAACGCTCTTAGAAGCAATTAAGTGATCATACCTGCGTTGTAAGCGCTCATTGAGCTTCAGGCCTTTACAGATTTTGAATTTAAATAAGTAATAAGGCGTCACTAAGTCACTTGCCAATTTCAATGACGTTTAAAACTAATCGCAGTCTCACGGTAGGATTGCAGTGGAAGAGGTGGCGACTCCTGGGGATCAGCACAATCTTGAGACCCTGGACTGAGCGAGAGCCGTTGCGAAGTACGGCTTTCGCGAGTAAAAGCGAAGCGTTAGGAGCACATCTTTGCACGTAGCGGTGGAAGCGGCTCAGATTGTGCCCCGGAAAGCGTCCACATCTGCGACGGAAATCCCAACCCACTAGCCTTATTTCTCTGTATATTTACTAATTGGTGAAGTGATTTTTTACGTTCTCATTAAAATGCCCTATGCATAGTATGAAAGAAGGAGGGGAAACTATGCGTTTTTCCAGCTTACAGAAAAAAGAAGTGATTGAACTGAAAAAAGGGTCTTTCCTCGGTTTTGTTCAAGATGCCACAATTGACATCGAAAAAGGAGAAATTGCGCAACTTCATATAGGAGAACTTGAACGCTCCTTTTTCTCAGACAGCAAGTCAAAAGGTGTTCAAAAAATCAATTACAATGACGTCATGACGATCGGTAAAGATATTATCTTGATTGAGAATAAAAGGCTCAATAAATGACTTATCGTTGATATATAGTGCCCAAATTGATACAATGAAATAAAGCTGATGAAAAGTAGTGATAATATGGGACAAATAGAACAACGACTAGAAACTATACAAAACCAGATAAACGAAGCATGTGAAACGTCAAATCGCAGCCCGGACGACATCACGTTAATAGCCGTCACGAAGCAAGTATCTTCCGCTAGAGCGCAATCGCTACTAGATATTGGGATTAAGAACTTAGGAGAAAATCGCCTCGAAGGATTACTTGATAAACAAGAAACGATTGAAGATCCAGTCAATTGGCACTTTATTGGTAACTTACAGACGCGCAAAGTAAAAGAATTAATCGACACGATTGACTGCCTTCATTCGCTTGACCGTATGAGCCTTGCGAAAGAAGTGAACAAGCGGGCAAGTAAGCCGCTAGATTGTTTTGTACAAGTCAATGTTTCAGGTGAAAAGTCTAAATCAGGTATTACACCGGGTGAAGTAGATCTATTCTTTGAACAATTGGCGGCTTATGAAAACATTCATGTAATTGGACTGATGACGATGGCACCAAACACGGATGATGAATCAGTAGTTCGCAACACATTTCGTTCTCTACGTGAACTACGAGATCGAATCGCAACAAAAGGATTACCCTATGCACCGTGTACAAAACTGTCCATGGGTATGTCCAATGACTTTACAATCGCAATAGAAGAAGGTGCAACTCATATACGCATCGGCACTGCATTGGCCGGATCAGAAAGCGAGGAAACTGAATGAGCCTTAAAAAACGATTGGAAAAAATGTTTTGGGTACAGGAAGAAGATTTAGTTCAACAACCGAAATCTCAAAGTAAACTTACAAAAGGTGAACAAGCAATGGCTCGCAAAGAGATGAAGAAGCTAGGAGGTAAGAAACGAGCTGTCAATGGTCGTCTTCAAGCCTCTCCGCAAAAACCTTCATCTACACAAGCCCCTGTGATTAGTCTACAAAGTCTTCAAAAATCGTCAAAAGTCATTCTACTGGAGCCGCGTTCTTATGCAGAAGTAGAGGACATTGCAGAACATCTGAAGAATCGCCGTTCTGTCGTCGTGAACTTACAGCAGATAGAGCGTGATCAAGGATTTCGTATCATTGATTTCTTAAGTGGTACAGTTTATGCCCTCGGTGGCGACATTCAACGAATTGGCGCAGATATATTCCTATGTGCACCTGACAACGTAGAAGTAGCTGGTAAAATTACGGAGTTTCTATCTGAACAACAAGAACGATAGGCTACGAAACTTAGAGCTTTCAGCCAATGAAAGTTGAACAATTTGAATGAGGTGTACATGTTATTATGATCGCATTATTAAACAACTCGTATTTATTTATTTCTGGGGCCTTGCAATTATATTCTATTCTGTTGGTCATTTATATTTTAATGTCATGGGTTCCTTCCACAAGAGAAACAAAATTTGGGCAGCTTATAGGAAAAGTAGCTGAACCCTATTTAGGCTTTTTCCGTAAGTTCATACCTCCATTTGGTATGATTGATTTTTCACCGATTGTCGCATTGCTGTCTTTACAATTAATCAGCAGAGGAATTGGACAGATTTATTTGATGATCTTCCAAGCATTAGTAAGTTAAGTATATCCTAAACTGAATTCGGAAATCCTCACAAGGTGAGGATTTTTTTATATAAGGAGAAGAAATAGAATGGATTCAATATTTCAACATTTTCGTAAAGAAGAACAACCATTTATTGAAAAAGTGAATAGTTGGGTGAAAGAAGTGGAAGATACGTATGCACCCAAGCTAACAGAGTTTATGGATCCACGTCAGCGGTTCATAACGGAATCCATGGTGAGGAATTCAGATCTCACTTTGACAGCAGGAGGTGGCTTTAACGAGGCTGAACGACAGCGTGTGCTAATCTATCCAGATTATTACACCCCAACTAAAGAGGATTTTCAAATCAGTGTATATAAAGTGAATTATCCACAAAAATTCGTCACAATGAAACATTCCGAGCTCCTTGGTTCCTTACTGTCTGTTGGAATTGAGCGTTCACGATTTGGTGATATTCGACTAACTGAAGAGACAGTGCAATTTGCGGTTGCTCAGGAGGTATCTGAATACATTCACGTCCATTTCACGCAAGTAGGTAAAGTGAAAATTTCAGTAGAGCCAGTTCCAAATACGGAAGATTTTATTAACGTAAGAGAAGAGTGGACGGAAGATCTGCATATCGTTAGTTCATTGCGTTTGGATACCATTGTAGCAACATTAACAAACAGTTCAAGAGCTAAAGCTTCGTCTCTTATTAAGGCGGAGAAAGTTAAAGTGAATTGGGCTATGATTGACCAACAAGCGTTTGAAGTGGAAGAATATGATGTCCTGTCAATTAGAGGGTATGGCCGCTTTAGAATCACGAGTATCGAAGGACGTACAAAGAAAGATAAAATTCGAGTGATGATCGGTGCACTAGTCTGAATTGAATCCTTGATAAATTAAGAAAAGTAGTGTTTAATCAAGTAGTAAACACAATCACACTGTAAACTATGTAAGCATACTGAAAGGAGAAAGCGTATTATGGCTTTAACCCCTACGGATATACATAACAAAACGTTTAATACGAAATTTCGTGGCTATGATGAAGATGAAGTGAATGCATTTTTAGAACAATTGATGAAGGATTATGAAAACGTCCTGAAGAAAAATGAAGAACTTGAAAAAACGGTTTCTGATAATGAAGTGAAGATTACTCACTTTAATTTAATAGAAGAAACGATGCAAAAATCCATTCTGATTGCACAAGAGGCTGCAGAAGATGTTCGGAAAAATGCTATTCAAGAATCAAAGTTAATCATTTCTGAAGCAGAAAAGAATGCGGACCGCCTTGTTAACGACGCACTTGCGCAGGCAAGAAAGATTGCACTTGAAGTTGAAGTGTTGAAGAAACAATCAAAAGTATTCAAAAGCCGTTTCAAGATGATGGTAGAAGCACAGCTAGATATGATCAATACTGAAGACTGGGATGACCTGTTGAAGTATGAATTGGATACATCCAGTGTCGAAAGTGTAGCTGAGCAAGAGTTGGATATTCCGAATATAGATAGTTTAGATGAAGAGCTAGTGAAGCAGACGAAAGAAGCTTGACAACTTTCGAACACATTTTTATAATGAAAAGTAAATTGAAACGAAGAAGCGTTGACGGAAAAAGTACTTTCTGATTTTGCCCATAGCGAGCCGGGGATGGTGTAAGCCCGGTGGTGAATCAAAAACGAAAATCACTCCTGAGCTAGAACCTTTATATAGATCTTGGTTCTCGGTCTCACACTGCCGTTACTAGTGTCTAAGCGGCAATTGCTTTATGCGATTGCAAGTAGGGTGGTACCGCGAGAATGAACCTCGTCCCTTTTTGGGATGGGGTTTTTCTGATTTCTTAAGCAGTTGAGCGCTTGAGCTAGCCGAATTCATTTCTATAGCAATAAAAGAATTACCCATATTTTAAGGAGGAATTATAATGGAATATAAAGATACATTGCTTATGCCGAAAACTGATTTCCCTATGCGTGGAAATTTGCCAAATAATGAGCCGAAAATACAGGAAGAGTGGAATGAGAAGAATATCTATCAGCAAGTTCAAGAACGTACCGCAGACCGTCCGTTCTTCATATTGCATGATGGACCGCCTTATGCGAACGGTGACTTACACATGGGTCACGCACTGAACAAAGTGTTAAAAGACTTTATCATTCGTTATAAATCGATGTCTGGATTCCACGCACCATATGTTCCAGGTTGGGATACACATGGTTTGCCGATTGAGCAAGCACTTGTAAATAAAAAGATTGATCGCAAAAAAATGAGTACTGCTGAATTCCGTAAAATGTGTGAAGAGTATGCCCTACAACAAATTGACAATCAGCGAACGCAGTTTAAGCGTTTAGGGGTTCGTGGAGATTGGGAGAATCCATACATCACACTGAAGCCTGAATTTGAATCACGTCAAATACAAGTGTTTGGTGAAATGGCTAAAAAAGGATACATCTATAAAGGACTAAAACCTGTCTACTGGTCTCCTTCAAGTGAAACTGCTTTGGCGGAAGCGGAAATTGAATATCAGGATAAAAAGTCTCCCTCCATATATGTCAGCTTCCCAATCTCGGATGGGAAAGGTGTACTGGAGCATGATGTGAAGTTCCTAATCTGGACAACAACACCTTGGACCATTCCTGCAAACTTAGGAATTTCCGTTCATCCTAAATTTACGTATGTTGTAGTAAACGTACAGAATGAGAAGTTTGTAATTGCAAAGGACTTAGTCGAGTATTTGGCGAAAGAGCTTGAATGGGAAGAGTACACGATCGAAAAAGAAATTCAAGGCGTAGAACTAGACCGAATTGTTGCAAGACATCCGTTTTATGATCGTGATTCATTAATCATGTTAGGTGAGCATGTTACGGCAGATGCAGGTACAGGCTGTGTCCATACAGCACCAGGTCATGGTGAAGATGACTTCTACGTGAGCAAGCAATATGGAATCGATGCATTATCTCCGGTTGATGACCGCGGTGTCATGACAGATGAAGCACCATTTTTCACAGGTATGTTCTATGAGGATGCGAATAAAGCGGTGACTGAAAAGCTGGAAGAAGTCGGAGCGCTTCAAAAATTGTCATTCTTCACTCACTCGTATCCGCATGATTGGCGTACGAAGAAGCCGGTTATCTACCGTGCGACTGCACAATGGTTCGCTTCTATTGAAACTTTCAGAAGTGATTTACTCGAAGCCATCCGAACTACTTCGTTCACGCCAGCTTGGGGAGAAACACGTTTATTCAATATGGTCCGTGACCGTGGCGACTGGTGTATTTCTCGTCAGCGCGTATGGGGTGTTCCGATTCCGGTATTCTATGCGGAAAATGGTGAGGTCATTCTTACAGATGAAACGGTCAGTCATGTAGCAGATTTATTCCGCGAGAATGGATCAAATGTCTGGTTCGAACGTTCTGCTAAAGAACTATTGCCAGAAGGCTATACACATGAAGGAAGCCCGAATGGCGAATTCACGAAAGAAACCGATATTATGGATGTCTGGTTCGACTCGGGTACTACACATCAAGGTGTACTGGAAGAACGTGACGATCTCCGTTACCCAGCAGATTTATATCTTGAAGGTTCCGATCAATATCGTGGTTGGTTCAACTCTTCATTGACAACGAGCGTAGCCATCAATGGTATTGCACCATATAAAGGCATCTTGAGCCATGGTTTCACATTGGACAAAAATGGTCGAAAGATGAGCAAGTCTCTAGGGAATGTCATCGTCCCTTCGAAAGTGATCAATCAGCTTGGTGCGGATATCGTACGTCTTTGGGTATCGTCTGTAGACTATACAGCTGATGTTCGTGTATCTGATTCGAACTTTAAGCAAGTTTCGGAAGTTTATCGTAAGATCCGTAATACAATTCGCTTCTTGCATGGTAACGTAGCCGACTTTAATCCGGCTACAAATCGTGTAGCATTTAATGATATGCGTGCAATTGATCAGTATGTCTACGTGAAGTTGCAGGATTTGATCGAGGAAGTTCTTACAGCGTACGATCAGTATGCTTTCCCTACGGTCTACCACGCAATCAATAATTTCTGTACAGGTGTACTAAGTTCACTTTACTTGGATATTGCGAAAGATGTGGTCTATATCGAAGCTGCGGATCATCCAGATCGTCGTGCAATGCAGTCAGTGATGTATGATACATTGATTACACTTGTCAAGCTCATCACACCAATCTTGCCACACACTGCAGATGAAATGTGGAAAAACATTCAGTACGTTGAAGAAGATAGTGTCCAATTGACGGATATGCCTGAAGCTGATCATAAAGGTGAAGTAGCGGACACGCTTCGTGAGCGCTTCGATAACTTGATGGAGATCCGTGATGATGTCTTGAAAGCTCTTGAGGAAGCGCGAAACGCGAAAGTAATTGGGAAATCATTGGAGGCAAAAGTGACTGTTGTGTTGCCTGAAATTCAACGCGGCATATTGCAAGCTGATGATATCGACTTTGCACAATTCTTCATCGTCTCGGACTTTGAAGAGAGTACAGATGCAGATTTACCGAATGCATTGAAACTAGATCATGCAACGGTCTTGGTAGAACCTGCTGAAGGTGAAAAATGTGAGCGTTGCTGGACAATCTCTAAAACGGTTGGAGAAGATGCAGAACATTCAACACTATGTACACGATGCGCGACTGTTGTGAAAGAAAATTATGCGTAAGTAATTTTGATGTCGCAGCCATCATCATTCATTCGTGGATGATGATGGCTTTTTTGAATCGTTGAACTAACAAACATAATGAAAGACGTGTTTTTGTGGTAAACTAAAGAAGAAATTAGCTGGACGGAGGGTAATGAAGTGATCGTTTATTATGCAATCGCAGCACTGGTCATTGGCTTGGATCAATTGACGAAATGGCTAGTCGTAAAAAATATGGAGTTAGGTGAATATATTTCTGTTCTAGATCCTTATATTGCGTTGCTCTCTCACCGTAACCGTGGTGCTGCATGGGGGATGCTTGAAGGGAAGATGTGGTTATTTTTTATAGTGACCATTGTAGTAGTAGTAGCTATTGTTTACTTCTTCCATACAGAAGGTAAAAAGGACCGACTACTAGGTATGAGTCTGATGCTATTGCTAGGCGGTGCGATTGGAAACTTTATCGATCGACTAGTAAGGGGAGAAGTAGTGGATTTCATCAGCGTATTGATTCCTGTAATACATTATGATTTTCCGATATTTAATGTGGCGGATGCCGCATTGACAATTGCTGTCATACTTATTTTGTTACACGTAATACTTGACGAAAAAAAGAAAAAGAAAAAGGTGTCCTAATGGAAAGAATTGAATATGAAATAACTGAAGAACTTACAGGCAATCGAATAGATAAAGCATTGGCTACCCTTCAACCGGACTGGTCCCGTACACAAATCCAGCAATGGGTGAAAGAAGAACATGTTAAGGTAAATGGCAGTGCAGTTAAGCCGAACTATAAAGTCAAGACAGCCGATAAGCTTACTGTCGAGCAGCCAGAAATCGAGGAGTATGATGTTGAAGCTGAAAATTTACAACTTGAAATCGTATACGAGGATCAAGATGTATTGGTTGTCAACAAACCTGTAGGAATGGTGGTTCATCCATCGGCGGGGCATGTAAGTGGTACTCTAGTTAATGGATTGATGTACCAGGTGACAGATTTATCAGGCATCAATGGTATCATGCGACCGGGTATCGTACACCGTATTGATAAAGATACTTCGGGGTTATTGATGGTAGCAAAAAATGATAAAGCGCATGTTTCATTAGTTAATCAGCTCGTCGCGAAATCGGTTAATCGGGTATATACTGCTTTAGTTCACGGACATATTCCGCATGATAACGGCACAATAGATGCACCAATCGGACGTGACAAGCGTGATCGTCAACGAATGGCGGTCGTGGATGACGGGAAAAATGCTGTTACACACTTTAAGGTTCTAGAACGTTTTGGCGCATATACATTGGTTGAATGTCGTCTGGAAACAGGTAGAACTCACCAGATTCGTGTGCATATGAAATACATTGGGTATCCCCTGGTAGGAGATCCTAAATACGGCCAAAGAAAAACAATCGATTTTGGCGGTCAAGTACTGCATGCGGGTACTGTTGGGTTTAATCACCCTACAACGGATGAATATATGGAGTTTACTGCACCATTGCCTGAAAATTTCCAACAGTTACTAAATGAATTACGTTCTTAATAGGCGTTGACAAACGTTTAGTAAGGGATGTATACTCTTAATAAGCAATTGAATAGCGATACCTTTAACGTCAGTCCTGTGAGGCTGGGAAGGTTGCACGGAATTACAAGATAACTTACTGCGGTAAGTATCGATGTATGCTTTTTTCTGCACGTCCGCCCTCCAGTCTACTCTGACTGGAGGGTTTTTTTATGGAAAAAGGTAAGAGAGAAAGGGGACTTATTGATATGACGGAAAAAGCAGAAATACTAGACGAACAAGCCATCACGCGGGCGGTCACACGTATTGCCCATGAAATTATCGAAAAAAATCGAGGCATTGATCACTGCATCCTAGTTGGCATTAAAACAAGAGGGGCCATCTTAGCTAAACGCTTAGCGGATAAGATTGAACTAATCGAAGGTAAACCTATCAAAACCGGTGAATTGGATATCACATTATACCGGGATGATCTTCAATTAAAGAATCAGCAAGGAGAAGCATTTGTACAACAAGTCGATATCGAACATAATGTAGCGGATCAAAAAGTCATCTTGGTAGACGATGTTCTGTATACAGGCAGAACGGTTCGTGCTGCACTAGATGCCATTATGGACTTGGGAAGACCTTCTTCCATACAGCTGGCTGTCTTAGTAGATCGAGGTCATCGAGAACTACCGATTCGTCCAGATTTTGTTGGTAAGAATATCCCGACTTCAAATGAAGAACGGGTAGTAGTCAGTATGATCGAAAAAGATGGAACGGATGGAGTCAAGATTCACACACGCACATTATAAAAAGCTGGGAGAAATGATAGATGAGTGTAAAAGTATTGGATGTACATGAAAAACCGCAACCTATTCGTTGGCTGGTACTGAGTTTGCAACATATGTTCGCTATGTTTGGCGCGACAATCTTGGTACCACAATTAGTAGGCTTAAGCCCTGCTATTGCGCTATTAACGAGTGGGATTGCAACCATTGTATTTATTATTGTGACGAAGTTTCAAGTTCCGGCCTATCTAGGCTCTTCATTCGCTTTTATTGTACCCATTCAGATGGCGACGCAATCTGGCGGTATCGGCAGTGCAATGATAGGTAGTATGTTCGTAGCATTGGTCTATGCGATTATATCGTTACTGATTTATAAAACAGGCTATAACTGGATCATGAAATTATTGCCACCCATCGTTGTGGGACCGGTCATAATGGTGATTGGATTGGCGCTCGCACCGACAGCCGTAAATATGGCCAGCACGATCAATGTTGACGGAGCGGATGTTTATAGCGGCTTACACTTTTCGGCGGCTCTAGTAACACTTGCTTCTGCAGTATTTTGCTTAATGTTCTTTAAAGGAATTATCAGCTTGATGCCAGTACTTATAGGAATCGTAGTGGGGTACATCTACTCTGCGTTCATCGGTATTCTAGATTTCAGCAAAGTTGTAGAAGCCAAGTGGTTTGCGGTACCGGAGATGCTGATTCCTGGTGTGGATTATGAATTTGTCGTAACACCGACACTTCTGATCATTATGGTGCCAATAGCGATTGTCACGATCTCTGAGCATATAGGACACCAGTTGGTACTAGGTAAAGTAGTAGATCGCAATTATATTGAAAGTCCTGGATTACACAGATCATTGCTTGGTGATGGACTGGGCACGCTTATGAGTGGACTAGTCGGAGGACCACCTAAAACTACGTATGGAGAAAATATCGGTGTACTTGCTATCACGCGGGTTTATAGTGTGTATGTGATCATGGGGGCTGCGGTATTTGCGATACTCTTCTCCTTCATAGGCAAAATTATGGCGTTGATCGCTACGATTCCTACAGCAGTACTTGGGGGGATATCCATTCTGTTGTTCGGTATCATCGCTTCATCAGGAATACGGATGCTTATCGACCACAAGATCGATTTTGATAATCAACGAAATCTAGTTATCGCGTCCATCATCCTAGTCATCGGAATCGGTGGAGCGACTGTCAATATAAGTGAAACATTCCAAATCGGCGGTATGGCACTGTCAGCAATTGTCGGCGTTCTGTTAAATCTCGTGTTGCCAGGTAAAACAGATGATACTTTGATGGATCGGGAAGAATAGAAAAAAAGCAGTTCGTGCATGAATTACTTGCATTTCGTGAAGGAGGAACATCTGATGGAACATTTAGTTTCAATGAAAGACCTGACAGTTGAAGAGATCATGCTCATACTCGATAGGGCAGCGATTTTTAAGCGGCTGGGCTTCAGGGAATTGCCTGGAACATATACCGTCTGCAACTTGTTTTTTGAACCTAGTACGAGAACAAAAACGAGTTTTGAAATGGCAGAACGTAAAGTAGGCGCGCAAATCATTCCTTTTGAGACGAGTTTCTCGAGTACTTTAAAAGGAGAATCTTTGTATGATACGATTAGGACGTTGGAAGCAATTGGGTTGGATGCTCTAGTCATTCGTCATCCAGCCGATGGTTTCTATGAAGAATTGATAAAACGTACGAATGTTGCCATCATTAATGCAGGAGACGGATCAGGTCAGCATCCGACACAATCTTTGCTCGACATCTTCACGATTCAAGAAGAATTCGGACATTTTGCAGGACTGAAAGTATTGATTGCGGGGGATATCGCCCACAGTCGTGTAGCTCGCTCAAATGCGGAAGCTTTGCGGAAGCTCGGAGCTGAAGTCACGTTCCTCTGCCCACCGGAATGGGCAGGAGAATTCGACAGTGTTGACAACTGGGATGAAGTGATTGAAACGAGTGATGTCGTTATGCTGCTTCGCGTACAACATGAGCGTCACAATACAGAGATGGCTTATACGAAAGCTGCTTATCATGAGCAATATGGTCTCACTATAGAACGGGCTGCAAGAATGAAAAAAGGTGCAATCATCATGCATCCTGCTCCAGTGAATCGTGATGTAGAAATAGCGGATAGTTTAATAGAGAGTCCGCAATCACGAATTTTTAAACAGGTAGAAAACGGCGTCTATATTCGGGCAGCTGTTCTAGAACTTATTTTGAAGGGGCGGAAGTAATATGAACACGTTAATTCAACAAGTGCAAATGGTAAACGAGGAAGGCCAGATCGTCGAAACGGACATTAAAATTGCAGACGGAAAGATTTTGGAAATTGGTAATCAACTAGGTACAGCCGGATGTGAAGTAATTGAAGGAAAAGGGTTACTTGTATCACCAGGGTTCATCGATGTACACGTTCATTTGCGCGAGCCGGGTGGAGAACATAAAGAAACAATTGAAACAGGTACCCATTCAGCTGCAAAAGGCGGATATACAACCATTTGTCCAATGCCGAATACACGTCCAGTACCAGACACAAAAGAAAATCTTGAAAAAATCAACACATTAATTAAAGATCATGCTAAGATTCGTGTGCTCCCTTATGCGTCCATCACCATCAGAGAAGCGGGAAAAGAACGTACCAATCTGTCTGAATTAAAAGAACACGGCGCATTTGCGTTCACGGACGATGGCGTAGGTGTACAAGAAGCCGGCATGATGTATGAAGCAATGCAAGAAGCAGCGAAGATCGATATGGCTATTGTGGCACACTGCGAAGACAACACACTAATCTATGGTGGGGCAATGCATGAAGGGAAACGTAATAAAGAACTTGGACTACCAGGAATTCCTTCTATTGCAGAATCCGTACATATTGCACGAGATATTTTACTAGCAGAAGCGGCAGGCGCACATTACCACGTTTGTCATGTTAGCACGAAAGAATCAGTTCGCGTAATCCGTGACGCAAAAAAAGCTGGTATTCATGTGACAGCAGAAGTCAGCCCCCACCATTTGTTATTAACAGAAGATGATGTACCCGGAGACGATGCGGACTGGAAGATGAATCCGCCACTACGCGCCATCGAAGACCGCGATGCATTACGTGAAGGCTTGATGGATGGGACATTGGACTGTATCGCAACCGATCACGCACCGCATACAGCAGATGAAAAAGCAGTAGGTATTGCAAAAGCACCATTCGGCATCACAGGATTAGAAACAGCATTTCCCTTACTATATACAAACTTCGTAAAGCCAGGATATTGGACACTCAAACAACTTCTTGACTGGATGACAGTAAAACCTGCCGAAGTGTTCAACTTGCCATACGGTAAGCTTGAAGTAGGAGCTGAAGCAGATCTCGTATTACTGGATCTAGAAAAGCAACAAAAAATCGATCGTACGACATTTGTTTCAAAAGGTAAGAACACACCATTTGACGGAGTAGAATGCGCTGGATGGCCTGTAATGACAATTTTCGGTGGGAACATCGTATGGAAGGATGGTCAATGATGACAAAAAGATACTTAGTATTGGAAGACGGTTCCATTTTTGAAGGAAAAGCATTCGGAGCAGAAAGTGCTTCGATAGGGGAAACGGTATTTGCAACAGGTATGACAGGCTATCAGGAGACAATTTCAAGTCCTTCAGGTTGTGGACAAATTATCGTAATGACGTATCCATTGATCGGTAACTACGGAATTAACCGAGACGATTATGAATCTATCGACTTAGCAATCAACGGCTTAGTCGTTAGAGAGCTAACAGAAGAGCCTTCAAATTTCCGGAGCGGCATGTCACTAGGAGACTTGTTAATATTAAAAGGAATCCCAGGTATCCAGGAGATTGATACTCGTAAACTAACGCGTCTATTACGTGAAAAAGGTGCGCTACGCGGTAAATTAACAGCTGCAGGAGAAGAGATCGATACCGATTCAACTGTTGCAGAACTTCAACAATACGAACTGCCAAAAGATTTGGTTGCGAAAGTATCTACAAAACGTCCATATCCATCCCCAGGCTTAGGTAAGCGTGTCGTCGTTATTGACTATGGCATTAAACATGGCATTTTACGCGAATTAAATAAAAAAGATTGCGATGTCATCGTTGTACCTTATGATATATCGGCAAAAGAAATATTAGCATTGTTCCCAGATGGTATTTTATTATCAAATGGACCAGGAAACCCTGAGGATGTAGAAGGGGCAGTCGAAACTATCAAAGAATTACTAGGCAAGAAGCCTATCTTCGGTATCGGACTTGGTCATCAATTATTCGCACTAGCATGCGGTGCGAAAACGGCGAAGATGAAGAACAGTCATATTGGCGGCAACTATCCAGTAAAAGACTTGATTACGAATCGTACCGATCTCACATCACAAAGTCATGGATATGAAGTACTTGAAGACTCTTTAGCAGGAACGGGTCTCGAAGTGACACATATTGCATTGAATGATAAGTGTATTGAAGGGCTTCGAAGTGAGAAGCTAGAAGCATTTACTGTTCAGTTCCACCCGGAAGCTTCACCAGGGCCACAAGATTCTAGCTATATATTCGAACGTTTTATTCAATTGATGACTGCAAGCAACCGAAAGGAGAATACTAATGCCTAAACGTACTGACATAAAATCTATCCTCGTGATTGGTTCAGGTCCGATTGTAATTGGACAAGCAGCAGAATTTGACTATGCAGGTACACAAGCCTGTTTATCTCTTAAAGAAGAAGGATACCGAGTTATTCTTATCAACTCTAACCCTGCAACCATTATGACTGACACAGAAATGGCAGATAAAGTATATATCGAGCCCATCACACTTGAATTCGTTAGCCGCATCATCCGTAAAGAACGCCCGGATGCACTACTTGCGACGTTAGGCGGACAAACTGGTTTAAACATGGCTATTGAATTACATGAATCAGGGATCCTAGACGAATTAGGAATTGAGATTTTGGGTACTAAGCTGGATGCGATTCATAAAGCGGAAGACCGTGATTTGTTCCGTACATTAATGAATGAAATGGGTGAACCTGTTCCAGACAGTGAAATCATTCATAATATTGATGAAGCCTATGCATTCGTCAATGAAATTGGTTATCCAGTTATCGTTCGTCCTGCATTCACGCTAGGTGGTACAGGTGGAGGAATTTGTCACAATGATGAAGATTTAGAAGAAATCGTAGCAAGTGGTTTGAAATATAGCCCAGTTACACAGTGTCTTCTAGAGAAATCCATCGCAGGCTTCAAGGAAATCGAATATGAGGTAATGCGTGACTCAGCAGATAATGCAATTGTCGTTTGTAATATGGAGAACGTCGATGCTGTCGGTATTCATACAGGAGATTCTATTGTAACGGCGCCATGCCAAACGTTGACGGACCGTGAAAACCAGATGCTTCGTAACGTATCGTTAAACATCATTCGTGAGTTAAAAATCGAAGGTGGCTGTAACGTACAGCTAGCACTTGATCCACATAGCTTTGATTATTACATTATTGAAGTGAACCCGCGTGTTAGTCGTTCATCTGCATTAGCTTCCAAAGCAACGGGTTATCCAATTGCAAAACTAGCGGCGAAAATTGCTGTCGGATTGACGTTGGATGAAATGATGAATCCGGTAACAGGTAATACGTATGCTTGCTTTGAGCCGACACTGGACTATGTAGTCACTAAAATTCCACGTTGGCCTTTCGATAAGTTTGAATCAGCGAAGCGTAACTTGGGTACACAGATGAAAGCGACAGGGGAAGTAATGGCGATGGGCCGTACATTTGAAGAGTCCATCATGAAAGCTGTTCGGTCATTGGAAACAGGTCAATTCGATTTGTCACTTCCAGGTGGAAATGAAATGTCTGATGAATGGATCGAACAACGAATTCGCAAGGCAGGCGACGAGCGTCTATTCTTCATTGGAGAAGCATTACGTCGCGGTGTAACAATTGAAACATTACATGAATGGAGCGCAATCGATTTATTCTTCTTGCGTAAATTCGAAAATATCGTTCGTTATGAAGAGATATTGAAAGAGAATCCATACGATACAGCCATTGGTTATAAAGCAAAACGTCTTGGCTTCCCAGATGTGACGATTGCGAAGTTATGGAAGACTACAGAACGTGATGTATACGACTGGAGACAACAACAAGGATTAGTTCCTGTCTATAAGAAAGTGGATACATGCGCTGGGGAATATGAATCAGATACACCGTACTTCTATGGTACGTACGAAGACGAAAATGAATCTGTAAAAACGGATAAGAAGAGCGTGATTGTTTTAGGTTCAGGTCCAATCCGAATTGGGCAAGGTGTAGAGTTCGACTATGCGACAGTGCATTGTGTATGGGCTATACAACAATCAGGTTATGAAGCGATCATTGTCAATAACAATCCTGAAACAGTTTCGACGGACTTCTCGATCTCTGATAAGTTGTACTTCGAACCGTTAACAATTGAAGACGTCATGCATATCGTAGATCTTGAGCAACCTGAAGGCGTCATCGTACAGTTCGGTGGCCAGACAGCGATCAACTTGGCTGATGAATTGGAAGCACGCGGAGTAAAAATTCTTGGTACATCACTTGAAGATATTGACCGTGCGGAAAATCGTGATAAATTTGAGAGTGCTTTGCATGAAATTGGTGTGCCACAACCACTTGGAAAGACCGCTTTATCAGTTCCAGAAGCAGTCGTTATTGCAAAAGAAATTGGCTATCCAGTCTTAGTCCGCCCGTCATATGTACTAGGTGGCCGTGCAATGGAAATCGTCTACTATGAAGAGGAATTACTTCAATACATGGAGAACGCGGTAAAAGCTAGTCCTGAACATCCGGTATTGATCGACCGTTACTTAACAGGAACGGAAATTGAAGTCGATGCAATTTGCGACGGTGAAACAGTTTTGATACCTGGCATCATGGAGCATATCGAACGTGCAGGCGTTCACTCAGGTGACTCAATTGCAGTCTATCCTCCGCAAAACCTTTCACAGTCCATGATCGAAACGATTGCTGACTATACGAAACGTTTGGCTCTTGGGCTTAAAATTCGTGGTTTAATGAATATCCAGTTCGTTATTTCGGAAGGACAGGTGTATGTAATCGAAGTGAACCCGCGTTCTAGCCGTACAGTACCATTCTTAAGTAAAATAACGAATATCCCGATGGCAAATGTCGCAACTCAAGCTATCTTGGGGAAATCCATCTTAGAACAAGGCTATACCGACGGACTTGCAGAAGCACCAGCAGGCGTCTATGTCAAAGTACCGGTCTTCTCTTTCGCAAAACTTCGTCGTGTAGACATTACACTCGGGCCTGAAATGAAATCAACAGGTGAAGTAATGGGTAAAGATATAACATTGGAGAAAGCATTGTACAAAGGCTTAGTAGCGGCAGGAATGGAAGTAAAAGAATACGGTACCGTGTTAATGACAGTTTCCGATAAAGATAAAGAAGAAATTGTAGATATTGCAAAACGTTTCATTGAAACTGGCTATCGTATTGTGGCAACAGAAGGTACTGCTAAAGTACTCGAAGCAGAAAATATCGAAGTGAAAACAGTAGGTAAAATTGGCACAGAAGGTCCGACGTTGATCGATGTGATCCAAAAAGGACAAGCACAATTGGTCATCAACACATTGACTAAAGGAAAACAACCCGCACGAGATGGCTTTAGAATTCGCCGCGAAACAGTGGAGAATGGTGTTCCTTGTTTAACTTCGATTGATACAGCTGCCGCGATGTTATCCGTAATCGAGTCCATGACATTCCAGACGGATGCAATGCCACAGCCGCAGGTGGTTCAATGATCATCCAAGATTTAATGACTGTCGGATCACAGAGGGAAATTGCGAAAAACATTTTTGAGATGAAATTAACAGGCAAGCTGGTCGGAGAAATTACTTCTCCGGGCCAGTTTGTCCATATCCGAGTGTCGGATTCATTTGAACCATTATTGCGACGTCCAATTTCAGTTGCTGAAATTAATCCCGAGAAAAATGAAATGACCATCATTTATCGCGCAGAGGGTCGAGGTACATCGTTCTTATCTGAAAAACGTAAGGGAGATACAGTTAATGTACTAGGACCTCTAGGAAATGGCTTCCCAGTTGAAGAAACAACGGCTGGTCAAACAGCTGTATTGATTGGTGGCGGGATCGGCGTGCCCCCACTCTATGAATTGTCAAAACAGCTAACAACAAAAGGCGTGAAATGCATTCACATACTGGGTTTCGAATCGGATCAAGTAGTTTTCTATGAAGAAGAATTTGCTGCTTTAGGCGAAACATATATAGCAACAGTGGATGGCAGTAACGGTACACAAGGCTTTGTTACAAACGTCATGAGTGAATTATCTCATGACTTCGAAACGTTTTATAGTTGTGGACCTATGCCGATGCTTGATGCCGTACAAAAAGCGTATGTGCATAAAAAAGGATTCTTATCTTTTGAACAACGTATGGGTTGCGGTATCGGTGCTTGTTTTGCTTGCGTCTGTCATACGAATGAAAATGCGACAGATCAGGCATATGTCAAAGTATGTTCAGATGGACCAGTATTTCCAGCAGGGGTGGTGCAGATATGAATAGATTAGCGGTTACATTGCCAGGACTCGAATTGAAAAATCCCATTATGCCTGCATCTGGCTGTTTCGGTTTTGGTAAGGAGTACGGTAATCTGTACGATTTGTCCCAGCTCGGAGCTATCATGATTAAAGCGACAACGGAAGAAATGCGTTATGGTAACCCTACACCACGTGTAGCTGAAACTGCTTCAGGGATGTTAAATGCTATCGGTCTTCAAAACCCTGGGCTTCAAGGCGTGTTGACTAATGAATTACCATGGTTAGAGAAATTCGATGTTCCAATTATAGCGAACGTTGCGGGATCTGAAACTGCAGATTACGTTGAAGTGGCGAAACAAATTTCAAAAGCATCAAACGTGCATGCGCTCGAATTGAATATCTCTTGTCCAAACGTCAAATGTGGCGGGATCCTGTTTGGAACGGATCCTGAAATAGCAAAAGAACTGACAGCGGCTGTAAAAGCTGTTTCATCTGTTCCTGTGTATGTGAAACTATCACCGAATGTCACGGATATTAAAGCGATGGCATTGGCGGTAGAAGCAGGCGGAGCAGATGGAATTACGATGATTAATACATTGGTTGGCATGCGTCTAGATGAAAAAACAGGTAAGCCGGTGATTGCGAACAAAACAGGCGGCTTATCTGGACCTGCAATTAAGCCAGTTGCGATTCGCATGGTCTATGAAGTAAGCCAAGTGGTTAATATTCCAATCATTGGAATGGGTGGCGTAACATGTGTACAAGATGTTGTGGACTTTATGTCTGCCGGCGCAAGTGCAGTAGCAGTAGGTACAGCGAACTTCGTTGACCCATTTATTTGTCCAACAATAATCGAGCAACTACCTGCTAAATTGGATGAACTAGGAATCGATCATATTTCTGAATTAGTTGGAAGGAGCCATCGTGTATGAACCACTCCCCAATTATCGCATTAGATTTTGATTCAGCTGAAAAGACATTCGATTTCTTACAAGCCTTTGATCACTCAGTCAATGTCAAAGTAGGAATGGAATTGTACTATAAAGAAGGCCCCGCTATGATTGCACGATTGAAAGAAGAGGGATATTCCATCTTTTTAGATTTGAAATTGCATGATATCCCGAATACGGTAAAATCGGCAATGAAAGTATTGGCTTCACTTGAAGTAGATATGGTCAACGTACATGCGGCTGGCGGGAAGACAATGATGGAAGCGGCACTTGAAGGACTTGACGCTGGAACTGCTGTGGGAGTTCAGCGTCCTGCATTAATTGCTGTGACTCAACTGACGTCAACAGATGAACGACAAGTAAACGAAGAACAATTAATTCGTGTACCGCTTCGTGAATCTGTGGAGCATTACGCAAAATTGGCTTCATCCGCACAGTTGGACGGCGTGGTTTGTTCAGTACAGGAAGCGAAAATTATTGAAGAAGTATGCGGCAAGGATTTCTTCAAAGTGACACCTGGCATTCGCATGGCACAAGGTGATGTCCACGACCAGAAGCGCGTGGCCACCCCAGCAAAAGCAAGACAGGAAGGCTCTACACATATCGTAGTGGGCCGTGCCATTACAGGAGCTGATAATCCGCTTGAAGCATATGAACATGTAAAGACATTGTGGGAGGGAATGACATCATGACGAGAGAAAAAGAAGTTGCACAAATCCTTTTAAATGTAGGAGCAGTAGCAATTAATCCAGAAGAGCCGTTCATTTGGGCCTCTGGGATCGAGTCACCTATCTACTGTGATAACCGCTTGACAATGGCAGATCCGGTAGGGCGTAAAGAAATTGCTGAAGGGCTTGCGGCATTGATCCGCGTTCATTATCCTGAAACTACTGTAATTGCAGGAACGGCGACGGCAGGCATCCCCCACGCAGCGTGGGTTGCAGATATTTTGAAATTGCCTATGGTTTATATCCGATCTACAGCTAAAGCACATGGCAAGAGCCGTCAAATCGAGGGGAAAATTGAGGCGAATGCGAAGGCTGTTATTATTGAAGATTTAATCTCGACTGGTGGAAGTAGCTTAAATGCAGCGAATGCATTGATTGCAGAGGACGTGGAAGTATGTGGGATTGTCTCAATCTTTACATATGAGTTGCAAAAGGCTGACGAGAAGTTTGCGGAGGCGAATCTTTCTTATCATAGCTTGACAAACTTTGCGGCACTTGCTGAAGTAGCGAAGGAAGAAGGCGCGGTTAAGGAAGAGTCTATGAATGAATTGATGGAATGGCATACGAAGTTGAAGCTTGGCACGCTGTAAGTAAATAAATAAAAACGGTTCCCGTAATGGGAGCCGTTTTGCTTTCTAGAAGAAAGAGTGGTGAGTGGTTGGGCAACGTTGATCGACGTTCCAGGCGGATGCTTTCCTGCGGGCATCAGTCCAGGGTCTCAAGGCTCATGCTCATAACGCTTCGCTTATAATCGCAGAAGTAATTGCTATTCCCGCGGGAAGAGCCGTCACGTAGAACGACTTTTGCGAGTAAAAGCGTAGTGTTAGGAGCACATCTTTGCACTCGCCGCCTTCCACTTTCGATCAACTGGGGTCATTTTTTAATGTGGAACGATGATGCATCTTTAAAGAAAAAAGACAGAACAGAAACCTATAATAAAAGGAATTCACTTCTGTCTTAAGATGTTCAAAACATATAGCCATACAGTGCATTATTTCCGTAATTTACGTACTAAATCTTCGTCAGGTGTAACGAACACAGTTTTCTGTTCAAAGTAAATGACGAAGCCTGGTTTTGCTCCTGAAGGCTTTTTCACATGACGAATTTGCGTGTAATCGACTGGGACGGAAGATGATTCCCGGGCTTTGCTGAAGTATGCAGAGAGTGCGGTTGCTTCTTCAATTGTTTGGACGTCTGGATCGGTGTCGTGAATGACGACGTGTGAGCCTGGTATGTCTTTTGTGTGAAGCCATATGTGATCCCGAGCGGCAAGTTTGAATGTCAGGTAGTCGTTTTGTTTGTTATTTTTCCCTACTGAGATCGGAATGCCAGTGGAAGAAACGAATGCTTCCGGTTTCGGTTTCTGTAGTTTTACTTTCTTTTTACTTCTACGAGCACGCATGAACCCAAGTTCTACTAGTTCTTGACGAATTTCTTCAATATCGATTGGTGAAGCTTGATATACTTGCTGTCTGACCATTTCGAAGTATTCGATGTCGTCTTTAGTTTTTTCAAGCTGTTCTGCAATTCGAATCAATGCTGTTTTTGCTTTTGAGTAACGCGAGAAGTAGCGTTGTGCGTTATCAATTGGTGATTTTCTTGGATCGAGTGGAATTGTGACGGTTGTGCCTTGTTCATAATAATTCTCTACAGTCACTTCTTTATCGCCTTTATGCAGCATGTAGCTGTTCGCAGTCAATAATTCACCGTATAATTTCAATGTATCCAAGTCTTGCGCTGTCTCTTGTTCTTTTTGAAGTTTCTTTGTTTTGTTTTCCAATTTGGCAATCTCATTTGATAACCAACGCTCTAGATCGATAGCTTGGGATTTTACGCGTTCCCGTTCTGCCCTAGCAAAATAGACTTTGTCCAGCAACTCACCTAAAGTGGAGAACGATTGAGTGATTCCTTGTGCATGGGTTAATGCAGTTGCGGAAAACAAAGTTTTTCTATCGTTTTCCACGGTAGTGGGTTTCATTGTACGTAAGCTGAAACTCTCAAGAAATGATCGCCACACAGTAAATGATTGATTATCATCCTGTAAACGATATAGCAATTCCGCAGCTGTTAATGGAGAAAAGCCTGCGAAATGCTGTACAATATCCTTTGGTTCTTGTAAAGAATCTACTATTGTATTGAATTCCGTCTCGGTTACTTTGAACGGGTCTACTTTGTCTTGTGGTGGTGCTGGAATATATGGCTGTCCAGGTAAAACAGTCCGGTAACTATTAACGGAAGGCGGTAAATGTTTCATACTGTCAATAATCATATCTCGTGAAGCGTCGAGTAAAATTAAGTTACTGTGTCGCCCCATGATTTCAATGACTAGCTTCCGTTCGATTTGGTCCCCCAATTCGTTTCGAGCCTGGACGTGAATATTCACAATCCGGTCATTCTCATGCTGTTCAATTGATGTAATCATTCCACCTTCAAGTTGCTTGCGTAATACCATACAAAACAACGGTGGCTCAGAAGGATTCGTTAACACTTCATCAGTCAACTGTAATCGTGAAAATGAAGGGTGTAGCGATACTAATAATTTATGATTTTTATTATTAGCTCGGACTTGAAAAATGATTTCCTGTGAATTCGGCTGATGAATCTTCGAAATCCGCCCCGTCTTCAGTTGCTGCAATTCGCTTACTATTGCTCTTGTAAATAAACCATCAAATGCCATACGGATTCCTCTTTCATATCGTTTTGTTCCATTTTAGCACTCATCGTATGATTATGGTATAATATGAACAGATTGCACACATGGGCCTACGTAGTCTAATCAGACAATTTTGTATTAATACTTCTTTCAATTTTAAAAATATAGGATATCTAGTTGATTTTCGTTTCAGGTGGGCGACTCCTGCGGGAATAGCAATTACTTCTGCGATTATAAGCGAAGCGTTATGAGCATGAGCCTTGAGACCCCGCAGGTAGCGAAGCGGACGAGGAGGCTCAAGCCATGCCCGCGGAAAGCGTCCCACCTGGAACGGAAATCAACGGTGCTATCTGCTTTAATTGTCTGGTGTATAGGTTATAGTTAGGTATGACGTGCTAATGAATACATAACAAAGAGGGATTACATGTACAAACATCGAGGACTCCTAATCGTCCTTTCTGGTCCATCCGGCGTCGGAAAAGGAACCGTACGAAAAGAATTATTTACAAGTCCGGACACCAACTACGAATACTCCATATCCATGACTACTAGAAACCCGCGCGAAGGTGAAGTTGACGGCGTTGACTATTTCTTCCGATCAAAAGAAGTATTTGAAGAAATGATCGGAGAAGGAAAGCTTCTCGAATATGCGGAATATGTAGGGAACTACTACGGAACTCCACTCGACTACGTTAACGCAACGCTCGACGCTGGTCGTGACGTATTCCTTGAAATTGAAGTAGTCGGTGCAGCCCAAGTGCGTGAAAAAGTACCAAACGGCCTATTTATTTTCTTAGCACCTCCAAGTTTAAGTGATCTAGAAACTCGTTTGATTGGGAGAGGTACGGAAGCATCTGACATCATTGCAGACCGTGTATTAAAAGCAAGAGAAGAACTCGAAATGATGCATCTGTATGATTATGTAGTAGAGAACGACGAGGTCTCCAAAGCATGTGATCGAATCAATGCAATTGTTACGGCAGAGCATTGCAGAAGAGAACGTGTGGAAATGAGATACTTACAAATGTTGGAGGGAGAATAAACTATGTTATATCCATCAGTTGATTCACTAAAAGGAAAAGTTGATTCTAAATACACTCTGGTTACACTGGCAGCTAAGCGCGCACGTGAACTACAAGAAAAACAGAACGAATCACTTCATTCATACCGATCAGTAAAAAGTGTTGGTAGGGCTCTTGAAGAAGTGGCAGCGGGCGTCTTAATCAACATAGCAGCAGATGAATCAATTATTTATGAAGACGAAGTTTGATTTGAAATAAAAAACAACTCCCTTGGAATTCAACCGTTCTCAGGGAGTTTATTATTTTTAGAAAGGACGAGAGTTCCATGAAGATAGATAATAAAAATATTTTACTCTGCGTAACAGGTGGTATTGCGGTTTATAAAGCTGTTGCACTCGTCAGCAAATTAAGTCAGACAGGCGCGAATGTAAAAGTTGTGATGACTGATTCTGCGAAAGAATTTGTTCAGCCATTATCCTTTCAAGTCATGTCAAGAAACGATGTGTATTTTGATACATTTGATGAAAAAGATTCCCGTGTCATTGCGCATATTGATTTAGCAGACTGGGCAGATTTAGTAGTCGTTGCGCCTGCAACAGCTAACGTAATTGGCAAGCTTGCACACGGAATTGCAGATGATATGGTAACGACTATTTTACTTGCAACACAAGCAGACGTTTGGATTGCGCCTGCAATGAATGTACATATGTATGCCCATCCCGCTGTCATGCGTAATATAGATCAATTGCATAGGGATGGCTATCAGTTTATCGAACCGTCAGAAGGTTTTTTAGCTTGCGGTTATGTGGGTAAGGGGCGTTTAGAAGAGCCCGAAAAAATTACGGAGTTAATTTGCAAGCATTTTAATGAAGGATCTTATCAACCTTTATGTGGTAAAAAAGTTGTGATTACAGCTGGTCCGACTCGTGAACGTATAGATCCTGTCCGCTATGTATCTAATTTTTCAAGTGGCAAAATGGGCTACGCAATGGCGGAGGCAGCACAGAAGCTGGGTGCACAGACTGTACTCATTTCAGGACCGGTCGAGCTATCGGTTCCATCAGGCGTCCATGTGATCCATGTAGAAAGTGCTGCTGAAATGTTCGATGCTGTAATCAGTCAGTATGATGATGCGTCCATTGTAGTAAAATCGGCAGCTGTTGCAGATTATCGACCGAAAAACATACATGATCAAAAAATGAAGAAAAAAGATGGCGATGATGTACTGGAATTAGAGCGGACGACTGACATCCTAAAAACACTTGGAAAACGCAAAGAAAATCAATTGCTAATTGGCTTTGCAGCTGAAACGACGGATGCGATTGCCTACGGACAGAAAAAATTAGAATCTAAAAATCTAGATTATATTATCGTCAATGATGTCACGGATCCTGGTGGCGGATTTGGCAGTGAAACAAATGTTGTGACATTGATTTCTAGAGAAGGAGAAACTATTCCTTTTGCCGCCATGCCAAAAACTCAACTGGCCGAACGGTTATTTGAAACCATCCTTCAGCATGAAAGTAGTAAACTGCATGATTGCTGAAGTCATTGTAGATGTAGCGGCCTATCCGATTGACCGGCCATTTGATTATGTAGTACCTATCGATTGGGAACATGTGATGGAGCCGGGTTTACGGGTAAAAGTACCTTTTGGTCCACGAAAAGTAGCAGGCTATGTGACGGGTATCAAAGTAGAAAGCCAACTAGACCAAAATAAAATTAAACCGCTCGCGGAGATTATAGATTTAGAGCCGGTGCTGTCTGCGGAATTATTAGCTTTGTCGAAATGGTTGGCAACGGAAACGATCGCCTATGAAATCGATGCACTGCAAGTCATGTTACCAGCAGCTATGCGTGCTAAATATGAAAAGATTATGACTGTCATCAAACCAGATGAGCTTGATGAATCATTCCGCGCGTTTTTAGGCAATCGCAAACAAATCACCTTAAAAGCACTTCAAGATGCGAATTTATTAAATGAAGTAAAGAAATATAATAAACTAGGAATTGTCGAAATTGATACGGCGATCAAACAGAAAACCAAAATGAAAAAAGTGCGAATGATTCATGTGCCGGATGCGAAACAACTTGAAATGGCGTTAGAAGAAGTACATCCAAATGCAAAAAAACAACAAGAACTACTTCGTTGGCTGTTGCAGCATCCGACAGAAACAATAGAAGCGAGTAAAATCCTCGATGAATCCGGAGTTACCGCTACTGTATTGAAATCACTTGTAGATAAAGAGATAGTAGAACAATCGCAAGTGGAAGTGTACCGAGAATTAGAAACACCCAAAATGCAAGATAGTGGCAAGCCGGAACAACTAACAGACGAACAGCAAGTAGCCCTTTCCGCTATTGAACAGTCGAGTGACAACAATATTCAGGAAACCTTTTTACTTCATGGTATTACAGGAAGTGGTAAGACGGAAGTTTATTTACAGGCTATCGATCACGTGTTGAAGCAAGGGAAAGAAGCGATTGTGCTAGTGCCTGAGATCGCATTGACACCTCAAATGACGGCTAGATTTAAAGGGCGTTTTGGGGAATTAGTTGCGGTTTTGCATAGCGGTTTATCTGCGGGCGAAAAGTATGATGAATGGCGCCGAATCCATCGTGGTGAAGTGAAAGTTGCAATTGGTGCACGTTCAGCAGTATTTGCTCCCTTCATGAATTTAGGATTATTGATTCTCGATGAAGAACACGAGACTACCTATAAACAGGAAGAGTCACCCAGGTATCATGCACGTGATGTAGCGATTTGGCGTGCTGAATACTATCAATGTCCTGTTATATTAGGAAGTGCGACACCGTCATTGGAGTCTTATGCTAGGGCTTCCAAAGGGGTGTATTCATTATTAACATTATCCAAACGAGCCAAAAACCAATCTTTGCCAAGTGTTGAAGTGGTAGATATGCGAGAAGAACTAAAAGTAGGAAACCGTTCGATGTTTTCTGTAGCGCTTGCTGAAGGGATTCGCGAACGATTAGCAAGGAAAGAACAAATTGTCCTGCTGCTTAATAAACGTGGGTTTTCGAGCTTCGTTCTCTGCCGTGATTGCGGAACAGTTGTCGAATGTCCAAACTGTGATATTTCATTGACGTACCACCGTGCCAGTGAAAGTTTAAAATGCCATTATTGTGGCCATGAAGAACCGGTACCTTCCGAATGTCCGGAATGTACAAGCGAGCATATTCGGTTTTTTGGAACAGGAACACAAAAAGCGCAAGAAGAATTATATAAATTGGTACCTGAAGCCCGCGTAATACGGATGGATATCGATACGACGAATACAAAAGGTGCCCATGAACGTTTGCTATATGATTTTGGTGAAGGAAAAGCAGATATTTTACTTGGAACACAAATGATAGCCAAAGGACTGGATTTTCCGCGTATAACTTTAGTAGGCGTATTGGCAGCTGACACATCTCTCCATTTGGCCGATTTCCGCGCTGCCGAGAAAACATTCCAATTATTGACGCAAGTGAGTGGTAGGGCCGGTCGTGATCAATTACCTGGTGAAGTAGTCATTCAGACATATGATCCTGAGCACTACGCAATTGAATTATCCAAAACACAAGATTTTGTACCTTTTTACGAAATGGAAATGGATAGAAGAAGACAACTTGGTTATCCACCGTACTATTACGTGACGGTTGTACAGTTTAGTCATGAAGATGTATTAAAAGCAGCTGACTATGCACACAAAGGCACTGAATTTATGGCGGAGCGACTATCACAAGGCACAGTCATCATTGGACCGACAGCAGCTGCTATCAGTCGTCTCAACAATAGATATCGATACCAATGTTTGATAAAATACAAACGTGAACCCGCACTTATACCGGTTCTGCAACAACTTTTGAAACACTACAAAACAAGTTGGGCAAAAGATGGCTTGGTCATGTCGATTAACCGTGAACCAACATCGATCTTTTGACCTTTCTACGAAGAAATGAGGAAATTATTTTGACTATATTAACTATCATTAAGCACCCATCATCTATTCTCACGACTCCATGTGAGGAAGTGACTGTATTTGATGATGAATTGGGTATCTTACTAGATAATATGCATGAAACGATGATTGAACATGACGGCGTGGGTATAGCTGCTCCACAAGTTGGTAAATCGATTCGTGTGGCAATAGTAGACTTCGATGAAGGACAAGATATTATTGAAATGATCAATCCTGTCGTCACGGCAACTGGAGGATCTGAAGTAGAAGTAGAAGGATGCTTAAGTTTCCCTGGATTGTTCGGAGAAGTAGAGCGTCCTTTCCATGTAAGGATTGAAGCACAAGAACGTAGTGGTAAGTTATATGAATTAGAAGCAGAAGGCTATGAAGCGCGTGCAATCTTACATGAGATCGATCATTTGAACGGCGTTCTATTTGATAAGAAGATTCAACGTGTCGTTGATCCATCTGAATTCGAAGACGAAGAGGAGGATGACGAATGACAAAAATCATTTTTATGGGGACGCCTGAATTTTCTGTAGGTGTTTTGAAGATGCTATACAATGAGGGATATGAGATTCTTGCCGTCGTGACACAACCGGATCGTCCAGTTGGCCGTAAGCGCGTATTGACTCCACCTCCTGTAAAGGAAGAAGCGGTGCGTTTAGGACTTCCTATCATTCAACCTGAGAAGCTAAAAGGCTCTGCAGAGTTACAGGAAATCCTCGAACTGCAACCTGATTTAATAGTAACCGCTGCATTCGGTCAATTGCTTCCGAATGATCTTCTCGTGGCGCCTAAACTCGGCTGTATAAATGTTCATGCTTCTTTATTACCTAACTATCGTGGAGGCGCACCGATTCATCAGGCTGTTATCGATGGCCAAAAGGAAACGGGTGTCACGATCATGTACATGGCGGAGAAACTGGATGCAGGTGATATCATTTCACAAGTTACCACTCCAATTGATGAAACAGATGATACGGGAACGATGTTTGCAAAACTATCTGTAGCAGGAACAACATTATTAAAAGAAACATTACCATCGATCATTGAAGGCACGAATGAGCGTATAGTACAGGATGAGACGCAAGTAACGTTTGCTAGAAACATCTCGAGAGAACAGGAACGAATTGATTGGACAAACTCAGCTAGATCCATCTATAACCAAGTACGGGGGTTACACCCTTGGCCTGTCGCCTATACAAAGTTTGCTGGTGATCAAGTGAAAATTTGGTGGACCCAGTTGGAAGAACAAGTTTCAGATGCACCACCTGGAGAAATTATCGGTTTGGAAAAGGACCGTATTATTGTGCAGACAGGTGAAGGAGCATTAGCAATTACCGATTTACAACCAGCAGGAAAAAAACGAATGACAGCTACCGTATTCTTAAATGGAATCGGATCCAAATGGCAAGTGGGAGACACGTTTGAATGACAAATTATAAAAAGAAAATTTGGCGCGGTAATGTACGTGACGCGGCATTATCCATGTTGATGCAAATTGAAGAAGAGCAAGCGTATAGTAATTTATTGCTTCATAAAACGATTGAAATTTATAAACTTCAACCAAAAGACCGTGCGTTATTGACGGAACTAACTTACGGTACATTACAACAACAAATGACACTGGATTATTATTTAGCACCATTTGTTAGAGGGAAACTACAACCATGGGTACGACAGCTACTTCGTCTGTCCGTTTATCAAATCATTTACTTATCTAAAATTCCTGAGCACGCCGTTGTCAATGAAGCAGTGAAAATTGCGAATAAGCGTGGACACAAAGGTGTTTCATCCATGGTCAATGGTATATTGCGCTCGATTTTGCGTGAAGGCGTACCTTCTTTAGATGAAATAGATGACCCTGTTACTCGTTTGTCTATAGAGACAAGTCACCCTGAATGGTTGATCCGAAGATGGATTGAGCAATACGGCATGGAAGAAGCAACCGCTGCGGCAGTTGTCAATAATCAGCCACCCATCACGACTGCTCGAATCAATAGAACGAAAACCAATATAGGTGAAGTAATCGGCTTGCTGAAAAAAGAAGGGATTACTGCAATAGCTGGCACTCTTTCTGACAGCAGTATCCAAGTAGAGTCAGGTAATCTCGCTTCCACAGAAGTGTTTAAACAAGGTTTGCTGACAATTCAAGACGAGAGTTCTATGCTTCCGGCTATCGCATTACAAGTGGAGCCAGGTATGCGTGTACTAGATATGTGTGCGGCTCCCGGCGGCAAGACCACACATATTGCAGAACGTATGAAAAACGATGGCGAAATTCAAGCACATGATCTGCACCCCCATAAATTACGATTAATTGAACAAAATGCAGAGCGTCTCGGGTTGACTTCCATTCATACAAATAGTGGGGATAGCCGAGAGTTATTGAAAACATATGAACCTCAATCTTTCGACAGGGTGTTAGTAGATGCGCCGTGTAGCGGGCTAGGGGTTATTCGCAGAAAGCCTGAAATTAAATATAAAAAAACTTTACAAGATATTGAAAATCTGACAGTCATTCAAAAAGAACTACTTGAAGTTGCCTGTCAGTTGGTCAAAAAAGACGGACTTTTAGTATATAGTACATGCACGATTGATAAGTCAGAAAATGAAGAGATAGTGGAATGGTTCTTGAGAGAGCAACCTGACTTTGCACTCGTCCCGCACCATATTCAGGAAGATGACAATGATTCTCAATACTTACAAATATTACCACACGACCATCAAACTGACGGTTTCTTTGTAGCGACGTTACAAAGAATTCACTAACCTGACCAATTGGAATGGAGGGTAGCCTATGGAATATGAAATACGGTCAGACACAGGACGAAAGCGAACTGTCAATGAAGATGAAGCCGCCGTATTCGTTCATCCTGAAATGCAGACGGTACTTGCAGTTATTGCTGATGGAATGGGCGGTCATAAAGGCGGAGATTATGCCAGTTCCACAGCGGTGCGTATGATAGGCGAGCGATTCATGTCCGCCGACGAAGAAGTCGTAACAAAGCAGGATTGGATTGACTTGTTGTATGATGCGGTGGTCGATATTAACCAGTTATTGTATACAACTGCCCAAGCAGATGCCACGTATAAAGGCATGGGTACTACGCTAGACCTTGCACTAATATTGGATGATCACTGTGTAGTTTTTCATGTGGGCGACAGCCGAATTTATCAAGTGACAGGCAAAGCGATTCGCCAAATAACAAAGGACCATTCTTTTGTTAATGTGTTGATTGATAGCGGAGAAATTACGGAACAAGAAGCCGAAGTCCATCCGCAACGGAATTGGATTATGAAAGCGGTCGGTTCAGAGAAATCTATTGTACCTGATCGCTACTCATTTTCATTATTGTCACAGTCGTATGTATTACTTTGTACAGATGGTTTAAGCAATAAAGTCGAAAAGGAAACTATGCTCGATATTATGTCAAAGCAAAGTTCTTTAGCAGACAAAGCAGATGAGTTCATTGCCTTGGCGAACCAGCGTGGTGGGGAAGACAATATTACAGTAATATTGCTGGCTATACCTGAAATTGAGGTGACTCCGGTATGATTGGAAAACGAATCGGTAAGCGATACGAAATTATTCGGGTGATCGGTGACGGAGGTATGTCCAGAGTTTACATGGCGCATGATATCATTCTCGACCGCGATGTAGCAATCAAGGTATTGCATTATGATTTTTCCAACGAAGATGAATTGAAAAAACGGTTTCAGCGCGAAGCACTTTCTGCTACGAGCCTGACACATCCCAATATTGTAAATATTTTCGATGTCGGTCAAGAAGACGAACTCCATTACTTAGTGATGGAATACATAGCCGGCAAAACACTAAAAGACTATATCCATACCCACGGCGCATTATCGGCGGACCATGCTGTATCTATTATGAAGCAGCTTGTATCTGCCATATCACACGCTCATCATAACGGTATTGTTCATCGAGATATTAAACCTCAAAATATTTTGATGAACGGTGAAGATGACGTAAAAATAACAGACTTTGGAATTGCCATGGCTTTAAATTCAACGGCACATACGAAGACAAACTCTGTTATTGGAACTGTCCATTATCTGTCTCCTGAACAAGCCAGAGGCGGTATGGCTACGAAACGATCAGATATCTATTCACTCGGTATTGTATTTTATGAATTACTGACAGGGGAATTGCCGTTTTCAGCGGAGACAGCGGTAGCGATTGCATTAAAGCACTTGCAAGAAGAAACACCATCCGTCCGTGAACAGTATCCTGAAATACCTCAAAGTGTAGAAAACGTCATTTTAAAGGCAACAGCTAAAGATTCATTCTATCGCTACACGACTGCAGATGACATGTATGATGATTTACTAACTGTTTTATCTCCAGAACGATTAAATGAAAGAAAATTCGCCTTGCCGTTTGATGATGATAAGACAATGGCTATTCCTGTTATTAAAGACGTTGCGAAATCCGCTGTTGTGGAAGACACAATGAAAATAGATCCTGTAAAACCCGAATTAGTAGCACCTGTGAAAAAGAAAAAGAAGAAATGGCCGTATGTATTAGTAAGTAGTATTCTGCTACTTGCGATACTGGCATTCTTTTTGGTTATGATGATGAAACCAAAAGAGATTATCGTACCTGAAGTAGTAGGGGAAGAAGAGCTTGTTGCGACAGAGATACTCGAAAAAGAGGGCTTTGTTATAGATGAGCGTTTTGAAGAGACGTCCGACGAGTACACAGCAGGACAAGTTATTAAAACAGTACCTCAAGCGGGAAAGAAACGTAAAGAAGGAGACGGTGTGAAATTATTTATTAGCGCCGGGAAAGATCCTATGGTACTTAGTGATTATACGGGCCGTAACTTTGAAGCGACTAAACGCTTTTTAGATGGCTACGGATTTTTACCTATTGAATCAGTTGAAGTCTATTCGGATGAGCCAAAAGGAACGATTCTTAGCCAGCAACCTGAAGCGGATCAGTCTGTTATCCCTGAGGAAACAGAGTTAATCTTCACTGTAAGTAAAGGCAAAGAGTTGCAATCTCTTGATGATTTATCGGGTATGTCTGCAAAACAACTAGAAGAGTATGCGAAGAAATCCGGCCTGAAAATTCACATCGTCAGTGAGGAACATTCAGATAAAGTGGATAAAGGATATGTCGTTTCTCAGAAACCTTCCAAAGGGGAAAAAATGGAGAAAGGGGAACGGGTGGATGTCGTAGTTTCGAAAGGGCCTGCATCCAAGCCGATTAAATTGTTGGTGAAGACCGTGATGATCCCGTATGACTATCCTGAAGAATCAACGGATGAAGATGATGGAGATGAAATAGATTCAGAAACAGAACCGAAACCTCAATTGGAGCCGATTCCTCAGAAAGTCCAGATTTATATACAGGATCGCACACACACGATGAATGATCCTGTCGAGGAATTTGAGATTACAGAAGATACGACACGTAAGATTACGATCGAACTTCTTGAAGGCGAGCGCGGAGGATATAAAATCATGCGTGATCAAACGGTGATTGAAGAAGATAAATTCAACTATACAGATTTAGAATAGAGGAGGAGTTCGATGGCTGAAGGCCAAATTCGTAAAGCAATCAGTGGCTTTTATTATGTAGAACAGAATGGGAATTTAATTCAATGTAAAAGCCGGGGCGTTTTTCGATTAAAGAAAATTAATCCCTTGGTAGGAGACTTCGTTACGTATGTACCTGACGGAGCCAATGATGCGACGATTACAGATGTCCATGAGAGGAAAAGCGAGTTAGTCAGACCGCCCATTGCCAATGTAGATCAAGTATTACTGGTCTTTTCGGTCGTGGAACCCAATATGAGTCTTCGTTTACTCGATCGTTTCTTGACAGTCATTGAATCACATCAATTAGAACCAATTTTGTATATTTCTAAAGAAGATATCGCCAACCCTAATACACTAGAAGAAAATGAAAAAAATCTCGCGTATTATCAACATATCGGTTATACCGTTTTGCGTAATGTCGAGAACAAGCATTCATTACTCGAAACACTGCGCCCGTATTTTAGTGGTAAAACTACTGTACTAGCAGGTCAGTCCGGAGTGGGCAAATCCACGTTATTAAATACGTTATTACCTGAATTGCAACTAAAAACCGGTGTGATCTCCGACGCGCTTGGACGGGGGAAACACACTACACGCCATGTAGAGTTATTGGAAGTGGCGGATGGCTTGGTAGCCGATACACCTGGGTTTAGCTCTCTCGATTTTGAACATATCGAAAAAGAAGAACTGCGGGATTATTTTGTGGAGATCTCAGAAGCGGGTGAAGGTTGTAAATTTAGAGGATGTCTTCATGTCAAAGAACCGGGTTGTGCAGTTAAAGCACAAGTAGAAAAAGGAATCATTTTGGAAGGTCGCTACGAAAATTACTTACTGTTCTTGCAAGAAATTACGGATAGAAAGCCGAGGTATTGATTATGATAAAAATTGCACCATCTATTTTAGCCGCAGACTTTGCTAGACTTGGTGAAGAAGTGAAAGAAGTAGAAAAAGCAGGAGCTGAATTAATTCACATCGATGTAATGGACGGACATTTCGTACCGAATATCACGATGGGTCCCATTGTCGTCGAAGCGTTGCGACCATTGACGGAGTTACCGCTAGATGTCCATTTGATGATTGAAAATCCAGATGCTTATATCGAGGACTTTGCGGCGGCGGGTGCAGATTATATTACTGTACACGTAGAAGCATGTCCACACTTGCATAGAACACTCCAATTAATTAAATCGACAGGTGCGAAACCAGGTGTAGTATTGAATCCTCATACACCGGTTGAGCAAATCATGCATGTCCTTGAAGATATTGATATGGTATTGTTCATGACAGTCAATCCAGGTTTTGGTGGACAGTCGTTTATTCATTCCGTCTTACCAAAAGTGAAGCAACTCTCCGATATTATCAAAGAACGAAATCTTTCTATTGAAATCGAGATTGATGGGGGTATCAACGAAGAAACAATCAAACCTTGTGTGGAAGCGGGTGCGACTATTTTTGTTGCAGGTTCAGCAATCTATGGGAAAGAAGACCGGGCAAAAGCACTCCAAGCTATTAAATCAGCAGGTGAGAGTGTGATGGTGAAATGAAATATGCTATCGTGTGTGCAGCAGGCCCTATAGAGGAAGTGGTTGACTTAGCTGAATACGTTCAAGAAGATACTGTGTACATCGGTGTAGATCGCGGTGCTTTGTATTTATTGGAAAAAGGCATTCAGCCCAATGAAGCAGTTGGCGACTTCGATTCTGTGACGGAAGAACAGTTAAAACAAATCAACTCGAACGTAGAAATTGTCCATCGTGCGAATGAAGACAAAGATGAGACAGACACAGAACTGGCTGTACAGCGAGCGCTTGCATATGAACCTGATTATATTATTTTGACCGGTGTGACGGGTGGTCGCTTGGATCACTTACAGTCTGCTTTGCATTTATTGTATCGCATGCAAGCGGAAAATCGTAAAGTGAAATTCAAGATACACAATACTACGAATGATATCCGTGTCATGCTTCCTGGCGTGAGACGTGTAAAGAAAGACACGCGCTATCCATACACTTCCTTTTTCTCGTTTGGCCCCGTCGTGACAGGGTTGACGTTGACAGGATTCAAATATGAAACGGTGAATGAACGATTAGAAATGGGGGTAACACGTTTTACAAGTAATGAAACAGTGGCGGATGTTTGTACTATCTCTTTCCGTGAAGGCATATGCTTAATGGTAAGGAGTTCAGATTCCTGAAAGGAGTTGGGGGATTTGCGAGTATACACATTCACGCTTCCGAAGTTTGTCAGTAACATTGTAAGAAAGTGCGCAGTAGCTTTCCAAAAGGACAGCCGTACAAAAACAACCGTTGCTGCCAATCCAAAAGCCACCAAGACAAAAAAACGCAAAAAAGAAAAATCACAAAGCGCCTAAGAAGGTGCTTTGTGTTTTTTCTTTTTTAGGGAAGCAAAAAAGCGCCTTGATGGTAATTCCTCCAACATCTGTCGAGGCTACCCAGGCGCTTTCAGCTTTAGATTATTATACTCGTTGTACTTTGCCTGATTTCAAAGCTCTTGCAGATACCCAAACGCGTTTAGGTTTGCCATCGATTAGGATTCTAACTTTTTGAAGGTTAGCGCCCCAAGTGCGCTTGCTAGAGTTCAAAGCGTGTGAACGAGTGTTTCCAGAACGAGCTTTACGTCCAGTAATAACACATTGTTTAGCCATTTTAGTTCCTCCTCGTGAATTTATTTAGCGATTCACGTTACAATTCGCATACCATAGTACTTTATCATAAGCTTCGTATCGATGCAACAATTTTTTTTGATACTTTCAAGGTTTTTTCCTTTACACTATATTTTAACGGTTTCAATACTTTCATTCCTGATGAATTCCCGTATAATGTACGTATGATGTGTCTAGAGATGGGAGGAGAAGAGGAATGTCAATCGAACTGAGAAATGAGCATGGTACGATAGATATTACAAATGATGTAATTGCGCAAGTGGTCGGAGAGGCTGCGGTCGAGTGTTATGGAATTGTGGGGATGGCTTCTCAGCACCAAATTCGCGATGGGCTTACAGAAATTCTTCGCAAAGAAAACTATTCTCGTGGCGTAATTGTTCGTAACGAGGGAGATGCATTCCATATCGATATCTACGTCATCATGAGCTATGGCACGAAAATTACTGAAGTGGCCTATCAAGTACAATCAAAAGTGCAATATATAGTGAAAACCACGTTAGGTTTATCAGTAAGTTCAATAAATATTTTTGTTCAGGGAGTTCGTGTAACGAACGTGTAAAAGGAGGCCTTTAAGTCAATGACTTCAATCAATGGATTGCAATTTGCGAAGATGGTAGAAATGGGTGCGCATCATCTTCATCAAAATGCAGATTATGTGGATTCTTTAAATGTATTCCCGGTGCCAGATGGTGATACGGGAACGAATATGAATTTATCCATGACATCCGGTGCGAAAGAAACAGAAAGAAATGCGCAACAACATATTGGCTTGACGGCACAGGCATTTTCAAAAGGATTGCTAATGGGTGCCCGTGGGAATTCTGGAGTGATTTTATCCCAGCTATTTAGAGGATTCAGCAAGCAAATTGAGAATGAAGCAGAAGTAAATGTAAAACAATTTGCGGAAGCACTTAAATATGGTGTAGATACAGCTTATAAAGCTGTTATGAAACCTGTAGAAGGAACCATTTTGACAGTCGCTAAGGATGCAGCCAATGCAGCTGTTGAGCATATAGAAGAAACAGCGGATTTAACAGCGTTACTAGAAATTATTGTAGAAGAGGCCAAGGAATCGCTGAAACGGACGCCTGATCTATTGCCGGTTCTAAAAGAAGTAGGAGTAGTAGACAGTGGTGGACAAGGTCTCGTATATGTATATGAAGGATTTTTGGCATGCCTAAAAGGTGAGGACTTACCTGAGAAGGTGGTTATGCACTCAATGGATGACCTAGTGATGAATGAGCATCACCGCAGTATACAAGGCTTCATGAACTCAGAAGACATCGAGTTCGGCTACTGTACGGAATTCATGGTCAAATTGGATTCGGGTAAGTTGCTTGACAAACCATTTGACGAGGCAACATTCCGTCAAGACTTAAGCGAACTAGGTGACTCACTGCTCGTCATTTCAGATGATGAAGTAGTAAAAGTACATATTCACACTGAAGAACCTGGAGATGCTTTATCTTATGGACAGAAATATGGTTCATTGACGAAGATGAAGATCGATAATATGCGTGAGCAACACAGTGATATTATGAATCGGGATGAAGCGTCCACAGCAAAGCCGGTTCAGCATAAATACGCAATTGTAACGGTTTCGATGGGTGAAGGTATCGCAGAACTACTGAAAAGTATCGGGGCATCTGCCGTGATTGAAGGCGGTCAGACGATGAATCCATCTACGGAAGATATCGTCAAAGCGATTCAGGAAATCGGTGCGGAACGCGTATTGATCTTGCCAAATAATAAAAACATCATTATGGCGGCTGAGCAAGCGGCTGAAGTGTTGGAAATTGAAGCGGCAGTTGTGGCAACGAAATCCGTTCCGGAAGGTTTAGCGGCTATTTTGGCATTTAACCCCGAAGCGACAGTCGAGAAGAACGCGAAAGCAATGTTACAAGCGGCTTCTACTATTAAAACTGGTCAGGTCACTTATGCTGTTCGTGACACATCGATTGATGGTGTAACGATTCATAAAGATGACTTCATGGGAATCGCACAAGGGAAAATCACTAGCTCTAATTCTTCTTTAGAGGATGTAACGAAGAACCTCATTTCTTCCATGATCGATGAAGAAGATGAGATTGTCACGATTATTTATGGTGAAGATGTGACACATGAAGAAGCAGAAATGATCAGTAGCTATATCGAAGAACAATTCGAGCATGTGGATATAGAAGTGTACGCTGGAAAACAGCCGCTCTATCCATATATTATCTCTGTTGAATAAATACATTACGTTGTCCTGTAAGTGGGGGCAACGTTTTTATTATCCTGTCTTTTCATGGTAAACTAAAAAAGAGGAACATTCGTTTTCCAACAAGGTATGGAAAGGAGGTAATTTTCACGTGGAGAACATCTTTAAAAACAGTGTAGGTACAGTAAAAGGAATAGGCAAAACGACAACTGAACAATTCGGAAAGCTGGGAATTCTGACGATTGAAGATTTGTTATATACTTTCCCATATCGCCATGAAGATTTTCGTATGACAGATTTGACTGAAACACCGCATGGCGAGCGTGTCACAGTGGAAGGTCGGGTAGAGTCCGAACCGACAGTATTTTATTCCGGGAAAAATCGCTCCAGAATGCAAGTCCGTTTATTGGTCGGCCATCATTTGGTGAAAGCTGTTTTTTTTAATCAACATTATTTAAAAGATCGTCTGCCCACAGGAATGCAAATAAATGTTACCGGTGCATGGGACCGTGGTCGTCAGACGATTACGGTGAATCGTTTACATGCCGGTGAGCAGACTGATTTTGAGCCGGTTTATAGTTTGAAGGGAATTATGCATCAAAAAACGTTTCGTCGTTATATGCGTACAGTCATAGACTTAACTGCCAAAGATATAGAAGAGACACTACCGCGTGAGATGCTGGATGTATACAAGCTACCTTCTATAGCTGAAGCATTGGAGATGGTCCACTTCCCAACTAAAGCTGAAGACGTTAAGCATGCCCGGAGACGTTTTGTTTATGAAGAATTATTGCTGTTTCAATTGAAAATCCAAGGAATGAAAAAGTTGCGCAAAGAACAGGAAAAAGGACTCGTCATTCAATATGATTTGAATTTATTGAAGAAGTTCATTAGTACATTGCCATTCGAATTAACAAATGCGCAAAAACGTGTGGTGAATGAATTATGTGCAGAGCTGAAATCACCACTCCGTATGAATCGTTTACTGCAAGGGGATGTGGGGTCAGGTAAGACAGCTGTCGCAGCCATAGCGCTATATGCAGCGGTTACTGCAGGATTCCAGGGCGCATTGATGGCACCGACGGAAATATTGGCTGAACAACACGCTGAATTATTAGCCAACTGGTTCGAACCATTCGGTGTGACTGTTGCTTTTCTTGCTGGATCTACAAAAGCGAAAGCAAGAAAAGAGTTGTTGGAACGCTTGGAAGCCGGGGATATTGACTTGCTAATCGGAACGCATGCACTCATCCAACCTGAAGTGCAGTTTCATAAACTAGGCTTTGTTGTGACGGATGAACAACACCGTTTCGGAGTGCAACAACGTCGTGTTTTGCGAGATAAGGGCTTAAACCCCGATGTACTATTCATGACAGCGACTCCTATTCCGAGAACATTAGCGATTACGGTATTTGGTGAAATGGACGTTTCGATCTTAGATGAACTACCGGCAGGACGAAAAGAAATCGAAACACATTGGTTGAAAGAAGACTCCTTACTACCTGTGTTACAGAAAATGGAGAAAGAGTTACGTGCAGGAAGGCAGGCGTATGTCATTTGTCCTTTGATCGAGGAATCTGATAAATTGGATGTCCAAAACGCAGTCGAAGTACATGCCGAATTGAGTAATTATTTTGGTGGACGCTATAATGTGGGTTTGATGCACGGTCGATTACCTCCAGCCGAAAAGGATCAGGTCATGAGGGAATTCAGTGAAGGACAGTTAAATATCCTTGTTTCCACGACAGTAGTAGAGGTAGGTGTCAATGTGCCGAACGCAACTTTCATGCTGATTTATGATGCAACAAGATTCGGTCTGGCTCAGTTACACCAATTAAGGGGACGTGTAGGGCGAGGATCAGATCAGTCGTATTGCGTATTGCTCGCTAATCCGTCAACAGAAGAAGGAAAGATGCGCATGCAATCGATGACGGAAACGAACGACGGATTTATTTTAGCTGAAAAAGATTTGGAGCTACGCGGGGCAGGAGATATTTTTGGCAAGAAACAGAGTGGAATGCCAGAGTTTAAAATGGCTGACTTGGTCCATGATTTCAAGGCACTCTCAATAGCGCGTGATGATGCGGAACGCTTGTTGAATTCGGATGCGTTTTGGACAAATGACGAGTACGCAACGTTACGCGGACGTCTTGAGCAATCGGGTGCACTCACTGATAAGCGGATAGACTGATAGATGTGAACGTAGTATATTCGATAACCTCTTGCAATCTCATTTACCTCTTTATATACTTAGTATTAATACCAAGTGCTAATCTAAAGGGGTGTAGTAATTGAGAGTTCCTAAACAGGAGAGGCAACAATTACTCGTAACGCTGCTTGAAGAAGATCCATTCCTGACAGATGAAGACATTGCCAGGCATTTTTCTGTGAGCATCCAAACCGTGCGGCTGGATCGGCTAGAATGTCGTATTCCGGAATTGCGAGAGCGATTGAAATCCGTAGCGTCGCAACAAATGTTAGGTACAGTGAAGTCCATGCAAGCTGAAGAAATTTTTGGAGAAATTATTGATGCGGAATTGGATAATAAAGCCATTTCAATTTTTGATGTAAAAGAAGTGCATGTGTTTAAACGAAATGGTATTGCCAGAGGTCATCATTTATTTGCACAGGCGAATTCATTAGCTGTAGCAGTCTTGGATGATGACTTGGCATTGACGGTTCGTTCCTCACTGCACTTCCAAAAGCCAGTTAGAGCCGGTGATCGCGTAGTGTGCCGTGCTACTGTGCGCAAGGAAACCTTGAAAAATAAAAGTACGGTCGTCGACGTCCTGTCGACAGTAGAAAGTGAGCCTGTTTTCTCGGGAGAGTTTCAGATGTATCGTACAACAAAAAAAGGCGGGTAATTACATATGATTATTGCAGTAGACGCAATGGGTGGAGACAATGCACCCGGGGAGATTGTGAAGGGTGTATTACAGAGTCTTCATGCATTTGATGACATTAGGATACATATATTTGGTGATGAGCAAAAAATGGCACCATTTCTCGAAACACATCCACGCCTTCAAGTAGTACACTGCTCCGAAGTCATTGAACCTGATGATGAGCCTGTGCGTGCAATTCGAAAGAAAAAAGATGCTTCCATGGTCCGTATGGCGCAAGCCGTAAAAGATGGAGAAGCGCAGGCATGTGTGTCAGCCGGTAATACAGGTGCTCTCATGTCGGCGGGACTCTTTATCGTAGGTCGCTTGGAAGGGATTCAAAGACCAGCACTAGCACCGACTTTACCGACGATTGACGGCAGCGGCTTCGTGTTGTTGGATGCTGGAGCGAATTCAGATAGTAAACCTTCGCAGTTGGCGCAGTTTGCCGTCATGGGTAGTATCTACGCGGAGAAAGTGCGCGGAATTGATAAGCCGCGTGTAGGATTATTAAATATCGGAACAGAAGCTGGAAAAGGGAATGAGCTTACAAAATATGCCTATGAAGAGTTACAAGCTGCACCCATAAACTTTATCGGCAATGTGGAGTCGCGTGATTTATTGAATGGCGTGGCAGATGTTGTGGTCACAGATGGCTTTACGGGTAATATGGTGTTGAAAACTATTGAAGGTACTGCAATGAATGTGTTTTCCATGATCAAAGAAGTGTTCATGTCTTCGTTAAAAACTAAGCTTGCGGCTGGATTAGTGAAAGATGATCTAAAGGTTTTAAAAAATAAGATGGATTACTCGGAGTATGGTGGAGCAGGTTTATTTGGTTTGAACCATCCTGTCATCAAAGCGCATGGTTCGTCGAATGCCAATGCATTTTTTAATGCAGTTCGCCAAGCGAGAACCATGGTACAATACGAAGTATGCGAAACAATGAAAAAAACAATCGGAGAGGAAGAGGAATCTTGAGTAAACTCGCATTTGTTTTTCCGGGACAAGGCTCACAAGCTGTAGGGATGGGGAAAGTATTCACAGAGAAGAACGAAGCGTGTAAGGAATTCATGCGAAACGCTGACGAAGCTCTTGGATTTGAACTGAGTGCATTGATGCTAGAAGGCCCTCAAGATGAATTGACGTTGACTTATAATGCTCAACCGGCTCTACTCACGGTAGGTGCAATGATCGCTGCGCGTTTGGAAGAAGAAGGCATTATACCAGATTATACAGCAGGACACAGTCTGGGTGAGTATACGGCTCTTGTTGAATCCAACGTTCTTTCATTTGAGGATGCAGTAGTTGCTGTTCATAAAAGAGGTCTGTATATGAATGAAGCTGTACCTGTAGGTAAAGGTGCCATGGCGGCCATACTTGGAATGGATCGTGATGTTTTGGAGTCAATTACAGCGAACATCACAGAGTCCGGACATCCTGTACAACCAGCCAACTTAAATTGCCCCGGCCAAATTGTTATTTCCGGTGCAAAAGAGGGTGTGGATAAGGCGTGTACAGCCTTGAAAGAAGCGGGTGCGAAACGTGCATTGCCATTGAATGTAAGCGGACCTTTCCACTCAGTTCTAATGCAACCAGCGGCTGGAGAGTTACAAAAGACGCTTGAAGGTATTGAAATGAAGGATGCTGAAATTCCTATCATCGCAAACGTTACGGCAGATCAAGTAACGAAGCAGGACGAAATAAAAAAATTACTAGTTGAACAATTGTATTCCCCGGTACGCTGGGAAGAGTCTGTTGAAAAATTACTTGAACTGGGTGTTACCCGTTTCATAGAGTGTGGACCTGGAAAAGTATTGAGTGGATTAATCCGTAAAATAGACCGTACAGCAAAAGTATACCCAGTATATGATGAAGAAACGCTTGAAAAGTTGCTTGAAGAGGCGAAAGGATGGTCATGATGGGAAGATTCGATGGGAAAACAGCAGTAGTCACAGGAGCATCTAGAGGGATTGGGCGCACTGTCGCTTTACGCTTAGCGTCTGAAGGTGCTAAAGTAGTCGTCAACTATAGCGGTAGCCAAGATCGAGCAGAGACTGTAGCAGCCGAAATTCGCTCTGCGGGCGGAGAAGCGCTCGTATTTCAAGCAAATGTCTCCAATGCTGATCAAGTGAAAGCTATGATGGATGAGACGATTAAACAATTCGGTAGCATTGATCTCCTCGTCAATAACGCTGGCATCACGCGAGATAATTTATTGATGCGCATGAAAGAAGACGAGTGGGATGATGTATTGTCCATTAATTTAAAGGGTGTTTTCCTATGCACTAAGGCTGTTACGCGCCAAATGATGCGTCAGCGTGCAGGGAGAATCGTCAATCTGGCTTCTGTTGTAGGAGTTGTAGGAAATGCAGGGCAAGCAAATTACGTGGCAGCAAAAGCAGGAGTTATTGGATTGACGAAAACAACTGCAAAAGAATTGGCGGCACGTAATATTTTAGTAAATGCTGTTGCTCCAGGATTCATCACAACGGATATGACAGATGAGTTGGGCGATGATATGAAAGAGCAATTATTGTCAACGATCCCTTTAGGTAAGCTTGGAAGTGCGGAAGATGTAGCGAGCGTTGTGGCATTCTTACTATCCGACGAAGCAAAATATATTACGGGTCAGACTATCAATGTAGATGGCGGCATGGTGATGTAAAAGAACTACTTCTCTGAAAGCGCTATTTATGGTTGCGTAACGAGGGGGCTAACCTCTATAATTCAATAGTAGCTAATGAGCCGACTTTGGCCTTGAGAGGAGGTGACTATGTTGTCAACAGTACTTGAGCGCGTAACAAAAGTAGTTGTCGACCGTCTAGGTGTCGATGAAAGCGAAGTAAAACCTGAAGCTTCTTTCCGTGAGGATCTTGGAGCTGATTCACTAGATGTAGTAGAACTTGTTATGGAATTTGAAGATGAGTTTGAAACGGAAATTTCTGATGATGATGCAGAGAAAATTGCAACTGTCGGAGATGCAGTAACGTACATTACAGCAAAAGTAGGCGAATGACCTTTTTTGTGAGACACTTTCTTCCTTTCATCTGAAAAGAGGAAAGCGTCTCTTTTCGCTTTCTAAGTGTGTACAGACTATTAATAGATGAGAGGCAGAGTAGTTTATGAAAAATAAGAGAACTTTGAAAGAAAACGTATCACACCCTACATTGCCACAAGCTGTACGCGAGAAATTTAGTACACTCCAGCAGAAACTAGGTGTTCAATTTCAGGATGAGAATCTATTGTATAATGCATTTACCCATTCATCCTATGTCAATGAACATCGTCGCAAGAAATTTTCCGATAATGAACGATTGGAATTCCTTGGAGATGCTGTATTAGAACTTGGGGTATCTAAATTTTTATTCCGAACAGAACCGGCAAAAAGCGAAGGGGAACTGACGAAACTTCGTGCAGCGATTGTTTGTGAGCCATCACTTGTTAAGTTTTCAAATGAATTGAACTTTGGAGACTATATTCTTCTTGGTAAGGGTGAAGAACTAACTGGTGGGAGAATGCGCCCTGCGTTATTAGCAGATGTATTTGAAGCGTATATCGGTGCGCTTTACTTGGATCAAGGCATGGAAGTCGTTGAAGAGTTTCTAAAGCGAATCGTTTTTCCGAAAATTAGTATCGGAGCTTTTTCGCATGTGACAGATTATAAGAGTCGCCTGCAAGAATTGGTGCAACAAAAAAATAACGGACCCCTTCAGTATGAAGTCGTTGAAGAAAAAGGTCCTGCACATGCGAAAAAGTTTGTTACAGTAGTTAATCTGAATGAACAACCACTTGGAAAAGGAATTGGTAAGTCCAAGAAAGAAGCCGAACAGGAAGCTGCCCGTCGTGCGATAGAACATTTATTGATGCAGACAACCGAAGGGGAGAACTAATCGTGTTTTTGAAGAGGCTGGAAATCGCAGGCTTTAAATCTTTCGCGGAAAAAATCCATATAGACTTTGTACCAGGAGTAACGGCCATCGTAGGACCTAACGGAAGTGGAAAGAGTAATATTATTGATGCGATTCGTTGGGTGCTCGGTGAACAATCTGCAAAATCATTGCGTGGCAGTAAAATGGAAGACGTCATTTTTGCAGGCAGTGACTCACGGAAAGCAGTTAATTTCGCAGAAGTCACACTCATTTTGGATAATACTCAAAATCTATTTCCGCTTGATTATACGGAAATCAGTGTAACTAGAAGGGTTTTTCGATCTGGAGATAGTGCGTATCTTCTGAACGGCCAGACTTGTAGGTTAAAAGACATCACCACGCTATTTATGGATTCGGGATTGAGTAAAGAAGCATTCTCTATTATTTCGCAAGGTCGGGTAGATGAGATCTTGAATAGCCGTGCTGATGAAAGACGCAATGTCTTTGACGAAGCGGCAGGTGTCTTGAAGTATAAAACCCATAAACAGCAAGCGGAGCATAAATTATTTGAGACGACTGATAATTTAGATCGTGTACTAGATATATTAAAAGAAATTGATGATCGACTTGTTCCTCTTGAAAAAGAAGCAGGTTCGGCTCGTAAAGCTTCAAATTTGCGTTCTGAACTTCGAGAGGCAGATGTTCGTTTACTCCATCACGACGCTTCTACTTTGCAACAGCAGATTTCTGAAAAAGCGGCAGTTGTGAAAAATGATGAAACTGAACAGCGAAAGATTTCGGATACTCTTACACAATATGAAAACGATCTGGATATTGACAAGAAGGTTCTTATGACAGTAGAGCTTCAACTGGATGAGTTCCAAAATGAATTGATTAAACAGACAGCAGAAGCTGAAAAGTGGGAAGGTAGAAGATTGCTGTCCGTTGAAAAGACCCGCAATACGAAGCAGCAAGTGGAGCGTATTAGACAAGAGCTGCAATCAGCAGAGGACACTCAACGAATGGCAAAAGATAAACATCGCGCTATGCAGATGAAGCAGAAAACTGCTCAGCATGAACTTGAAGAAGTGACGAAAGAAAGTAAGCAAGTCACGGCCATGCTAAACAGTTCATTAAAAGAAACAGAACAGCAAATTGAACAGTTGAAATCAGTTTATATTGAGCGCCTCAATGAGGAGGCCACTGTGCGCAGTGAAATCAGGCATGTAGAGGAGCGGCTTCAGGGAGAAAAATCTTCTACAGAAAAGATTACAGTTCAGACTACATTACTTTCCGAACGCAAACGACAATTAGCTAAAGACCAGCAAGAAAAAAATGAGCAAAAAAAGACTGTTCAGAAACAGCTAGATGAGCTAGAGAAGTCAGCTAGAGCTTGTCAGCAACAATTAACAGAAGAAGAGCAACGTCTATCTACGCAACAGCAAATTCTGCAGAAAGCATTGCGTAAACAATCCGAAATGCAAGGAAGACTCCGTGCCCTAGAAAGTCTTGAAAAGGATTTTTCGGGGTTCTATTCTGGTGTCAAAGAAGTACTCCATGCAAAGAAACAACAACGTATTCAAGGGATCGAAGGAGCTGTAGTTGAACTCATTAAGACGGAGCCAGCCTATACTAAGGCAATTGAAACAGCCCTTGGCGGTGCTATGCAACACATCATTACTACGACTGAGCATGATGCAAGACGAGCCATCGGTTATTTAAAAACGAAAAACTTCGGTCGCGCTACGTTTCTTCCTATGGATATCTTGAAGCCGCGTGAGCTTCCTATAAATAGCCGACACGTACTCTCTCAACAGCAGGGCTTCATCGGTACGGCATTTGAACTCATTCAAACGTCTGCGGCATATGAGTCGGTTGCCAAAAACTTATTGGGTCAGACGATTATTGCCAATGATCTTGAAGCTGCATCAGGTTTAGCTAAAACGATAGGACACCGCTATCGCATAGTGACACTCGATGGGGATATTATAAACGCAGGCGGTTCATTGACCGGTGGCGGTGCGAAAGGGCAGACCACGCTATTCTCCCGCAAGGCTGAGCTGGAGACTCTTACCAATCAACTGCAAAAAATGGATGAATCTATTCAACAGGCTACTGCACAAACGTCTGAAACTCGTAATTTAGTGGGTGCGAGTTTACATCTTCGTGATCAATTGCGCGTAAAGTTAGAGGAAACCCAACAGAAAAAGTCCATCATTCATGCATCATTACAAGAAACCGAAATGGAATTGCGTTCTGTCGAAATGGAAATATCCACAATTGAAATCGGACGTACTGACACAGTCTCTGCAGAAAAGCAGTTATCGACCAAAAAACGAAATTTACAAACACGGCATGAAGTATTGAAAAGTGAACTTCAAGAGACGTTAGAAAAGCTAGAAGGTTTAGAGAGACTAGTAGAGAATAGACGTGAAGAACAACAGTCATTACAGAAGAGATTACATGACTTACAGCAAAAAAGTGCTGTATTAAAAGAGCAGAACGCCTATCATTCAAGCAGTATTTTGGAAACCATCACTCAAATAGATGAGTTGGAGTTGACAATTAGCCGCTTGCGAGAAGAACAGCACTATGTGCAGGAGTTTGTGATCGGTAAGGAATTAACACCTGAAGAAATAGAGAAGCAGAGTCAGCAAGCAAATGATACAAAAAAACACTTGCAACAAACGATTGAGATAGAAAAAGCTAAGCGTGTTCAGCAAGCTACACGTGTTCGTGATCATGAAGAGCGTATAAAAATGATCAGACAACAGGCAGGTATTATTTCCGAACGCTTGAACACACTGAGGATTCAATTATCCAGGCTTGAAACACAGTTTGAAACGGTCAAAGATCGACTGGATGAAGAGTATGGCTTACGACCGAATGAATTGCATTTTGAATCATTGGATATTCCGCTACTACGCAAGACGGTAGAAGATTGTAAGCAACAACTAGCTATAATAGGACCTGTCAATCCGAATGCAATTCAGGAATTCGAAGAAGTATCTGAGCGTCATGAGTTTTTACAATCACAACGGAATGACTTGGTCGAAGCTAAAAATACGTTACAAGAAGCTATGGCGGAAATGGATCAGGAAATGAAGAGTCGCTTCGAGACGACGTTTGAAGCAATCCGCAGCCATTTTCGCCGCGTGTTTAAGGATATGTTCGGTGGGGGAGAAGCGGATCTTGTTTTAACGGATCCAACCAATTTACTGACTACCGGAATTGATATCATGGCACGACCTCCAGGAAAGAAGTTGCAGAATTTGCGTTTATTATCTGGCGGGGAACGTGCGTTAACTGTTATTTCCTTGCTGTTCTCTATTCTAGAAGTTCGGCCTGTACCGTTTTGCATATTAGATGAAGTGGAAGCAGCACTGGATGAAGCGAATGTGGTACGATATAGTAATTATTTAAAGAAAGTTTCGGATCAGACGCAATTCATCGTGATCACACATCGAAAAGGCACGATGGAGGGTGCAGACGTCCTATACGGCATTACGATGCAAGAATCAGGTGTTTCGAAATTGCTTTCTGTTAAACTATCTGAAGTGGCAGAAGAAATCAGTAGCTAAGGAGTGAAATGAATGTCTTTCTTCAAGAAGATTAAAGATAAAATATCAGGAACAAACGAAGCGGTAGCGGAGAAGTTTAAAGATGGACTGACCAAGACACGCGATTCATTTACATCGAAAGTAAACGATTTAGTGTTTAGATTCCGTATCGTTGATGAAGAATTCTTCGAAGAACTGGAAGAATTATTACTTCAAGCGGATGTTGGTTTTGAAACCGTAATGGAATTAATTGATTTACTAAAAGAAGAAGTGCAACGTAAGAATATTAAAAACACGACAGGTATGCAGTCATTGATTTCTGAGAAGCTTGTAGAAATTTATAATTCAGGTGAAGCAGTTACCAGTGAATTGGATATCAAAGAAGATAGACTAAACGTAATTTTGATGGTTGGCGTGAATGGTGTGGGTAAAACGACAACGATTGGTAAAATGGCTGCCCGCCTTAAAAAAGAAGGGAAAACCGTTATGTTAGCTGCTGGAGATACATTCCGCGCAGGTGCCATTGAACAGCTTGTTGTCTGGGGAGAGCGTACGGGCGTAGAAGTCGTACGCCAGGCGGAAGGTTCGGATCCGGCTGCCGTTATTTTTGATGCGGTGAAAGCAGCTAAGAAGCGTAACGTGGATGTTTTAATCTGTGATACAGCAGGTCGCTTACAAAATAAAGTGAACTTGATGAATGAGCTGGAAAAAGTACATCGCGTTATTGGCCGCGAAATTGAGGGGGCCCCTCATGAAGTATTGTTGGCATTGGATGCGACGACTGGACAGAACGCATTAATTCAAGCGCAGACATTTAACGAAGTAACGAATGTTACGGGTATTGTATTGACGAAACTAGACGGTACAGCGAAAGGTGGTATCGTGCTCGCGATTCGCAATAAGCTCGATATTCCGGTGAAGTTTGTTGGCCTTGGTGAAGGCATCGATGATTTACAACCTTTCGACCCGGAGAAATATGTCTATGGATTATTTGCGAACGGATTAGAAATGGAAGAAACAGATGATCATGAAGCTGAAATCGAAGAAGACAAGTAAAAATACTTGACGGCAATACACATGCGCGATACTATATAATAGTGACTGAAGGGGGTCGTGATCTTGCTTGAAAAAACGACAAGAGTGAACTTCCTCTTTGATTTTTATCAATCATTATTAACTGACAAACAACGTTTATATATGCAATTATATTATTTAGATGATCTTTCTCTCGGTGAAATCGCTGAACAATATGGTGTATCGAGACAGGCTGTGTATGACAATGTGAAACGGACTGAGGCAATGCTCGAAGATTACGAGAAGAAACTCAATCTGTTCGAAAAACATGAAGGTCGACTTGAAATTGTAGAGTTGCTAGAAGAAATGGTGCCTACCGAAAATTCAAATCGCTTCATGAAATTGCTACATACCTTAAAAGACTTTGAATAGGGGGGATTGTCTATGGCATTTGAAGGACTAGCCGAACGCCTGCAAGTAACAATGAACAAAATTACGGGCAAAGGTAAAATTAACGAAGCTGACGTAAAAGAAATGATGCGTGAAGTACGTTTTGCACTAATTGAAGCAGACGTTAACTTGAAAGTCGTTAAACAATTTGTCAAGACGGTCAGCGAGCGCTCAGTAGGTCAGGATGTAATGAAGAGTTTGACACCTGGTCAGCAAGTGGTAAAAATCGTAAAAGACGAATTAACGAATCTAATGGGTGGAGAACAAAATCCCATTCAATTCGCGCGTAAATCGCCTACGGTCATCATGATGGTAGGTTTGCAAGGTGCTGGTAAAACAACAACTACCGGTAAATTGGCTACAGTTTTACGTAAAAAACATAATAAGAAACCTTTGCTTGTAGCGGCAGATATATATCGCCCAGCAGCGATCCAACAACTCGAAACCTTAGGTAAACAAATCACTGTGCCCGTATTTTCTATGGGTACCGATCAGTCTCCTGTTGAAATTGCACGCAAAGCAATGGAAGAGGCAGAACGTGAGCATAATGACGTCGTAATCATTGATACTGCAGGTAGACTCCATGTAGATGAAGAACTTATGCAAGAATTGAAAGATATTCGAGAGTTAACGAATCCTGATGAAGTATTCCTCGTAGTGGATGCCATGACAGGTCAAGACGCTGTCAACGTGGCAAAAAGTTTCGATGAGACAATCGGAATCACTGGCGTCATATTGACAAAACTTGATGGGGATACACGTGGTGGTGCGGCGTTATCGATTCGTACCGTTACTGAAAAACCTATCAAATTTGTCGGTATGGGTGAGAAGATGGATGCACTTGAACCATTCCATCCAGAACGTATGGCGTCACGAATACTTGGCATGGGCGATGTCATGTCTTTGATTGAAAAAGCACAAGAAAACGTGGATGAGGATAAAGCGAAAGAGTTAGAGCAGAAATTGCGCACACAAAGCTTTACACTTGACGATTTTCTTGATCAAATGCAACAGGTGAAAAAAATGGGACCACTCGACGAAATTTTAAAAATGATGCCGGGTGCAAACAAGATCAAAGGACTCGACAATGCCAAAGTGGATGAGAGTCAAATGGGGCGTGTAGAAGCCGTCATTTATTCCATGACGCTTGCAGAACGGGAAAACCCAGAAATTATTAATGCGAGCCGAAAAAAAAGAATTGCTACAGGATCTGGAACTTCTACCCAGGAAGTCAACCGTTTGCTAAAGCAGTTTGAAGAAATGAAAAAAATGGTTAAGCAAATGACCAACATGCAACAAAAAGGTAAGAAAAAAGGTAAAATGCCTGGTTTTGATGCGTTTTTTAAATAAAATAGAGGGTGTTAAGAAAAAAACCTTTACAAACAAATAAAAACTTGGTAATATACTATCTTGTGTGAAACTATTCGGAGGTGTAGATAATAATGGCAGTTAAAATTCGTCTAAAACGTATGGGAGCTAAAAGATCTCCTTTTTATCGTATTGTAGTAGCTGATGCACGTGCACCACGTGACGGCCGTCAAATCGATCAGGTTGGTACATACAACCCGCTTACAAAGCCAGCAACAGTTGAAATCAACGAAGAATTGGCTTTGAAATGGCTTCAAGATGGAGCTAAACCATCTGATACAGTTCGTAACTTGTTCTCAGAACAAGGTATCATGGAAAAATTCCATAACGCTAAATACAGCAAGTAATTTGGAGGGGTGGACATGAAGCAGCTGATTGAAACAGTTGTAAAACCGTTAGTCGATTACCCGGACGACGTGAAAGTGGTATCTGAAGAACAGTCTCAACGAGTCGTTTATCAGTTATCAGTGAATGCGGAGGATATGGGTAAAGTGATCGGGAAACAAGGTCGTGTGGCAAAAGCGATCCGTACGATTGTTTACTCAGCAGCAGGCAGCCACCACGGCAAAAAAGTGTATTTGGATATCTTGGATTGATCCAAAAGGAAGGAGCCTCGGTTCCTTCCTTTTTTGCACGTATAAATACTTTTACTCATATAATGGAGGCGAAATAATGGAATGGTTTAATGTAGGCACGATTGTGAATACACATGGTATTAAAGGTGAAGTACGTGTAATGTCCAAAACAGATTTCCCAGATGAGCGATATGAAGTGGGAAGTGAGCTCGCAATCTTCATGCCGAAAAGCAAAGCACCTACATTCGTGAAGGTGATCAGTCATCGGAAGCATAAAAACTTTGATTTACTTATGTTTGAAGGCTATCCGAATATCAATGACGTCGAGAAGTTCCGAGACGGCGTAATCAAGGTCTCGGAGAAAGAATTGACAGAACTCGGAGAAAATGAATTTTACCATCATGAAATCATTGGGTGCCGCGTGATTACAGAAACGGGAGACGAGATCGGTACAGTTTCTGAAATTATCGAAACAGGCGCAAATGATGTATGGGAGGTAACGCCTGCTGAAGGCAAGCCGCATTATATCCCGTATATCGAAGATGTGGTAAAAGATGTGGATATAGATAAGCAAATTATCAAAATTGAATTGATGGATGGGTTGCTTTCATGATGAAAATCGATGTGCTCTCTTTGTTCCCCGAGATGTTTGAAGGTGTATTTCATTCTTCAATCATGAAAAAAGCGCAAGAACAACAAGCCGCATCGTTTAAGGTTACAGATTTTCGTGACTACGCAACGAACAAACATAGAAAAGTGGATGATTATCCGTACGGTGGTGGCGCGGGAATGGTACTAAAACCCGAACCTCTCTTTGCGGCTGTAGATGCTGTCACAAGTTCAAGCAGTAGTAAGCCGCGCGTTATCTTAATGTGTCCGCAAGGCGAACGGTTCACGCAGAAGAAAGCGGAAGAACTAGCGAAAGAGCAACATCTTGTTTTCATTTGTGGTCACTATGAAGGATACGATGAAAGAATTCGTGAACATTTGGTTACGGATGAAATTTCACTTGGCGATTTTGTATTAACGGGTGGTGAGGTAGCTTCTATGGCCATCATTGATAGTGTAGTGAGGCTACTCCCTGACGTGCTAGGAAACGATCAATCGGCTGTCCACGATTCGTTTTCAACGGGTATGCTAGAACATCCACAATACACTCGACCCGCTACTTTCAACGGCTTTGAAGTGCCTCCAGTGCTGTTGTCGGGCAATCATGCAGAGATTGATAAGTGGAGGGAAGAGCAGGCGTTCCTTCGCACGGCACAGCGTCGTCCGGAATTATTGCAAGAAGCACCCTTAACAGATTATCAGAAAAAGCTCTATCAGCAATGGATACAAAAAAGAGACTAAATTTGCTTGATTCGTTAACAGGCGTGTGCTATGATTTATTAAGCGCTTTTTAAGAGCGCCTATTTTACTGTTGTTCCGCTGCAAAGCAAAACGTGCAAGAGCATCAGAAAAGAAGGAGAGAAAAAACATGCAAAAACTAATTGCAGATATTACAAAAGAGCAGTTGCGCACTGAACACCCTTCATTCCGTCCTGGCGATACACTTCGCTTGCACGTGAAGATCATCGAGGGAACTCGTGAGCGTATTCAGTTATTCGAAGGTATTGTTATCAAACGTCGCGGTGGCGGAATCAGCGAAACTTTCACTGTACGTAAAATTTCAAATGGTGTTGGAGTGGAACGTACATTCCCATTACACACGCCTAAGCTAGCTCAAATTGAAGTAACTCGTCGCGGTAAAGTTCGTCGTGCGAAGTTGTACTACCTACGTAAACTACGTGGTAAAGCAGCGCGTATCAAAGAACTCCGCTAATAAGATAAACAGAAACGAAGGGGGCCTTGCATTTGGCCTCCTTTCTTTTTGCTCAGAAAGACAATTGGCTGTACAATAAAAACAGACAGGGCAGGAGGCTGGATTGATGGAAGAGAAAAAAACGAGAAGTGAAGGACTGGAATGGATTAAAGCATTATTGATCGCATTTGGATTAGCCGCCATTATTCGTATCTTTTTATTCACACCAATCGTCGTTGACGGTATTTCTATGATGCCAACATTGGAACATGGTGACCGCATGATCGTTAATAAAATCGGTTATACGATTGGTGAACCGCATCGTTTTGATATCGTAGTATTCCATGCACCCGAGCAGAAAGATTATATTAAACGTGTAATTGGACTGCCAGGCGATACAGTGGAATATAAAGATGATGTACTCTATGTAAATGGTAAAGCATATGAAGAGCCGTACCTTGATCAATATAAATCGGAAGTACAAGATGGTACGCTGACGGAAGATTTTACACTACAGGATGTACCGCAAATCGATGCAGAAACAGTGCCTGAAGATCACATATTTGTAATGGGTGATAATCGTCGGAAAAGTAAAGATTCTAGACATATAGGTGCAGTCTCAATCGATGAAGTCATCGGTAGTACCAGTGTAGTATTCTGGCCGATTAAAGATTTTGGTCTTGTGAAATAATGAAAGGAGACGATTCGAATGACTATTCAATGGTTTCCGGGCCATATGGCGAAAGCGAGACGAGAAGTCTCAGAAAAACTTAAGTTAGTTGATATTGTATTTGAATTAATTGATGCTAGATTGCCACTTTCCTCACGTAATCCAATGATAGACGAAGTAACCCAGCAAAAACCAAGATTGCTTATTTTGAATAAAATGGACTTGGCGGATGAAGTTCAAACTAAACGTTGGATTGCCTACTTTGAAAATCAAGGCTTACGCACAGTGGCGATCAATTCATTTGAAGGGAAAGGTCTCCAAACAGTCACCAAAGCCGCTAAAGAAATCCTGCAGCCGAAATATGACCGCATGAAGCAGCGAGGCATACGTCCTGGAGCCATCCGTGCAATGATTGTCGGCATTCCCAATGTCGGAAAATCTACTTTGATTAACCGATTAGCGAAGAAAAATATCGCTAAAACAGGAAATAAGCCAGGTGTAACCAAAGCGCAACAATGGATTAAATTTGAGAAAGAATTAGAACTTCTTGATACGCCGGGAGTCCTTTGGCCGAAGTTTGAAGACCAGAATGTAGGGTATAAGTTAGCGTTAACAGGCGCCATTAAGGACTCGGTATTGAATATGGAAGAGCTTGCAGTATATGGACTTCGATTTTTAGAGTCGCATTATCCTGAAAGACTAGCACAGCGTTATGAAATGACAACGGTGGGCGATAATATTCAATCATTGTTTAATAAAATCGGTGAACGTCGAAAAGTATATACGGTTGGTGGAGAAATTGACTATGACAAAGTAGCAGAAATAATCGTACAAGACATCCGTGACCAGCAAGTAGGAAAATTAACATTCGATTTCCCTGAAGAATTCGAATGACTAGAAGCAACGGCTTGGAACTCTGTTTCCGAACCGTTGCTTTTTTGTCGAAAAAATCATGTAGAAACCGATATACTACTTAGACAAACATATTTTAGATGGACAGGTGAAGAAAATGACAACGATACAGCATATAAAAAATCAGTTAGCAGAGTTACAAGAACCGAATGATTGGCTTACAGAACTTGAAGCGGACGGTAGAAAAGGCGTCCAGCAAGCAATTAGTCAATGGCGCACTCGATACGAAAAAAAACAAGCGATTATTCAAGAATTTCAAAAGAAAATAGCCTTTGACGATTCATATAGATCTTCACGCGTTGTATTGGTTGCAGGAATTGACGAGGCGGGAAGAGGACCGTTAGCGGGGCCGGTAGTTACAGCTGCCGTTATACTACCTGAGGATTGCACTGCCCTAATTGGATTAGACGACTCGAAAAAAGTTTCTAAGGAGAAAAGAGAAGAATTCGCCCGACTGATTAAAGAACAGGCCGTGGCGTACGCTATACACGTGCAGCCTGTTAAAGTAATTGATGAATTGAATATATACCAAGCAACAAAGGAATCGATGGAGATAGCTATAAGTGAACTTCGGGTAGCGCCCCATGTAGTGATAGCAGACGCAATGAATCTACAGACAGCATGCCTGTGTTACTCCGTCATAAAAGGAGATGAAAAAAGCTTAACTATCGCAGCAGCTTCTATATTAGCGAAAACAACACGTGACGCTCTAATGATTGAATTACACGAGGAGTTCCCCTGGTATGGATTTAATGAAAATGCCGGATATGGAACGGCGAAACATCTACAAGGTCTTGAAACGCATGGACTTTGTGAACATCATCGCAAATCTTTCGAACCGATTAAAACGATGTGGAGGGATCGACAATGAATTTACATTCATTATCTGCTACATCTGCAAAGGCTATTACGGAAACCCAACCGTTATCTCTAAAAGAAGGACAAATGATACACGGAAAGGTTACCCAATTATTTCCTGGTCAAATGGCGCAAGTGCAAGTTGGAAATCAGCAGTTATATGCTAAATTGGAAGTGCCGATGCAAGCAGGAGATCATTATTACTTCAAGGTCAATGGCACTGAACCTGAATTACAGTTACAGGTCATTTCTGGACCGATGCGTGGAGAAAGCCAGTCATCACAACTAACCCAGTTAATGGAGTCATTACATGTACCTAAAACACAGGAAATGAAAGATATACTCGCGACAATTATTAAGCAAAAAATTCCTATGACAAAAGAAAATATACTAGAGGCTGTCAGTCTTCTGAAATCATTACCGGATGGAATGAAAGCGGAAGCGCTAGCGACGCTCGGTAAAATCGCTGAAGCGAAACTACCTTTCACGCCAGCTATATTTCAATCACTCTTACAAGTTCAGACAAGCACGATTACGCAGCAATTGAAGACTTTGCTAGCTGGCGTACAAAGTGACTCTAATCTCCCTTCAGCGACGTGTGAGCAGCTTCTGGCGACCATTCAATCTCTTTCTTCTCCTTTAAGCGCAGTGATAGGGAAAGAACTGCTGAATCAAAGTGTAGCCCAACTGCTAAATCCACAAGCTACTCAAGCAGATCGATTTACCGCGCTACAGTTATTGAAAAATGCCGCTATATTGCCTGCTCAAACATCGTTGGCCAATTTGCCGCAAGTGATGGCTGAGCTGGTCACGAAGGCAAATACACAAACTGCCTATGCTACTGACGACATGATAAATCAAAGGGATTCTAATAAAGCTATACATTCTTTAGTGAGTCAACTGAGTCAAACGCCTGCTGCAAATCAACAAACAATAAAAGCGCTTGTGCAAAATATCACGCAACAACTACCCAACGTAGCACTTCCGGAACATGTGAAAAACACGTTGCGGACTGTAATTAATCAGTTGAACGAACAGCCGCTGACAGCTAGTTCCAAAGCTACTATCGTTGAGCAATTCACTAAAGTATTGACTCAAGCCACTGCAACACCAACAACCGCGCCGTTAGCACCAAGTAGCATTGCGCAACAAGCTACAGTTATCCCTGCAACTGTGCAAGCGGTCCAAGCGGCCATAAGTCAAATAAGCCAATCTCCAGTATCTGACCAAGAAACAATCAAAGTGAATATGCAGCACCTAACACAACAGCTGAGTAGTAATTCCGCTTTACCTGAATCAATGAAACAAGCATTGCAAAATATATTGAATCAATTTGTGCAACAACCAGTGACAGAGGGAGCAAAAACAGCACTAGTTGAACAGCTTAGTCACACATTGATCCAACAAGCGAGTAGGCAGGATGTGCCAGTTCAGCAGCAACCGGTCATGAAGGAAGTACAACAGTCAGTCCAGTCACTCTTACTACCATTTGATCAAGCGGATGAGGCAATTCGTGCATTAATGCAAACGGCCGAAAAATCGGGGAATATTCTAGTAAAACAACTGATCAAGACAGCTGAAGCTCAAGTGTCACAGGCGATGAACGGTGTGGTCATGAAAGAGGCAATACAACATGTATTAAGTACACTAGGCGTGAATTACGAGGCGATGCTCGGGGGGAAAGAACCTGATATCGCACATTTGGCTAGCACATTAAAACCACAGTTACTGAGCATGCTACAGGATCCTTCGCTATCCCCGCCACTGCGTGATGCAACAGAGGCAATGGTGCTTCGCATGAATGGGACTTTACTACAGTCAGGGGATTTAGGCGCACAACAACAGCTGATCATGCAACTACCTCTCGAAATGTTCGGCAAGAAAATCGATGCTACGTTGCAATGGAATAGTCGAATGAAAGAAAACGGAAAAATTGACCCGGACTTTGCGCGAATATTATTTTATTTAGAATTGGAATCACTATCGACGACTTTGGTTGATATGAATGTGCAAGACAAAGTGGTAAACTTGACGATTTTTAATGATATGCCTTCCTTAAAAGTAGTAGCGACCGATTTTCAAGATCAATTAAAAGAAGGTCTCGAAGGAGTCGGCTATAAACTGTCGGGTATTACTTTTAAACCATTCACGGAAAAACAGCAAGAGGTCAAATTATCAGCTAGTACCTTCCAATCAGATGAGGGAGGAGTAGATTTCAAAATATGAGAGAAGAACAACGTTTTACTAGAAAAGAGGCCATTGCACTATCCTATGACCCTGAAGTTTCGGATGCCCCGAAAGTAATAGCTAAAGGAAAAGGAAAAATTGCGGAGAATATTCTCGAGCGTGCGCAAGAACATGCTATTCCCGTACAACAAGATCCGAGTCTGCTGGAATTGCTTGGTCAATTAAATGTCAACGAAACGATACCTGAAGAACTATATCAAGCGGTATCGGAAGTATTTGCCTATATTTATCGTTTAGATCGTGAAAAAGGTAGTGTGAAGTAAGCGCGTATTTAAATTGTTGGAAATTAAAGAATTTTGATTTGCAATAGCGATTCTTGGACAATGTGTGACAGTTTGATTACAATAAAGCAGTAGTTGAACATCAAGCAATTGTAAAACGAATGGAGGCAGTACGTATGAACATCCATGAATATCAAGGGAAGCAGTTATTGAGAGATTACGGAGTAGCTGTTTCAAAAGGCCGTGTCGCGTTTTCTCCAAAAGAAGCAATGGCAGTGGCAAAAGAGATCGGTACAGTACCTATTGTGGTAAAAGCCCAAATACATGCAGGTGGACGAGGTAAAGCAGGCGGAGTCAAAATTGTAAAAACTCTTGACGAAGTGCGTGCAGTAGCAGCCGATTTAATTGGCAAGCAACTCGTAACACACCAAACAGGTCCTAAAGGACAAGAAATAAAGCGTCTTCTTGTTGAAGAAGGAATTGATATCGAAAAAGAATTTTATATTGGTCTTGTCGTTGACCGCGCAACAGATCGAGTTACGTTGATGGGATCTGCAGAAGGCGGCGTGGAAATCGAAGAAGTGGCAGAAAATAATCCCGAAAAGATTTTCTATGAAGTAATCGACCCAGTAGTTGGATTGGTTCCTTTCCAAGCACGTCGTATGGCGTTTAATATGGAAATTCCTAGCAACTTAATCAATAAAGCAGTCAGCTTTTTCTTAGGGTTATATAAAGTGTTCAGCGAAAAAGATGCATCGATTGTTGAAATTAATCCTTTGGTTGTTACAAAAGACCAGCGTGTACTTGCATTGGATGCGAAATTCAACTTTGATGACAATGCTACATTCCGTCATAAAGATATTATGGAATTACGTGACTTTGATGAAGAGGATCCGAAAGAAATTGAAGCATCGAAGTATGACCTGAGCTATATTTCTCTTGACGGAAATATTGGCTGCATGGTAAATGGAGCCGGTTTAGCGATGGCTACAATGGATACGATCCATTACTACGGCGGAGAACCCGCTAACTTCTTAGATGTTGGGGGCGGTGCAAAGAAAGAAAAAGTAGCAGCCGCTTTCAAAATCATTTTATCCGATCCAAAAGTTAAAGGTATTTTCGTGAATATCTTTGGTGGAATAATGAAATGTGACGTAATTGCTGAAGGTGTTATTGAGGCAGCTAAAGAAGTTGGTCTTCAAGTACCTCTTGTCGTACGTCTTGAAGGAACGAATGTAGAACGTGGGAAAGCCTTGCTACAAGAATCCGGCATCAATATCGTTGCAGCGGATTCTATGGCAGAGGGCGCGAAAAAAATCGTTGAGTTGATAGGATAAGAAAGGCAGGTACAAATCATGAGTATTTATGTGAATAAAGATACAAAAGTAATTGTACAAGGAATTACAGGTTCCACTGCCCTGTTCCACACACAGCAAATGTTGGAATATGGTACGAAAATTGTCGCTGGCGTAACGCCTGGTAAAGGCGGTCAGACGGTGGAAGGTGTGCCGGTATTTGACACTGTGGAAGAAGCAGTAAAAGAAACAGGTGCAACAGTTTCCATTATTTATGTACCTGCACCGTATGCGGCAGATGCCATTATGGAAGGCGTCGATGCAGGACTAGACATGACTATCTGTATTACGGAGCATATTCCAGTCTTAGATATGATCAAAGTGAAACGTTATATGGAAGGCAAAAAGACACGATTGATTGGTCCAAACTGTCCAGGCGTTATTACGGCAGACGAGACGAAAATCGGTATTATGCCAGGTTATATTCATACTAAAGGGCATGTGGGCGTAGTTTCTCGTTCAGGTACACTGACTTATGAAGCAGTTCACCAGTTAACTCAAGAAGGCATTGGTCAAACTACAGCTGTCGGAATTGGTGGAGACCCGGTAAATGGTACAAACTTTATCGATGTCTTGGAAGCGTTCAATGAAGATCCAGAAACTTATGCAGTCGTCATGATCGGTGAAATTGGTGGTACTGCAGAGGAAGAAGCAGCCGCTTGGATCAAAGAAAATATGACGAAGCCTGTAGTAGGCTTTATCGGTGGTCAAACTGCACCTGAAGGCAAGCGTATGGGACACGCAGGTGCTATAATTTCCGGTGGTAAAGGTACAGCTGCTGATAAAATCAAAGCCCTACAAGCAGCGGATGTTCAAGTTGCAGATACACCTTCAGTCATAGGTGAAACGTTAATCAAAGTCCTGAAAGAAAAAGGACTATACGAGAAATGTAAAACGAAGTAAACTAAAAGGAGTAGCTTAATTGCTACTCCTTTTTTCGTGCTCTTGCTTGTAGTGTCGAACAAAGGAGAATTCGATGCTCTATACTAATCAACAACTACATTTACTGTACGTACATTATATCCATCCTGTACCTTTTAATCGTTTTACGAAGCTATTGCAAGAGAACCCTTTATTAGAGGATCTACATTCTTACTCGGCCTTTCAATGGTCGTATATTTTTAATTTGTCCCTAGAAAGAACGAAGCAATTCCCAGCGAAATATAAAGAAATTTCCTGTCTCCCTATAGTAGATATGCTGAAGAAAAACCATGTGATACCCATCACATACTATCATTCGAATTATCCCGAAGAATTAAAGCAATTATGTGATCCGCCATCGGTTCTTTATACGAAAGGGAATAGACTTTTATTGAAAAAACATCCCCGTGTTGGAATAATTGGCTCCCGTACAGCTACAAGCTATTCCAAAATGGCGCTGGAATTTATTGTGCCACCACTCGTCGACCGTCAGATCCCAATTGTTTCAGGCTTAGCAGCCGGAGCTGACACGATGGCGCATCAAGCTGCGATCGACTATGGCGGGGAAACAATTGGCGTATTAGGTCATGGATTTTCTCACATGTATCCGAAAAGGAATCAAAAAATAGCTGAAGAAATGGCGGAAAATCATTTACTTGTGACGGAATATCCACCATACTTTCCGCCAGCCAAGTGGACATTTCCTATGCGCAATCGGATTATCAGTGGTTTATCTAACGTGCTAGTCATTACAGAATCTGTCGAAAGAAGTGGAACGATGAGTACAGTTGAGCATGCTCTTGATCATGGAAAAGAAATATTTGCAGTACCTGGGGCCATAGATTCTCCTCTTTCAGTAGGTCCAAATAAGCTGTTAGATGAAGGGGCCAAGCCGTTGTGGAGTGGTTATCAGATTATCGATTCTTTACGGTAAATAGGAATATCCTCTTTTTGTAAAATGTTTAAAGGGTTGCTTTATTTCAAAAACTGTTATACATTTTGCAACAGATATTCTTTTGCTGAATAAATATAAAGAAATCTCTCTGAGGAGGGAACGATATGGCAGATTACTTAGTAATAGTGGAATCGCCTGCTAAAGCGAAAACGATTGAACGTTACTTAGGAAAGAAGTATAAAGTCAGTGCATCACTCGGTCATTTACGCGATTTACCCCGCAGTCAAATGGGTGTAGATACCGAAAATAATTATGAACCGAAGTATATTACAATCCGAGGTAAAGGACCGATACTTCAAGATTTGAAAAAAGAAGCGAAAAAAGCGAAGAAAGTTTTCCTCGCAGCTGACCCGGATCGCGAAGGAGAAGCGATAGCTTGGCATTTATCACATCAATTAGGTGTAGATATAGAATCAGATTGCCGCGTGGTGTTCAATGAAATTACAAAAGAGGCAATTAAAGAATCATTTAAACACCCCCGTCCAATTGATATGGATTTAGTAGATGCGCAGCAAGCAAGAAGGATTTTGGATAGACTAGTAGGCTATAACATCAGTCCGATTCTTTGGAAGAAAGTTAAGAAAGGATTATCCGCGGGGCGTGTGCAATCAGTTGCTTTGCGTTTGATTATCGATCGGGAAAATGAAATCAATGCATTTGAGCCTGAAGAGTATTGGTCCATCACTTCACAATTCACTAAAGATGATAAAACGTTTGAAGGGCAATTTTACGGCGATGCAGTTGAGAGAGTGAAACTAACGAATCAAGAACAAGTGGAAAAAATCGTCAATTCGATAAAACCGGACGAATTCGAAGTATCCACAGTAGTGAAGAAAGAACGTAAACGTAATCCAGCGTTGCCGTTCACTACATCATCACTTCAGCAGGAGGCAGCACGCAAGCTGAACTTCCGCGCAAGGAAGACGATGATGCTTGCGCAACAATTATATGAAGGAATTGCGATTGGAAAAGAAGGTACAGTTGGTTTAATTACTTATATGCGTACCGACTCGACGAGAATTTCTGATACCGCAAGAGAAGAAGTGAAGTCATTCATCCATACGATGTACGGTGAAGAGTTTATTTCAACTAGTACGAAAAAAACGAAAGCTAAAGCGAAGACGCAGGATGCGCACGAAGCAGTAAGACCTACTTCAGCTATGCGTCCCCCGGATGCCATGAAAGCGTTTTTAACAAGAGACCAACATCGTCTTTATAAACTAATTTGGGAACGTCTCATCGCTAGTCAAATGGCACCGGCTGTTTTGGATACAGTGACTGCAGATTTCTTAAATGGAGATATCCGTTTTAGAGCATCGGGATCTCAAGTGAAATTCCCGGGGTTTATGAAAGTATATATTGAAGGCAATGATGATCAACAAGAAGAAAAAGAAAATATATTACCGCCACTTGAAGAAGGTGAGCGTATTAAATATGCAGACGTGGATCCGAAACAGCATTTCACACAGCCACCGCCTAGATATTCGGAGGCGCGTTTAGTGAAGACGCTTGAGGAGCTAGGTATAGGGAGACCTTCTACGTATGCACCTACTCTTGACACCATTCAAAAGCGTGGCTATGTCACACTAGATGCCAAGCGGTTTATTCCGACAGAACTTGGAGTAATCGTTCATCAGGCAGTTAATCAATACTTCCCTGATATCATTGACATCGAATTTACGAGGCAGATGGAACAACGTCTTGACCATGTGGAAGAAGGTACGATCGAATGGCGTACAGTGATCGATGATTTCTATCGTGATTTCGAAAAGCACGTAGAAGTAGCAGATGCCGAAATGGAAAAGATTGAAATCAAAGATGAGCCAGCGGGTGAAGATTGTGAGAAATGTAGTTCTCCAATGGTCTACAAGATGGGCCGTTACGGAAAATTCATGGCATGCTCCAACTTCCCAGATTGTCGTAATACGAAGGCCATTATCAAACCAATTGGTGTAAAATGTCCAAAGTGTAAAGAAGGCGAAGTCGTCGAGCGAAAAAGTAAGACGAAGAGAATTTTCTTTGGTTGTGATCAATATCCTGAATGTGACTATGTTTCATGGGATAAACCAATCTCAAGACCGTGTCCGAAATGTCAGCACACAATGGTCGAAAAACGATTGAAAAAAGGTGTTCAAATCCAATGTACGGAATGTGATTATAAGGAAGAACCACAAAACTAGTAAGTTAGAAATAATTCAACATAATGAGAAAGAGGTAGTTGAAATGACGCAAATTGTAAATGTGATCGGTGCAGGGTTGGCTGGAAGTGAGGCAGCTTGGCAATTAGCTAATAGGGGAGTTCAAGTGAAATTATTCGAAATGCGTCCTGTGAAGCAAACCCCTGCCCATCATACAGATAAATTTGCGGAGTTAGTATGCAGTAACTCGTTACGTGCGAATAATCTGACAAACGCAGTAGGTGTCATCAAAGAAGAGATGCGCCAATTAAATTCATTGATTATTCAAGCGGCGGATGATTGCGCGGTACCTGCTGGCGGAGCGCTTGCAGTAGATCGACACGAATTCGCTGGCAACGTCACTGAGAAGGTCCGGAATCATCCGAATATAGAAGTGATCAATGAAGAAGTGAAAAAAGTACCGGAAGGAATTACGGTAATCGCATCTGGTCCATTAACATCTCCAGCATTAGCTGAAGAAATTAGACAGCTAACTGGTGAGGATTATTTATATTTCTATGATGCTGCGGCTCCCATCGTAGAGGCTGATTCCATTGATATGGATAAAGTTTATTTGAAATCACGCTATGATAAAGGTGAAGCAGCCTATTTAAACTGTCCTATGAACGCGGAGGAATTCGAGCGTTTCTATGAGGCTTTAACATCAGCTGAAGTGGCGCCTTTAAAAGATTTTGAGAAAGAACTTTACTTTGAAGGATGTATGCCAATTGAAGAGATGGCGAAGCGCGGTGTGAAAACGATGTTATTCGGTCCTTTAAAACCGGTTGGACTTGAAGACCCTAAAACAGGAAAAGAACCAATAGCAGTTGTTCAGTTACGCCAGGACAACGCAGCGGGAACATTATATAACCTAGTAGGATTTCAGACGCATCTAAAATGGGGAGCCCAGAAAGAAGTATTGAAACTGATACCTGGATTAGAAAATGTGGATATCGTACGTTACGGCGTAATGCATCGTAATACATTCATCAACTCCCCTAGAGTATTGAACTGCACATATCAACTGAAATCACAACCAACCATCCTATTTGCCGGTCAAGTAACAGGGGTAGAAGGCTATGTTGAATCAGCAGGATCAGGATTGATTGCAGGTATTAATGCGGCACAATTGGCAAAAGGCAAGAGACCGGTCCGATTTCCAAGAGAAACGGCACTTGGCAGCATGGCGCGTTATATTACGGAAGCTGATCCAAATAACTTCCAGCCGATTAACATCAACTTCGGATTATTCCCTGAGCTGAATAGGCGCTATAGAACAAAAGCCGAACGAGCGGACAAACATGCGACACGCGCATTGGATGCATTACAAGAATTTAAATCTACGACAAAATTATAAAAAACTTTACTTTAACAACTTAAAGACGAACTGAAGTTAGGACTCCATCTAATCGGAGTTTTATCTTCAGTTTTTTGTTGTGGTCGCATTGTGCAACTTTCTAGTTGGTATAACGTCTTACAATTAGGGAAATGATGAACAGTATGATAAATAATTACTTAGTATTAAAGTAATTTGACTGTTATGTGACGGAAATGGTTCTTTAATTTAAAAATGATAAAGAATCAGTTTTTCAAAGTTGCCCAATAATCCTTGCTAATGTATAGTGTTTAATGGACTACATTCGGCTTTGATAGTTTATATCGCACTATATATAATCAACAATCTTTCGTATTTTCAGGTGCACGTTGTACGATGATCAATTCGTATTGAGGTGATAAAATGATTCCTGAAATAAAACAATTGGCAGAAGAATATGTATCCTATATTCGACTAGAGAAAAACTACTCATCCTACACGGTCGCGGAGTATGAAAAAGACCTTCGGGATTTTTTATTGTTTCTGCAAGAAGAGGGAATTGGGAAGTTGGAAGACGTCGACTATCCTGTAGCTAGATTATATGTTACACGTTTATATAATCGTTCGTATGCAAGAACAAGCATTTCCAGGAAAATATCAGCCATTCGGTCATTTTTTACATTCATTAATGCTCGTTACGGGATTGAAGATCAAGCATTTCGATTATTGTATCATCCGAAGCAAGAAGAACGCCTTCCTGCTTTTTTCTATCAGCAAGAGTTGGAAAAGCTTTTTGAAGTTACGACGGGTGAGGATTTTCGCTCTTTGCGTGATCGTGCTTTACTCGAGTTGCTTTATGCGACGGGAATCCGTGTTGGGGAACTAGTAGAAATCGAAGTGCAAGATGTGGATCATTATTTAGGAATTGTAAAAGTAATGGGTAAAGGACGGAAAGAACGTTTTGTGCCATTTGGAAGTTTTGCAGGGGAAGCATTGCAGAACTATATAGACAGTAGTCGGCCACAATTGATAAAGCAAAAGAAGCATACAAAACTGTTTGTCAATTTACGTGGAGATCCTTTGACGGATCGTGGCGTGCGCTATGTATTAGATGACTTAATGAAGAGAGCGTCCTTGCATACTAATATTACGCCACATATGATTCGCCATACGTTTGCGACACATTTGCTTGGCGCAGGTGCGGATCTTCGGTCAGTACAAGAGCTGCTGGGACATAGCCATTTATCTTCAACTCAAGTCTATACCCATGTCACAAATGAACACTTACGCCAAACTTATTTACAAACGCACCCTCGTGCTTAGGAGGAACTATAATGAAATTTCATGCAACAACGATATTTGCTATTCATCATGATGGGCAATGTGCAATGTCAGGTGATGGGCAAGTGACGATGGGCGAGTCGGTCGTCATGAAGCACACAGCGAAGAAAGTTCGTAGATTATTCAACGGCAAAGTCTTAGCTGGTTTTGCTGGTTCCGTAGCGGATGCATTTACGCTATTTGACTTATTTGAGGCTAAACTCAATGAATACGATGGAAATCTTCAACGCGCGTCAGTTGAACTTGCTAAAGAATGGCGTGGAGATAGGATCTTACGTAAGTTAGAAGCACTGTTACTCGTTATGGATGAAAATACACTATTACTTGTTTCAGGTACTGGTGAAGTAATAGAGCCGGATGATGGGGTATTGGCAATCGGTTCCGGAGGCAATTATGCACTAGCGGCTGGACGTGCACTGAAGAAGCACAGCCATGAATTAACGGCGGAAGAAATAGCTAAAATTTCACTTGAGACAGCTGCCGATATTTGTGTGTTTACTAATCATAATATTATCGTGGAGGTGCTTTAAGTGATGAAGCAGGAAATGACTCCTAAAGCGCTAACAGCGTATTTAAATCGTTATATTATTGGGCAGGAAAAAGCTAAAAAGGCTGTTGCGGTTGCTATGCGAAATCGTTATCGTCGTATGCAATTGTCTGCTGAGGAACAAGAAGAGATCATTCCGAAAAACATTTTGATGATTGGACCTACTGGTGTCGGGAAGACAGAAATTGCTCGAAGAATTGCCAAGTTAATTCATGCACCTTTCGTAAAGGTCGAAGCAACAAAGTTTACGGAAGTCGGATATGTAGGACGAGATGTAGAGTCAATGATTCGCGATTTAACCGAAGTCGGAGTACGAATGGTAAAAGAAGATATGCGTGAAGCCGTAAAAGAGCAGTCCCAAAAGTTAGCGGAAGAACGTTTAGTAAAGCTATTGGTCCCTGAAGCGAAAAAGAATACCGAAGGTCAAAACCCTTTCGAAATGTTTTTCGGTCAAAAAACACAGCCTGAACCCGAACAAAAAGAAGATCAATCCGAAATTAGACGAAAGCGTTCAGACATCGCTGAACAACTTGCGAATGGTAGCATCGAAGAAAAAATGGTGACGGTAGAAGTACAAGCGCAACAACCCTCTTTATTTGATGCGTTGCAAGGGTCTGGTATGGATCAAATGTCGGGTATGCAAGACGCCTTATCTTCGCTTATGCCGAAGAAGAAAATTCAGCGTCGCATGAAAGTAAAAGATGCAAGAATTGTACTGGAAGCGGAAGAAGCGGATAAGTTAATTGATCAAGATGAAGTGGCACGTAAGGGAATCGAATTAACTGAACAGGCGGGAATTATTTTCCTGGACGAGATGGATAAAATAGCAAGTAGCAATCAAAAGTCTTCTGGGGAAGTCTCCCGTGAAGGTGTACAACGTGATATTTTGCCGATTGTTGAAGGTTCTACAGTCACAACAAAGTATGGCGCTGTTAAGACAGATTATATATTGTTCATTGCTGCTGGAGCATTCCATATGTCGAAGCCGTCCGATATTATTCCTGAGTTACAAGGTAGATTCCCAATTCGTGTAGAATTGGACAAATTGAAAAAAGATGATTTTGAGCGCATACTACGTGAACCGGATTTTTCTTTATTAAAACAATATGAACGCCTTCTTGCAACAGAAGAGGTTGAAATTGAATTTACGGATGAAGCGATCAGTAAACTGGCTGAAATCGCATTTGAAGTAAATAATGAAACAGAAAATATTGGCGCAAGAAGATTGCATACGATTTTGGAGAAGTTGTTAGAGGATTTATCATTCGAAGCAGCAGAAATCGGACCTGCATCTATCAAGATTACACCAGCATACGTGGATGAAAAGCTGGATGGAATTGTAAAGAACAAAGATTTGTCACATTTTATTCTATAAGGAAGTCGTAATAGTTTATTTAACGATTGAAAACCTTTAGAATATTCATTAAAGTCAGAAGAAATCCTTGAGGAGGAACAATAGAAATGAGTTTATTAGTTAAAACAAGAAAAATCAATGCAATGTTACAAAAAGGTGCAGGCGGTCCTGTTAACTTTAAAGAGATGGCAGAAGAGCTGAGCGATGTAATTGATTGTAATGCGTTTATCGTGAGTAGAAAAGGTAAATTACTTGGTTTAGAAATTCATCACCAAATTGATAATGATCGCATGAAAAAGATGTTTGAAGATCGTAAATTTCCTGAAGAGTATACAACTCGTTTGTTCCAGATTAATGAAACGTCTCCAAATATCGATATTGAGAGCGAACATACAGTATTCCCTGTCGAAAACAAAGAACTATTCCAAGAAGGTTTAACTACGATCGTACCTATCATTGGTGGTGGCGAACGCTTGGGTACTTTGATTCTTGCGCGATTAAAAGATGGTTTTACTGAAGATGATCTAATCCTTGCTGAATATGGTGCAACAGTAGTAGGTATGGAAATCTTACGTGAAAAGTCCGAGGAAATTGAACATGAAGCGCGTAGCAAAGCGGTTGTACAAATGGCGATCAACTCATTGTCTTACAGTGAGCATGAAGCGATTGAGCATATCTTCAAAGAGTTAGACGGAAACGAAGGATTGCTTGTAGCGTCTAAAATTGCCGACCGTGTGGGAATTACACGTTCAGTAATCGTCAATGCGCTCCGTAAACTTGAAAGTGCTGGCGTTATTGAATCGCGTTCTTTAGGAATGAAAGGTACGTATATTAAAGTATTGAACGATAAATTCTTAGAAGAGCTTGAAAAACACAATTCATAATAATAAATACCACTTTGAAGAATAGTGTGTAGAAACTGAAGGAATATCCGTAATTACGGATTTTCTTCGGTTTTTTATTTTTCTCAATAAATAAACACTTTTACTGAACCGGACTCATCTTGTTTTGTATACTACGTAGGGAAAAGTCATTCAATTATTAAAATGAGTAGAAGGAAGGATAGTGGGGAAATTTATAATATTTGATATCGCATTTTAATTTACATATTACGACAAATTATGCCAAAGAGACTCAAAGTTACATATAAAACAGCACTTACTAATTATATGAAAAATGAATTTATATGTTACTAAGTAATTAGTAGTAATGTATTTATTACTATGAAATATACAAAGTAGTTACTTTGAACTATAAAAAATATTATAAAACATTGGACAAAAATCATTAGTCTCCGCTACAATAGAGTAGTAGAAAAATAGAGTATATTATTTATTTAATATAGTATCAAAGAATAGTATGAAATAAGTAGAGTTCTGAGAAAAATCGCGAAAAATGAACTAAATGAGGGAAGGGTGGGGAAACGATGGAGATTTATGGTGGTACCATCAACCTGCTTGAAAAAGGATTGAATTACTCGTCTGCGAAAGGAAAAGCAATCTCGCAAAATATAGCGAATGTAGACACACCTAACTATAAAACTAAAAATGTTAACTTTAAAGAAGTGTTTTCTAATGAGAATAGTAAAGTTTTAGAAGCATATAAGACCGACTCCAAGCATTTAGACTTTACACATTCCACGCCAAGTAAAACATTCGACGTATCAAACTTCCGTTACCGACAAGATCGCAATGGCGTGGATATGGACAAACAACAGGCAGACTTAGCGGCAAATCAAATTTATAATTCAGCGCTAATAGAGCGATTAAATGGGAAATTCAATTCATTACAAAGTGTTATTAAAGGGGGACGTTGATGATGAGTATATTTCATAGTCTGAATTCATCGGCTTCTGCATTGACTGCTCAACGCTTACGTATGGATGTCATTTCTTCAAATATGGCGAATGTTGATTCAACTCGGGCCAAGCAAGTAGATGGCGAGTGGCAGCCGTATAGAAGAAAAACCGTCACGTTACAACCGAAGGAAGGACAGTTTTCTTCATTTTTGCAAGCGGCAAAGGGAGTTCACTCACATGGGAATGCAGGAAATGGAGTGGCCGTAACACGTGTGAAAGAAGATCGGGAGACTCCATTCAAATTGGTATTTGATCCCTCTCATCCAGATGCGAATGAAGAAGGGTATGTGGAAATGCCAAATATCGACCCTTTACGCGAAATGATTGATTTAATGTCTGCAACTAGATCGTATGAAGCGAATGTAACAGCGTTGAATGCAAATAAATCTATGTTAATGAAAGCATTGGAAATCGGAAAATAATATACTAGTATTCTATTAGGAGTGAACTAGATGGCAATACAATCAATTACAGGTGCTATGCCTGCTATGTCAATCCAGCAACCTGAAGTTAAAGCACAAAAAACACCTTTTGAAGCTCAACAGAATTTCTCGGCAATGTTAAACGACGCGATTCATCAAGTAAATGAAACACAAAAGGTCTCGGATACTATGACAGCAAAACTTGTAAAAGGTGAAGATGTCGATTTACATAATGTGATGATCTCGGCACAAAAGGCGAGTATCGCATTCAATGCAACAATGGAAGTGCGTAATAAAGTGGTAGAAGCATACCAAGAAATCATTAGAATGCCTGTCTAATTGATAGAAAGCACTAGGCGTAAATGGAATTGCGCCTAGTGAGGCTGACCGGGGGATTAGAATGAAAGAAAGATTGACAAAGCTCAGGGCGGATCTCAAAGCTTTCTGGGGAAGTCGAACAAAGAATCAAAAAATTATATATATAACGATAGCGGCTGGCATTATTGCGCTGGCGGTTTTTTTAACAATGACTATGTCCCGTACCACATATGTAACGCTTTATTCAGAAGTGTCGCCATCTGAGATTGGACGTATAAAAGAAGTCCTAGATGGACAAGGAGTACCTTACCTGGTGGAACCGGGCGGTACTGCAATTTCGGTACCTGAAAAACAACTGGATAATCTACGTGTATCACTAGCGGCAGAAGGATTTCCAGATTCCGGTCTAATCGATTATTCATTCTTCTCGGATAATGCGGGGTTTGGTACTACCGATAATGAATTTAATATGATTAAGCTTGCTGCGATGCAAACAGAATTAGCTAATCTAATAAAGGGAATAGAAGGTATTAAGGACGCAAAAGTAATGCTTACCTTACCGACAGAGGGAATTTTCGTAAATGACACAACATCAGAAGCTAGTGCAGCGATCATGTTAAAGACGAATCCCGGACAAAATTTTTCAGAGCAACAAATTACAGCACTTTATAATTTAGTATCAAAGAGCTTGCCTAATCTATCTAATGAGAATATCGTCATCCAGAACCAATATTTTGAGTACTTTGATCTAAAAGATTCAGGAAATTCTTACGGGGCTAATGTGACGGATCAAATGGACGTGAAAAAGACGATCGAGCGTGACTTACAACGACAGGTTCAAATGATGCTCGGTACGTTGATGGGACAAGATAAAGTAGTTGTGTCTGTTACGACAGATATCGACTTTAAGAAAGAACAACGTGAAGAGAACCTTGTGACGCCTGTCGATCCAGAAAACATGGAAGGTATTGCATTAAGTGTACAACGGATAACTGAATCATTCTCGGGTACGAATCCTGCAGTAGGCGGTACACCTGAAGCGGAAGATCCGACTGATAGTCGTACTACGTATGTTGAAGGTGAAGGTGGAAACGGTGATTACGAACGTCTAGAAGAAACAATTAATAATGAAGTAAATAGAATTAGAAAAGATATAGTAGAGAGCCCATACAAGATAAGTAATATCGGTATACAAGTTATGATTGAACCGCCTACTGCTGATGATCCAACTTCATTGGCTCCAGAAGTGCGACAAGATGTTGAACGAATTTTAGAGACAATAGTACGTACTTCATTGGACAAAGAAGTAGCTGGAGAATTAACCGATGAAATACTAGCTGAGAAAATAGCCGTTTCGGTTCAACCATTAAAAGGGAAAAACGCTGCGTTTGAAGATACTAAGACTGTCATCCCTTGGTGGGTATATTTGATTGGCGGTGTCTTGCTACTTGCAGTCATTGTTCTTGTTGTACTGTTCGTGCGCAAGAGACGCAACGAAGCAGAAATGGAAGAAGAGTTGGCAATGGAACAAGCTCAGACTCAATTTGATTCAGTACAAGTCGATGACATCAATATGGAACAAGAGACAGAAGCGACAGCTCGTAGAAAACAACTAGAAAAAATGGCTAAAGATAAACCAGAAGAGTTTGCGAAATTATTGCGAACATGGATCGCCAAGGAGTAACGGAGGGGTTTAGTTGGTTAAGAAAGATAAAGACATGTCAGGAAAACAAAAAGCTGCTCTTTTGCTTATCTCATTGGGGCCTGAGGTGTCGGCTTCAGTCTATAAGCATTTGAATGAAGAAGAGATTGAGCAACTGACGTTGGAGATTTCCGGTGTGAAAAAAGTGGAATCCTCTGTAAAAGAAGAAATTATTGAAGAATTTCATAATATCGCTCTTGCGCAGGATTATATTTCTCAGGGTGGGATTGGCTATGCCAAGACTGTACTTGAAAAAGCACTCGGAAAAGAACATGCCCAAGCAATCATTAACCGTCTGACATCTTCACTCCAAGTGCGACCGTTTGATTTTGCAAGACGCGCGGAACCATCGCAAATACTAAACTTTATCCAAAATGAACATCCGCAGACAATTGCATTAATTTTGTCTTATTTGGAAGCGGAGCAAGCAGGATTAATCTTGTCGCAGCTTCCGCAAGAAATGCAAGCGGATATTGCCAAACGAATAGCTACTATGGAATCAACCTCACCTGAAGTAATCAGTGAGATAGAAGCAGTACTTGAACGAAAATTATCATCTACTGTAACTCAAGACTTTACCGAAACAGGTGGCGTAGACGCAGTCGTTGAAGTGTTAAATGGCGTAGATCGTTCGACAGAGAAAACGATTCTGGATGCTCTTGAAATTCAAGATCCTGAGCTAGCCGAAGAAATTCGCAAAAGAATGTTTGTTTTCGAAGATATTATCACGTTGGATAACCGCTCAATTCAACGTGTCATCCGTGACTGTGAAAATGAAGACTTGATTTTAGCGATGAAAGTATCCAGTGAAGAAGTGAAAGATATATTATTCAAGAACATGTCACAACGTATGGCAGAATCTTTCAAGGAAGAAATGGATGTAATGGGTCCTGTTCGACTTCGTGACGTGGAGGAAGCGCAGTCTCGAATTGTAGGAATCATTCGCAGACTTGAAGATGCCGGAGAAATCATCATAGCGCGTGGTGGAGGAGATGACATCATTGTCTAATCTGTTTCGTTCCGAGCGAACTGTAATGAATCAACGTCCCACAAAAGCAATATCCATACGCAATTTGCAATCGATGGAACCCGCTGAGACAGTGGAGGAGCCAGTTAGCACAGGCGAGATGTTTATGGAACGCAATCGCTTGTTGCAAGAGATGGAGCAACGAAAGAATATTGTAGATACCGAAATTAAACAGCGATTGGATCAAGCAGCAGCGGATATCGAATCGATGCATGCAGCTTGGGAGAGTGAAAAAGAAGAACTGCAACAACGGGCATATGATGAAGGGTTTCAAGTCGGATTCGATGATGGGCGCAATAAAGCAATAGCGGAAATGCGTGAAATGGTAGAGGCTGCGAACGAAACTACTACATTATCTTACGAGAACGCAACGCAATATTTAATCAATCAAGAACGAGTAATTTTGAATATCGGAATGCACTCGGCGGAACGAATAATTAATAAAGCGTTAGAGGAAGACGAGGAGACGTATTTATCAATCGTACGTAAAGGGATTAAGGAAGCGCAAGAGAGCAAAGAGGTAAAATTATTCGTACCGACTGAACAGTTTAAAATGGTAACGACACATCGCTCTGAACTTGCTTCAATCTTTCCACCCGAAACTCCATTCCTTATTTTCGTCAATGAAGATTTCAATGCAACAGATTGTTTTATCGAAACGAACCATGGTCGAATCGTAGTAAGTGTAGATGAGCAACTGAATGAACTGAAAGAGCAATTGGTGAAAATCATGGAAGATGGTGTGTGAATTTGAAGAAAGCCGAAGATTTAATTCCAATCATTCCAAATATCAACACATTGAAAAAATATGGTCGGGTAATACGGGTTGTAGGATTATTAATAGAATCTGAAGGTCCTGAATCGTCGATCGGAGATGTATGTTTCATCCATTTGAATGTTCCTGAAGGAGGACGTTCTCTAATTCAAGCAGAAGTTGTAGGATTTAGGGAAGAAATTGTCATGCTGATGCCTTACACCGATATACGCAATATTTCAAGTGGCTGCTTAGTCGAAACATTAGGTAAGCCTCTTGAAGTGAAAGTGGGTATGAATCTATTGGGAAAAGTCCTCGACTCTTTAGGGAAACCTATTGATTCAAGCGCGTTACCTAAAGGTTTGGCAACTGTTCGTACAGAAAACAGTCCACCGAACGTTTTGACACGTCCTACTATTAACGACAAGTTAGCTGTAGGGGTGAAAGCCATCGATGGAATGTTAACGGTGGGTAGCGGTCAGCGTGTAGGGATTTTCGCAGGTTCGGGTGTTGGTAAAAGTACATTGTTAGGGATGATTGCACGCAATACAGAAGCGGATATTAACGTTATCGCCCTTATAGGAGAACGTGGCCGGGAAGTCCGTGAGTTTATCGATAGAGACCTAGGACCAGAAGGTTTAAAAAGAACAATCGTAGTTGCAGCGACTTCTGATCAGCCCGCACTTATGCGAATTAAAGGCGCCATGACAGCAACTGCTATTGCAGAGTACTTCCGGGATAAAGGTCTGAACGTTATGTTGATGATGGACTCCGTCACACGCGTAGCCATGGCGCAGCGTGAGATTGGTCTAGCGGTAGGTGAACCGCCTGCAACGCGAGGCTATACGCCTTCTGTTTTCGCTATTCTACCAAAATTATTAGAACGTAGTGGAACTAATGAAAAAGGAGCGATCACTGCATTCTACACAGTGCTAGTTGATGGTGATGATATGAATGAGCCGATAGCGGATGCTGTGCGAGGTATTCTTGACGGTCATATAGTCTTGGATCGTACGCTTGCTAATAAAGGTCAGTACCCCGCGATCAATATTTTGAAAAGTGTCAGTCGTCTGATGAATCACATTGCAGATCCTGACCATTTGAAAGCGGCCGCAAAATTACGCGAACTGTATTATGCCTACGATAAATCTGAGGACTTAATTAATATTGGTGCATATAAAAAAGGGACGTCACGCGAAATCGATGAAGCGATTGAATATGAACCAATCATTACCGACTTTCTAAAACAGAAATTTAATGAGAATATTCAATTGGAAGATACGGTAAATGAAATGATTGCGTTAGCTTCTGGAGGAGGAGAACGTAGATGACTTCTTTCCGTTATCGTTTTGATAAAGTGCTGAATTTACGGGAACAAGAACGTGATGAGACAGAAATGGCTTATAAAGAGGCGATTGAAGAATTTGAAAAAATCGCAACACAACTGTATGACCAGATGAAAAAGAAAGAAACGGTCTTAGAAGAACAGCAACAACGAATGACAACAGGTTTTTCCATCGATGATTTGCACAGTTACTCCCGATTCATTAATACACTTGACCTAACGATTGATCATATTCAGCAAGAAGTGATGAAGTCTCGTTCGAAAATGAATTGGTATGAATCACAATTGCTGGAGAAAAATATCGAAGTGAAGAAGTTTGAAAAAATGAAGAAAATTGGGAAAGAACAATATGATGCCGAAATGGAACACATAGAGATAAATCGAATTGACGAACTATCGACGATGAAGTTTCGTTCAAGAGAAGACGGGTGGTAAAGTGGCTAAATTGAAAAAGAAAAAAGAGGCTGAAGAATCAGTTGAAAGGCAAAGCAAAAAGTCTATTGGCTTTTTCCAAATATTGCTCGCCTGGATCATCATACCTCTTATGTTCACAACGGCAGTCGTTTTAATCATAGCCAAAGTAGCTGATGTAAACGTCTTTGATCAGGCGAAAGAGTGGACGTCAAAAGTTCCATTCCTTGAACAAAAAGCACCTGATGAAAAGGTCGAAGGAGATCTAATATTAGAGGAACGGGTCATTTCTCTTCAAGCAGAGATTCAAGAAAAAGAAGCGCAATTATTTGAAGTTCAAGATGAACTTACACAAGTAAAAGATTCGAACGAAACGCTTGTAATAGAAAAAGAAAAATTGAATGAAGAAATCGAAAAATTAAAACTAGCGCAAAGTGAATCTAAGCGTGATTTCAAAGAAATTATAACGACTTACGAGCAAATGTCGGCCAAATCTTCAGCTCCTGTTATTACAAAAATGGGAGATGCGGAAGCTGTCCAAATATTATCTAGTCTAAAGCCCGCTACTTTAGCAGCTATCCTAGAGAAAATGTCCCCTGAAGATGCAGCTAAATATACTTCTATGCTTACAAAGTAGTATAATGGTATTTGAGGGAGGTGAAAAAAGTGAATTTAGGACTATTAATGAATGTGAGTTCTTCAGGGATGCCTTTGAAATCATCTATTCCTACAGTTAATAATGGGAGTGAAGGATTTGGAAGTGTGTTTCAGGGTCTCATGTCTGCTATTTCTGTTCCGGCTAAGCAACAAATAGTGGGTACTAATCAAGAGCTAACTACATTAGCAGGTCATGTTCTCAACACCGATTCCTTAGAAAAGTTAGAAGGAATGGTTGAGGAGTTAAAGCAATCTGTTAAGTCACCCGTTGTAGCGCAGCTAGTAAAAGAGTCTAGACTGCTTCAAACACAGTTAGTAAATGAAGTGACTGTCAAAAAAATGTTATCTGGAATAGTAGAAGAAGAACAGCTTCAAAACAATCCAGTTTTGTTAAATGAAGATGTTGAAATGAAATTAACGAATATAGTAAATCTGCAGAAGTTTCCTAGTCTGCAACAATTAGCACATCAAATTAGCGAAGAACCTGATAAACTAATAGAAACGATTACAAACGTCCTAGAAAATGCCGGTATGACCAAAGAACAGTTTGATCAGTTAGCAGCAACAGGAGACATATGGTTTGTGCTCGATGTGTTACAACAATTACCAACTGAAAACATTAAAGAAGCTTTGGGACAATTACCGCCAAAATCCGCAGTAGAATTGATCGCATTGCTAAAAGCAGTTGAACTGGCAGCAGCTAAGATGGATTTGTTTACAAAGCAAGTAGATCTCGTGAAAACGATCCAGCCGATTTTTTCACAAATCGCAAGTCAGTTAGAACAAAAGATCATACAACCTGAAGTGAAACACTCTGTACAAATTCCACCGACTATGCAAAACTTCATTCGAATTTCGACAGAACAAATGAGCGCAGATACCGAGCAGCAAAATCACCAGTCAAAGCCAAGTGAAACAGTGGCTCCATTGTCAGCTGTCGCTACTACTGAAACTAGACCAGTATTCCAAATGAATGCTACAGAGAAAGTACCGGAAAGCCGAAATGAGGCATTGATGCGGGAATTCCAAGCCATTTTGAACCGAGCAAACTTTGGCCAGACGAATGGAATGAATCGTATTTCAGTCAAACTGTATCCGGAACATCTTGGACAAATTCGTATTGAATTATTGGAAGTAAACGGTGTAATGACTGCGAGAATCTTGGCATCTACTGCAATGGCACGTGAAATGCTCGATAGCCAGATGCATCAGTTGCGTCAAGCTTTCAATCAACAAAATCTGCAAGTTGACCGAATTGACCTATCACAAACGCTGCAAGATCCATCGAAGAGCGATCGAGAACAGGCATTCAATAAGCAGAATCACCAACAAAAAGAACAAGCTACCGAACAAAATGAAAATCCGGATGAACAAGAACAAACATTCCAAGAATTCATGATTGAATTGGAGGCGTAAAAATTGCCAGAAGGAATAAATTCAGCAACAACGAAAAACGCGATTACTGAATCGATGTATTTAGTCAACAAGCAACGAGATCAACGGAAAACAGGACCCGATACGATGGGGAAAGACGCTTTTATGAAAATCTTAATTGCCCAGATGGCTAACCAAGATCCAACCAATCCGATGAAAGATACCGAGTTTGTCGCACAAATGGCGCAATTTTCATCATTGGAACAAACTATGAACTTGGCAAAAGCATTTGAAAAGTTCGCGGATTCACAAAACCAGAGTCAGTTAATTCAGTACAATAGCTTTGTAGGTAAAGAAATTCGTTGGCATGAAGTATCAGATAAAAAAGGTCAAGACGACAAGCCGATTATTAATGAAGGGACTGGCGTTATACAGTCTATTAAGTATATGAATGGTTCAGTAATCTTTACGATGGCGGATGGCAAAGAACTCTCGCCTGGAAACATTTCGGAAGTAATGGGAAATGGATCTAGTTCAGGAACTGGAGCAGTCGGTCAACCAAGCAGCCTAGTACAAGCCAGTATGTTAATTGGTAAGACAATAGGCTATATGGAAGGCGAAGAAGAACGTACAGGGAAAGTCGTATCGGTTACCAATAAAGAAGGTAGTCTGCATTATGTGTTGCAAGACGGCACGAAAATTGAAGGAAATCAATTTACTACTATAAGTGAATAATTGAATGGGGCGATGTTATGAACAAGATCGATATCCATCGCATTCCATCACCACCACCCATACGCCAAGGACAAATACAAGCACAGTCAAAGCAGTCATTTCTCGAACATTTACAGCAAGCAACGCAGCCTGAAAAACTAAAGATTAGTAAACATGCTAACGATCGGCTGCAAGAACGAGGCATTCAAATGACCGATGCAGAATGGGCGCACATCTCAGAGAAAGTAGACGAGGCGAAGAGGAAGGGAATCCACGATTCACTCGTGTTGACTGATCAAGCCGCACTCATTGTCAGTGCTAAAAACTCAACCGTCATCACCGCGATGAACCGAATGGAAGCGAAGGACCAACTATTTACGAATATTGACGGCACGATACTACTCAGCTAAACACGGCAGGACCTTAACAGGATGCCATCGCACCGCCGACTGATTGACGCGGTGCACTCTAAAACCGAGAGGGGAAACTATTTATGATTCGCTCAATGTATTCAGGAATTTCAGGATTAAAAAACTTCCAAACTAAGTTGGATGTAATCGGTAATAATATCGCTAATGTGAATACGTATGGCTTTAAGAAAGGGCGTACGGTGTTTAAGGATTTGTATTCGCAGACTGTTGCGGGGGCTTCTGAACCTGGAGGAAACCGTGGTGGTGTGAACCCAAAACAAGTCGGTTTAGGTTCCCAGTTAGCTACAATTGATACCATTCACTCGGGGGGATCGATGCAAACTACTGGTAATACATTAGATTTAGCTATTGAAGGTGATGGTTTTTTTGTAGTTGAAGATGGAACACAAAGATTTTATACAAGAGCAGGTAACTTTTATTTAGATGCAGGTGCAGATGCTGGAGCTACAGAAGGAACCTTAGTAGATAGCGATGGAAGGTTTGTTTTGGATGTTGAAGGAAATCAAATAACCGTGCCATTAGAAGCCACGTCTCTTTCTATAGGGCAGAATGGTGCGGTTAAATACGTAACTGAAGCTGATGGATTGACGGGAGAACAAGTAATTGCTATAGCTAAATTCAATAACCCGGGCGGACTTACAAAAGTGGGGGGGAATATGTATCAAGAATCCGCAAACTCAGGCGCTCCATCCGATGAATTAACTCCTCTTGAAGAAGGCCGAGGCGCAATCAAATCCGGTTCCCTAGAAATGTCCAACGTAGACCTATCCGAAGAATTCACAGAAATGATTGTTGCACAACGTGGTTTCCAAGCCAACACACGGATTATCACGACTTCAGACGAAATTTTACAAGAACTAGTAAACTTGAAACGATAACATAGTATAGTTTGAGAAGGAGGGTCGGGCCGGCCTTGGCCTGGCCCCTTACATATGATTAAAGTGACGAGATTGAATCGAACGACTTTTACGTTAAACGCATTGTACATAGAGAGAGTCGAGTCGTTTCCAGACACGACAATTACGTTGACGACTGGGTCAAAATATGTCGTGCTTGATTCAGCTGACGAAGTAAATAACCGAATCATTGAATTTTATCAAGCGGTCCAGCTGCTATCCAATCCGCATATCCGAGGTGATGAAGAAGATGAAGAATAAATTATTGACGATTTCATTAATTATCTTAGTGAGTATTACGTTGATCGGTGTCGTGGCGGTCGTATTGATATTGAATTTCAATAAGGATAGTGACGGAGAGGAAAAAGCACCGTCAATTGATGAAATTATTGAGGCGTCAGTGGATATGGAAGAAATTACGACGAATTTGTCTGGCCGTAATTTTGTCCGTATATCCCTAAAAATCCAGACAGACAGTAAAAAAGCAGCGGAGGAATTAACGAAGCGTGATTTCCAAGTGAAGAACCTCGCTATTCAAGAACTGTCTGAAATGACAGCGAAAGACCTTGAAGGAAAAGCAGGGAAACAGCAATTTGAAGATACTATTAAAGCGAAGCTAAACGAGCTGATGCAAGATGGTGAAATACAGAAGGTGTATATTGTCTCATATATCATACAGTGACGGCCGGAATGATCTACAAGAGAAATGTGCGCGATGGGAGGTGGGCCTATGTCGGGAGATGTACTGTCCCAAAATGAAATAGATGCGCTGCTGTCAGCTTTATCGACAGGTGAAATGTCAGCAGAAGAAATGAAGAAAGAAGAAGAAACAAGAAAAGTACGTGTCTATGATTTTAAGCGTGCACTTCGTTTCTCTAAAGATCAGATTCGGAGTTTGACTAGGATCCATGAAAACTTCGCCAGATTACTGACGACGTACTTCTCCGCTCAGCTGCGTACGTATGTACAAATTAATGTCATGTCAGTAGACCAGATTCCGTTTGAAGAATTCATTAGCTCGATACCCAATATGACATTGATCAATATATTTGATGTATCCCCCCTTGAAGGGAATATTTTGATGGAAGTCAATCCAAATGTCGCCTACTCGATGTTGGAGCGATTGATGGGTGGTTTTGGATCGAGTTCAGGAAAAACGGACAATATGACAGAAATTGAAACGAAGATCTTGACGAATTTGTTTGAACGTTCATTTGATAGCTTACGTGAAGCTTGGTCCGGGTTAATTGATATCGATCCGTATTTAACGGAAATGGAAGTCAATCCCCAATTTCTTCAAATGATTTCACCGAACGAAACCGTGGTCGTGATTTCATTCAATATTATGATTGGTGAATCTAGCGGTATGATCAACATGTGTATCCCGCACGTTGTGTTGGAACCTATTATTCCGAATCTTTCTGTGCAGTACTGGATGCAGACGAATAAGAAAGAACCTACCGCTGAGCAAAGTGTCGAATTGGAAAGACGAATTAAAAATGCAACACTCCCTATAGTTGCTGACCTTGGGAAAGGCCAGATCTCTATTGAAGATTTCTTGCACTTGCAGCTTGGTGATGTGATTTCATTGGATACAAGCATTGAGGAACCTTTAACAATAAGAATAGGGGAAAAGCCTAAATTCACAGCACAGCCGGGGAAATTACGTAATCGTATGGCTGTTCAAATACTGGAAATATTGACTACGGGAGAGGATGACGATGATGAGTGATAATATTCTCTCACAGGAAGAGATTGAAGCGTTGTTACGGGGTGAAACTCTGGAACCTATCCAAGCAGACGAACCTGAATCGGAAACTATCGATATTAGCGATTACTTGACCGAAATGGAGCAAGATGCTTTAGGTGAAATTGGTAATATCTCGTTCGGTAGTTCAGCAACAGCACTTTCTGCTTTATTGGGTCAAAAGGTAGAAATCACAACACCACAGCTGTCGCTAATCCAACGTGATAATTTGGAGGGGGATTTTGTCCATCCGTATGTAGCAATCAAGGTGGAATATACTGAAGGATTAAGCGGTGTCAATCTGTTGGTGATCAAACAGAGTGATGCGGCTATTATTGCAGATTTAATGCTTGGAGGAGACGGTATTACTCCAAATCAAGAGTTAAGTGAAATTCATTTGAGTGCAGTGCAAGAAGCAATGAATCAAATGATGGGATCTTCAGCGACTTCGATGTCTACCATCTTCAATAAAAAAGTAGACATTTCACCGCCCACTATTGATTTGATGAATATTCAAGTAGATCAGGGAACCGAAAATATTCCTGCGCATAATTTATTAATTCGTGTGTCTTTCAATTTGAAAGTTGGTGAGTTGATTGATTCTGATATTATGCAATTGTTCCCATTGGAGTTCGGTAAAAAATTAGTGTCTTCTCTAATGGGGGAAGAAGAAGCGGCTACTATGATGGAAGTACCACCTAGTCCACAGGCACCACAATATTCGGAACCAGAAGCGACATATGCACCAGAGCATACGCCAATGCAACAGCCGCAATCTGCATATCAAGCACCACCAAGTCAACAAACCGCAACACCACGTCAGACTCAGGAGCCAGTGCAAGTTCAGCAAGCAGAGTTTGCGAGTTTCCAAGCACCTTCTTTAAAAAAAGAAGAATCAAATAATTTGAATTTGCTACTTGATATACCGCTTCAAGTAACAGTAGAATTAGGACGTACGAAACGTTCTGTTAAAGAAATACTAGAAATGTCTGGTGGTTCAATTATTGAACTAGATAAATTGGCAGGGGAGCCGGTCGATATATTAGTCAATAATCGCTATATTGCAAAAGGTGAAGTCGTAGTCATTGACGAAAACTTCGGAGTGCGTATTACGGATATTTTAAGTCAAATGGATCGATTAAATAATTTACGATAGAAGATACTTGGAGGGAATATGAATGGGAAAACGAATTTTAGTAGTAGACGACGCGGCATTTATGCGCATGATGATCAAGGATATTTTAACAAAGAATAATTATGAAGTAGTAGGAGAGGCAGCAGACGGTGCTCAAGCTATTGAAAAGTATAATGAGTTGAAGCCGGATTTGGTTACAATGGATATCACGATGCCTGAAATGGATGGCATTGCGGCATTAAAAGCAATTAAAAGTACTAATCCATCTGCAACCATCATCATGTGTTCTGCAATGGGCCAACAAGCAATGGTAATCGATGCAATCCAAGCTGGAGCAAAAGACTTTATCGTTAAACCATTTCAGGCGGACCGTGTGATTGAAGCGATCGACAAAGCGTTGAGCTAAGAGCAACAGATGAATGTGAAACGAGTTATCTATTGTTTACTACTATTCTTTCTGTGCTTTACTATCACACCATTTGCACATGCAGAAACTAATCCTAATGTCAGCGTATCAGACTGTATTGGAAAAGATAAAGACTGCGAAGAGAAAGCTCCTGCTGCAGAAAGTGATAAAAAACTAGTAACCAATAATGAATTGGACGAGCCTAAAGGTCCCACAGCGAAAGATTATATCCGTACTCTTTTTGCTTTTGTATTTGTAATTGGTTTACTCGTGTGGTTACTGCGCTTCATGAACAAACGTAATAGAAACTTCGACTCGAATCGACTGATGACGAATATGGGCGGCGTTCCATTAGGTCAAAATAAGTCCATTCAACTAGTGAAAATGGGCAATCACTATTTTGTGGTCGGTGTTGGAGAAAATGTACAGTTGCTAAAGGAAATAGAAGATCCTGATGAAATTGCTGAATTACTTGCACGTTATGACCAAAGTGATGAAGTTCAGAAGGGACTATTTTCAAAACTGTATACTCGATTTTATTCAAAGGCTGAGCAAACACCTTCTGAAGAAGCCACTTTTAGTCAATTGTTTTCTACCAAAATGAATGAAATCAAATCTGATAGAAAAGAGCAATTAAAACATTTAAATCGGAAGGAGAGCGACCGCGATGGTTGATTTTCTGGGTACATTCTCTGACAGTGATCCCACCAATGTCTCAACTTCCATTAAGATGTTGCTATTACTTACGGTATTGTCACTTGCACCAGCAATTTTAATCTTGATGACTTCGTTTGCTAGGATCATTATCGTCCTGTCATTTGTTCGGACGGCGCTAGCTACACAGCAAATGCCTCCTAACCAAGTTTTGGTTGGGTTAGCATTATTTCTGACGTTCTTCATCATGTCGCCTGTATTATCTCAAGTGAATGAAGAAGCATTAACACCTTTGTTTGATGAAGAAATCAGTTTGGACGAAGCATACGAGCGGGCCAGTGTGCCATTCAAAGAATTTATGAGCCAACATACAAGACAGAAAGATTTAGAATTATTCATGCGCTATAACCAGATGGAGCGACCGGATACAATTGAAGATATTCCGCTAACTATGATGGTGCCTGCTTTCGCCCTCAGTGAAATTAAGACAGCATTTCAAATGGGCTTTATGATTTTCATTCCCTTTCTCGTTATCGATATGATCGTAGCCAGTGTGCTTATGTCTATGGGTATGATGATGCTTCCACCCGTTATGATTTCATTACCATTCAAGATATTATTATTTGTACTAGTTGACGGTTGGTATCTCATTATCCAGTCATTGCTACAAAGCTTTTAGGGGGGATTTGAATGACGAGTGAATTTGTTATATCCATTGCAGAACGGTCAGTTTGGGTTATTCTCCTCGCTTCGGGACCTCTCTTAATCGTAGCGTTAGTAACGGGGCTTGCCGTAAGTATCTTTCAGGCAACTACACAAATTCAAGAACAGACATTGGCATTCGTGCCGAAAATCATAGCGGTTATGGTTGCTATCATATTTTTTGGACCTTGGATGTTATCCTATGTCACCGGCTATGCTAGTGAAATCTTTTCCAATCTCTCTAGGTACGTTGGGTGATTAAATGAATGAACTTATTCCGTCGTTGCCCGCATTTTTACTTATACTAACCCGTGTTACTTCTTTCTTCGTAACACTGCCATTATTCTCTTACAAGACCATTCCAGCTACGCAACGATTATTATTTGGGGCAATACTGGCCTGGATGATGTCTTACTCTATCACGATGCCCGAACTGGTAATCGATGGTCAATACATATTACTTGTACTTAAAGAAGCGGTAGTCGGCTTATCAATCGGCATTGCCGCTTTTATTATTATGTCAGCCATTCAAGTGGCTGGTGGATTTATTGATTTTCAGATGGGATTTGCTATTGCGAACGTTATTGATCCCCAAACGGGTGCGCAGTCACCATTGCTAGGGCAATTTCTTAATTCGTTAGCGATTTTATTGTTATTAGTAGTCAATGGTCATCATTTGCTGTTGGATGGGATATTTTACAGCTACGAGTTTGTCCCGATCACGTCTATGTGGCCGCCTTTTGGTAGTCCTAACATGGCAGAATTTATCGTTTTGACCTTTGCGAAATCTTTTGCGATTGCGTTTCAAATGGCGATTCCAGTTGTAGCTACGTTATTTCTTGTCGATTTGGCACTCGGGATTACTGCACGTGCCGTACCACAATTAAATATTTTTGTAGTGGGGTTTCCAATTAAAATTGGTGTCAGTTTCTTAGTAATCGTTACGATGTCTAGTGTCTTTATAATCGTCATGAAGAAAATGTTTGAAATTATGATTGTGACGATGAGAAATCTGATGATACTGCTTGGGGGTGGCTAACTTGTTACTAAGGCTAGATTTACAATTCTTTGCCGGTGAGAAGACGGAAAAAGCTACTCCGAAAAAGCGGGAAGATTCTAGGAAGAAAGGCCAAGTACTAAAAAGTCAAGACGTAACAGCTGCTATTGTACTTTTCTCTATTTTTACATTTATGTTCTTTGCCGCAGGTTTTATGCGGGATAATTTCTTTGTGTTTTTCCGTGAATCTTTTACACACTTTATCCCGATCAAATCGCTGGATGAAGAACAAGTCATGTTAGTATACATAAGCGTTATTAAACAAATGGCGATCATTTTACTGCCGATTATGTTAATAGCAGTTATTGCAAGTGTTGCAGCGAATTTGCTACAATTTGGTCTCTTATTTACTGCAGAGACATTGAAGTTTGATTTAAAGAAAATAGATCCAATTAAAGGATTAAAGCGAATCTTTTCTATTCGTGCAATTGTAGAGTTATTGAAATCCATATTAAAAATTTCTTTTATTGGGACCGTTACAACCCTTATTGTATGGAGTAATCTGGACCAAGTGCTGGACTTGGCATTTAAGACACCGCAAGTAACCTTGGTGACTGTAGCAAAGTTAGTCGGAATGATGGGGATTATCGCATCATTGGTATTATTGTTTATTTCTATCTTGGACTTTCTTTATCAGAAATTTGACTATGAAAAAAATCTTAAAATGTCTAAACAAGATATTAAAGATGAAAGTAAAAATATGGACGGTGACCCGCTTATCAAATCCCGTATTAGACAACGTCAGCGTGAAATGGCCATGCGTCGGATGATGCAAGAGATCCCTGAAGCGGACGTAGTAATCACCAATCCTACTCACTATGCCATTGCGCTAAAGTACGATGAAGATCAGATGGATTCACCAATCGTCGTTGGGAAAGGTGCAGATTTTGTCGCACAAAAAATTAAAATGATTGCGTCGGAGCACGATATTGTAATGGTAGAAAATCGACCTCTAGCACGTGCTATGTATGATGAGGTAGAGATTGGAGATCGAATACCGGAGCAATTTTTTAAAGCAATCGCAGAAATTCTAGCGTATGTATATCGTATTCAAAAGAAAATATAAGTTATTGAAGAAAGTAGGGATGGCATGCAGTTTAGAGATATAGGAGTACTCGCGGCGGTTATTATGATCATTGCGATGCTTGTCATCCCATTACCACCTTGGTTATTAAGTTTCTTGATTATTATCAATATTACACTTGGGTTGATGGTTTTACTAACTGCGATGAATATGCAGGAAGCACTGCAATTCTCTATCTTTCCATCATTGTTATTATTACTTACATTATTCCGTCTAGGTCTTAACGTTTCTACAACACGTGCGATTCTTTCGGAAGGTGATGCGGGTGGAGTAGTTGACACTTTTGGTACATTCGTTACGGGTGGAAATATTGTTGTAGGACTAGTAGTTTTTGTTATTTTAATCATCATTCAGTTTATTGTTATAACAAAAGGTTCGGAGCGTGTTTCCGAAGTTGCTGCACGTTTTACTCTTGATGCAATGCCAGGTAAGCAAATGAGTATTGATGCCGACTTAAACGCAGGAATGATTTCCGATATAGAAGCTCGCACACGTCGTGAAAAAGTGAGTAACGAAGCTGATTTCTATGGTGCGATGGACGGTGCGACAAAATTTGTTAAAGGGGATGCCATTGCCGGAATCATTATCGTTATGATCAACTTATTGGTCGGTATGATTATTGGCGTTGTACAGATGGGATTGCCGTTTGCGGAAGCAGCAGTTCAATTCTCTACACTCACTGTCGGGGATGGGATTGTTTCACAAATACCAGCACTGTTGATTTCTACGGCAACGGGTATTGTAGTTACCCGTGCTGCATCAGAAGGAAACTTAGGCACGGATATTACGAATCAATTATTAGGACAACCAAAATTACTTTACGTAGCATCTATTACAATTTTTTTACTAGGTCTTGCTACACCGATTAATGACATCTTAACCATTCCCATTGCGGGTGCACTAGCAATGGGGGCATTTATGATGTCACGTAAAGAAGATGAAGATCCAAACGAATTATTAGAGATGGAAGAAAATGTTGAGACAGAAGGGTTGAAACGGCCTGAAAATGTCGTTGACCTCTTGAATGTCGACCCGATTGAATTTGAATTCGGTTATGGCCTCATTCCACTTGTTGATGCAACACAGGGTGGGGATTTGCTGGATCGAGTCGTTATGATTCGTCGTCAGTTAGCGATAGAACTTGGTCTCGTCATTCCAGTCGTTCGTATTCGGGATAATATACAATTACAACCGAACGAATACAGAATCAAAATCAAAGGGAATGAAATGGCTAGGGGTGAACTATTGTTAGATCATTATCTAGCCATGAGCCCAGGCGGTGAAGATTTAATAGAAGGAATAGATACTATTGAACCTTCGTTTGGATTGCCAGCGAAATGGATTACTGAAGAAGCGAAAGAAGAAGCAGAAATCATGGGTTACACAGTCGTGGATCCACCAAGTGTTGTATCTACTCATTTGACTGAAGTCATTCGTGCCAATGCATCCGACTTACTTGGACGTCAGGAAACTAAACAACTGGTCGATCACGTACATGAAACATATCCGATTTTGGTTGATGAACTTACACCGACTCCATTATCAATTGGCGAGATTCAAAAAGTGCTTGCTAAATTATTGAACGAACAAGTTTCCGTCCGTAATTTACCTATCATTTTTGAGACACTCGCAGACTATTCGAAGTACACGTCCGATGTAGATGTTCTGACAGAATACGTCAGACAATCATTGGCACGTCAGATCACAGGTCAATTTGTTGTAGGTAATGGGGCGTTAAAAGTATTAACAGTCGCTGGAAAAGTAGAGAAACTCATTGCGGATAGTATTCAACAAACTGAACAAGGAAACTTTCTTTCAATAGACCCATCACAATCTCAAATAATCTTGGAACGAATTGCGCAAGAAATCGAACGGGTAGCTATGCTGGACCAATCTCCTGTCATTTTATGTTCACCTGCCATTCGTATGTACTTACGTCAAATCACGGAGCGGTATTTCCCACAGATACCTATACTGTCTTATAATGAATTGGAAGCATCAGTGGAAGTGCAAAGTGTAGGGGTGGTGGATATTTAATGAAAATGAAAAAGTATACAGCATCTACAATGGTTGATGCTATGGCGAAAGTCCGTGAAGATTTTGGAGACGACGCGATCATCCTCAGTTCAAACGTCACGAAAACAAAAGGTTTTTTGGGGCTGTTTCGTAAACGATCTGTAGAAGTAGTTGCAAGCTATGATAAAACGAACGCAGAACGTATCTATGAATCACGAGTTCATTCTGTGCAACCCATTGCGGAGACAGAGTCTGTTGAACAAATTGAACAAGAAATGCGGGAGATCAAACAAATGCTAAAAGATATTCAGCCAGTGGATCGTGCATTTGAAAAATATCCCGATGAACTATTACCCATATTGAAGAAATTACAGATGCAAGGTGTGGAAAGTAAATATATTACAGAGATTGGTAATCTAGTTTTCAATCGAATGAAGCAAGACAAGATCGATTTTACTGAAGAACAGCAAATGGAATTGATTAGAACATGGTTCAGCGATCAACTTCACGACATACCTTTCGGTGGAATCACTTATCAGAAGCAGTTTATTAATGTACTAGGGCCGACTGGGGTAGGAAAAACCACGACCATTGCGAAAATTGCCGCACGTGCCTTACTGGAAGAAAAAAAGAAAGTTGGTTTCATTACGACCGATACGTATCGAATTGCAGCAATTGAACAATTGCGCACATATGCCAATTTACTTCAGGCTCCAGTTGAAATCGTTTATAGTGAAGAAGATTTCCGTACCGCAATCGAAAAGTTAAAAGATCTCGATCTCATATTTATCGACACAGCGGGCCGAAATTATAAAGAAGCAAAATTTGTCGATGATTTATCGAAACTCATTGATTTCTCTTTGGATATGGAAACATTTCTTGTGTTATCTACCACATCAAAGGAACAGGATATGGATACCATCATTAGACAATTTACTAATTTCCCAATCGAGAAATTTATATTTACTAAGACAGATGAAACCGATTCGGTCGGATCTATAATTAATTTAATTCTGAAATATGGTATAGGTGTATCCTACTACACAGACGGACAAGAGGTACCTGAAGATTTGACAGAAGCCAGTTTGGAAAAGATAGTGGACCTTCTATTAGCAGGTGATTCACATGCATGACCAGGCGGAAGCACTTCGACTAAAAATGATGAAAAGTCAAAGACAAGTAGCTCGCTCAATTGCCATTGTTAGTGGAAAAGGCGGAGTAGGCAAATCGAATTTCACTGCTAATTTCTCTTACGGACTCGTAGCGAAAGGGAAGAAAGTATTAATTGTGGATATGGATATTGGGATGGGGAATATTCATATATTATTTGGGGCTACGCCAATGTTTCATCTAAAAGATTACTTGTCTGATAAACAACCATTGCAGAGCGTTGTGACTCCTATTGAAGACAATCTTGCGTTTATAGCAGGTGGTTCCGGACTGGAGAATGTGGTGGAGTGGTCAGGTGAAATGTTTGTTCGATTGATTGAGGCATTTTCTATTTTACAGATGGAATATGATGTTATTTTATTTGATATGGGTGCAGGAGCAACGAAGAGTTCAATTGATTTAATCTTGGCGATGGATGAGATTATATTAATAGCGACACCGGAGCCAACTTCTATTACGGATGCGTATTCAATGATTAAGTTTATATGTCTGCAAGATGCAAATAAATCTATTCACATAGTAAGTAACCGTGTTCTAAAAGAGCAAGATGGACGTGATTCCGTCGCACGGCTTCAGTTAGCCATGCGAAAGTTTTTATCCATAGATACTAGTGTTTTAGGGTTTTTGCCAGATGACATTCATGTACGTAATGCAGTAATTGCTCAGATCCCTTTTGTCAAATTATATCCCAATTCAAAAATTAGCAAGCGAATGTTGGCAATAACGGATACATTTTTACACAGCAACAAACCGAGCACTTCTATTGAAACTTCTGGATTCATAGATAAAATCAAAGGTGTTTTTCTAAAGGGGCGTGTGTAATGTGATTACTGCAAAGAAAAAACGCGTTCTTGTTGTAGACGACTCAGCTTTTATGCGGAAGTTAATCTCTGATATGTTGAATAAACACCCCATGATGGAAGTCATCGGCATCGCTAGAAATGGCAAAGATGCAGTGGAAAAGGTTCGCAATCTTCAACCAGATGTCCTTACAATGGATATTGAAATGCCTGTGATGAATGGACTGGAAGCTTTAAAGTTTATTATGGATCACATGCCAATCCCTGTGGTGATATTATCAAGTACGACAAAACATAATGCAGAAAATGCAGTTCTAGCGATAGAATACGGTGCTGTCGACGTGATAGCAAAACCTGGCGGAGCTATTTCGTTAAATCTTCATGAAATCGAACAAGAAATTGTGGAGAAAGTATTTGCTGCTTCAAATGTGGTAATTCACACACTAACGCGTCAAATAACATCCACAAATAACCGTCATACACCAACGCCAAGCAAACAAAATACTGCAAATGAAAGTAGAAGCACTTCGACACTTCCTATAAAAACAGTAAACATACCTAAAAAAAATACACTTATTGCTAAACAATTTGTTATAATAGGTACATCGACCGGAGGACCAAGGGCCTTGCAGGAAGTCATTACAAAGTTTCCAGCGAACTTCCCACATCCAATTCTAATTGTCCAGCATATGCCACCTGGCTTCACCAAGTCATTGGCCGAACGACTGAATAATTTGAGTGAAATAACCGTTAAAGAAGCAGAACATGGTGAACCGATCGAAAATGGTACAGCCTATATTGCACCAGGCGGCTTGCATTTGAAGTTTGAGAAATCTAGAACGGGCTATAAGATCGTATTAGACGGAGACGAAGCGCCGCGTTCAGGACATCGCCCAGCGGTAAATGTGTTATTAGAATCAGCAGCAACACATAAAGAACTTGGGTTTATAACGGCTATCATGACAGGTATGGGTTATGACGGTAAAGAAGGTATGGAGTTATTACGTGCTTCATGTAAAACGTTTACTATAGCGGAATCTAAAAACACGTCCGTTGTATATGGCATGCCCAAAGCTATAATTGATGCAGGTCTCAGTGACGAAATCAAAGATATACAACAAATCGCTGATGCGATAATAGGAAATTTGAAGTAACTAGGGGGCTTTACAATGGATGTAAGTCAGTATTTGGATATGTTCATAGAAGAAAGTAAAGAACACTTGCAAGCTTGTAGTGAACAGTTGCTAGCGTTAGAAAATAATCCGGATGATTTGGCCATTGTCAATGAAGTCTTTAGAGCTGCACATACGCTTAAAGGAATGTCGGCGACAATGGGATATGAAGATATTGCAGATTTAACACATAAGATGGAGAACGTCCTTGATGCGATTCGAAACTCAAAGATCCAGGTTTCAACGGAGATTTTAGATGTGGTATTTGAAGCAGTGGATGATCTTGAACTAATGGTACAAGACATTGAATCAGGTGGCGATGGAAAAAAAGACGTGAGTAATTTAGTAGACACTCTCAATCGCATTGAAGCTGGACAACCAGTAGATGTAACGAACGAGCCTGCAGCAACAGCCGAGGAAGTTTCAATGGAGGTCGTCACTTCGAGAGGAATTCCTTATGATGAGTTTGAATTAACGGTTATTTCTCAATCTGCTGAACAAGGCTTTAATGCATTAGAGATCACTGTCACATTACGTGATGATTGCTTGTTGAAAGTTGCTCGTGTATTCATGACTTTTGAAATTTTGGAAAAGTCAGGCGAAGTCATCAAAACGGTTCCTACAGTAGAACAATTAGAAAATGAGGATTTTGATCAGAACTTTACGATTGTCTTATTAACCCAAGAAGATGCTGCAGATTTAAAGGCGAAAGTACTGAAAGTTTCTGAAATAGAAGACGTACATATTACACACATCACGGATGAATACGTGCAGAAGTACAAGCAAGCCTCATTGAATACATGTGACCCAGAACCTAGTGTGTTCGAAACAACAGTCGTACCTGTTACTAAAGCCGCAACAACCAACGAAACGCCTAAAGAAACTATAAAGACTAAAAAGACCACTACTTCCAATTCCAATAAAACGATACGGGTCAATATTGATCGACTTGATATTTTAATGAATTTATTTGAAGAACTGGTCATTGACCGTGGACGCCTTCAATCGATTGCCAGTGAATTGCATAACCCGGAATTGAATGAATCAGTAGAAAGAATGACTCGGGTATCAGGAGACTTGCAAAACATCATTTTGAACATGCGAATGGTACCTGTAGAAACAGTCTTCAATAGATTCCCCAAAATGGTTCGGCAATTGGCGCGTGACCTGAATAAGAAAATTGATTTAGAAATTGTCGGCGCTGAAACAGAGCTTGACCGTACCGTTATCGACGAAATAGGAGACCCCCTTGTTCATTTGATTCGAAATGCTCTAGATCACGGTATTGAAATGCCGGAAGAGCGAATTGCGAATGGCAAGCCAGAGACTGGAACTGTGACATTACGAGCCTATCATTCGGGTAACCATGTATTTATTGAGCTTGAGGATGATGGAGCGGGTGTAAATCGTGAACGAGTAGTTAGTAAAGCGATTGAACGGGGCATTATCAGTCCGGAAGCTGCGGATACATTGACAAATAAGCAAGTAGCGGAATTGATATTAGCTTCAGGGTTTTCCACTGCCGCTTCCATTACGGATGTATCAGGTCGCGGCGTTGGTTTGGACGTTGTAAAAAACACTATTGAATCTCTTGGCGGACATATTTCGATTGATTCCACTGAAGGAAAAGGATCGTTATTCCAGGTGCAATTACCTCTAACTCTTTCTATTATTTCTGTAATGTTAGTAGAGTTGGATGAAGAAATTTATGCAATTCCTTTGTCGTCTATAATTGAAACTGCCATTATTCAGAAGTCAGATATTTTAAATGCCCATAATCAGCCAGTCATCGATTTCCGTGGAACCATTGTACCGTTGGTAGACCTAAAAGACATATTTGAAATGGAGAATAGAAGTAATGAAGAAGATGAGTTCCAATCTATTGTGATCGTTCGTAAAGGTGACAGTTTAGCTGGGTTAGTCGTAGATTCATTTATTGGCCAACAAGAAATCGTTCTGAAATCTCTCGGTGAATACTTGCAGAGTGTCTTTGCGATATCTGGTGCTACGATTCTAGGAAATGGTCAAGTCGCATTAATTGTTGACTGTAATGCATTGATTAAATAATCGAGGTGATGACATGACAAAAGTATCGGAAGTAAGCGAAATGAAAGTAATTGTCTTTCAATTGATGAATAAGGAATATGCAATTGGCCTAGACGTAGTAGAATCCATCGAGAAATCGCTGTCGATTACACGTGTTCCCCGTATGCCTTCTTATGTTAAAGGCGTGTTAAATTTACGAGGTGTAGTGACGCCAGTGGTGGACTTACGTGAACGTTTTGATATGGAGTATAAAGAGTTTGATGAGACAAGCTGCATTATTATCGTTTCGCATGCGGGTGCAGAAGTAGGATTAATTGTGGACGATGCGAATGATGTAATGGATGTTCCGACAAGCGCAATAGGTCCTCAGCCGGAAGTAGTGGGATCTGTGGAATCCGAATTCATTTCAGGAGTGGCGAAAGTTGATAAGCGATTATTGGTTATGCTAAATCTGGAAAAAGTACTGCAACCGATAAAGAAGGGGAATACGGATGAATTCTAAAAATGACATCACCGAGATGCATCTGGATGTCTTAAAGGAAATCGGGAATATTGGAGCAGCACATGCTGCAACTTCATTATCACAACTGTTAGGTCAGAAAATTGACATGCGTGTACCTAACGTGGAGCTGGTTACGTTTGATGAAATGTTTGATTTAGCAGGTGGTACGGAAAAAGTGGTGGCGGGTATCTTTTTACGTATTGAAGGTGATTTGACGGGCACGATGTTTTTTGTACTGACTATTGAATCTGCTACACAATTTATTCGCAAATTGACAGGGGACGCGGCATTTACATTTACGGATGTAGATGATTTGGGAATGGGTGCTTCTGCGCTACAAGAGTTGGGGAATATATTGTCAGGTTCCTATTTGTCGGCGCTCTCTGATTTTACATCATTAAATATCTATCCAACTGTACCTTCATTAAGTATTGACATGGTGGGTGCCATTGTTAGCTTCGGCCTGATCGAAGTATCCCAGTACAGTGATGAAGTTATCGTCATTGAGACGGAAATATTACAAGAAGGGGAACAGGGTGTGTCAAGTTTAGCGGGGCACTTCTTTTTATTACCTGATCCACCCTCATATCGCACGATATTTAGTTCGTTGGGTGTCTTATAGATGGCAAGCGTTCAAACAGTAGTGCGTGTAGGGATTGCTGATATGAATATCGCAAAATCCCCTCATACGATTCGCACATCAGGACTGGGTTCGTGTGTTGGTGTAGTACTGTATGATTCTTCGAAAAAAATAGCAGGTATGGTGCATGTCATGTTGCCTGATAGCGAGTTGGGTAAGTCAACAAAACTAAATGTAGCGAAATTCGCAGATACGGGCATTCATGCAATGTTGGAACTTTTAAAATCTGAAGGAGTTAGACCTTTCAGCATCAAAGCGAAAATTGCGGGTGGAGCACAAATGTTTCAGTTCGGTTCAAATGATACGATCCGTATAGGTCCTCGCAATGTAGAAGCGGTAAAAAAAGAATTGAAAAGATATTCAATCCCGATTGTCGCAGAAGATACAGGCGGATCCAGTGGACGTACAATTGAATTTGATCCTGCTACGAGTATCCTGTTTGTTCGTACCGTCAATGCTGGAACGCAGGAAATTTAACAGTACAAACGAAGGCGGCTAATACATTAGTCGCCTTTATCTATTGTGATTTGCTATACTTATACATAAGACATAAAATCGGTAGAAGGAACCTGACAGGAAAGGCGTGAATTCGATGACAAATCAAGATGTAACTGAACGACATCAGTGGAAGTTATGGATCGAAAACCGTGATCCTGATGCAGGTGATATGCTAGTACGAATGTATACACCTCTTGTGAATTATCACGTCCAACGAATCAGTGCTGGACTGCCGAAAAACGTATCACGTGATGAAATCAAATCTCTTGGTTATCAAGGGCTTTTCGACGCGTTAACGAAATTTGATCCTTCGCGTGATTTGAAATTCGACACATACGCTTCATTCCGGATTCGGGGTACAATTATAGATGGTTTAAGAAAAGAAGATTGGTTATCACGTTCCCTAAGAGAAAAAACTAAGAAAATGGATGAAGAAATTAGTAAGCTCGAACAGTCCTACTTGCGAACGGTGACACCCGAGGAAGTAGCAGATCATTTAGGCGTTACAACAGATCAAGTCTATCAAACTATGCATGAACAGTATTTTGCCAATGTATTGTCCATTGATGAAAAAATGAATGATGAAGATGATCACGATCAAACCTTTGTATTGCAGGATGATCAAACGAAAACACCTGAACAACAAGCGGTCAAAGGCGAATTGATTGAAGACTTGATAACGAAAATCAAAGAACTAAATGAAAACGAACAATTGGTACTTAGTTTGTTTTACCAGGAAGATATGACGCTAACAGAAATTGGAGAAATTTTAAGCTTATCTACATCGAGAATCTCACAAATACATTCAAAAGCATTATTTAAGTTACGGTCGCTGTTGGCGGCTGAAATTACCGACGGAGGGATTTTATGAGTTTGAAAGCTATCGAACTTCAAATTGCTATCCCGAAGACATTTGAGGCAGGTAAAATAGCGGAGCAAAAGCAGCAACAGTCTCAACTTGCTCAAGACAGTGCCAATTTGCAAACAGAAAAACAAGCCTTAAAAAGCAAGGAAACGGTTTTAAAATCATCTCCATATGCAAAAATGGATGGAGATCATCAGCAGCCTAGCGAAGAGTCACAACAACAACAAGAAAAAAAAGAGAAAGAACAACAGCAAGCCAAGCATCCGTTTAAAGGTTCGTTCGTTGATTACAGTGGATAATAGTATGGGAATTTTACTAGCTCTTTTGTTCATCTTACAAATTATCGGATTTATGGTCATGACATTGCTGTACGTAAAAATTACAAAATTTAATAATCTGGAGAAAAAGCAACAACGTCTTATGAAAGAAATGGATCAATCCATATTAGCTTATCTAGGAGAAATCAAAGAAGAAAACGATCGTTTGATTCATCAATTGAATCAACGAACGGATGCTCAAATGAAGCCCACCACAAACTCAGCTCCAAGCGAACAGTCAATAACAGAAGTGTCTGATTCGAGACAGAAGCCACATCCGGTTCCTTTACATTTCGCTTTACGTTCCTACCAAAAGACGGTGGAAACTGAAAAGAATGTGAAAGAAAAGAATTCAGAACTACATTCAAAATCATTTGACGACCTGGACGACAAAGAAAAAGCCAAACAGCTGTATGCCGAAGGTAAATCAATAGAGGATATTGCAAGAAAGTTGAAAAAAGGTAAGACGGAAATCGAATTGATAATTAAGTTTGACTGAAGTTACACACAGTAGTTGCAAACAACGTAGAGTTGTGTTAATTTAATAGATGGTATTACTACACACGCGTGCGGATGAATGAGTGGGTGCCATTATGGTCACTTATTCGTAGGAAGTACGCGGAGGACAAAAAACCAATAGGAGGAATTAAACATGTCAGTAATCTCAATGAAACAATTGCTAGAAGCTGGTGTACATTTCGGACACCAAACACGTCGTTGGAATCCAAAAATGAAGAAATTTATTTTCGTGGAGCGTAACGGCATCTATATTATCGACCTTCAAAAAACGGTCAAAAAATTAGAGGAAGCTTACAACTTCATGCGCCAAGTCGGTGCGGATGGTGGTAAAGTTCTTTTCGTAGGTACGAAGAAACAAGCACAAGAAGCAATCAAAGAAGAAGCAGAACGTGCTGGAATGTATTACATCAACCAACGTTGGTTGGGTGGAACATTGACGAACTTCGGTACTATTCAAAAACGTGTAGCGCGTATGAAAGCTATTGAGAAAATGGAAGAGGATGGCACGTTCGACGTACTTCCTAAAAAAGAAGTTTCTCAATTAAATAAAGAACACGAGCGTCTTGTGAAATTCCTAGGCGGTATCCGTGACATGAAAGGCTTGCCTGATGTAATCTTTATCGTAGATCCACGTAAAGAGCGTATCGCGGTAGCTGAAGCAATCAAATTGAATATTCCACTCGTTGGAATCGTTGATACTAACTGTGATCCGGACGAAATCGACTATGTCATCCCTGCGAACGACGATGCAATCCGCGCAGTACGTTTACTTACAAGCAAAATGGCAGATGCTTTGATTGAATCCCGTCAAGGTGAAGACGACGAAGTAGCTGAAACAGTAAACGAAACAGCAACTGTTACTGCAGACTGAAATGAGTACATGATGAGACGATAAGTGGCGTACCCCTTATCGTCTCTTTTTAAAGCAAAAAGAAATTTCAAATGATATCTAATAGGAGGAATTTTCAAATGGCAACAATTACAGCCCAAATGGTTAAAGAACTTCGTGAAAAAACAGGCGCAGGTATGATGGACTGCAAAAAGGCATTAACTAAAGTAGACGGTGACATGACTGCAGCAATGGAGTATATGCGTGAAAAAGGCCTTTCAAGTGCAGCGAAAAAAGCAGATCGTATTGCAGCTGAAGGTGTTGCAAACATTTTAGTTCAAGGTAATGATGCAGTTATACTTGAAGTGAATGCTGAGACAGACTTCGTAGCAAAAAACGAAGGCTTCCAAACTCTTGTTAAGGAAATTTCTGAGTTCTTACTTGCAACGAAACCTGCTTCAGTAGAAGAAGCTAACGCAGCGAAATTAGACAACGGTTTGACAGTGTCTGAACACATTTCAAACGCAGTAGCTAAAATTGGAGAGAAAATTACTCTTCGCCGTTTTGTAATCCGTGAGAAAACAGATCAAGACGCTTTTGGTCCTTACCTACACATGGGCGGACGTATTGCCGTGTTGACTGTTCTTGAAGGTTCAACAGATTCTGAGGCAGCGAAAGATGTAGCAATGCATATCGCAGCAATGAATCCAAAATACATTTCACGCGACGAAGTATCTGCTGACGAAGTAGAAAAAGAGCGTAATGTATTGACTGAGCAAGCTTTAAACGAAGGTAAGCCAGAAAATATCGTAGCGAAAATGGTAGAAGGACGTCTTGGAAAATATTTCGAGGAAATCTGTGTCTTGGATCAAGCTTTCGTTAAGAATTCTGATCAAAAAGTTCGCGATTTCGTGAAAACAACTGGCGGAACATTAGTAGAGTTTATTCGTTATGAAGTAGGCGAAGGTATTGAAAAGCGTGAAGACAACTTTGCAGACGAAGTAATGAGCCAAGTAAAAGGTAACTAAGTATAATCCAATCGTACAGAGGGGCACATCCATCATGTGTTCCTCTTTTTTGAGAATAGGAAATTGCAGGAGGGCCAACATGAGTATTCCAAAATATAAGCGCATCGTGTTAAAATTAAGTGGGGAAGCATTAGCTGGAGACCAAGGCTTCGGATTGTCTCCGGAAGTTGTTAAATCAGTTGCAAGCCAAGTGAAAGAAGTAGTAGAACTTGGTGTAGAAGTAGCAGTAGTGGTAGGTGGCGGAAACATTTGGCGTGGGAAAGTCGGAAGTGAAATGGGAATGGACCGTACAACAGCTGACTACATGGGAATGCTTGCAACGGTTATGAACTCACTTGCTCTTCAGGATGCCCTTGAAAAGCTAGGACCAGAAACACGAGTAATGTCTTCCATTGACATGAGACAAGTAGCTGAACCTTACATACGTCGGAAAGCAATCCGTCATCTAGAGAAAAAACGTGTCGTAATATTTGCGGCAGGAACGGGTAATCCTTATTTCTCCACAGACACAACGGCTGCCTTGCGTGCTGCTGAAATCGAAGCGGATGTCATTTTAATGGCGAAGAACAACGTTGACGGTGTGTATTCTGCTGATCCGATGAAGGACTCCACAGCTACTAAATACTTAGAACTGTCCTATCTTGAAGTGATTAGTCAAGGACTTGAAGTGATGGATTCCACTGCTTCGACTCTATGTATGGACAATGATATCCCGCTCGTAGTATTCTCAATTATGGATAATGGTAATATTAAAAAAGCCGTACTAGGTGATGAAATCGGGACGGTCGTCAGGAGGAATAAGCAATGACAAAAGAAGTAATGGATCAGACGAGAGAACGTATGGATAAAGCGCATAGTGCCTATTCAAGACAGTTGGCATCTATTCGTGCTGGTAGAGCTAACGCGAGCTTATTAGACAGAATTTCTGTTATTTATTATGGAGCACCTACACCATTAAACCAAATGGCTGGAATTTCTGTGCCAGAACCACGTTTGTTAGTAGTTCAGCCTTATGATAAGACTACAATTAGTGAAATCGAAAAAGCCATCATGAAATCAGACATCGGAATCACACCGTCTAACGATGGATCAGTTATTCGCTTAGCTGTACCTGCACTTACAGAAGAGCGTCGTAAAGATTTAGTGAAAGATGTAAAACGTGAAGCGGAAGATGCAAAAGTGGCGATTCGTAATGTTCGTCGTGACAGCAATGAAGATTTGAAGAAGCTTGAAAAAGATGCAGAAATTACTGAAGATGAATTACGCCGTTACAATGAACAAGTACAAAAGATGACAGATGAATTTATCGAAAAGATTGACCAAACTGCAAAAGATAAAGAAAATGAAATCTTGGAAATCTGAGTACAGAACTTTCTATAAGGAGGAGCGTCCTACTTTTAGGACGCTCTTTTCTTTCTTTTGCATGCTATTTACCATGCAATTTGGTAGGATAGTCAGTAGGAGTATCCGAATTGAGCCAAGTGGGGGAACGCTATGCTTAGAAAACTAATGGGAAAAAAAACGGCAGACATTCAGTTGCTGGACGAACGGATTGAAGCCGTTAAAAATAGACAAATTCCTAACCATGTGGCGATTATCATGGATGGAAACGGTAGATGGGCGAAGCAACGTAAAATGCCACGAATTGCAGGCCACCATGAAGGAATGAAAACGGTTCGGCAAATTACCAATTTTGCAAATGCCATGGGTGTAAAAGCACTCACCCTCTATGCATTTTCAACCGAAAATTGGAAGCGGCCCAGGATGGAAATTGACTTTTTAATGAATCTTCCGGGCGAGTTTCTTAATACGTATTTGCCTGAGTTAATGGAAAAAGGCATCAAAGTGGAAATGATCGGAGATATGGATGCGCTTCCGAGCCATACAGAAAAAGCGATTAAGAAAGCAATGGAACAAACTAAAGAAAATAAAGGGTTAATTTTGAATTTTGCTATGAATTATGGGAGTAGAGTAGAACTGGTTCATGCAATGAAAGAGATGGCAGAAGAAGTGGCTTCCGGAACATTAAAAGTGGAGGAAATTGATGAAGGTTTAATTGAATCCAAGCTAATGACAGCCCATTTGCCGGAACCTGACCTACTAATTCGCACAAGTGGTGAAGTACGTTTGTCTAATTTTATGCTATGGCAACTTGCCTATGCGGAATTCATTTTTACGGATGTATTATGGCCAGATTACGATGAAGACTGCTTTTTACAAGCAATAGAAGATTTCCAAAAAAGAAATCGACGCTTTGGAAGCTTGGAAGGAGATCAGAAAAGATGAAGCAAAGAATCATCACTGCTATTGTAGCTCTCGTGTTTTTTGTGCCATTGATTATCATTGGTGGATTACCGTTTATAATGATGATTTTTGCGATATCTACGATTGGTTTATACGAACTACTGCGTATGCGTAATATGTCTCTTTTTTCTATCGGCGGATTACTCTCTTGGTTACTTCTGCTCGTCATTTTACTACCATCAAGGTGGACAGAACAGGTTGAAAGTTTCCTGAGTTTAGAAAAGCTTGAAATGATCTATGTATTGATATTATTGTTATTGGTTTATACTGTAATAATGAAAAATAAATGGACATTCGAAGATATTGCATTCAGTGCAATTAGTGCGCTGTATGTTGGTATTGGTTTTTATTATTTGATCGAAACTCGACTATTCGGTTTAGAGTACATAGGCTACGCATTACTCATTATCTGGTCAACAGATTCTGGTGCGTATTTTGTTGGACGTAAAATAGGAAAACGAAAATTATGGCCGGATATTTCACCTAATAAAACGATTGAAGGATTTATTGGAGGGATAATTTCTGCGGTCGTGATTACGTTGATTTATAATATGTTCTACCCTATCGCCACGTCATTCGTGTCGTTTATTCTCATTACAATAGTGGCATCAATTGTAGGACAAATGGGTGACTTAGTTGAATCAGCACTGAAACGTTTCTATAACGTGAAAGATTCAGGGAAGCTGCTGCCTGGACATGGAGGCGTTTTGGACCGATTTGACAGTTTACTGTTTGTACTCCCGTTGCTTCACTTTGTTCAATTCATAGGATAATGGAAAGGAAGTTCATAATATGAAGAAAATCAATTTGCTTGGTGCCACGGGTTCAATCGGGACTCAAACATTAAGCATTATTGCAGCTCATCCTGATCGCTTTGAATTAACAGCGATGTCGGCAGGAAGAAATATACAAAAAACAAGTGAAATCATTACAAGATTTCAACCCAAATTAGTTTCTGTTTTAGAAGCGGCGGATGCAGAGCGCCTAAAAAAAGAATTTCCTAAAATTCAATTCGTTCATGGTGATGAAGGATTAATTGAAGCGGCAGTTGGACTGGAAGCAGATGTCTTGCTAAACTCAGTAATTGGAAGTGTAGGACTAAGACCGACACTTGCGGCGATCAAAGCCGGCATGACGATTGCCATTGCGAATAAAGAAACACTGGTGGCAGCCGGTAATCTTGTCGTAGAAGCAGCACAACGTCATAATGTTCCACTTGTTCCAGTAGATAGTGAACACTCTGCATTATTCCAGTCGTTAAATGGTGAGAATCCGAAGAGAGTCACAAATTTGATATTAACAGCATCTGGTGGAAGCTTTAGGGACTACACGCGGGATCAACTTCAGCACGTTACAGTAGAACAAGCACTCGCGCATCCAAACTGGTCGATGGGTAATAAACTAACTATCGACTCAGCAACGATGATGAACAAAGGGTTGGAAGTGATAGAAGCCCATCATTTATTTGCGATGCCATATGATCAAATAGAATGTCTACTACATAAAGAAAGTATTATCCACTCGATGGTGGAGTTTGAAGATACAAGTGTCATGGCGCAACTAGGTTCACCAGATATGCGTGTTCCGATTCAATACGCACTTACCTATCCGGATCGTATTCAAATGGCTGATGCTAAACGTCTTCGTCTCGATGAAATTGGCAAGTTACATTTCGAAAAAATGGATTATAAACGATTTAAAGCCTTGTCACTTGCATATGATGCAGGTAGGGAAGGAGGCACTATGCCTACAGCGATGAATGCGGCAAATGAAGTGGCGGTTCAACTGTTCATGGAAGGTCATATTCCTTTCTTGCAAATCGAAGAAATCATTGAAGACATAATGCAGCAGCATCAAACTATTCAAAATCCCGATTTGGAAGAAATTTTGGAGACAGATCGCAATACGCGAAAAAAAGTCTATGGTATAGTGAAGTATCAAGATTAATTTCAGGCTATTATAGCCGGTGAAGGTGGTTACTGAATGGAAACGGTTATTGCGTTTATAGTAATATTCGGGACACTTGTAGCATTTCATGAGTTTGGTCATTTCTTGTTTGCCAAGAAAGCTGGCATCATGGTTCGAGAGTTCGCTATTGGAATGGGACCTAAAATTTTAGCGATCCGCAAAGGTGAAACGCAATACACAATCCGCCTATTACCTATAGGGGGATATGTACGGATGGCTGGTGAAGATTTCGATACAGTTGAATTACAGCCAGGTTACCGTGTAGGATTATTATTGAATGCTCAAGACGAAATAGAAAAGATTTACTTAAATCGAAATGTTTCCAATCCGAATATTTTAAACGTGGAAGTTGAGTCATCCGATCTCGATAAAAAATTATATATTGAAGGATATGACGAAGATGGACAATTGGTTCATCTGAAAATTTCTAGAACAGCTTTGATTATTGAAAAAGGGCAGGAGACATTAATCGCTCCCTACGATCGTCAATTTGAGTCCAAATCATTGGGAAGCAGAGCATTGGCAATATTTGCAGGGCCGCTTTTCAATTTCATCTTGGCGTTTTTCATATTTCTAGCTCTTGGTTTAATGAATGGTGTACCAACCAATGAACCGATTATTTCGGAAGTGAAGTCGGATACGCCGGCGGAGATGGCTGGTATGAAAAAAGGTGACTTAATCACAGGAGTCGACGGTAAGTCGATTGATTCCTGGATGAAGTTTTCCGAAGCAATCCAAAAAAGCGCCGGAGTCCCGATGTCAATTGAAGTAGATCGGGCGGGTAAGCAAGTGGTTTTGGATGTAGTACCTGATACGGTGGAAGATGCTGGACAGGAATTTGGTCAAATTGGTGTTATGTATTCAAGTCCATTAGAAAAAGGATTTATTAAATCCATAGTGTTCGGAGCCGAGCAGACTTATTCATGGACTGTGAAGATCTTTGAATTATTAGGTATGCTCATTACGGGTCAGTTCACAATAGACGCACTGTCGGGTCCAGTAGGAATCTATAAAGCGACAGAAGAAGTGGCTCAACACGGTATTTTCAATTTAATGAATTGGGGCGCTGTGCTAAGTATCAATCTAGGGATCATGAACTTACTGCCATTACCTGCGTTGGACGGCGGAAGACTATTGTTCTTCTTGTTTGAAGGCTTAAGGGGTAAACCGATTGATAAACAAAAAGAAGGTATGGTGCATTTTGTAGGTATCATGTTATTAATGGTGTTGATGCTTGTTGTGACATGGAATGACATCCAACGATTTTTCTTCTAAAAAAGGTGGAAGTATATGATGAAACAATCGAAAACGTTTATACCCACAATGCGTGAAAATCCATCTGAAATAGAGATGCGTTCGCATCAGTTATTACTGCGGGCAGGTTATATTAGACAGAATGCCAATGGTGTTTACACATATTTAACTCTTGCACAAAAAGTATTTAGAAAAATCGAATCGATTATCCGGCAGGAAATGGAAGCTATTGAAGGCGTGGAAATTTCTTTGCCTGCGTTGCAAAGCTCAAGTATTCTAAAGGAAACTGAACGATGGGATTCATACGGCAGGGAAATGTTCCATGTCGCTGACAGACAGACCAATCAATTGGCTTTGAGCTCAAGCGATGAAGAAGCAATCATTGACCTACTGCGTGATGAAGTTCAATCGTATAAAAAGTTACCATTAACAATTTTTCAAATCAAAACAAAATTCCGTGATGAAATAAAGCCACGTGCTGGTTTACTTCATAGCAGAGAATTCATTAGAAAAGATGCCTATTCATTCCATTCAACGCAAGAGAGTTTGGATGAAAAGTATTTAGAAGTCATGCAGGCATACACCAATATGCTAACCCGTCTTGGTATGCATTTCCGCATGGTAATATCGGATGGTGGAACAGGTTCCCATGAGTTCATAGCGTTAACCGAAAACGGAGAAGATCAAATAGCATATAGCGATAGTTCTTCCTACGCTGCGAATATGGAGTTTGCCGAAGTCCACGTAGAATACGAGCCGTCCGATGAAAAGCAGTTAGAGATGATAAAAATCTCGACTCCGAATCAACGAACGATTGAAGATCTCGCTTCATTTTTATCAGTTAGTACGGAGCGTATAATCAAATCATTGGTGTATAAAGTGGACAATGATTTTGTTATGGTCATTTGTCGAGGCGATCATAGCCTCAATGAATATAAATTGAAGCGGTTTCTACATGTGAAACATATGGAGCTGGCAACAGAACAACAGATTGAAGAATTATTAGGCTGTCATGCCGGTTCGATTGGGCCTGTGAAACTACCGATTGGTGTAAGGGTATATGCCGATCATGCAGTCAAAGCAATGGTGAACGTAGTAGCCGGAGCGAATATGGACGACTATCACTTATTGAATGTCAATCCTGAACGTGATTTTGCTATTGATGATTATGTAGATATTCGTTTCGTTCAAGAAGGGGACAGTTCTCCTGATGGAATAGGTACGATTAAATTCACTGAAGGAATAGGCGTGGGACATTTACGAAAATTAGGCACCGTCTTCAGTGAACAGATGAAAGGAACATTCCTCAATGAACATGGCAGAAAAAAGCCTTTCATTATGGGAAGTTATAGTCTCGGAATCTCTCGGTTACTGGCTACAATTGCCGAGCAGTTCAATGATGAAAAAGGATTGAAGTGGCCGAAGCATTTAGCACCTTTTGATATTCATTTGATTACAACGAATGTTAAGGATGAAGTACAAACGCAGCTGGCGGATGAGTTATATGCTGTTCTAGAATCGTATCGATACGATGTGTTATATGATGATCGTGCTGAACGTGCGGGTGTGAAATTCGCTGATGCTGACTTGATTGGTTTACCAGTACGCATTATAATTGGTAAAAGAGCAAATGAAGGCATTGTGGAGGTTATGTACCGCCATAGTGGCGAGTCAATAGATTGGCAAAAAGAAGAAGTGTTGGAAAAGCTACAATCCTTCTTTAGTGCAGATTAATCCAAGAAGGGGAGTCCGTTAACGGAACTTCCCTTCTTTTCGCGATAGAATGGAGGAAATTTAGATGGATGCCGCTCAAAAGTTTTTAACTTTGCTGCAACAGACCGGACTGACAGATGATCAGTTCATGACCTATTTTCAAAACGGTGAGTTAAATCGTGTAACTATACAGAAGAAAACAAGAGTGTGGAAATTCAATATAACACTCGATGAAGTGTTACCTATCGAAGTATTCCAAACTATGCAACAACGTGTTCATGAATCGTTCGCAGCTATTGCGAATGTCCATATTGAAATGGAAGTTAGAAAAAATGAAGTGAATGAACAATTAATCATAGATTATTGGCCACTAATCGTAGATGAGCTAGCGGATATATCTCCTCCTATACGTCAATGTTTAGTGGAACAAAAGCCTAAGATACACGGCGAGAAATTATTGCTTACTTGCTCAAACGATTTAGAGTGTCAAACATTAAAAAATAAATATGTGGATATATTATCGTCACTCTATCAGCAATTCGGTTTTCCAAAGTATATGTTCGATGTATCGATTGTTGAATGCCATAACGCAGAAGAAGAACGTCAGCAATTTCTTTCGCAAAAGCAGCAGGAAGAAGACCTGTTATCCAAGCAAGCGTACCATCAGTTGCAACAACGTGAAACGATGAAAAGCGAGCAAGGTGATTCTGACAGAGTATTATCTCTTGGTACACCGATCAAAGCAGGCGAGCCAGTTATTCCGATCCATGAAATACAAGATGAAGAAAGACGTTTGATTATTGAAGGTTTTGTATTTGATGCGGAAGTACGAGAGTTGCGAAGTGGCCGTTCATTATTGACACTGAAAGTAACAGACTACACCGATTCAATCTTAGTCAAAATGTTTTCGCGTGATAATGAAGATGCAGAAATTATGAATTCCTTTAAAAAGGGTATGTGGGTAAGAGCTCGCGGTGGTATACAGAACGATACATTCGTACGTGACTTAATCATGATGGCGCAAGATATTGCCGTTATTCCCACTATTGAACGAATAGACAAAGCGCCTGATGGACAGAAACGTGTGGAATTACATGCGCACACATCCATGAGTCAAATGGATGCAGTCGTTTCAGCGCCAGCATTAGTGGCACAAGCAGCTAAATGGGGACATCCAGCGATTGCGATAACTGATCATGCGAACGTTCAGTCTTTCCCTGATGCTTATAACGCCGGTAAAAAACATGGTATTAAAGTGTTGTTTGGCTTGGAAATCAATCTGGTGGATGACGGTGTTCCAATTGTCTATGAAGAGCAACACCGTCTGCTTGAAACAGATACGTACGTTGTATTTGACGTCGAGACTACAGGCTTGTCAGCTGTGTACGACACGATTATCGAGCTTGCAGCTGTACGAGTGAAAGATGGAGAAATCATTGATCGGTTTGAACGCTTTGCCAATCCGCATCATCCGTTGTCGTCCGTGACGACGAATCTGACGGGTATTACAGATGACATGGTAGAAAATGCACCAGAAGTTGAAGACGTAATGGCAGAGTTTATAGAGTTTATCGGGGATGCAGTGTTGATTGCACATAATGCTTCGTTTGATATGGGTTTCTTTTATGCTTCATGCAAGCGCGCAAAAATAGAAACAATTGCTTATCCGGTCATCGATACATTGGAGCTATCTCGTTTCCTTTATCCCGAACTGCGAAATCACCGTTTGAACACATTGGCTAAAAAATTCGATATTGAATTAACACAGCATCACCGCGCCATTTACGATACAGAAGCTACTGCGTATCTGTTTTTACGCCTGCTATCCGAGACACAAGAAAAAGGTATCAAGTGGCTGGATGATCTAAATAAGAATATTGGTGAAGGGGATGCTTATAAACGCTCACGACCTTCACATTGTACTTTACTTGCGACAGATGATGAAGGGCTGAAAAACTTATTTAAGCTCGTATCTATTTCGCATATGGACTTTTTCTATCGCGTGCCCCGTATACCGCGTTCGTTACTTGTGAAATATAGAAAAGGGATAATCGTGGGTTCAGGCTGTGATAAAGGTGAAGTATTTGAAGGGTTAATGCAAAAGCCGATGGAAGAAGTAGAAGAAATCGCAAGCTTTTATGACTATTTGGAACTTCATCCAAAGCCCGTCTACTCGCATTTACTCGAACTCGATTTAATACGAGATGAGTGGAACCTCGAGGATATTATGCGGAAGATGATCAAGCTTGGTAAAAAAACGGGATTGCCAGTTTGTGCAACAGGGAATGTGCATTACTTAAATGAGACGGATGCGACCTACCGGAAAGTTCTTGTTCGTTCACAAGGTGGAGCAAATCCGTTAAATCGACACTCGCTACCTGAAGTTCACTTCCGTACGACAGACGAAATGTTGAAAGAATTTGAGTTTTTAGGTGAAGACGTAGCAAAAGAGATTGTAGTAGACAATCCATTGAAAATTGTAGAACGTATTGGTGATGTGAAACCAATTAAAGATGACCTGTATACACCTACAATTGAAGGGGCGGAAGACGAAGTACGTGATCTGACGTATTCTATGGCACATCAAATATACGGTGAAACATTGCCAGAGATCGTTGAAGCGCGAATCATAAAGGAATTAACGTCTATTATTGATAATGGTTTCTCAGTTATTTATCTAATTTCGCATAAGCTGGTGAAAAAGTCATTAGACGATGGCTATCTAGTTGGTTCGCGGGGATCTGTCGGCTCCTCATTTGTTGCAACCATGATGGAAATCACTGAAGTGAATCCGTTGGCGCCACATTATGTTTGTCCGTCATGTAAAACATATGAATTTTTTGATGATGGTTCAGTTGGTTCAGGATATGATTTGCCAGATAAAGCATGCCCAAATTGCCAGACGATGTTCAAAAAAGATGGTCAGGATATCCCGTTCGAAACCTTCCTTGGGTTCGCGGGTGATAAGGTTCCAGATATCGATTTGAACTTCAGTGGTGAGTATCAGGCGCATGCGCATAACTATACAAAAGAGCTGTTCGGAGAAGATTATGTGTTTCGTGCAGGAACAATAGGTACAGTAGCTGAAAAAACTGCATATGGATATGTTCGAGGGTATATGAATGATAACGATATCCAAATGCGTGGTGCGGAAATTGACCGGCTTGTACAAGGGTGCTCAGGCGTGAAACGAAATACAGGACAACACCCTGGTGGGATTATTGTAGTGCCTGATACAATGGACATTTTTGATTTTACACCGATTCAATTCCCAGCGAATGATCTAGAATCAAGCTGGAAGACAACACACTTTGATTTCCACTCCATCGATAATAATTTATTGAAATTAGATATTCTAGGGCATGATGATCCGACGATGATTAAAATGTTGGAAGATTTATCAGGCATCGATGCGATGACTATTCCGCCCGACGATAAAGGCGTTATGGAATTGTTTAGTGGTACGTCTTCTCTTGGCGTAACAGAAGAACAAATTGATTGCAAAACAGGAACTCTTGGCGTGCCGGAATTTGGAACACGATTTGTGCGACAAATGTTAGAAGAAACGAAGCCGTCTACTTTCTCTGAATTAATACAGATATCCGGTTTGTCACACGGTACGGATGTTTGGCTTGGTAATGCACAGGAATTAATCCAGAATAAAACTTGTCAGCTATCAGAAGTGATTGGCTGTCGTGACGATATTATGGTTTATTTGATCTATCAGGGACTTGAACCTTCACTTGCATTTAAGATTATGGAATCTGTACGTAAAGGAAAAGGATTGACTCCCGAATTTGAAGAAGCAATGAAAGAGAATAAAGTTCCAGGTTGGTATATCGGATCGTGTAAAAAAATCAAGTACATGTTCCCGAAAGCTCACGCCGCAGCATATGTATTAATGGCACTACGAATCGCATACTTCAAAGTGCATCATCCAATTATGTATTATGCGACGTACTTCACCGTTCGAGCGACCGACTTCGATTTGGTGACGATGTGTAAAGGTTCTGCAAGTATTCGAGCGAAAGTTAAAGAGATCAACGCCAAAGGATTGGACGCACTTCCGAAAGAGAAGAGCTTAGTAGTTGTTTTGGAAATAGCGTTGGAAATGGTTGAACGAGGATTTACATTTGCGAAACCTGATCTCTATAAATCGGATGCGACACAGTTTCTTATTGAAGACAATAAACTGATTCCGCCATTTAACTCGATTCCTTCACTAGGAACTAACGTTGCAAAGACGATTGTTGAGGCGAGAAAAGACGGTGAATTTTTATCGAAAGAAGACTTCCAGAAGAGAGGTCGAGTTTCTAAAACGGTTGTGGAGTATTTGGATAACCTCGGTTGCTTGGAAGGGATGCCTGAAGCGAACCAACTATCCCTATTCTAATGGGCTTGCAGCGGTTGCTTCAGTTGCATTGTAAATGGCCTTGTGATACGATTAAAACAACTTTTGCTATACGTCTTGCGGAAAAGAGTGGGGTTTCCCGCTCTTTTCTGTTGTTATTTTGAATTTCGGGAGGGATACCATATGAGTAAAATTATAGAGGAAGTCGAACAGTTAGCAAGGCCGATCGTTGAAGAATTGGGTCTTGAACTGGTTGATGTTGAGTTCTTGAAAGAAGGTCGCGATTGGTTTTTACGCGTCTACATCGATACACCTGAAGGTAATATTGACATAGATCAGTGTGCGGCAGTTAGTAATAAACTTAGCGAGGAACTAGACGTTGTGGATCCGATTTCGCAAAATTACTTCCTTGAAGTGTCTTCTCCCGGGGCGGAAAGACCTTTGAAAAAAGATGAAGATTTTGAAAAATCCGTGGGCCAATACGTGTTCATCAAAACGTATGAACCGATTGATGGAATGAAAGAATTCGAGGGGTATTTACTCGGGTACGGACCGGAACATGCAAAAGTGGAAATACGGATCAAGACGAGAAAAGTACTAGTGGAAATTGACAAAACAAAAATTGCATTCGCACGACTGGCAATTGATTTTTAAAGCGAAAAACAACCTCTGTCTAGCCTTGCGCTAATGACTGAGGAACCAAGAGCAACAACAATTGGAATGTAGGAGTGATGAACATGAGTAGTGAGCTACTCGACGCACTGACAGCTCTTGAACAGCAAAAAGGTATTTCAAGAGACGTAATAGTCGATGCAATTGAAGCAGCGCTTGTGACAGCGTACAAACGAAATTTTAACCAAGCACAAAACGTGCGTGTGGACTTGAATTTAAACAAAGGCACAATGGCTGTCTATTCACGTAAAGATGTAGTAGAAGAAGTAGAAGACGAGCGATTACAAATTTCATTGGAAGATGCACAACTCATCAATCCAGTATATGAACTACATGATGTCGTTGAGGAAGAAGTCACACCGCGTGACTTTGGACGAATTGCTGCCCAGACTGCTAAGCAAGTTGTAACCCAGCGTGTTCGTGAAGCTGAACGCGGTTTGATCTATGAAGAGTATATCGATCGTGAAGAAGATATCGTCAACGGAATCGTAGAGCGTATGGATCCGAAAAACCTATTCGTTGGATTAGGGAAAGTGGAAGCGGTGTTACCGTCAAGCGAACAAATTCAAACAGAATCATATGCACCCCACGATCGCATCAAAGTATACATTACAAAAGTAGAAAGAACAGCACGTGGACCTCAAGTCTTTGTTTCCAGAACACATCCAGGTCTATTACGGCGTTTATTTGAACTTGAAGTGCCTGAAATATATGATGGTACAGTAGAAATCAAATCGATTGCACGTGAAGCGGGCGATCGCTCAAAAATCTCTGTCTATACAACAAACGAAGAAGTGGATCCAGTAGGTTCCTGTGTAGGTTCAAGAGGAGCACGTGTCCAAACTATTTCGAACGAATTGAATGGCGAAAAAGTAGATATCGTAGAGTGGTCTGAAGATCCGGTCATCTTCGTCGCAAATGCTTTAAGCCCTTCAAAAGTTATTGATGTACAAGTAAATGAAGAAGAGCGTTCTACTACTGTTGTTGTACCAGATTACCAACTCTCCTTGGCAATCGGGAAAAGAGGCCAGAATGCAAGATTGGCTGCTAAATTAACGGGTTGGAAAATTGATATCAAAAGTGAAACGGATGCCAGAGAATTAGGGATCTATCCCCGTGAGGAATCTCTTGCAGTGCCAGTAGAAGAGGTAGATGGTAGTGCAGATGAGTTCCTAGAAGCTTATGAGTATGAAGATGAAACGCCAGCTGAATCAGCTGAAGATTTTGATTTATACGCAGATGAAGACAAAGAAGATTGATTTGGAAAGGATTGCATGCTGATGGCGAACAATCGAAAAATCCCTTTGCGTAAATGTGCAGCGACTGGTGACATGTTACCTAAAAAAGAAATGATTCGAATTGTCCGTACGAAAGAAGGCGAAGTATCCGTGGATTTGACAGGAAAGAAGTCAGGCCGCGGTACATACGTTTCCAAAACGGAGGATGCCGTAGAAAAAGCACGTAAGCAACACTCGATTGAACATCAATTGAATGTCAAAGTACCGGAAGAAGTATACGAAGACCTTTTGCATGCAATTCGTCGAGAGGCGATTAAATGACAAAAGATTCGATACCTATTTATCAATTGCTTGGTATGGCGGCACGTGCACGTAAAATTGTAACGGGTGAAGATTTAGTCGTACAGTCAGTTCGTGCAGGCGAAGCGCATCTGGTTATCCTATCTGATGATGCATCAAAGAACACAATGAAAAAATTAACGAATAAATGTAATACGTACAACGTTGAGAAGCATGTATTTGGAAGCCGTGAAGAACTCGGGCATGCAATTGGAAAAGAAGCTCGAGTCGTTTTGGCACTAACAGATAAAGGATTCGCAAAAAAGTTATCCGAGCTTCTCAATGAATATAATCGGAGGTGGGCTAATGACGAAAATGAAAGTACATGAATATGCCAGATCAATAGGCAAAACAAGTCGAGATATTGCTGCTGAATTAAGTAAAAGTAATATTGTAATAAAGAGCCATATGGAAGAACTGGATCCAGTATCTATTGCAAAATTAGATGAGAAGTTTGGTGATCTTAAAAAGCCGGAGGCGAAAACTGCTACAGTTAAGCCAGCGAGCAAACCAGCAAACCAGAGAACAGATCGTCCAAACAACACAAATAAACCAACTGGCGCGCAAGGTACTAACCGACCTGCAAGTAGCCAAGGCGGATCTAACCGTCCAGCTTCCACTCGTCCTCAAGGACAATCTACATCCGCACCGAAAGCGGGTAGCTCGCAACCACCACGTCAGCAGGGTGCAGGTTCAGCACGTCCAGCTGGCGGAGGCGGACGTCCAGGCGGGGGGCGCGGTGGTAGACCACCAGCACGCGGTATTAATCAAGGTCGCCGTAGATACCGTCCGGCGGTACCTGCACAAAAGATTGAAATACCATTACCGGATAAAATTACTTTTTATGAGTCATTATCAGTGGGTGAGCTAGCTAAAAAATTAGGTAAAGAACCTTCTGAAATCATCAAAAAGTTGTTCATGCTTGGTGTAATGGCAACCATTAACCAAGAATTAGATAAAGATGCAATTGAGTTGATTTGTGCGGAATACGACGTTGAAGTAGAAGAAGAGATCCGCATTGACGTAACAGACTTGGAGATCTACTTCGAAGATCCTGAAGAGGAAGAAGAAGTACAAGGTGAACTAACAGAAAGACCACCAGTTGTCACAATTATGGGTCACGTTGACCATGGTAAAACGACGTTGCTTGACTCTATTCGTAACACTAAAGTAACGCAAGGTGAAGCAGGTGGCATTACTCAGCATATTGGTGCATACCAAATTACAGCTAACGACAAGAAAATCACATTCCTTGATACACCAGGCCACGAAGCTTTCACAACGATGAGAGCGCGCGGTGCGAAAGTTACGGACTTGACAATCTTAGTTGTAGCAGCCGATGACGGTGTTATGCCACAAACAATTGAAGCGATCAACCATGCAAAAGCAGCAGAAGTTCCAATCATTGTTGCAGTTAACAAAATGGATAAACCTTCTGCAAATCCTGACCGCGTTATGCAGGAATTAACTGAACACGGTTTAGTCGCAGAAGACTGGGGCGGCGATACGATTTTCGTACCAATTTCTGCACTAAAAGGTGAGGGAATTGATCAGTTACTCGAAATGGTTCTATTAGTTGCAGAAGTAGGCGAATTTACTGCTGATACTTCCATTAGAGCTAGAGGTACTGTAATTGAAGCGCAACTCGACAAAGGAAAAGGTTCTGTAGCTACTTTGCTTGTGCAAAATGGTACATTGCATGTAGGAGATCCAATTGTTGTCGGGAATACGTACGGCCGTGTTCGTGCAATGGTCAGTGACCTTGGTCGTCGCGTAAAAGAGGCAGGTCCTTCAACACCAGTAGAAATTACTGGGTTGAGTGATGTTCCATTTGCAGGAGACCGTTTCGTCGTATTTAAGGATGAAAAAACGGCTCGTCAAATCGCTGAATCACGTGCTGGAGAAGCGCTTCAAGAACAGCGTGTGGAGAAAACACGTGTAACACTCGATAACTTGTTTGATCAAATGAAACAAGGCGAAATGAAAGAATTGAACTTAATTGTTAAAGCAGACGTACAAGGTGCGGTTGAGGCAATGGCGGCTTCTCTAATGAAGATTGAAGTAGAAGGCGTTAATGTAAAAATTATCCACACTGGCGCAGGGGCGATCAATGAGTCCGATATATCTTTGGCAGCTGCATCTAACGCGATCGTTATTGGATTTAACGTACGTCCTGATACCAATGCAAAACGTGCCGCTGAAGCAGAAGGCGTAGATATTCGTCTGCACCGTGTTATTTATAAAGTAATTGAAGAAATCGAATCAGCTATGACAGGCCTACTTGATCCGGAGTATGAAGAGAAAGTAATAGGTCAGGCAGAAGTTCGTGAAACATTTAAAGTATCTAAGATCGGAACGATTGCAGGAAGCTATGTAATCGATGGCAAAATCACTAGAGATGCTGGCGTTCGTGTTTTGCGCGATAACATTGTAGTCTTTGAAGGCGAATTGGATACATTGAAGCGTTTCAAAGATGATGCAAAAGAAGTTGCAAAAGGCTATGAATGTGGTATTACAATTAAAAAATTCAATGATGTCAAAGAAGGAGATATCATCGAAGCGTACGTTATGGAAGAAATTAAAAGAGTATGATTGTTTACGCGGAATGTTCTTTCTACATCCCAGCAGCGGCTTCTTTAAAAGAAAAGCGAGCTGTTTTGAATAGGATGAGGGATCGGGTGAAAAACTCCTATAATGTATCGGTTGCAGAAATCGATCATCAAGATCTATGGCAACGTACTACATTCGCATTAGTTGCCGTGGCATCTTCCAAAGACGCCGCGGAACGGGAAGTGAGACGTGCGATTCGTCTGTTTGAATCCAATCCTGATTGGGAAATGACTACGTGTACAGTTGACTACTTATGAGCAAAGAACGAGGTGAATTGCCATGTCAGTGCGTGCTAATCGTATAGCAGAGCAAATGAAGAAGGAATTGGGCGATATTATCGGCCAAAAACTGAAAGATCCACGTATCGGATTTGTGACGGTGACCGGTGTTGATGTAACTGGAGATTTACAACAAGCGAAAATCTTTATTTCTGTTCTAGGAACAGATAAAGAAAAGGAAGATTCGTTACTTGGGCTTTCCAAAGCAAAAGGTTTCATTCGATCAGAAATTGGTCAGAGAATCCGCCTTCGCAAAACACCCGAAATTGAATTCGAAATCGATGAATCAGTCGCTTACGGTAATCGGATTGAAAGTTTGATCCGCAAAGTAAAAGACGAAAATGAACAATAAACACGAGGAGGAAGTTCATAGTCGCTTAGGCGGCATGACTTCCTCCCTTCTTACATAGAGCAAGTTTTTCTGAATGAATTTAGGAAGAAGGGGTAAGATGAACGGTATTCTACCTTTATGGAAAGAGAAAGGTATGACGTCGCATGACTGTGTCTTTAAGTTACGAAAGATATTACGGACAAAAAAAGTCGGACATACAGGCACGTTGGATCCTGAAGTAGAAGGTGTCTTGCCTATATGTATAGGAAGAGCCACAAAAGTCGCTTCATATATTACAGATGCAGGTAAAGAGTATATCGCAACCGTATCTATAGGGCGCTCAACGGAAACAGAAGACGCGCAAGGCGAGACTGTAATAAGTGATTTAACACAAAAAGAATTCACCAGGAATCAAATTGTAGAAGCATTAGAGCAACTAACAGGTGAAATCACTCAAATCCCACCTATGTATTCAGCGGTAAAAGTAAACGGCAGACGTCTGTATGAATATGCGAGGAAAGGCATTGATGTAGAACGTCCTGTTCGTAAAGTGCAGATCTATCAAATGGATTTATTGAATGAAGATCAACTTTTTAGTGGCGAAGAAGTAATGTTTTCCATTAGAGTACGTTGTGGTAAAGGAACTTATATCCGAACGTTAGCTGTGCAAATTGGCGAACTGCTTGGATATCCAGCACATATGGATTCCTTAGTCCGAACTATTTCAGGTAATTTTGACGAATCACATTGTAAAACTCTCGAAGAAGTAGCACAAGTGATGGAGTTAGATCAATTACAGACAATTTTGCGTCCTATCGAAGATGTATTGACTGATTTTCCACAACTTGAAATCGATGCAGCATCATTGGAATCTATACGAAATGGTCAAGTGCTTCCCGCAGTACCACTGCTAACTGATCACCCTTCTATCATGATGATGTTCGAAGGTCGTGTGTTGGCAATCTATCAAAAACATCCAACAAAGCCCGGTTTAATGAAACCGGAAAAAATGCTGCTAGCTAGTGAGTAAGGAGAGATAGAAATGAAAATCTATAGATTACGGTATCCGGATTCGATAAATATTCGACAACATCTTGCTTCTTCGTTAGCTATTGGATTTTTTGATGGTGTACATAAAGGACATCAGGAAGTCATTCGCAGTGCTAAAAAAGTTGCAGATGATTTATCGATCGAGACAGCTGTCATGACGTTCGACCCCCATCCATCACAGTTGTTTTCAGGAAAAAATGTTGGATATATTACACCGATTGAAGAAAAAATCAGGGTGCTTGAATCTCTTGGTGTGGATACTCTATTCATCGTCAGTTTTGATTGGGAATTGGCTAGTCTTTCACCGCAAAGATTTATCGATATCTTTATCAAAGGACTTGGTGTTAAACATGTTACGGCCGGCTTCGATTTTACATTTGGTTCAAAGGGTTCTGGGACGATGAAAGATATGCAGGAGCTATCGGAAGGTGAGTTTGGGACAACAGTCATTTCTAAAGTGACTTTCAATCAAGACAACAAAGTATCTTCCACGGAAATTCGCCAACTATTATCTAATGGTGATGTAGAAGCGGCAGCGGTACTTCTCGGTCGTCCATTCCGTACAATGGGTGAAGTAATACATGGAGAAAAACGGGGACGTCAGTTAGGTTTCCCTACAGCTAATATCCAAACTGCCGAAGAACATGTAGTTCCCGCTAGTGGTGTGTATGCCGTGCGTTGCCTGATAGGAGATACATGGTACCGCGGTGTCTGCAATATGGGTGTAAAGCCAACCTTTCATGATCCAGAACATCGAATTCCTACAGCTGAAGTACATCTGCTGGACGTCAATATGGATCTGTACGGACAAAAAATGGCAATTGAATGGTTGTACCGTATACGTTCGGAACAAAAATTCGATTCACTTGATGCATTAAAAATGCAAATTGGAAAAGATAAGCAAACGGCAAAGGACTTATTAACCGACTAGTTGGTTGTTGCAACTGACATAATGCCGTGATATGATACAATAGTGTTCATTACACGAACCTCTTCTTGGCAACACGAGTCACCAACGTTTGCTCGGGGGACGGGGATACTTTTATTTAGGAGGTGAAAAGGATGGCTATTACACAAGAGCGCAAAGCTGAATTGATTAACGAATTCAAGACTCATGAAAATGATACTGGATCTGCTGATGTTCAGATTGCTATCCTTACTGAAGAGATCAATAACCTGAACAGCCACTTACGTACTCACAAGAAAGATCACCACTCACGTCGTGGTTTGTACAAAATGGTTGGTACACGTCGTCGTCTATTGAGATATCTACGTGAAACTAACGTTCAACGTTACCGTGATCTTATTGCATCACTTGGCTTACGCCGTTAATAAGACTGAGAAGCGGGCTTTGCCCGCTTTTTTCTATGGAATTAAGATGAAATATTTCGCATATATGTATCACGTTTGATACACTATGAATAATTACATACAAGGATGTATACAGTTTTACAATAGAGAGGAGTTCTACAATGTCAGAACAGAAAAAAGTTTATACACTCGATTGGGCAGGACGTACGCTTACAATCGAAGCCGGCCAACTTGCAAAGCAAGCTAACGGTGCGGTGCTCGTTCGCTATGGCGAAACAACAGTACTTTCCACGGTAACAGCTTCTAAGAAACCAAAACCTCTAGATTTCTTCCCACTTACAGTGAATTATGAAGAACGCATGTACTCGGTTGGTAAAATCCCAGGAGGATTTATCAAGCGCGAAGGACGTCCTTCAGAAAATGCAGTATTGACTAGTCGGTTGATTGACCGTCCGATAAGACCATTATTCCCTGAAGGCTTCCGTAACGACGTCCAAGTAATTTCACTTGTTATGTCAGTGGATCAGGATTGTTCATCTGAAATTTCAGCTATGATTGGTTCTTCTTTGGCTTTATCTATCTCAGATATTCCATTTGATGGACCAATCGCAGGCGTTCAAATAGGTCGTATAGATGGAGAATTCATCATCAATCCTACACCGAGTCAGCTTGAAACATCAGAACTTGATTTAGTCGTTGCGGGAACAAAACATGCAATCAATATGGTCGAAGCAGGAGCTAAAGAAGTTTCTGAAGAGATCATGTTAGAAGCAATTATGTTTGGTCACGATCAAATTAAGAAATTAGTCGAATTCCAAGAGAAAATTGTAGCTGAAATTGGCAAACCAAAGTTCGAAATCGAATTGTTCACATTGGATGCAGACATCAGTAAAGAAGTAAAAGATCGTTGTGAAAACGAACTAATGACAGCAATCCAAACTGAAGAAAAGCATGCACGTGAGGAAGCGATCAATGAAGTGAAGGCAGCTGTACTTGAGCATTACACAGAAGCTGACGAAGAGACTATCAAGCAAGTGAAAGCGGTTCTTGAGCAAATGGTGAAAGATGAAGTACGTCGTCTAATTACAGTCGACAAAGTTCGTCCAGATGGTCGTTCGCTTGACGAAATTCGTCCACTATCATCCGAAACTGGGATCTTACCTCGCACTCATGGTTCTGCATTATTCACACGTGGACAAACACAAGTACTAAGTGTATGTACATTAGGGGCGCTTGGTGAAAATCAGATTATTGATGGTCTAGGTTCAGATGAGTCTAAGCGCTTCATGCATCATTATAATTTCCCGAACTTTAGTGTCGGTGAAACAGGTCCGATTCGTGGTCCAGGTCGTCGTGAAATTGGTCACGGTGCATTGGGAGAGCGGGCATTACAGCCTATGCTTCCCGATGAAGTGGAATTCCCTTACACAATGCGTCTAGTTGCAGAAGTATTGGAGTCTAATGGTTCCTCTTCACAAGCATCAATTTGTGCCTCTACAATGGCTATGATGGACGCTGGTGTACCACTCAAAGCACCTGTAGCTGGAATTGCTATGGGATTGATCAAAAAAGAAGAAGACTATTCCATTCTGTCAGATATTCAAGGAATGGAAGACCATTTAGGCGATATGGACTTTAAAGTAGCAGGTACTAATAATGGTATTACTGCTCTTCAAATGGATATCAAAATTGATGGTTTATCCCGTCAGATTTTGGAAGAATCTCTTGAGCAAGCGAAAATTGGTCGTATCAAAATTCTTGATCATATGTTGACGACAATATCTTCAACTCGTGAAGAATTATCTGAGTACGCACCGAAGATTATAGTCATCCATATCAAACCCGATAAGATTCGTGATGTGATCGGACCAGGTGGAAAAGTCATTAATAAAATTATTGAAGAAACTCAAGTGAAAATCGATACAGAGCAAGATGGAACGATTTATATTTCGTCGCCAAACTCTGAAATGAATGAAAAAGCTAAGAATATGATCGAAAATATTGTGCGTGAAGCAAAAGTAGGCGAGTACTACTTGGCGAAAGTTAAGCGTATTGAGAAGTTCGGTGCATTCTTGGAAATCTTCCCGGGCAAAGACGGCTTACTTCATATTTCTGAGATTCAGGAAGCACGTACGAAAGAAGTAGAAGATGTATTAAAATTGGATGATGAACTATTTGTAAAGGTAATTGAAATCGACAGACAAGGTCGAGTGAATCTTTCACGAAAAGTAGTCATTCAGGAAGAAAAAGAACAAGAACAAGAACAAGCTAACAAAGAGTAATCAATTCGTGAAAAAAGCCTCTTCCTGCACAAGTTGCGGCGAAGGAGGCTTTTTGTTCTTACAATAAGGAGTGAAGTCTGTGATTCAAAAATATAATTGTTCAAATGGTGTACGCATTATCCATGAAAAAATGCCGCATTTACAGTCCGTGGCAATCGGTGTCTGGGTGCATGCAGGTTCAGCCAATGAAACTAAAGAGCAAGAGGGCATTGCCCATTTTATTGAACATATGTTGTTCAAGGGAACGGACACAAGAAGTGCACGAATGATTGCTGAGCAGTTTGATCAGATTGGGGGCGATCTAAATGCCTTTACTTCTAAAGAAATGACTTGCTATTACACTACAGTCTTAAGTCATCATGCTTCATACGCATTAACTGTTTTATCTGATATGTTTTTCCATTCTCAATTCAAAGAAGAAGAGATGGAAAAAGAAAAATCTGTCATTCTGGATGAAATATCTTCTGTTGAAGACATGCCTGATGAAGATGTGGACGAAAGATTATGGGCCGGAATGTTCTCAGAGGATGCAATTGGAAAGCCTGTAGGTGGAAGGATTGAAACAATAAAGTCATTTACGAAAGAAATGGTTGAAGAATTCATGGTGAAACATTATCGTCCCGAAAACTTGGTAATTTCCATTGCAGGAAATTATGATGAGCGTTTAATCAAGCTGATTGAAGCAAACTTCGGAAGCTATCAAAGTAAAGACCAGGCTTCTGTTTCGATAAAAGACGAAAAAGTACCGAATTTTACAGCACAACAAATCATCAAAACAAAAAATATTGAACAAGCTCATGTATGCTTTGGTTATCCTTCTCTGCCTTCGACTCACGATAAAATTTACGAGTTAAGCTTATTTGATAGTATCCTCGGCGGAACGATGTCATCTAGGTTATTTCAGGAAGTTCGAGAGAATCGCGGTCTAGCCTATTCGATTCACACATATTATGCCGCATATAAAAATGCTGGCTCCTTTGTGATTTATTGCGGAACCTCTCCGGAAAACATTTTAGAGACGTATCGCACAATTGATCAGGTCATTGCGGAAGTACTCCATGATGGTCTAACAGACAAAGAATTGCGAAATGCCAAAGAACAACTTAAAGGTAGTTTTGTTCTTGGTTTGGAAAGCTCTGAATCGCGTATGTATAGGAATGGACGCAATGAATTAGTGCTTGGCAAACATCAGACGATCAATGAAGTCGTTGAACATATTGAGAATGTTGAAAAACGAAATGTCTATCGACTGGGACAGCAAATGTTAGAAAGTGATCGTGCACTATCCATTATCGCGCCTAAATCAAGTATTCAGCAATTAAAAAAATTGCAGAACTAGTCGACTTCTCGCCTCTGATACATATGATGAAAGAGATCTTTATAGGGGAGGGCTTTCATGAAATTATCAGAACTGGCACAAAAAGAGCTGATTCAAGTAGAAGAAGGCATGAGGTATGGCTTCTTGGCAGAAACAGATTTGCTGTTCGACCGCAAAACAGGAGCAATCATCGGATTTGAAATACGGAAAAAATTAGGAAAAACTCTTTTTAGGCAAAAAGATCAAGATATAATTGAATATATTCCTTGGCATGAAATTGTGTTGGTGGGCGAAGATCGGATTTTATTTGGCAAAACGCATGAACTGAATAGAAAGGAAGTGGAAGAATATGACTAAATGGCTTGTAGTAGGCACCGATCAACGTTTGCGCATTGCGAATGAACTATTGGTAAAATCAGGAATTGACAGTGAGTATATATGTTCTGATACGTTTGATGAACAGTTAAAGCAAACTTTGATAGATACAAAGCCTGATCATCTTCTACTTCCTTTGTTGATGATGGAACAAAGCATACCCGTAGACTATTTGAAAAAAGGCTCTTCTGTTTATTCCGGTAATACTTCAGCGAAATGGAGACAAGAGCTTGCTGAGAAATGTATAACGCATACGAATTATCTAGAAAATGAGCAATTCATTTGGAGAAATGCTCAATTGACTGCAGAAGCATTCGTTCATGTCTTTTATGAACATACCAAACGACAGATTGCAGGTAAGCATTTTTATATTGCTGGATTTGGCAGAGTAGGAAAAGCAATTGCCCATACATTGTATCAATTGCAGGCCACTGTCACCATCGTTGCACGTGCTGACGGACAATTGGCGGAAGCAGAGGTGTTTGGATATAACACTCTAAAACTCCATGATGCCACAACATTCACACATGGATACTTAGTTAACACTATTCCAGCTCCATGGCTCGATACAAATCAAAGCGGCACTGTTCATGTATTTGATGTCTCTTCAACACCTGGGTGCCTAAAGCATTCCAATTCCGCTGAATACTATACGATACACCTCAAATTGCCCGGGAAGCATTTTCCTGAGGATGCGGCTGCTGTATTAGTTGACGCGATTTTGAGAATAAGTATAGACGAAAGGGGAACTAAATGCTCAAAGGAAAACGAATCGGATTAGGCATCACTGCTTCACACTGCACATACGACCAACTGCTTCCGATGATCGCTTCGTTGCAAAAAGAGGGAGCGATTGTCGTTCCAATTATTACACATTCAGTTCTTCATGCTGCAACGCGTTTTGGTACGGGTGAAGAGTGGATTAAACGAATAGAAGAAGCGACAGGCGAGAAGGTAGTGACAAGTATTGTTGAAGCAGAACCATTCGGACCATCCAATCCGCTTGACTGCATGGTAATTTCACCGCTTACGGGTAATTCCATGAGTAGGTTCGCAAATGCTGCTACTGATTCACCTGTTTTGATGGCAGCTAAAGCAACATTGCGTAATGGTAAACCGGTAGTACTTGGTATTTCTACAAATGACGCACTAGGACTTAACGGAATGAATCTCATGAAGTTATTGAATATGAAACACGTCTTTTTTATTCCATTCGGTCAGGATGATTGCATAAAAAAACCGAACTCCTTAATATCGGATTTCTCATTATTACCTGCTACTGTTGCATCCGCGATAGAAAGTAAACAATTACAACCGTTACTAATAATTCATAATAATGCATGAAAATAGATTTTTAAATTCTTCAATATATGTTATAATTCGTTCAATCACAATTAACGAGACGAGGACATGACAATCTGTCCCTACTATTGCTTGTTAATAATTGAAAGGAAGATATAGATGAAGAGTGTTACTGTTGCAATTGTTGGCGCGACCGGAGCGGTAGGTACAAAAATACTTGAGAAATTGGTGGAACGTAATTTCCCTGCCACTTCCATTAAGTTACTAGCATCTAAACGTTCAGCGGGCAATGAAATCATAGCGGGTGGAAAAACGTACGTTGTACAAGAAACAACGCCGGAAGCTTTTGAAGGTATCGACATTGCATTCTTTAGTGCCGGTGGAAGTATTTCCGAGAAGTTTGCACAAGACGCAGTGAAAAGCGGAGCGGTTGTAATTGATAACACAAGCGCATTCCGCATGGACCCTAATACGCCACTTGTCGTTCCAGAAGTGAATCCACAAGAGTTGAAAAACCATTCAGGAATCATTGCGAATCCAAATTGTTCTACCATTCAGATGGTAGCAGCGCTTAAGCCTATTAAAGATCAATATGGACTGAGCAAGCTCATCGTATCTACTTACCAGGCAGTCTCAGGTGCCGGTGTGGAAGCGATTGATGAACTAGCGGAACAAAGCAAGCAATTCACGGATCGTAGTGAAATTGAAGCAGAAGTATTACCATCCGCTTCTGCAAAACGTCATTATCCAATCGCATTCAATGCGATTCCACAAATTGATTCATTTGATGAGTCGGGCTATACATTGGAAGAACTGAAAATGATCAATGAAACAAAGAAAATATTCGGCGATCAAAACATGGCAGTAGCAGCAACGTGTGTCAGATTACCAGTTGTATCCGGACATTCAGAATCCGTTTACATTGAAATTGATCAAGACGACGTCACAGTGAAAGATATCCAGGCATTGATCGAAAATGCCCCAGGAATTGTCTTGCAAGATGATCCGGCTTCACAGCTCTATCCAATGCCACTTTATGCAGAAGATAAAGATGAAGTATTTGTAGGAAGAATCCGTAAAGATTTAGATAACAGCAAAGGATTCCACCTATGGATTGTATCGGATAACTTATTAAAAGGTGCTGCATTAAACTCCGTGCAAATCGCAGAGGCACTTATCAAATAAATTGTGTAAGTAGAATTAAGAATGATAACGAAAAGGAATGGTCAATGTGCAACTTGGAAATGTAGGGACAGCAATGGTCACTCCTTTTTCTCCTGACGGTACGATTGATTACGCCCAAACAACCAGCTTGCTTGAGCATTTGATCGCAAATGGGACAGATTCTGTCATCGTAAGCGGTACAACTGGTGAATCACCGACGCTAACTGTTACGGAGAAGAAGGAATTACTGGATTTTGTAGTAAAGGTTGTGAATAAGCGTATTCCAGTGATTGCAGGTACAGGGACAAACAATACTGCGGAATCCATAGAGCTGACTAAGGCTGCCGAGCGATCAGGGGCTGACGGAATCATGCTCGTGACACCTTATTATAATAAGCCAGACCAAAAAGGTATGTATGCACACTTTTCAAAAATTGCTAACGTTACAACATTGCCTGTATTGTTATATAATATTCCAAGTCGTTCCATCGTCAATTTGCTTCCAGAAACCGTTATTGCATTATCGAAAATCGATAATATTATAGCAATCAAAGAAGCAAGTGGAAATTTGGAGCAGATGGCAGAAATCATTGAAGGAACCGCGGACGATTTTGAAGTGTACAGTGGTGACGACGGATTGACTTTGCCATTGCTTGCAATTGGCGGTAGAGGAATTATTTCAGTTTCTGCACACATAGTAGGAAATGAAATGCAAGAAATGATTCAAGCTTTCCAAAATGGCAACATAAAAGAAGCCGCTGAACTTCATCGTTCATTATTACCGGTATTCAGAGCATTGTTCTCGATGCCGAATCCTGTGCCTGTGAAATATGCGCTGGAAAAAGCAGGTGTACCAACAGGCGGCGTTCGTTTACCACTTGTGGCAATGGATGAAAATGAAGCCGCGATCATCGACGAAGCGCTTGAAAAATTTGAAAAAAGAACACGGATTCTGTAATAAACAAAAGCCGGACGACCATTCCGGCTTTTTTTGTTTGTACTGAACGCCTACTATCTCGTATAATGGTGTTTAGTCGTTGTGGGCGGGAATAGAATATAGGAGGAAACAATGTGACGAAAATACAAAATGAATTAATTAGAGTGATTCCACTAGGTGGAGTAGGGGAAATTGGAAAGTCTATGTATGTCGTTGAAATCGACGACGAACTATTTGTTATGGATTCGGGGTTAATGTTCCCAGAAACGGAAATGCTAGGTATTGACTTTGTAATACCTGACATGACGTATCTTGAAGAGAATAAAGATCGGATCAAAGGAATATTCTTAACTCATGGTCATGAAGATGCAATTGGGTCTATTGCGTATTTATTACAGAAAGTACAAGCTCCTGTCTACGGTACAAAGTTGACATTGGCTTTGGCGAAAGAACATTTGAAAAAAATGCCGGCACCATCTAATGTCCGCTTCTTCGAAGTGACAAGCAAAAGCCGAATGAACTTCAAGCGTACGCATGTGACATTCTTTTACACAACGCATAGTATTCCGGATTCTTTAGGAATTGTCTTCCATACAAGTGAAGGTGCAATCGTCAATACAGGGGAATTCAAATTCGACCAAGCAGCAAAAGGCAAATATCGCCCTGATATTGCGAAAATGGCTACACTTGGTGAAGAAGGAGTCTTTATCTTGATGTCCGACTCTACAGAAGCAGAGCGTCCAGGTTATACGACATCTGAGTCTGTAATCGAAAAACGTCTTTTTAAAACATTCCACGAAGCACAAGGAAGAATTTTAGTAGCGTTGTATGCATCAAACTTCATTCGTATTCAGCAAGTACTAGATCAGGCAGCAGCACAGAAAAAGAAAGTTGCAGTTGTTGGTAAAAGTTTAGAGAGCTACTTTGAGGTCGGGTTAAAATTAGGTTATTTACAAGTGGATGAAGATATTGTAATCCCAGTTAAAGACATGGAGCGTTATGATGATCAGGATATCGTAATCATTGTAACAGGTAACCAAGGTGAGCCACTAGAAGCATTGGAAAAAATCGTCCGTAAACATCATAGAGAAATTAATATCAAAAGTTCAGATACGGTCTTGATTACATTCACGCCGTCACCCGTTATGGAAATTTCCATGTACAAGATGATGAATGAATTAGCAAAGGCTGGAGCGACTGTACTGACGTCCACACGAAATGTACATGTCTCCGGTCACGGTTCTGCTGAAGATTTGAAAATGATGTTAAACTTAATGCGACCTCAATATTTTATTCCGATTCAAGGGGAATATCGTATGCTGATTGCACACTCCAAGCTCGCTCAAGAAGTTGGTCTACCTAAAAGCCGTATCTTCATTGCGGATAAAGGCGACATTGTTGAATTCAAGAATGAAAAGCTTCGCATGGCGGGTAGAGTCCAGGCTGGTAACGTCTTGATCGATGGTATTGGTGTAGGAGATGTAGGAAACATCGTGTTGCGTGACCGTAAGCTGTTATCGCAGGACGGGATCTTTACAGTCGTTGTGACATTGAACAGAAAGCAAAAACGAATCGCTGCAGGTCCTGAAGTCGTCTCACGAGGGTTTGTCTATGTACGTGAATCAGAGGAATTATTTGAAGAAGCGACAAAACTGATTACTAAAATTGTCGAGAAGTACGTGAATAAAGAAACATTTGAATGGACAAACATTAAACAAGAGATCCGTGAGACATTGAGTTCGTATTTATATCAGCAAACAAAACGTCGCCCGATGATTATCCCAATTATCATGGAATACTGATCCATATTGTTTGTTGACTAATTAAAGAACAATTGGATTTCCATGCCTTTATGGCTGGAAATCTTTTTTTCAGAAAGGGGGTTAGCAAATGGCGAAGAAACGTGCTAAAAAGAGAGCACCAGCGAAGAAAAGACAACAGAAAAAACAGCAAAGTCAAATGCAACCGCTCTGGTTTGAAATTTTAGGGGTCATTTTAATCGGTATCGCAATTATCATGATCTTTGAATACGGCGTAATCGGTCGAGGGTTATCGGCTTTCTCTAGATTCTTATTTGGTAATTGGTATGTTGCATTGCCATTTTTGATTATTGTGCAAGCATTGATTTTCATGGTCAAGAGACAAATCGGCGGATATAAGCACCGAATCGTCATCGGTTGTTTATTCATTTTAGGTAGTATGCTGTTGTTCAGTCATGTTCATTTATTTCAGACATTGTATGAAAGCAAGGTTCTGATGTCAAATTCCGCACTGAAGGAAACATGGAAAGTTCTCATCACCAATGATGGTATACATGACCAAACGGGGACGCTAGGTGGCGGTATGATAGGCGCTGTACTATTCGCAATGTTTTATTCACTGGTTGATTCATCAGGCGCTACAGTGGCTGGTGTACTGTTACTGCTCATTGGCATGATCTTATTGACGGGAAAGGCTTTGATTCCCATCTTGGTCGAACAAACACCTATCTTGATGAATAGTATCAAGAACAAATGGATGGCGAGAGAAAAGAAACCTGTCAAGTCACCTGAAGAAAAACGTAAAGAAAGTGCGCGCAGTAATAGAAAGAGTAAGCCAAAACTAGTAAACACTGCTGAAATGGAATCAGTAGAAGAACATCCAGAACCGGTCAGTGAACCAATTATCTCTAGCTTCACGGCAAAAATCGAACAGGCTGTACAACCAGAAGTTGTACAAGAAAGGGAATCGATAGATAAAGTAGACACAACCCTTGATCCTAAAGATCCTACGGTTGATTATCCAGTAATGGGCGGAGAACAAGAAAACGAATCGTATATTTTGCCATCCACCAATCTATTGGAACCACCTGTAGCAAGTGATCAGTCTGGAGAATATAATTTAATTCAGGCAAACGCCAAGAAACTAGAGAAAACGTTCCTAAGCTTTGGCGTCAAAGCACGAGTGACACAAGTCCACTTAGGACCAGCAGTCACTAAATATGAAATCCTACCTGATACAGGTGTAAAAGTAAGTCGCATTGTTAGTTTGGCGGATGATATTGCATTGGCATTGGCAGCTAGTGGTATTCGTATTGAAGCACCAATCCCTGGTAAGTCAGCAGTTGGAATCGAAGTACCGAACAATGCAGTGGCGATGGTAAGTTTACGTGAAGTGTTGGAATCTAAAGAAAATAATTCTCATGAATCCAAGTTGCTAGTAGGTTTAGGCCGTGATGTGACAGGACAAGCCATGATGACAGAACTCAATAAAATGCCCCACGTATTAATTGCGGGTGCCACGGGCAGTGGTAAAAGTGTTTGTGTCAACGGCATCATTATGAGTATTATCATGCGGGCGAAACCACATGAAGTGAAAATGATGATGATCGATCCGAAAATGGTAGAGTTGAACGTATTTAATGGTATTCCACATTTGTTGGCGCCTGTCGTTACGGATCCGAGAAAAGCGGCGCAAGCGTTGCAACGTGTTGTATCGGAGATGGAGCGCAGATATGAGTTATTCTCCCATACCGGCACACGGAACATTGAAGGGTATAATAACCATATTGAACAGTGGAATGAAGAACATGATGAGAAACATCCTCGCATGCCATATATTGTTGTTATCGTCGATGAACTGGCAGACTTAATGATGGTGGCATCAAGTGACGTAGAAGATTCCATTACACGTCTCGCACAGATGGCGAGGGCCGCCGGGATTCACTTAATTATCGCTACTCAACGACCAAGTGTTGATGTCATTACAGGAATCATTAAGGCAAACATTCCGTCACGAATTGCATTTGCTGTCTCTTCAGCCATCGATTCTCGAACTATTTTGGACGGTGGCGGTGCCGAGAAGTTATTGGGACGGGGAGATATGTTATTCCTGCCTGCGGGTGCTTCAAAACCTACGCGTATTCAAGGCGCATTTGTCTCGGATGAAGAGGTCGAAGCTGTAGTAGATTTTGTTATCGAACAGCAAAAAGCTCAGTATCAAGAAGAGATGATTCCGACGGAGGTTGAAGTATTAGCACCGCATGAAGAAACCGATGAGTTATATGATGAAGCGGTACAAATGGTAGTGGAGATGCAAACCGCGTCCGTATCGATGATCCAGCGTCGTTTCCGAGTCGGTTATGCTAGAGCTGCACGTATAGTGGATCAAATGGAAGCACGGGGTGTGGTTGGGCCGCCTGAAGGCAGTAAGCCAAGACATGTACTACTCAATAAATCTGAGCTGGAAATGTAAGTCTTCTTTCGTTCTTATTTTGATAAGTCAAAGTTATTCGTGATTTTGGCTAGATATTTCCTTCTACCTAAGTAAATGTTATAGTGAAGGCAGAAGGAAATTATCATTGCAGGCTATTGAAATAGAGTCCGTCATCCGATATTTAGTAGAACCGAAAGCGCTACCATGTAATGTAACTTCATCACTGTTATCATGAACATCATATACGGGCGGGGTAAAAAATTCCCGAATATTTCACTAACAATATTCAGTTTTCAAGTAAAAAGTAATGTCGATAGGGGTATAAGACGTACAACGTCCTAACATAATACCAAAATTAGCCAGGGGAGGTCATTATTGATGAAAAAAAGAAAATTTGGTCTAGCGATGTCTTTAGTGTTAGCCGCAGGTACAATGTTAGCAGCATGTGGCTCTGACGATAAAGGCAAAAACAATGCGGGTGAAAAGCCGGCAACAGGGGACAACGGTGAGAAAAGCGAATTTTCAATTGCTATGGTAACTGATGTTGGAGGAATTGATGATAAATCATTCAACCAATCTGCATGGAAAGGCGTTAAAGAGTTTGGAGAAGAACAAGGATGGGAAAAGGGGACTGGCGGCTACGATTACCTTCAGTCAACTGGCCCAGAAGATTATACAACAAACCTTAACAACTTGGCTCGTCGTGACTTTAACCTAATTTACGGAGTAGGTTTCTTGATGGAAGATGCAATTGAAGATATTGCAGCGCAACAAAAAGATACTCAGTTCTCAATTATTGATGGTGAAGTAGATGCTCCAAACGTAGCTAGCATCCTCTTTAAAGAACAAGAAGGCGGATACTTAGCTGGTGTCGCAGCTGGATTAATGACAAAATCAAATAAGATTGGTTTCATTGGTGGCATGGACAATCCTGTAATCGAGCGTTTTGAAGCTGGATTCCTTGAAGGTGTCAAATCAGTTAAGCCTGAAATCAAAGTAGATTCAAAATATGTAGGTGCATTTGATAAAGCAGAACTTGGTAAAGCTGAGGCGGGCCGTATGTATTCTTCAGGCGTAGACATTATTTTCCACGCTGCAGGCGGAACAGGTAACGGTGTATTCTCAGAAGCGAAAGAACGTAAGCAAGCAGATAAAGATGCATACGTTTGGGTAATCGGTGTTGACTCTGACCAGTATGAAGAAGGAAAAGTGGGAGATGCCAACGTTACACTTACATCTATGTTGAAGCGTGTAGACGTAGCAGTTAAAGACATTGCTGATTTATCGATGGCTGGTAACTTCCCTGGTGGTGAAACAAAAGTCTACGGCCTTTCAGATAATGGTTTAGGTCTTGCTGATTCACGTGGCGCTATTCCACAGGACGTTTTGGATCAAATTGATGAACATGCACAAAAGATTGCAAATGGTGAAATTGAAGTACCAGAGTTTGTAGAAAAGAAGAAATAAGGTCATTAAATAACTGAAGGCCGGTTTTATATCCGGCCTTCATTTCATTGAGTTAATAAAATAAAGGCTCCTTGATATTTGTTCTGGAACTTTTATTTTATTAATTTTTAAGATTAATAAAATAAAATATCGGCAGGCTACTTATAAAAAATGGCAAAGCTTTCAACTTTTCATATAGGGGCTTTATCACGTATTATTAAAGATAAGAGTTGTGCTACTTAATTCTATTGAATTCAATTATAGGCAAGGAAGTGATGGGGATGAATTATGTAATTGAGATGCTAGATGTTTCAAAAAGGTTTGGAAATTTCTATGCAAATGATCATATTACATTACAACTGGAGAAAGGCGAAATTCACGCATTGCTGGGTGAAAACGGTGCGGGGAAATCTACCTTAATGAATGTGTTGTTTGGTTTGTATCAACCGGATGGTGGAGAAATCCGTGTCCGTGGCGAAAATGTAGCAATCACTGATCCGAACGTGGCGAACGATCTCGGAATCGGGATGGTGCATCAACACTTTATGTTGGTGGAGAATTTAACTGTAACCGAAAACATTATTTTAGGTAGTGAGCCAACTAAATCTGGAGTTATTAACATTAAGGATTCTGCAAAAAAAGTTGCAGAAATTTCTAGGATGTATGGTCTCGATGTGGATCCTTACGCCAAAATCGAGGATATTTCAGTTGGTATGCAACAACGTGTCGAAATTCTTAAGACACTTTATCGTGGAGCAGATATTCTAATATTTGATGAACCTACTGCATCACTAACGCCTCAGGAAATTGATGAATTATTGAATATCATGAAAAAGCTCGTAGCAGAAGGAAAATCCATCATCTTGATCACCCATAAACTGGCGGAAATCATGAACGTCTCAGACAAAGTTACTGTCATCCGCAAAGGTAAAGGAATTGGTACTGTTATTACATCGGAAACGAATCCCGAAGAGTTGGCGACGTTGATGGTAGGACGTCAAGTCACATTTAAAACAGAAAAAGGTCCATCCCAACCGACTGAAGAAGTATTGAAGATAGAAAATCTTCAAGTGAATGACTATCGTGGTGTTGCTAAATTAAAAGGCCTTAACCTTTCAGTACGACGCGGTGAAATTGTTGGGATTGCTGGCATTGATGGTAACGGTCAATCGGAGTTAATCGAAGCAATCACGGGCTTAACTAAAGTGAAGAGCGGTAAGATTTTTATCAATGATGAAGATGTCACAAATAAAAAACCGCGAAAAATCACCGAAACCGGTATTGGACATATTCCGCAAGACCGCCACAAGCATGGACTTATATTAGACTTTTCGGTAGCGTATAATAGCGCGTTGCAATCGTATTATCATGAACCATTATCTAAAGGCGGAATCATGAATTATAAAGAGATCAATGAAAGAGCAGGAGAACTGATCAAAGAGTATGATGTCAGAACCCAAGGAGCACACGAATTAGCGAGGGCGTTATCCGGAGGAAATCAGCAAAAGCTCATCATCGGACGGGAAATAATGAGAAATCCGGATTTACTAATTGCCGCATTACCTACACGTGGTTTGGATGTGGGAGCAATCGAGTTTATTCATCGCCGTTTGATTGAACAACGTGATAAGGGAAAAGCAGTTTTACTCATTACGTTTGAGTTAGATGAAGTCATGTACGTTTCTGATAAAATCGCCGTTATTTATGATGGGACTATTGTAGGTACCGTAATACCTCAAGAGACAACGGAACAAGCCCTAGGATTAATGATGGCAGGTCATTCAAAAGATGTTGCTGAGAAAAAGGTGCTAGCCGCTGAGAAAGATGGTGATGAACATCATGTCGAATAGAATGATCAATATACTTGTCCCAATAATTTCGATCCTTCTAGGACTCTTAGTAGGCGCTGTCGTGATGTTGATCAGTGACTATAATCCAATCACAGGCTATATAGCATTATGGAATGGTATTTTTGGTGATTCTTATGCAATTGGTGAAACCATTCGTCAAATTAGTCCATACATACTTGCCGGACTTGCAGTGGCATTTGCATTCAGAACTGGACTTTTCAATATTGGTGTTGAAGGACAATTGATCGTTGGCTGGTTTGCTGCAGCTTATGTAGGGATGGCATTCGATCTACCAAAAATTATTCATTTACCTTTCGCACTGATAGCAGCAGCTGCCGCTGGAGCGCTGTGGGGGCTTGTGCCGGGTATTTTAAAGGCGACATTGAAAGTGCATGAGGTTATTGTCACCATCATGATGAACTATATTGCCTTACACGTGGTGAACGCATTAATTAAAACACTCTCCGGTGGTGGATTCAAATTGGAGCGTATCCATCAATCGGCTTCGCTTCGGTCAGAGTTCTTATCTAATCTAACGGACTATTCTACATTGCACTACGGAATATTCGTAGCATTGGCTATGGTTGTTGTCATGTGGTTCATTTTAGAGAAAACAAAGACTGGATTTGAGTTAAAGTCTGTTGGATATAACGATAATGCTGCTCGCTATGCGGGTATGAGCGCAAACAAGAATATTGTTCTTGCAATGGTCATTTCGGGTGCTTTTGCTGGACTTGGAGGCGCAATGGAGGCGCTTGGTACGTTTGGTAATATGTCCTCCATGGGTGGCTTTACAGGAATCGGTTTTGATGGAATCGCCGTAGCCTTGCTTGGTGCGAATACGCCACTTGGTGTCATCTTCGGAGCCACATTATTCGGCTCATTGAAATATGGTGCGAATAATATGCCGAACGAAGCAGGAATTCCAGTAGAAATTGTTTCAATTATTATAGCATTGGTGATTTTCTTTGTTGCCTGTGGATACATCATCCGTGTAGGACTCATACGTTTGCGTAATAAGAAGGAGGAGAAGTAACATGTTAGATGTATTATACTTTATCATACCTATAACAATTGCTTCTGCAGCTCCTCTTATTTTCACAGCAATTGGCGGTGTATTCTCTGAACGATCCGGAGTGATCAATATCGGATTGGAAGGCCTTATGATTATGGGGGCATTCATTGGTATCTTATTCAACTTGTTTTTTGCGGATACCTTTGGCGCCTGGACACCTTGGATTGCGTTACTTGTGGCAATGCTCGTTTCAGCTCTATTTGCAACACTTCACGCTGTAGCGTCTATCTCGTTCCGGGCGGATCAAGTAGTGTCAGGTGTTGCAATTAACATGTTAGGTCTGGCTATCGCATTATTTTCGGTAAAAATGATTTTCGGCAAAGGTCAAACAGATTTTATTCAACAAAAAATCCCGAGATTCAACGTGCCGTTTTTAGAAGATATTCCAATCATTGGCCCCATGTTCTTTAAGTTAGTTTATGGCTCTTCAATTATGGCGATCGTCGTAGCGTTTATCGCATGGTTTGTTATTTATAAGACACCATTTGGTTTGCGTCTTCGCTCAGTAGGAGAACATCCGATGGCGGCAGATACAATGGGCATCAAAGTAACAAAAATCCGCTATATTGCAGTACTAATTTCTGGCGGCCTAGCTGGAATTGGTGGGGCAGTTTATTCACAGACCATCACGAATGATTTCGGGCATGCAACAATTAATGGACAAGGATTTATGGCTTTAGCAGCAATGATCTTTGGGAAATGGCATCCACTGGGAGCTTTAGGTGCTGCGCTATTCTTCGGATTCGCGCAGGCGCTAGCAATCAGTTCTTCCAGTATTAAGTTACTAGCAGATATCCCATCAGTATACTTCCATATATTCCCTTACGTTTTAACTATCCTAGCTCTTGCTGGATTCCTTGGAAAAGCGAAAGCACCAAAAGCACTTGGTAAACCTTACGTTAAAGGAAATAGATAAATGTTAGAAAAGCTATCTGGAGATACGAATTCTTCAGGTAGCTTTTCTAAGGTTGTAGCAATATTACTCCGAATTTCTTTCAACTTCCGTTTCAGTCTTAGCTAAACACGATCTTCAGTGCGCGAAAGTTGTATCATTTTCCAAATGACAGGCTAAAATGTATAGTGAGACTAGGAATACATATAATAAGGTAAACGAGGTGTTTGTATGTTCAATAAAACAAAATTACAAAATGGTGTACATTTGTATATACGTAAAACGGAACAGTTTAAAACAGTTAATGTGACAATTAAGTGGAAAGCACCACTGGATCAAAAGAAAGCCTCTGAACGTGCGGTGTTGGCGAATGTAATGGAGGATTCAACGAAGCAGTATCCAACAGTAGGTTCCATGCGCAAGGCGCTTGACGAGTTATACGGTACGGTATTATTTACGGACGTCTCCAAAAGAAGTTCTCAACACATGGTTTCACTTTATACGGAATGTGTAAATGATGAATTTTTTGCAGGGGAAGATATCTTTAAACAGTTATGGCAATTGATTCGTTCTGTAGTGTTTGATCCGAATGTATCGAATAAAGCATTTGATCCTGACGTTACAGAAAGGGAAAAACGTAATGTCCGTGATCGGATTCGTTCTATTTATGACGACAAAACACGTTTTGCACAGAAACGTATGCTTGAAATCATGAGACCAGATCACCCAGCATCCATTTCGGCTTATGGTACAGAAACTGCGGTGTCGGAAATTACTAATGAAAGTCTTTATGCTACATACGAAGATATGATGAATAATGATTTGATTGATATTTATGTAGTAGGCGATATAGATGAAAATGATATCATTAAGCAAATTAAGCAGTTCCTACCGTTTGCGGCTAGAGATGCAGTGAAACAAAATGAATTACCGGATGTGAAAGTGTCAGATTCCGTGAATACAGTGAGAGAAAAACAAGACATGAAACAAGGTAAACTTCATCTTGGTTTCCATACACCGGTATCTTTCCATCATCCGGATTACCATAAGATGCAAGTAACCAATGGGGTTTTCGGAGGCTTTGCCCACAGTAAACTATTCATGAATGTGCGAGAAAAGGAAAGTATGGCATACTATGCGAATAGTGCATTTGCTTCGCATTACGGTATCGTCTACGTCACAGCAGGTATTGATGCGGACTTGGAAGAAAAAGCTGTCAAGCTAATTCTTGAGCAACTTACGGCATTACAAAATGGTGAAAGTACAGAAGTCGAGTTAAGTCAGACAGTCGCACTTCTAGAAAACAGTATCTTGAGTGCAAACGATTCGGCCCGCAGTCAGATTGAAATTTTTGATCAATATAAAGAATTAGACGAGAACTTCTCGGCTGAACGATTAATCGAAAAGTGGGAATCGGTCACATTGGAAGACGTAAAGGAGATGGCAAAGACCATTCAATTGGAAATTGTGTATTTGCTGTCAGGTAAGGAGGATGTTTCCGAATGAAAGAAGTAAATTTTGATCAACTACAAGAGAAGATTTATACTGAAACACTTGATAATGGGTTGAAAGTGGTTATATTACCGAAACGTGGATTTTCTAAAACATTTGTAACGTTTACGACGAAATACGGGTCTATTGATCGTACGTTCAAACCACATGGCAAAGATGAACTTATTACAGTACCTGATGGGATTGCCCATTTTCTAGAGCACAAAATGTTTGAGAAAGAAGATGGAGATGTTTTTCAGAAGTTTAGTTTAAATGGTGCTTCTGCCAATGCTTATACAACATTTGGAAGAACGGCTTATCTTTTTTCTGCAACCAATAAACTAAAAGAAAACACCAAAATATTACTCGATTTTGTTCAACAACCATATTTCACCAAGCAAACTGTTGATAAAGAGAAAGGCATCATTGCCCAGGAAATTACCATGTATGACGACCAGCCTGACTGGCGCCTATATTTCGGCACAATTGAAAATCTCTATGAAAACCACCCAGTGAAGATTGACATTGCGGGAACTGTTGAGTCGATTCAGGACATCACAGCGGAACATTTATATACATGTTATGAGACGTTCTACCATCCGTCCAACATGTTACTGTTTATCGTCGGAGCAGTAAAGCCGGAGGAAATGATGGAATTTATCAAAGAGGATCAAGCAAAGAAATCATTCGATAAACCAGAGGCGATTGAACGCCAATTTCCGACCGAGTCAACAGAGGTTGATGTATCTGAACGTACATTGACGATGGACGTTTCAAAACCGAAATTGAATATCGGTATGAAATGTAACAAGGTAGATTTACAGGGGCAAGAGATGCTTGAAGCGGAATTGTCAGCAAACCTCGTATTAGATAGTCTATTCGGTCGCACGTCTGCATTTTATGAAAAAGCAAATGCGGAAGGCTTAGTTGATGAATCGTTCTCATATGAATTTACCATGGAAGAAGGCTACGGTTTTGCGATGGTCGGTTCCGATACAGATGAGCCGGAGCGCTTAGAAAAACTGATTCGTCATACGATTAAAGACGCAAAATCAAATTGGCCTGTGCTTGAAGAAGATTTGAATAGAATGCGTAGGAAAAAAATTGGTCAATTTATGCGTTCATTGAATTCCATTGAATTTATCGCCAATCAATACACGCGATATGAATTTAACGAAATGAATTTATTCGATGTCGTACCGACTTTAGAGAAGTTATCGATGGATAAACTAAAAGAAGCATTTGCAATGTTTTCCGATGACAATAGCTATACAATCTTTAAAGTCATGCCACCGAAGACGCAATGAGTATGACGCGTTTCGCACTCGTTTTAGGGGCTTCCGGAGGAATTGGGGAAGTGATCTGCAAACAACTAGCAAAAGCGGGCTGGTCTTTGTATATGCACTATAATGCAAATGAAAACCAGCTCGATCTATTGCGTTATGAGTTAGAAGAGAATTATCCCAACCAGCAATTCCGTAGTGTGCAAGCTGATTTTAGAGTAGAATTAGCGGCAGAGAAATTGGCGGGTAGCATTCAAAGCGTTCAAGCAATTGTTGTAGCCAACGGTCAGGCAGTTGTCAAACTGTTATCGGAGACAAGCGAACTGGAAATGTCGGAATTATGGCAAGTCCATGTGCAGAATCCGGCTCGTTTAATCGCACTGTTATCTGAAAAACTGCGCAAGCAAGATGTCTCCTATATTGTATTCATCGGATCGATATGGGGTAGTACAGGCGCAGCAGGTGAAGTAATGTATTCTGCAGTTAAAGGTGCCCAGCATGCCTTTGTCAAAGCATATGCAAAGGAATCCGCCTTTTCTGGCATACGGGTAAATGCAATTGCCCCAGGTTGGATCGACACCCGCATGAATCAAGAGTTTTCCGCGGAGGAACGTCAGATGGTGCTTGAACAAATTCCGCTTTTGTCAGTGGGGACACCGCAGGAAATAGCGAATATGGTCGAATTTATGTTGAGTGGCAAAGCAGATTATATGACAGGTGAAATAATTCAAATCAATGGTGGTTGGTATATGTAAAGCCTTTGGAGAAGGACAATGCCTGTTGTCCTTTTCTTTTTTTCTTTTATTCACTTTGGCTATCCGCTATTATAGAACTAAGTGCATACTTGTGCATTCTGGAAAAAGTATTTTTATGAAGGAGTGTGTTGAATGGGACAATGGTATGTCGAATATGAGTTGCAAGTCAATCGGCCTGGATTACTAGGAGATATTGCTTCCTTACTTGGTATGTTGCGTGTAGATATTGTGACGATTAATGGGGTAGATGGCAGATACCGTGGTATGCTCGTTCACACCGATCATGACCAGCAGATTAAACGTTTTGAGCTGATCGCTTCTACTATGGATGCGATTGTCATCCATAAGATCAGAGAACCTAAATTGCGTGATGTATTGGCTGTTCGGCATGGACATTATATTCAGCGCGGTACCGATGACCGGAGAACGTATCAGTTTATAAGAAGTGAGCTTGGAATCTTAGTGGACTTTTTAGCAGAGATCTTCAAACAAGATGGTCATAAACTAATCGGTGTCCGTGGAATGCCGCGCGTAGGAAAAACAGAATCCGTAGTAGCGGCGAGTGTTTGTGCCAATAAAAAATGGGTATTTTTATCTTCTACGATGATTAAACAAACAATTAGGACGAGTATGATGGGGGATGAATTCTCGGACGATAACATCTTCATACTTGATGGGATCGTGACACGAAAAACTTCCGACGAACGTCATATGCAATTAGTGCGTGAAATTATGGGCTTGCCGACAATTAAAGTGGTTGAGCATCCGGATATGTTTGTGAAACAATCCGAATATACAATTGAAGATTTTGATATTATCATAGAGTTGCGGACAACAGTAGACCAAGAAATTACTTATGAGATTTTAGAGAAAAATGATCCGCTATCCAACCGTAACCCTATGGGTGGCTTTAATATGTTTAATTGATTGAAATGAGTTAGGTGGGTGTTGAATTTGATCGGAATAGGTGCTCGCTTAAAAGAAGCGAGGATTTTAAAAGGATTGACTCTAGAAGATCTGCAAGACAGTACGAAAATCCAACAACGTTATCTGTCAGCAATTGAAAATGAGGATTTTCAAATTATTCCGGGTGCTTTTTACGTACGTGTTTTTATTAAAGAGTATGCGGAAGCGGTTGACTTGGATGCGGATGAAATTCTGAGTCTTTATCAGGATGAGTATGAACCAGCAGTGCAAGAAAAACAGGAAAAAGTTGTGCCGGCGACTATGCAACGTAGTGCGGTTTCAAAGCAGAGTGACCAATTAAAAGAAGCAATGCCAAAAATACTTGTAGCACTATTAATTATTATGATTTTTGTAATTGTTTATACTTTACTAAGAGACAAGGCAACAGATCCGGAGATAGGTAATGAATCAACAGAGCCCGGTTCTTCGGTAATAGCTGATCCACAAGGGGATTCAGGTGAAGTTGGGCAATCTAAGCAACCATTTGAACACGCTTCTACTATAGGTGAAACGTCTACATTCAAATTATCAGACTCCGAAAATATCACAGTCGTTATCAAGACTACGGGGAGATCTTGGATTTCAGTAACGGATCAAGATGGCAACGAACGAATGCCGAAACCAAGTGGTGCCCGAGTAGTACAAGAAGGCGAAACAATCGAAATACAAGCGAACGATGCGGAAAGTTTGAGAATCCGAGTTGGTAATTACGAAAACGCGGAACTGACTGTTAATGGACAACGTGTAGATTACCCAACAGACCTTGTACCACAAAACATTGTGTTAAAAAAACCATAATAAAATAGTCATCTAAAAAGGTGGCTATTTTATTCTTTATAAATAGATTTTACCGTTAGAAAGGCGGACAAGTAATGAATTTACCAAATAAAATTACACTCTCTAGAGTATTTATGATCCCTGTCTTCATCCTGTTTCTTACAGTGGATTTTGGATGGGGAATGATTCGGCTAGGTGGAGTAGAAATGCCTGTTGAACATTTGGTGGGCGCGATTATCTTCATCATAGCTTCTACAACTGACTGGCTAGATGGATACTTAGCAAGGAAAAACAACTTAGTAACAAATATGGGAAAATTTTTGGATCCGTTAGCAGATAAGCTACTAGTCTCGGCTGCTTTTATTTTATTAGTGGAGATGGGGGCGGCTCCTGCATGGATAGTCATCGTTATCATTAGTAGAGAATTTGCGGTTACAGGATTACGTTTGATTTTAGCGGGTGGTGGGGAAGTAGTAGCAGCGAACCAGTTAGGTAAAATTAAAACAGTTACGCAACTACTAGCGATATCATTTCTTTTATTGCATAATATTTTCTTCGAAGTTATTGGTATTCCATTCGGAAACATCATGTTGTACATCGCATTAGTATTTACAGTATGGTCAGGTGTCGATTACTTTGTTAAAAATCGTAAAATTTTAGTGGAGTCAATGTGAGGAGTGGAGTGTATTCATGAAAGCAGAAATTATTGCGGTAGGATCTGAACTTCTTCTGGGACAAATCACGAATACCAACGCTAGGTTCATATCGGCTAAATTAGCTGAAGCTGGAATAGATGTATATTGCCACACGGTTGTAGGGGATAATCCTAAACGCTTGTCACAAGCCATTCAGTTAGCTCAGCAACGTGCAGACATCCTGATCTTTAGTGGCGGTCTCGGGCCGACAAAGGATGACTTAACAAAGCAAACTATTGCAAGTGAATTGGGTTGTACGCTTATATCTGATGACGATGCGATGAAAACGATCGAAGATTATTTTACCCGTGTGGGAAAAGTGATGACTGAAAATAATAAACAGCAAGCTCTTGTTTTAAAAGGTTCTACAGTATTGCCAAATCGAAATGGTATGGCACCAGGTATAGCGATAGGCAAAGACGGTAAGCAGTATATTTTGCTACCGGGGCCACCTCACGAAATGGAGCCCATGTTTGAACAAGAGGCGATTCCATACTTACTTGGTGTATACGGTAAACAAGATGTAATCTCTTCAAAGGTATTGAAGTTGCAAGGAATTGGCGAGTCGGAATTGGAAGTCCGTATCCAGTCTATTCTTGAGAAGCAGACCAATCCAACAATTGCACCACTTGCTTCACCGGGTATGGTTAACCTACGTATTACCGCAAAAGCCAAAACAGAAGAAGAAGCGCAGAAATTGATAGCACCTGTGGAACAGGAAATCCGTTCTATTGTAGGGGAGTTTATCTATGGTGTGGATGATGATACACTGGCTTCCAAAACGACTGAATTATTGCTTCAAAATGACTGGACTATCTCTGCGGCAGAAAGCCTCACAACCGGAATGTTTATGGCGGAGCTTGGTTCAGAAGCGGGAATAGGCAATGCACTTAAAGGTGGCCTTGTGGTGTATAATAAAGAGATGAAGATTGAGCAATTGGGTATTCTACCATCATTACTTGATTACCATGGCATTGTCAGTGCAGAGTGTGCGGAATCGATGGCTGAAAGCGTTAGAGAGAGATTCACAACAACATTTGGAGTGAGTCTGACTGGCGCTGCAGGCCCTGAACCACATGATGGTCAACCAGCCGGTACAGTTTGGATTGGCATTGCAGCAGAAGGTGTGAAGACAACATCCTATAGACTTCAGCTGTCAGGTTCCCGTAATGTAAATCGTAAACGTTCTGTTCAATTTGCTTTACATTATCTCATTCAGACAATCAAAGAGAAAAAAGAACTGAAGTATTGAATTTTGCTATTGAATTAGCTAGCAAAAATTCATTCTTCCTAGCTTTTTACGCTTTTTTTTCAATTTCTATAACCAATTTATCGAATGCCCGTTCGTTTAATTCTTGTGTATTCTGTCGGGAAAAGGTATAATAAGAGTAGAAAAAGAGTTTGAGGAGGAATTGTAATTGAGCAATCGTAAAGCGGCATTAGATATGGCATTAAAACAAATAGAGAAACAATTCGGTAAAGGTTCTGTCATGAAAATGGGAGAAAAAACAGATCTTCAAATTGATACATCATCATCAGGTTCATTAGCTTTGGATGCAGCGCTAGGAATAGGCGGATATCCACGTGGACGAGTAATTGAAATATATGGACCGGAAAGTTCCGGTAAAACAACCGTTTCATTGCATGCAATTGCAGAAGTGCAAGCAAGCGGTGGTACTGCGGCATTTATTGATGCAGAACACGCACTAGATCCTGTCTATGCACAAAAGCTAGGTGTCAATATTGACGAGTTGCTATTATCACAGCCGGATACAGGTGAGCAAGCATTGGAAATTGCGGAGGCACTTGTTCGTTCAGGTGCTGTAGATATCGTGGTAGTGGACTCGGTAGCAGCACTTGTACCAAAAGCTGAAATCGAAGGCGAGATGGGTGACGCGCACGTTGGTTTGCAAGCTCGTTTGATGTCTCAAGCATTGCGTAAACTTTCTGGTGCTATTAATAAGTCAAATACTATTGCGGTCTTCATTAACCAGATTCGTGAAAAAGTAGGCGTCATGTTTGGTAATCCGGAAGTAACGCCAGGTGGACGAGCATTGAAGTTCTATGCGTCTGTTCGTCTGGAAGTACGTAGAGGTGAGGCGATCAAGCAAGCCAACGATATTATGGGGAATAAAACAAGGATTCGCGTCGTCAAAAACAAAGTAGCTCCACCTTTCCGTACAGCGGAAGTAGACATCATGTATGGTGAAGGGATTTCAAAAGAAGGTGAAATTCTAGATTTGGGATCTGAATTGGAAGTAGTCCAAAAGAGTGGTGCTTGGTATTCTTATGAAGGCGAGCGCTTAGGTCAAGGTCGTGAAAACGCAAAACAATTCTTGAAGGAAAACTTGAAAATGCGTGATGAAATTGCGTCCAAGATTCGTGAATCATACGGTTTGAATGCAACAAACTATGTGATTGCAGCCCATGATGAAGAAGACGAGCTTGATGATTTACTTACACTTTCAGAAGAGAAGTAAGTCGTATATGTTAGCAAAGCCGCCAATTTATTGGCGGTTTTTTTATAAAAATTATTCTTGTCGACCTGTTTAGATCATGAGCTTGGGAATGACATACTTTTTGCCTTTATGGAACTAAAATATTTTTTGAATGAATAAGTGAAATATAAAGTGGAAAGACTCTTGCAAACAAAACAAAAAGCATCTATAGGAATGAATTTTCCTTCATCATTCCTTGACACAATAAAAATACAACTATACAATTAAAGTGGCGTATTATATACGTCCTATATTTAACAAACCAATCAATTGTTTTTGGCGGTATGTTGATTTTAACTTAATTCAGCAAAATGAAAAGATAAGTAAAAAGTAGTGACATCAATAGAAAATTAGTCCCGAAACAGCAGGTTTTCTACTACCCGTTGGATTAAGTTAAGCCTTAGGCGTTTTCACAGATCATCGGGACATTACCGGGAAGCTTCGGTAACTAGTAAAGTGAATGTATTCGCCGTGGCAAAATTGATTATACGAGCCGACTGAAAAGAAAAGAATAAGCAGGAGGAGGTGACCTCAATGGGTATTGAAATACTCATCTCCGTTTTGCTAAGTCTCATCGTCGGTGCAGTTGTTAGCTTTTTTATATTGAAAAATGTGAATGATTCAAAAGTAACTGGTGCCAAACATACTGCCAACCAACTCGTCGAAGAGGCGAAGCGTGAAGCGGAGTCAGTAAAGAAAGAGGCACTGTTAGAAGCGAAAGATGAAACTCACGAACTGCGGATTGAAGCAGAAACAGAAGTCCGTGAGAGAAGGACGGAATTACAGAAACAGGAAAACCGTCTCTTACAGCGTGAAGAAAACCTTGATCGCAAGGATGATGCGCTCAATAAAAGAGAAGCAGGTCTAGAGCGCAAAGAAGATGCGCTATTAGAAAGACAACAGCATATTGAAGAGATGGAACGCAAAGCGGAACAACTCGTTACTACACAGAAGACCGAATTGGAAAGAATTTCTTCTTTAACAAAAGATGAGGCAAAGCGAATCATCTTGGAAGATGTAGAAGAAGAGCTTTCTACGGATATTGCTGTTATGACAAAAGAATCTGAGCAACGGGCTAAAGAGGAATCTGAGCGTAAAGCACGTGAAATTCTATCACTGGCATTGCAACGATTTGCGGCAGATCATGTGGCAGAAACTACAGTTTCCGTTGTTAATTTGCCGAATGATGAGATGAAAGGTCGCATCATTGGTCGTGAAGGACGAAATATTCGTACACTTGAGACGCTAACAGGCATTGATTTGATTATTGACGATACGCCAGAAGCCGTTATTCTGTCTGGTTTTGATCCAGTTCGAAGAGAAACGGCAAGATTGGCCTTGGAGAAATTGGTTCAGGATGGACGAATTCATCCTGCACGTATCGAAGAAATGGTCGACAAATCCAGAAGAGAAGTGGACGAGTTAATCCGGGAAAAAGGAGAACAAACTACATTTGATGTAGGTGTCCACAACTTGCATCCAGATATGATTAAAATTCTTGGTCGTTTGCACTTCCGTACGAGTTACGGACAGAACGTCTTGAAACACTCTATTGAAGTAGCCTATTTAACAGGTTTACTGGCAGCAGAGCTTGGCGAAGACGTAACACTTGCTAGACGTGCTGGTTTACTACATGATATCGGTAAAGCGATTGACCATGAAGTGGAAGGCAGTCACGTGCAGATCGGTAAAGAGTTGGCAGTGAAATATAAGGAACATCCAGTTGTTATTAACAGTATAGCTTCCCATCACGGTGATGAAGAGGCTACCTCTGTTATTGCAGTGCTTGTAGCTGCGGCAGATGCATTATCTGCAGCAAGACCAGGTGCTCGCAGTGAAACATTGGAAAACTATATTAAACGTCTGCAAAAGCTCGAAGAAATTTCGGAATCATACGAAGGTGTGGAGAAATCATTTGCCATTCAGGCTGGACGGGAAGTACGAATCATTGTTCGTCCTGAACAGATTGATGATATTACCGCACATCGCTTAGCGCGTGATATACGAAAACAAATCGAGGAAGAATTAAACTACCCAGGGCATATCAAAGTGACGGTCATACGGGAGACCCGCGCAGTAGAGTATGCAAAATAATACCTAACACAAAACAGCTTCCGATTCGTTTGGAAGCTGTTTTCATTTTGGAAAGAGGTTATTACAAATGAAAGTACTATTTATTGGAGATATTGTAGGATCTATGGGAAGAGAAATGGTAATGGATTATGTATCGCGTTTGAAGCGAAAATATCAAGCGGACGTAATTATTGCGAATGGTGAAAATGCAGCTTCAGGCAGAGGGATTACAAAATCCATTTATCATGATTTATTGCATTCGGGAGTAGATGTCATTACGATGGGAAACCATACATGGGATCAACGTGAAATTTATGATTTCATTGACGAAGTGGATTACTTGATTCGTCCTGCCAACTTCTCAGAACAAGCACCTGGTAAAGGCATGACGTCCATTACGAAAAATGGGGTTACACTATCCGTAATTAATTTACATGGTCGCACATTTTTACCGCCACATGATGACCCATTTGCTAAAGCAGATGAACTAGTAGAAGAAGCCTTGCAAACATCACCATTGGTTTTTGTAGACTTTCATGCAGAAGCAACAAGTGAAAAGATTGCAATGGGATGGCACTTGGACGGAAAAGTATCTGTCGTTGTGGGGACACATACACATGTCCAAACTGCAGACGAACGAATTTTGCCAGGGGGTACTGCATATTTAACAGATGCAGGGATGACCGGCCCGTATGATGAAATTTTAGGAATGAAAAAAGAGGATGTATTGTACCGCTTCTATACCAACTTGCCAACCCGCTTTGAAGTACCGAAAAGTGGAAGACCACAGCTAAACGGCATGTTTGTGGAATTGGATGACAAAACCGGTAAAGCGCTCAAGATTGAAAGAATCCGAATTAACGAAGATCATCCGTTCAAAAACTAATTATCTAGGTGTCTAAATCCTCCTTGCCTATCATAGGATGTCGTATGGAATATACGCGTTCCATAGACATTGCAAAATAAGGAGGAAATATCGTGAGTCCCTTGAAAGTATCATCTCGCTCAAATCCGAACTCAGTAGCAGGAGCATTGGTTGCAGTTATCCGTGAACAAGGCTTTGCCGAGATCCAAGCGGTCGGTGCTGGTGCATTAAATCAAGCAGTAAAAGCAATTGCTATCGCAAGAGGATTCGTAGCACCAAGTGGAGGCGATCTAGTTTGCGCACCTGCCTTTACCGATATCGAAATCAACGGAGAAGCTAGAACAGCGCTCAAACTTTTCGTTGAAAAAAAGGAACGTAAGTAGAATACAAAAGACCACGAAACCATCTGTGGTCTTTTTTTCATGACAAACCAGCGACATTTTATCCGCTTTGCTGTCATATCATACAAAAGTTCAGTATAATAACATCAGGTATGCTTATTTCCCGATAAGTAATAGAAAGGGGCTTCTGCAATGAATGAAGAACAGCGCTTGCAAGCTGGACTCGTAACAAATGACAAATCGAAACGAGACATTATAGAAAAAGACTATAGCAAATATTTCGAGTCTGTGTATAGCGGGCCTTCTCTAAAAGACGCAAAAAAACGCGGGAAAGAAGAAGTGGAATATCACGATAACTTTCAAATAGATCAGCGCTTTAAAGGAATGGGACAAGGTCGTAAATTCTTTATTCGAACATTTGGTTGTCAAATGAACGAACATGATACGGAAGTAATAGCTGGTATTCTCATGGCATTAGGATATGATGCTACTGAAAATGTAAAAGAAGCTGATGTCATACTACTCAATACATGTGCAATCCGTGAAAATGCGGAAAACAAAGTGTTTGGAGAATTAGGGCATTATAAACCACTCAAACTGACAAACCCAGATTTACTAATCGGAGTATGTGGCTGCATGTCACAAGAAGAATCTGTTGTAAATAAAATCTTAAAAACGTATGATCAAGTGGATTTGATTTTCGGAACACATAACATCCATCGCTTGCCAAATATCTTACATGAAGCGTATATGTCTAAAGAGATGGTCATTGAAGTGTGGTCCAAAGAAGGCGACGTGATCGAGGATTTGCCAAAAGTCCGTCACGGTAAGATTAAAGCATGGGTGAATATCATGTATGGATGCGATAAGTTCTGTACGTACTGTATCGTGCCATATACGCGCGGTAAAGAGCGTAGCAGACGCCCAGCAGATATCATTCAAGAAGTTCGCCAATTAGCCGCACAAGGGTATAAAGAAGTTACCTTACTAGGGCAAAATGTAAATGCATACGGAAAAGATTTCGGTGATATTACGTATCGTCTAGGTGATCTGATGGATGAGTTACGGTTAATTGATATCCCAAGAATTCGCTTTACTACAAGTCATCCTCGCGACTTCGACGACCATTTGATTAAAGTCCTAGCAAAGGGTGGGAACTTGGTAGATCATATTCATTTGCCTGTACAATCGGGCTCATCTGAAATGCTGAAGATTATGGCTCGTAAATACACGCGGGAAAGTTATTTGGAACTGGTGGATAAAATTAGAACCGCAATACCTAATCTATCACTCACAACGGATATTATCGTAGGCTTCCCAAATGAAACAGAAGAACAATTTCAGGAAACGATGTCTCTGTATCGTGAAGTTGGTTTTGATATGGCGTTTACATATATTTATTCACCACGCGAAGGTACGCCAGCAGCTAAGATGCAAGATAATATACCAATGGAAGTGAAGAAGGAACGCCTGCAACGTCTTAACAAGCTAGTGAACGATATGTCTGCTGAAGCAATGAAGCCTTACGAAGGACAAATTGTTAAAGTGCTAGTTGAAGGGGAAAGTAAAAGAAATCCCGATGTACTTGCGGGCTATACAGAAAAAAGTAAACTAGTGAATTTTGTAGCGCCGCGTTCTGTAATTGGTGAAATTGTAGAAGTTCGTATTAAAGAAGCAAAATCTTGGTCACTCAATGGTGAATTCATTGGAGTAGTCCGACAAGAAAAGGTGATGGGATAATGGAGAAGAAGTTTACGAAAGACGAAATTATAGAAAAAGCACGCGATTTGGCACATATGTTGGCAAACACGGAAGAAGTAGAGTTTTATAAACGTGCAGAAGCGCAAATCAATGAAAACCAAAAAGTACGTGAAAAAATTGCTAGTATGAAATCTCTTCAAACCCAAGCAGTGAATTTCCAAAACTACGAAAAAGAACGAGCGTTAAAAGCGATTGAAAAGAAAATCGAACAAGTTCAAGGTGAAATTGATGCGATTCCATTGGTACAAGAATTTAAACAGTCACAAGATGAAGTGAATAACTTGCTTCAATTGGTTTCGAATACGATTGCAAACAGCGTGACGGATGAGATTATCGAGTCTACTGGCGGCGATCTATTACGTGGAGAAACAGGATCATACGTAGAGAATACTCAAAAAAAATCACTTTCTTAAATAAAAAATCGGTTAAGGATAAAATTCCTTGCCGATTTTTTTCAATTTCTGGGCAGCTGTTGCATAGGATGGATAGAAGCCAAAGAAGGAGGAAGAAAACTGAAAAACTTACGACAAATTGTAACGAAAGCTGTTATTGCCAAAGGGAAGCATCGATCGGAAACAACTGAGCTGCTGAAGCCACCTAATCGTCCTTCCAGCATATTGGGTTGCTGGGTGATCAATCACACGCAACAAGCAAAGAAAGTCGGCTCGCATGTGGAAGTAACAGGTAGTTTTGATGTCAATGTTTGGTACTCACATCATGATCATTCCAAAACGTCCGTCTTTACTGAATCGATTCCTTATAAGGATAAAATCGCATTGCATTACCGCGATGAGCCGACATCTGCTAAAGAAGAAACGATTGTCACGGTATTACAGCATCCGAATTGTACAGAGGCAAGTATTTCTGAATGTGGTCAAAACTTCTCAATTTCCATTGAAAGAGAATTATTGGTTGAGATGATTGGTGAAACAAAAGTCTCTGTAACCATCCATCCTCATCCATATGATGAGGATTGGCCGATACTAGAATCAGAATCTTCGTCTATTGTGATGGAGGAAAAAAAGAATAATGAAGTGCCGAATAAAGAGAGACCACACCAACCGCCACAACGTAAAGATTCACCATTCTAAAAGCCGGGTATTCACCGGCTTTTTTTATTTGTTTTTTTACGTTGAGTAGAAGAATATGATGCAGGTCAAGTGAATTTTGTAACAATAAATGTAGTCTATAGATAGGAGGAGATCCTATGGTAAAGATAAAATGGCTTACACTTCTATCTGTCTTGATACTGCTGACAGGATGCGCGAAAGGAAATGAAATTCAAACTCTTACTGCTCCTTCACCCGAACAGACATTAATGGCGAATGAGCAAGGTCTGACATTCCTAATGGTAGAACATCAATACGAGGAAGGAACGCCGTTGTTCCGCACGATATTAAAGAATGACAGTCAAACCATTTATGAGTATGGTGAATACTATCAAATAGAAGTACGGAAAATGACAAATGGTACACTCTGACACATTCTGATTCCGTATTCTATGAAAATTCAAAATTTACTAATTTGGGTAAATTGCTTGCGCCAGGAGAAGAAATTCAACATTCTTTTTCTGTAGAAACTATTGGAGTGACACTCGTACCTGGTCAGTATCGCTTAGTGAAAATCTTTTTGAAACCTGTCGCTCCCTATTTTACAGTCACACTTGCTGTGCCATTTATAGTGACTTCTAAACACGAAACAGAATGATTGTGGAATATAGATATAGATAATCTTAAACTATCTCAGCTAATCAAAAGCTAGGATAGTTTTCATTAAAAGATATATTTTGTTGATGACCTATGTCTATTCTCCTTTTAAAATTACTTCAACCCCTTTTGATTCGTTAACTCCTAGGGTGTTTGGTATAATGTATAGAAAATGAGCGAGAAAAAGAGGGTTTACCATGTCTGAACATACACCAATGATGAAACAATATTTGAAAATTAAAGAACAACATACAGACGCATTTTTATTCTTCCGTTTAGGGGACTTCTATGAAATGTTTTTTGAGGATGCCGTCAACGCATCTGCATTATTAGAAATCACATTAACGAGTAGGGATTCTGGCGCAAAGGAACGTATACCTATGTGCGGCATACCTTACCACTCCGCAACAGGATATATTGAAACATTAATCCACAAGGGTCATAAAGTAGCGATATGTGAACAAATGGAAGATCCGCGCAACGTAAAGGGAATTGTGAAACGTGAAGTCGTGAAAGTGATTACACCTGGGACATTAACAGAAGGTAAAACAATTGATGTCGAAGCCAATCATTTTATCGGTGCCATCGATAGCTTGGGAAATCAATGTTATGCATTAGCTTACCTTGATGTTGGCACTGGAGAAGGAAAAGTAGAGTTGATTGAAGGAAGCGAGCGCACGTTACTAGCAGAAATAGAAGCCCTTAGCATGAAGGAAATTGTTGTGGATCAACAACTTCATGTGATGCTGGCGGAACTGTTTGAAAGCCGCGAAATCATGCTTTCAATAGAAGATACGGAGCATTCAGGATCCATTGCTCACGATACATATGAGCATCTGCCAGAAGAGTTGCAGGAAGTCTGCCGTAAGTTGCAATCATATCTACTCCGTATGCAAAAGATGGTTTTTGGTCATATTCGACCTTTCATCTATATAGAGAAAGATGCAAAGTTATCGATTGATGCGAACTCCATGCGGAATTTGGAACTCGTGCAAACTATTCGTTCGGGTAAAAAAGAAGGCACGTTGTTCTGGGTGCTTGATGAAACCGTTACTGCGATGGGTGCGAGGAAATTACGGATGTGGATTCACCAGCCTTTGGCGCAGCGCCAAGCGATTGAAGAACGTCTAGAAACGGTAAACAACTTACTGGATGAGTATTTCTTGCGTGAGGAATTACTGGAAGAATTGCAGGATGTATATGATGTAGAACGTCTTGCGGGAAGAATTTCCATGGGCAGTGCAAGTGCACGTGATCTTGCACAGTTACGAAACTCATTGTCACATATACCCAAACTAAAACAATTGCTTGAAGAATCAAAGCGACCGATGTTACAGCGATTTGCTGATCGAATGGATCCTTGCGCGGAAACATTCCAATTGTTGACGGATGCTATTGCAGTAAACCCACCGATATCCAGTAAAGAAGGTGGACTCATTCTAGACGGCTATCATGAAAAGCTGGACGAACTTCGTAATGCATCTCGTAACGGAAAGACATGGCTAGCGCAGCTGGAGCAAAAAGAGCGGCAGCTAACAGGAATTAAAACGTTGAAGATCGGTTATAATCGGATTTTTGGATATTATATTGAAATTACCAAGTCCAATATTCATTTAGCTGACTTATCACGCTATGAACGTAAGCAGACACTCGCAAATGCGGAGCGATATATAACAACGGAGCTAAAAGAAAAAGAAGAACTGATTCTAAATGCGGAAGCAGATAGCCAGACATTGGAACTTGACTTATTTCAGTCGATTCGTGACCAAGTGAAGGGCGATGTGCAAAGAATTCAACAACTAGCCTCTGTTATTAGTGAACTAGATGTTTTGCTGTCATTTGCTAAAGTATCCGAAAAGAATCAATATGTCCGACCAGAATTTCATACAGGAAAGGCTGTTGACATTCAAAATGGCCGACATCCAGTTGTTGAGAAAATGATGAGCCATTCATTATATACACCGAATTCTTGTACGCTAGCTGAAGATGAAAATATGTTACTCATTACCGGTCCGAATATGTCCGGTAAAAGTACGTATATGCGCCAAGTCGCTTTGACTGTAGTGATGGCTCAAATCGGTTGTTTCGTCCCTTGTGAAAAGGCTATACTGCCTATTACAGATCAAATCTTTACACGAATTGGGGCCGCAGATGATGTAGCGTCTGGACAGAGTACATTCATGATGGAAATGATGGAGTCTCAATATGCATTGGCCCATGCGTCGTCCCACAGCCTATTGTTGTTTGACGAGATTGGACGCGGAACGTCCACGTATGACGGGATGGCTCTCGCACAAGCGATGATGGAGTATATTCACGAAGAAATCGGTGCTAACACATTGTTTTCTACGCATTATCATGAACTGACACAACTAGAAAACGTTTTGGATCGGTTGTTGAATGTCCATGTCGCGGCGAAAGAGCAAAATGGTAAAGTCGTGTTTTTGCACAAAGTACTACCAGGTGCTGCTGATCGAAGCTACGGGATTCATGTAGCCGAACTTGCGGGTCTTCCTGCAGACGTGGTTGGACGTGCAAAAACCTTATTACAACGATTTGAGGAAGACAGCTCAACAAAAGGTGTATCTTCGGTTTCGGAGCAGTTGGCTTTGTTTGAGACTGATAGTGAACCGACATTTTCAGCGGAAACTCAAAAATTACTTAATGAAATTGAAGCAGTCGATTTGATGAATATGACACCTATGCAAACTATGCAAAAAATAATGGAGTGGAAAGAACGCTTGACAACAGAGAAGAAGGGGTGAAGCGGATGAATCAAATTCACATCATGGAAGACACACTGGCCAATAAAATTGCGGCGGGGGAAGTGGTGGAACGTCCTGCTTCTATCGTCAAGGAGTTAGTGGAGAATGCAATTGATGCGCAAAGTACCAAGATAGAAGTATCTCTTATTGAGGCAGGTTTAACTTCGATTCGTGTTACCGATAACGGCAAAGGGATGTCTGAAGAAGACGCGATCCGCTGTTTTGAAAGGCATGCTACCAGTAAAATATCTAATGAGCATGATCTATTTCGAATCCGTACACTAGGCTTCCGTGGAGAAGCATTAGCAAGTATCGCTGCAGTATCAAAAGTATCGTTATGGACCTCGGATGGTGTTGAAGGGGCTGTAGTGGAAATTGAAGGCGGTAAAGTTCTGAAATATGAACCAGGAGCATTACGAAAAGGTACAGACTTTCACATACAACATGTATTCTTTAATACACCGGCACGTTTGAAATATATGAAAACAATTCAGACGGAACTTGGACATACGATAGATTTATTAAATCGATTAGCACTAAGTCATCCAAATATATCCTTTACATTAACTCACGATCATCATGAAATTCTTGGAACATCAGGTTCAGGAGACTTATTACGGGTATTATCAGATATATATGGTGTTGCGGTTGCACGTAAAATGATACCGTTTCAAAAAGAAGATGCTGATTTCAAAGTGAAGGGTTTTATTACACTTCCTGAGATGACACGCGCATCAAAAAATTATATTTCACTTCTAATGAATGGCCGTTGGATTAAAAGCTATGCAGGGACTCAGGCAGCTATTGATGCAATGCATACGTACTTGCCGATTGGAAGGTTTCCGATTGCAGTCATTGATATTACAGCAGATCCCATTTTAACAGATGTCAATGTTCATCCTGCGAAGCGCCATATCCGTATCAGTAAAGAAGGCGAATTATTTTCTTTGATAAAGGAAGCCATCAAAGAGGCTATTCAAGGAGTCACTATTATTCCCGACGCAGTAAAAAAAGAACAGCCTATAAAAAGAGACTCAGAGCAGCAGACAATTTGGACGCCACCTTATCACCGGCCGGAAGTAACGATTCCGTTACATGAACATGAAACTCAGCCAACCATTACGCCTATGGAAGAACCTATTATAGAACAACCTTCACCTGTCTTCCCTGAAGCCGTTTTTGAGTCGCAGGAAGAATCAGTGCCCGAAGAGCCTGTCGTTGAGCAGAAACAGCAGGACATGAATCATTTTCCTTCCATTGTACCTGTAGGACAAGTTCATGGGACATATATAGTGGCACAAAATGAAGATGGATTTTATTTGATTGATCAGCATGCAGCGCAAGAGCGAATCAAATATGAATATTTTAAAGTGAAGCTTGGTCAGGTGGATGCGGGTGAACGTCAGCAATTACTTTTGCCACTTGTTTTTCACTACTCGGCTGATGAGCAAGTGAAGATCGAAGAGTGTAAGAGTGCACTAGAAGAAGTCGGGGTGTTTTTGGAAGCGTTCGGACCAGCGACATATACAGTGAAAGAGTATCCCTCATGGTTCCCTGAAGGACAAGCTACTTCGATTATAGAAGAAATGATTGAGCAAGTACTCGAGAAACGCAAAGTAGATGTCGAGAAATTGCGTGAAGAAAGTGCAATTATGATGAGTTGTAAAAAATCTATCAAAGCAAATTATTACTTAAGACAAGAAGACATGGAACGACTGCTCACTGATCTAGGGGCTTGTTATAATCCCTATACATGTCCACATGGTCGTCCGGTATTGATTCATTTTACAACGTATGAACTAGAGAAAATGTTTAAAAGAGTGATGTAACAGTGCGTATCAGAGAGGAGCGATTATATGTTTTCTACATTAGAAAGATCAAGCAGAATTCAGGACTTGAGAACCTTTTCATTCGATGTATTAGTTATCGGTGGAGGAATTACAGGTGCGGGTATCGCATTGGATGCGGCTGCTAGAGGATTTTCGGTTGCCCTAATTGATATGCAAGATTTTGCGGCGGGTACATCTAGCCGTTCAACAAAGCTGATACATGGTGGTTTACGTTATTTAAAACAACTAGAAGTGAAAATAGTAGCAGAAACGGGAAGGGAACGGGAAATCGTCTTTCGTAATTCTCGTAATATCACGAAGGCCAGACCGATGCTATTGCCGATCTATCAAAAAGGAACGTATGGCAAGTACTCTACTTCTGCTGGACTTCTCGTTTATGATTTACTAGCAGGTGTTAAGCCCACTGAACGACGTGAAATGCTAACGAAAGAAGAAACGGCCGAACTTGAACCATTACTGAAAAAGGAACAGTTAAAAGGTGGCGGGCATTATGTGGAGTATCAGACTGATGATGCGCGGTTGACAATTGAGGTACTAAAGAAAGCGGCAGAAAAAGGTGCGCTTTGCCTGAATTATATGAAGTGCGAACAATTCAACTTTGAGAAGGATCGTGTCGTGGGAGCGGTCTTAAGTGATCAACTAACCGGTGAACGATTCTCCGTAGCGGCTTCTATGGTGATCAACGCAGCGGGTCCATGGGTTGACGAGTTGCAGAAGAAAATCAACAGCAAGCAAACGAAACAATTGCATAGCACAAAAGGCGTCCATATCGTAGTAGATCAATCTATTTTCCCGTTACAGCAAGCAGTATATTTTGATAACTCAGATGGCCGGATGTTATTCGCCATTCCACGCGATAATAAAACGTATATTGGTACGACGGATACATTTTATACGGATGATAAACAGCATCCGATAGCGACAGAAGATGATATACGCTACATCATCGATGCGGTTCGCGAAACCTTTCCAAGTATTCATCTGCAACGTCAACATGTGGAATCTACATGGGCTGGAATCCGCCCATTGATTGCACAAGAAGGCAAGAATGCATCTGAAATATCACGAAGAGATGAATTGTGGGAAACAGTTCCTGGAATGCTGACGATTGCAGGAGGAAAGTTAACAGGCTACCGACAGATGGCGGAAGTCGTAGTGGATCGAATTGATGAACAGCTAGAAAAACCATCTATTAAGCGATGTGAAACAAAGAATATCACCGTTTCAGGAAGCGATTTCATAGACGATGAAGCTTTAAAGCAATTTATTGATCTGCAAGCTAAAAGAGCACCATTGTTCGGCTTAACTTCACAGCAAGGAGCGCGTCTTGCTTCATTTTATGGAAGAAATAGTGACCAAGTGTTCCAATTCGCTCATGCGATTTCAGCGGAAAAGAATAATTTGCCAATAAGTTTACGTGCAGAGATTTTATATAGTATTCATTGCGAAATGGTCACATCGCCAAGTGATTTCTTTATCCGTAGAAAAGGGGATTTATATTTCCAAATTGATGTGGTGGAATCATTGGCGACACAAGTAACAAACTACATGGCAAAGTTACTGCACTATACGGAAAGCGAGAAAACCATCTATGAAAATGATTTAAAAAATGCGGTTGCGGAAGCGAAAGGAAGTGCAAGTTCATGACAGATCAATGGATAGAAATGCGTGACGGCATTAAAGTGTATAGTATAAGTTATATACCTAAAACAAATCCGATTGGCCGTGTGCATATCATTCACGGACTGGCTGAACATAGCCGTCGCTATGAACGATTCGCACAGTACTTGCGATCACAAGGGTATGTCGTGACGTTACATGACCAGAGGGGTCACGGGAAGACAGCTGTAGAAAATGGCTATGTATACGGCTATCTCGGTGACTCTACTTCATTCGACCAATTGGTAGACGATGCGTTTGAAGTGAATCAATCCTATAAACAGCAATACCCCGGGCTTCCTGTAGTACTAATCGGACATAGTATGGGTTCGTTCGTTGCAAGACGTTATATACAGCTATACGGTTCAACGGTTAGTAAAGTGGTCTTATTGGGTACTGGGACCAATTCCGAACTCATGGCACATGCTGCGATTGCACTAGCTATGTACAGAGAAAATACATTACCTAAAGAGCAACCGGATGAGTTTTTAAATGGTTTGGTCTTTGGCAATTACTCCAAACAATTTCCTGATGAAGGGGAATTTGCATGGTTATCACGCAATGTAGAAAGTGTAACGGAATATCAAGCAGACGAAGCATGTGGATTCGTGCCTACAGCACAAATGTTTCGTGTATTGCTAGAAGGATTAAATTCTTTGGAAGCGCCCGAATTCTTATTGAACATTCCAGATGAACTGCCGATATTATTACTCTCAGGTACAGATGATTTAGTAGGAGACCGTGCGAAAGGTGTTTGGAAAGTAGCCAAACAATTTGATAAAGCGAATCAACAGCAAGTCACTGTCGTGCTCTATGAAGGCGGAAGACATGAAATGCTTCAGGAAACCAACTATAAACATGTGTATACGACTATCGTAGAATGGATGAAACGACATGAACCTACCCGTTGATGTACTAGCAGTCGTAGGACCGACTGCTTCAGGGAAGACAGCACTTAGCATAGCACTTGCAAATTCATTTAATGGGGAAATCATTAATGGAGATGCCATGCAAGTATACAAAGAATTAAATATCGGTACAGCAAAAATACATCGTTCTGAAATGCAAGGAATCCCGCACCATTTCTTTGATGTAAAAGAACCAACCGAATCGTTTTCTGTAGCGGAATATCAACAAGCAGTCAGACAATGGATAGCGGATATTCAATCTCGCGGAAAACTACCTATTATTGTCGGAGGTAGTGGAATGTATGTTCAGTCCGTTTTGTTTGATTATCGATTTACAGAACAAGCGGCTGATCCTGCAGTGCGAGTGCGCTTAGAACAGGAACTTGAATCAGAAGGCGCGGATGTATTACATGCACGACTTGCAGAATTAGATCCGAAAAGTTCGGAAAAAATACACCCAAATAATCATAGACGTCTAGTACGTGCGCTAGAAATCCTTGAAGTGACGGGTCAAACAAAACAAGATCATGAACAGCAGCAAGGAAATCAACCCATGTATCATTCCTTAATTATTGGATTAGATCTTCCGCGAGAATTACTGTATAAACGAATCGATCTGCGTGTGGAACAAATGGTTCAGGCCGGATTGTTCAATGAAGTAAAGCAACTCTGGAATAAAGGAATTCGTCAAACCCAATCAGTACAAGCGATAGGTTATAAAGAACTCATTTCCTACTTTAACGGACAATTGACAAAAGAGCAGGCAATAGAGGCGGTAATGAAAAACACACGTAATTACGCAAAGAGGCAGCTTACATACTTCCGTAATAAGTTGCCTGTCCAGTGGGTAGATGCTAATCAGTTAGAGGAAGAAATTTTTCAAACAACCTGTAAGATAATAAAGGATTTTGAGAAGTGAGTATGGAATAACTACATAACAGTGACAAGGAGGCAATTGAATGGCACAAGGAAATATGCAAGATACGTTTTTAAATACTTTACGGAAGAATAACACATTTGTTACGATTTTTTTATTAAATGGTTTTCAGTTGAAAGGTCTAATTAAGTCGTATGATAATTATACGGTTTTACTGGAAACTGAAGGTAAGCAACAACTTATTTATAAGCATGCGATTTCCACGTATTCTCCTGCAAAACCAGTAATTTTAAAAGATGAACTATAAACAGGCGCTTGCCTGTTTTTTTGTTGTCTTTCGTTTAGTATATGGACTCCATCTGCTAAAATAGGATATGACAAAATGAAATGAGGTACTACACATGCAAATTACTCCCATTAATGAAGAATTACTAACTAGATCACAAGAAGCGGAAGAACTAATCGCTCCGTATGTGAAGACGGTAGAAGAAATTGCGTTTTTTAACCAAAGAAAAGTCTTACAAGCATTCAAACAAAATCATGTAAGCGACTTTCATTTATCGGGCTCAACTGGGTATGGCTATGATGACAGCGGTCGTGATGTATTGGAAAAAGTATACTCAGATGTATTCGGTGCGGAAGACTGTCTCGTAAGAAATCAAATCATTTCCGGTACACATGCAATTACGATTAGCTTGTTTGGAATATTGCGCCCGGGTGATGAACTTCTATATATCACAGGTAAACCATACGATACGTTGGAGTCTATCGTTTCGGGAAATGGCAAAGACACAGGTTCACTAGAGGATTTTCAAATTTCTTATCGGCATATTGATTTGAAAGAAGATGGCTCAGTTGATTTTGAAAAAGCAAAAGAAATGATTTCATCGAAGACGAAAATCGTGGCGATTCAACGTTCTAAAGGCTATTCAAGCAATCCATCATTCAGAATCCATGAAATTGAAGCGATTATTAAGGAAATCCGTAACATGAAAGAGGACGTTGTAATCTTTGTAGATAATTGCTATGGAGAATTCGTGGAAATGAAAGAGCCTGTTGAGGTTGGAGCAGATCTTATGGCGGGCTCACTCATTAAAAATCCAGGTGGTGGACTTGCCAGAACAGGTGGTTATATAGCCGGTAAGAAAGACTTGGTTGAGAAGTGTGCATATCGTATGACATCTCCCGGTCTAGGGGCTGAAGCAGGAGCCTCTCTCGATACGTTACTGGAGATGTATCAAGGTTTCTTCTTGGCACCACACGTAGTCAGTCAGGCCGTTAAAGGTGCGCTATTCACATCCGCATTTTTAGGCAGCTTTGGTATGGACACGACTCCGCATTACAGTGAGCTTCGAACAGATTTAATTCAATCCGTGAATTTTAAGAACGCTAAACAAATGATTGCATTTTGCCAAATGATTCAGCAAAATTCACCAATCAATGCCCAATATGCACCGGAGCCTTCCTATATGCCTGGTTATGCTGATGACGTCATCATGGCCGCGGGAACGTTCATTCAAGGCTCTAGTATTGAATTGACAGCTGACGGTCCGATTAGGCCACCATATACGGCATATATTCAAGGAGGATTGACTTACGAGCATATAAAATCCGCAGTACTAGATTCTATGGAACAATTACTTGAAAAGAAATTGGTATAAAGAAAAAAGTGTATCGAAAACCTATTGAGGTTTCTCGATACACTTTTTTGATCATTAATGAATCATACGGAATACACCGATCACTTTTCCTAGTATAGAAACTTGATCTACAATGATTGGCTCCATGGAGGAGTTTTCCGGTTGGAGTCGGAAATAGTCTTTCTCTTTAAAGAAACGTTTGACTGTTGCCTCATCTTCTTCTGTCATAGCCACGACAATTTCACCATTACTTGCGGAATGCGTTTGTCTGACAATCACGCGGTCTCCGTTTAGGATGCCCGCTTCGATCATGCTATCCCCTACAATCTCCAACATGAAGACTTCATCCTCAGATGAACCGAATGTATCCGGCAAAGGAAAGTACTCTTCAATATTTTCAATCGTCGTAATTGGATTACCTGCTGTAACTTTACCGATCAACGGTACATGCATAACACCACTTTTTAACTCGTCCAATCCCTCTGGATCCAATATTTCAATGGCGCGAGGTTTTGTCGGGTCTCTCCGTATGAAACCTTTACTTTCGAGTCGTGATAAATGACCGTGGACCGTTGAACTTGATGCAAGACCGACAGCTTCTCCAATTTCACGAACGGAAGGGGGATACCCTTTTAATCGTACTTCTTCTTTTATAAACGCAAGTATTTCTTCTTGTCTCTTTGATATTTTCTTCAACAGATTCACCTCTTCTACTAGTTTGCAAGCAATGGAATACTGAACCACTATTTTGAATATAGTATAACATGTGTTCGATTACTAATCAAACAAAGGTTCTAATTTTACTTGACATAGAATCATATGTTCTCTTATAATTAAGAACAGGTATTCCGAACATGTATTCTAAAAGCGTAAATTAGAGGAGGAGTTATGATGGAGATTATTAAAGAATTTATTAAAAATAATTATTATTTTGCAGTATTATTAGTAGTTTGTGTATCATTTGCTTGGGTTCAATTCGATAAAATGGCTGAGGAAGATCACTATATGGAGATCGTTATTAATGAAGGAGATACACTGTGGCAGTTGGCTTCCAATTACTCGGAAGATATACCAACTACCCACTGGATCGAACAGGTACGTTCTTTAAATGAATTACCTACGGATCAAATCGTTTCAGGTGAATTACTGCGTGTGCCTGTTAAAATTAATAAACAAACAGATATTCGAGTAGCTGAAATAGGAGTGGGATCTAAATGATGGAAAAGAAATGTGTAATATACTGCCGAGTGAGTACGGAAAAAGAAACACAAGAACAATCTATTGTAAGGCAGCAAGAAGAACTAGAAAAATTAGCTGCTGAATTATCATATGATTGCGTTGGAATCTATACAGATCGTCAGAGTGGATATGTCATGGATCGTGAAGGTCTTCTGTCCATGTTGGATCGAATTCAAAACGGTTCAGTGGATGCAGTATTCATTCAAGACGAAACACGATTAGGGCGGGGCAATGCAAGAGTCGCGATATTGCATGTAATTGCCAAAAGTGAAACGATCGTGATTACCAATCATTCAAACGGTACGATAGAATTGAATGAAATGGACTCGATGTTGTTGGAAATTCTGGCAATCGTAGAAGAATACCAACGCAAACTACATAATGCAAAAATACGTAGAGGGATGAAGCGTGCTGTTGACAGAGGCTATGATCCATCGAAGAATTTGCGAAATATTGACCAAGGAGTGGGGCGTGAAAGACTTGAGCTTCCGATAGAAGAAATTGTCTCGCTTCGTAACAAAGGTCTTACATATGAAGAAATTGCAAACGTGTTAAATGGATTAGGTCATGCTGTCAGCAAGGCCACGGTTCATAGAAGATATAAAGAGTTTGTGGCACAAGAACACTAATAGGTTGCACTTTTCCTCCAGGTTGTTTACATTTTATTAAACGACTAACTTATGGAGGTTTTTAAAGATGCTCTCAGAAAAAAAAATAAAACGTATTAATGAATTAGCAAATAAAAAGAAAACAACAGGATTATCGATCGAGGAAGCAAAAGAACAGACCCAGCTCAGAAAGGAATACTTGGAAACATTCCGTTCCAGTATGCGTGAAACTATCGAATCGGTCAAAGTAATGGACCCAGAAGGAAATGACGTAACACCTGAAAAAGTCAAACAAGCTAGAGCGAATCAAAAACCACTAAATTGATGATAGGTAAAGGATTAACATTGTAATTAACCGTGGAATTGACTACACTAGAGAAGGAATATCTACTATAAAACACTCATATGAGACAGGACGGAAAGGATGTACAGCATGACCGAAAAAATCGATCAACTGGCAATAACGACAATCCGAACATTATCAATCGATGCGATTGAAAAAGCAAATTCTGGTCACCCCGGATTACCGATGGGCGCAGCGCCAATGGCTTATACACTATGGACGCAACATTTACACCACAATCCATCAAATCCACAATGGTTCAATCGTGATCGCTTTGTACTTTCGGCAGGACACGGCTCGATGTTACTCTATAGCTTGTTGCATTTAAGTGGCTATGGTCTGACGATTGATGACTTGAGAAATTTCAGACAATGGGATTCAAAGACACCAGGACATCCGGAATATGGACATACAGTGGGAGTTGAAGCAACTACTGGACCACTTGGACAAGGAATTGGTATGTCTGTAGGTATGGCAATGGCTGAAAAACATCTTGCAGCAACGTATAACAAGCCAGGTTTCGATATTGTAGATCACTACACATATGCACTGTGTGGAGATGGTGATTTGATGGAAGGTGTAGCAGCAGAGGCAATCTCGATGGCAGGTCACCTTCAGTTAAACAAACTAATCGTACTTTATGACAGTAACGATATTTCTTTAGATGGCGATTTGGATATGTCATTCTCTGAGAACATTAGAAAACGCTTTGAATCATATGGCTGGAACTACGCACGAGTAGAAGACGGCAATGATACAAAATCAGTTTCTGATGCAATCGAAAAAGCAAAAGGCAATACCGGTGGGCCAACAATCATTGAAGTGAAAACTGTGATCGGCTATGGTTCACCAAACAAATCTGGTAAAGCAGATGCACACGGTGCGCCATTAGGTGAAGATGAAATGGCACTTACGAAAGAGTATTACAAGTGGACATTCGAAGAGGACTTCCACGTTCCTGAAGAAGTCTATGACCGTTTTAATTCAGCAACGGATCAACTGGGTGTTCAGTCAGAGCAACAATGGAATGATTTATTCGCAAGCTACGAAAACGAGCATAAAGAATTGGCGGCACAGTTCAAACAAGCGATTGCAAATGAACTGCCAACTGATTTGAAAGAACAAATGCCAGTTTATGAAGCGGGTGCTTCTGTAGCGACTCGTTCAGCATCCGGTGAGTCAATCAATGCATTAGCGAAAGCAGTTCCAGCTTTATTCGGCGGTAGTGCGGACCTTGCAGGTTCAAACAAGACGACGATTAAGAATGCAGGTGATTTTACTGTAGACAACTATGCGGGCCGTAATATATGGTTTGGTGTTCGTGAATTCGCGATGGGGACGGCTTTAAACGGCATGGCTCTCCATGGCGGGGTGAAAGTGTTTGGCGGAACATTCTTCGTGTTTAGTGATTATGTACGTCCTGCTATTCGTCTGTCCGCATTGATGGGCTTACCTGTGACTTATGTCTTCACACATGACAGCGTGGCTGTCGGTGAAGACGGACCTACTCATGAACCTGTGGAGCAATTGGCTTCATTACGTGCAATGCCTGGATTGTCTATCATCCGCCCTGCTGATGGAAATGAAACATCTGCGGCATGGCATATTGCTACCACTTCAAAAGACACGCCAACTGTCCTAGTATTGTCTAGACAAAACCTTGAAGTATTGCCTAAATCACAAGAACTTGCGATGGAATATGTACCAAAAGGTGCGTATGTCATATCACCTGCTACTAAAGAGCAAGCAGACGGTTTACTACTTGCAAGTGGCTCGGAAGTAAGTCTTGCGGTTGAGGCACAGAAAGCTCTTAAAGAGCAAGGTATCGACGTTAGTGTTATTTCCATGCCTTCTTGGGATCTATTTGAGAAGCAGGATCAAGCATATAAAGATACTGTTCTGCCAAAGAACATCAAGAAAAGAGTAGCGATTGAGATGGGCGCTTCTCTGGGGTGGCATAAATACTCAGGCGATGAAGGAACTGTCATGGCAATTGATACATTCGGTGCAAGTGCACCAGGCGACTTAGTCATTGAAAAGTTTGGCTTTACGGTTGAAAATGTCGTGAAGGAAATGACAAATCTAGTAAATAAATAAACAGACCTAACGCACGGCTTTTATTAAAGAGCCGTGTGTTTTTTTGCGCAGCTTTACGACAATAATAGTGAGGAAGTTTTCCGCAAACTGACACGATTTACTAAGGACAAGTTCTATGATAGATAGTAGGAGGTGTTCGTTATGAGGAAGTATGAAATTTTTAAAATTAAGTCAGCGTATCAATCCTTCATAATGGGGCGTGAACGTTTATTATTTGAGCTACTAACAGTAGGTCCTTCTACGAACTATCATGAAATTGAATATTTATGTGATCAATTAAATCAAAGAGAACTTGATCATATCATTCAGAATAACTTGGCGAAAAGTTTTGATGAACTGGATTCATATCATAATGAATACCGTTTGACACACTTAATCAAAGGAGAAGTCTTCATCAAAATGGGTACGCATAGTATACAAGTGTATTGTCAAGGATCACGGATGTTGGATCTAGATCTATTTGTAGCGCTATCCTCTTCAACAGATCGTTTTTTTGCCGTGATGAATGAACAGGAAGAATGTGGGTGGCTCAAACCACTTAAACACTCTGAACGCATGATACTAGAAAATTCGATGATGTAAAAACTTCCGCACAATTTGCATACAGTCATTGCTATTCACTGCTGCTATGTTGTATAATCCTTCTTGGTAGTATGTAATCGAACTATTTTTATGAGGGAGGTTTGGCAGTAATGACTTTATGGATAGCAATTTTATTGATCGTCGTCGCTTTGATCGGCGGAGTAGCTCTCGGCTTTTTCATAGCACGTAAATATATGATGAATTATTTGAAGGACAATCCGCCAATTAATGAACAAATGTTACGTATGATGATGATGCAAATGGGACAGAAACCTTCTCAAAAGAAAATTAATCAAATGATGGCTCAAATGAACAAGGTTCAAGACAAGCCAGCCAAAAAAAAATAAAGTAAAACTCCGTGATTAGCAAGTTCGCTGACACGGAGATTTTTTATTTTCTATTATATTGTCATGAATATAAACGGAAGCGATTCAAAAACCTTTGAACCGTTTGTAAATATTCATCGGGGTTATCATTATACGATTTGGCATGTGCTCCTTTCGCAAAAAGCTTCATCATTTTATCGCCTTCTTTTAATTCGTATAACTCTTCCGTCATTTGCGGCAAAATGAACGTGTCTTCCATGCTGTGGATGAATAACACGGGTTTATCAATAAACTTCATTACTTCGCGGGGGGAAACCGCCGCTGAAGTATAGCCATCACGAATTTTTAAAAATAAATTGGCGATTCGCAAACTCATAGAAGTCTTAAACGGCATCTCCGTACGAATGATATGCAATAGTTGCTCTGAGAAATCCGAGAATGGACAATCGGCTATATAGAAATCTGCCTCATCTTCATAGGTACCTGCGTACAAAAGCGTAGTGGCGGCTCCCATGGATTCACCGTGTATGCCAATTAAAGCGCGCTTACCTACACGTTTACGAACAGCTGTTACAACTTCTTTCAGGTCCATTTTTTCATAGAATCCAAAACTTGTTGTTTTTCCACCAGAGTCACCATGCCGCCGATGATCAAAAATAACAGAATTAAATCCTAAACGTTCAAACAGACGTGCATATTTGATGGAATTCACTTTGTTTTCTGTTACGCCATGGCAAATGACAACCGTTCGCGTTGTATCCAAAGGCCGCAAGAAAATCGCGCGTAAGTTATAGCCGTTAGGTGAAGGGATCCAAATGTCATCTTTTCTAATAGTTTCAAACCACTGACGATCAAAGCGTTTAGCAATCATCTCGCGCTGCAAAATAACTTCTGAGTCTTTGGTTTTTAAATACATTAGACGATTAGTGACAAGTATCCCGAAAAATGTTAGAAGCGCCGTAAAAACACTTGACGTGATACCGAAAATATACATTACTCTACGTCTCAACAAAATCCTCCTTCCTATTTACTATTTTCTCCTATATAAGTTATACATGGTTGTTTCAATAGGACGTGATAGATAAGGTGCAACTTCATCCACTGCTACACGTATTTTGTCCATATCAATCCCTGCTTGCATAGAGGCGTAATTATTAGCCAACCCAAATTTATAGGTATCATGGAAATGTGCTGTGAGCAAAATGTCTGGAAATTGCTTTTTCAGTTCATGAAACAGTGTAAAACTGGCTAAAGGATTTGCCATACTATCAGTATCTGCCACACTTAATTCATCTACACCCATATCGACAAACTTCTTACAAAGAGCTAGAGTTTTTTCAAGTGGAATGAAATCTTCATACGGACAGTGAAATGCTGTAGAAAGACAGGCTCTCACAAACTGATGATTATTTTTGAGCCGATTGATAATTGGTCGTAGTGTCTCCGTGCTTTCTGTAGTGGATTGATTGATATTATGTTGGTTGAATGTGTCACTTACGCCTAAAAACACCGCCATACTATCTGCACCAGCTTTTAGGGCATTCTCCACACCATGTGCATTCGGTGTGAGAACAAGTTGCCTGCCTTGTTTGCTTACCCGATTCATAATTTCTTTGGAGTCTGACATTTGAGAAACCCACTTAGGCGATACAAAAGAAGTAACTTCCATTTCATGTATACCTGCCCGCTGTAAAGCGTGTATAAAAGCTAATTTTTGATCAGTTGGGATACTGTGTTTTCATTTTGTAAACCATCGCGTGGTCCAACCTCGATTAACGTTACGTTCTTTGGTAAACTATACATAAACATCCCTCCTTCAATCTATTGTACTTAAAATAAGTGAATAAGGGCAATGTAAAAACCTTGCCAATTAACTTGATATAACAATAATATGCAACTCTTTATCAAATAGAAAGTAGTGATTAGTATGTCAAAAAAACAACGAAAAGTATCAAATAATCGGAGCAACCATATCATAGATGATTCTGCAACTTCACTTTCAGATTTAGTAAGTGATGATATGTTAGCTAAATTAAAAGGAATGAAACGAGAGATGAAAGTGGAAGAAGAAATAAAACTAGAACAAGAAAAAGAAAAACGCATTCAAGAGCGAAAAGAACGTGAAAAAAATAAAAGTTTTGAAGAATTACTGGAGGAATACGGATATGACGGAACAAAGTATTAAGAATACTAGAACAGTAGGTGTGGGAATTGGTATACTTGTCATATAAATGTTTGATAAAAAGGTCTTTTACACAGGAGATGAAGAAATGAAGTTTTTGTATATTACGTATCATAAGAAACTACATCTTCAAAAAGAACTTATATCTGAAAGCCTTTTGAAACGTGTTCATTCAGCACCTATTGAGCATGCAATTGTTTATTGGTTGCAAAAAAATCTAGAAACTGTTGAAACAGTAGATTCTATTATATCTTATGATTTACCTAAGGAAATGGTAGAAATTTTTTATACTACATTATTAGATGTGTATGCGGAAAAATCCAAGGAGTCTCCAAGACCCTGGAAATTTTTGCCGAACCCAACTGACGAACAGTATATGTTTCCAATTGCGCAATATGAAAAAGAATACGGAATCACGTATTATGAATCTATATACAAATACATAACGGTTCTCGGGGTCATATTAAATATATTTGACTTTGAATCTAATCAATTAATTATATACATTCGATAACATAGAGGAATGTATCCAGGGGGATGTAAGATGAAACAGCTCGATGTTAAGCTTTATGAGTATTTACTAGCAAAGCTACCTGAAATTACAACTTCTTGGCTAGCAATGAGAAAAGTGGAAAAAAACTCTATTTATTCGATAACTGCACATCCAGAAATGGAACAAACACTTCGGGAACAAAATAAACTCACAAATTTAACAGTCATCAGCAGTTTACTTGATGATCCTGAAATCTTTGAGAAGAATAAAATAAAATGGGCAGCGGTTGTCGCCCGTAGCAGAGTGAAAAGTAATACACCTATAGAAGATGTAATTCAAGCTTTGAGTAATGTTCGTTTAACATATTGGCGCTTCGTAAAAGAATTTTATTTGGTCCATAAAGACGAAATTACAATTGATGATTATATGCGCTGGAGTGAAACCATTAATAATGCATTTGATCAGATCTACATTAGTTTCGCAGAAGCCTACAATGAATATATTAGTGGCAAGTTCGATATCCAACAAAGCTTAATTAATGAATTAAGCTCTCCCGTCATCAAAATTACTGACGAAATTGGCGTGGTACCGCTAATTGGAGAGTTGGATGAACTGCGTGCACAAAGTATGTTGGAAAGCATTCCAGAGAAAAGTTTAGAGTCTGGTATTGAACACTTATTCATTGATTTATCGGGTGTGACCGTTATTGATACACATGTAGCCCAGCAGATTTTTCAAGTGACAAAAGTGTTATCTCTATTAGGGACGAGATGCACAATTACGGGGATTTTACCGGCAATTGCTCAAGCATCGACAGAGCTTGGTTTAGACTTTAAAAATATCCAAACATTTAGTTCTTTACAATTAGCATTTCAAAAAGAATTTTTAATTGTGGAGCAGTAAAAAGCCAAGTCACTTATAAAGTGACTTGGCTTTTTAGGTTTTATTTATGTTTTTCTTGAAAATCCAGCATGAATTTCTGTAAAGCCAGACAAGCTTCAAATGGTACTGCGTTGTAAGTAGAAGCACGACATCCGCCTACGGAACGGTGACCATTCAGCCCAACGAATCCCGCCTCTTTAGCCTCTTCTAAGAATTGTTTTTCCAACTCTTCATCCGCTACACGGAACGTGATGTTCATTAATGAACGACTTCCTTTTTCAGCATGTCCTGTATAGAAACCGTTGCTGTTATCGATCGCGTCATAGATCAGATTCGCTTTTTCTTCATTGCGCTCTGCAATCTTCTCAATGCCGCCTTGTTGTTGCATCCAACCAAGAACTTCACCCAACATGTAAATACCGAAAGATGGGGGAGTGTTATATAAAGAATTACTTGATGAATGTGTTTGGTATTTCAATATAGTTGGAATTTCACTATTCGCTTTGTCCAACAAGTCTTTGCGGATAATCGCAACTGTAACGCCCGAAGGTCCGAGGTTTTTTTGTGCACCTGCATAAATCATTCCGAATTGACTGACGTCAAGTGGTCTTGACAGAATATCACTAGACATATCTGCTATTAACGGAACATTTCCAGTAGAAGGGAACTCATGGAATTGGGTGCCGAATATCGTGTTATTTGAAGTGATGTGCACGTAGGCATCCGTCTCTTTAAATGTAATTTCATCAGAAGATGGGACGCGATTATAATTTGTATTTTTTGTAGAAGCTGCTTCGTATACTTCACCTATTGTCTTTGCTTCTTTAAGTGCTTTATCTGACCATGCACCAGACATAATGTAGCTAGCTTTTTTCCCTTCTGATAAGAAATTCATTGGCACCATTGCAAATTGTAGACTAGCTCCGCCTTGCAAGAATAGTACTTCATAGTTTTCAGGAATTGAGAATAAAGAACGTAAACGCTCAATTGCTTGATTATGTACTTGTTCATAGGTAGCACTGCGGTGACTCATTTCCATAATAGACATTCCAGATTCTTCGAAATCCACTAGTTCAGCTTGTGCTTTTTCAAGAACTTCGCGTGGAAGTGCGGATGGACCCGCGTTAAAATTATAGACGGACTTTTGCTCAATCAAAAAAATCACTCCTTCATTAGTTTACAACTCTAAAGTAAAGTATATATGAAAAATCATACATGGGGAATAGCTAACTGCCAATTCGCAACAATTCGTCCAATCAATTAAGAGGGTTGTCTTGTTTGTTTCGGTGAGAAATAGGGTAAATTGAAGTCAAGTAGCTACTACATAGTGATGTAAAGTTCAGCTCACATAAAGCCGAAACGAGGGAGAGAGTATGAAAACAGATGGACGCAGAAAAAGTTCAAATGTAGAGGAGCGAAGAGGAAGGAGTGGCGGAGGCGGTGCGATTGCATTAGGCGGGGGTGGTCTTGGAATTGTTGGTATTATATTATTTCTCATTTTGGGTGGAAATCCAACAGACTTATTAGATAATAGTTCAGCAGTCCCTGAACAACCATACGTGGAAACTGCACAAGATAAAGAATTGGCGGATTTTGTTTCGGTTGTGCTTGCAGATACAGAAGTTATTTGGTCGGAGTTATTCGCTCAACAAGGAATTCAATATGAGAACCCTAAGTTAGTTCTTTATTCAGGACAAGTGGATACAGCTTGTGGCTACGGAAGTGCAGCTGCAGGGCCATTTTATTGCCCGGGTGATCAAAAACTGTATATTGACTTAGCATTTTATAATGAATTACAGAGTTCATTTAAAGCACCCGGTGATTTTGCCATGGCCTATGTAGTAGCCCATGAAGTAGGGCACCATGTGCAAACGCTCCTTGGAATTTCAGATCAAGTGATGCCGCTACGTCAAAAAATGAGTGAAAAGGAATTTAATAAATATTTAGTAAGATTTGAATTGCAAGCAGATTATTTTGCGGGAGTCTGGGCACATCATGCAAAAGGACGAGGATACTTGGAGCAAGGAGATTTACAGGAAGCAATTACTGCCGCGAGTGCGGTTGGTGACGATACGATTCAAAAACGCGCGAGAGGGTATGTTGTTCCAGAGAGTTTCACACACGGTACAGCAAAACAACGAATGTACTGGTTCGAACGTGGTTTTGAATTAGGCACTATTGAGGGTGGAGACACCTTTAATCAAACGGAAAAATAAATCTCGCGAACGTCATTCCTTTCGAAGTGACGTTCGCGAGTTTTTATTTTGTTGCGGCTATAGCGGGTTCAACTGGCATAATTCCTTCTCTTTCATTGCGTAGTCTTTTAATATCCACTCGAATGAGTAAGGAAATTAGTAGAGCCACTGCGAACAAGCCGGCGAAAAATAATAAGCTGCTTTCGTAACTGCCTGTTGTATCTTTCATCCATGCAGCAAACATCGGTCCAGCCACTCCAGCCGCAGACCATGCAGTTAAAATATAACCGTGGATGGCCCCAAGTTGTCTCGTTCCAAAAATATCACCAATATATGCCGGGATAGAGGCGAACCCCCCTCCGTAGCATGTATAGATCACGGCTAGAATCACTTGGAATATAATTGCGTTCGTGGTGAATGGTAAAATGGCAAATAGGACAAGTTGAATGACAAAGAACGTGGTATACGTATTGGGACGACCGATATAATCCGAAATCGCAGCCCAGCCAAGTCTGCCGGCCCCGTTAAAGATGCCTAGCACACCAACTAATGCGGCTGCCTGAATAGTCGTCATGCCAATACTATCAATCGCCATTGGTTTGGCAGCCGAGAGAATGGCGATACCGCAAGTCACATTAATAAACAACATTAGCCATAAATAATAAAAGCGTTTTGTTTTAACTGCTTGATTTGCTGTTAACTGAGAAAGATCTTCTTTAACTTCCGTTTTACCTAAACGAACTTTTTCAATAAATCCAGGCGGTGCCCATCCTTCTTCTGGTTTTTCTAGATACAGGGAAGAAAGTAACATAATTAAGAAGTACGATACACCGAGAATATAAAAAGTGTTCTGTAATCCGACATTGCTGATCAAGTATTCCATGATCGGACTACTGATGGCTGCAGCAAACCCAAATCCCATGATGGCCAGTCCCGTAGCGAGCCCCCTGCGATCAGGGAACCATTTGACGAGTGTAGAAACGGGTGCAATATAGCCTACCCCTAAGCCAATTCCGCCTAGCATACCGTAAAAAATATACAGCAACGGTAATGAAGACATTCCTACCGCGAGTCCGGAACCTGTCACGCCCACTCCGAAGAACACAGCTGCAAGTAACCCTGCTTTTCTTGGACCATATTTCTCTACAAAATGGCCTAAAAAAGCAGCTGATAAACCAAGAAATAAAATAGCTATACTAAACGTCAGCTGTACTTGGCTTGTGGTCCATCCAAATTCTTCAATGAGTGGATTAGTGAAGTTACTCCAGGCATAAACAGATCCGATAGAAATGTGAATACCTACTGCAGATAACGCGATCAGCCATCTGTTCTTCGTTTTTCTCATTCGTAGTCCTCCTTTTAACAATATTCTTCCACAGCTCCAATTTCAGTAACAAAAATTTGACTAATCGGTATTGTAAAAGAATAGTTGACACACTACCTGGTCATAAAATTACAATAAAAGGAATATAATTAAACAATTACTGGAATGTAAGAAGTGATTAAGGAGTATAATATTAGTAATTCACAAAATTGTCAATATTACATTTTCATGGAATCGAAAAAAGATTAGTGGTATCCATGACGATTCTTTCAGGATGTGTGTACACATTAAAAGATCTTCCACGAATGAATCCAACCGTCGTTATTCCTAAATCGTCAGCTAAACTCAAAGCTAATTCAGTAGGTGCAGACTTTGATAATACAATTTCACAACCAATTTTAGCGACTTTAAGTAATATTTCGGAGGAGATTCGTCCGCTGAACACAATGATTTTATCTCGCACAGAAATATCGTTCCTCAGACAGTGTCCATAAATTTTATCTAACGCATTATGGCGGCCGATATCCATACGGGATAATAATAATTGATCTGGAGCGCACAAAGCAGCATTGTGTACACCACCAGTATGGCGGAACATTTCTGCCTGTTCTTCCAATTGATTCATCAAGGAAAATATTTGTGCAGGTATCAGTTGAACAGAAATACTATCCATCTTTTTCGCTGTCAGTGCATCATTTGCAAAGATATAGCCTTGTCTGCTCATGCCGCAACAAGATGTGATATACCGTTTATTCTGCAATTGTTCAAAGAAAGGGTAGACTTTATCCGTATCGATGTAAATGAAGCCATTTTCAAGATCAAGTCGAATATCTTTGATTTGTTCCCACTTAGGTACGATTCCTTCTGAAGCCAAGAAGCCCACAGTCATATCCTCAATATATTCCGGAGTACATACGATCGTCGCAAATTCTTTGTGGTTTAGTTTAATTGTGATTGCATATTCAACAGCGACCTGATCTGCTTTTTCAAAAACTTTTCCATCCTGAAATCGAATAATGGATCGTTGTTGTTGCTGTTTCATAATCTTTTCTCCCTTCAGTCAATCGATCGATCGAATAAAAATACTGAAACTGCAATATCATCATCAATTTTAAAATCGCTGAATAAATGCAGAAACTTCGCCTCGACTAATTCTTCCAATGCTACAGGTGGTTCTTTTGCATATACTGCCTGAATCATGCTAGTTCGTGCACGATGCACCATCTCTTTTCCCTCTGGCGTTCCCGCTATGAACTTTTCAGTGGGAGTCAAATTACCATAGAGAGTAGAAACCACCATATTATCTATAAATATTGTATGAATTCGTTCGGGACCTTTTCCGAATAAGTCTTTTCGTAATTTACGGATGATATCATTAAATTCATGAACTTTCTTCATAGGGCACTTCCTCTTTTTGTTTGCAGAATAGTCAAATTGTTTTAATGTGGTCATTGTATTATACGCTTTATTACTTTATACTAAATACATAATAGATGGAAATCTAGTATGTGATTGCTAGATGTTCATCAACCTACATGTAATAGTAAGTATGGATTGGTTCTTTAGCAAGTCCTGTTAAGAAACTATTCCACCATAGAAAATACCGTCTTAACGGTTTTTTTATGGTGGATTTTTTATTTGAGAAGGAGGACGCCTGTATGTCAATTTCAATCAATAATAAGATGTATAATTTCGAACCAGGGTCGACGCTCATTCAAATCATCAATGCAAATAAGATTGAGCACCCTCAAATATGTTATTTGCCGGAAGTCGATCCGATACAAACGTGTGATACGTGCATCGTCGAAGTGAATGGCCAATTAACACGTGCTTGTTCAACACAAGCCGTCGACGGCATGGATGTCAAATTAGCGTCTCCGCGTGCAAAGGAAGCGCAGACGGAAGCAATGGATCGGATATTAGAAAATCATTTACTATATTGTACGGTTTGCGATAACAATAATGGAAACTGTAAAGTACATAATACCGTGGCACTTTTGGAAGTGGAAGAACAAAAATATCCCTACGAACCGAAATGTTCAAAAGATGCGGTGGATTTCACACATCCGTTCTATCGTTACGATCTAAATCAATGTATCGCATGCGGACAGTGCGTGGAAGTATGTCAAAACTTACAAGTAAATGAGACACTTTCAATCGACTGGGAACGGGATCGTCCGATTGTTCTATGGGATGGCGGTGCGAAGATTAATGATTCTTCTTGCGTAGGCTGCGGTCATTGTATTACGGTTTGTCCATGCAATGCCTTGATGGAAAAAACGATGCTAGGTGAAGCTGGATTTATGACGAAGATGAGTGACGAATTGATGGAGCCTATGATTGATTTGATTAAGGATGTAGAACCAGGTTATAGCAGTATCATGGCGATTTCCGATGTTGAATCCGCGATGAGAGAATCCACAATCAATAAAACCAAAACAGTCTGCACATTTTGTGGAGTAGGTTGTTCTTTCGAAGTCTGGACGAAAGATCGTACGATATTAAAAATTCAACCGGTTTCCGAGGCACCTGTCAACCAGATTTCTACTTGTGTCAAAGGGAAGTTCGGTTGGGATTTCGTGAACAGTGAAGAACGCATTACAACGCCTCTTATTCGTAAAGGTGACGATTTTGTTGAAGCATCATGGCAAGAAGCGTTAGATCTAGTCGCGAAAAATCTAGGTCAAATCCGTGACGAGCATGGCAAAGATGGAATTGGTGTCATCTCCTCATCCAAAATTACCAATGAAGAGAACTATGTCATTCAAAAATTTGCTCGACAAGTGTTCGGTACAAATAACGTGGACAATTGTTCCCGCTATTGCCAGTCACCTGCGACAGATGGGTTATTCCGTACAGTTGGAATGGGTGGTGACGCTGGAACTATTAAAGATATTGCTGAAGCAGGATTGGTCATCATTGTAGGTGCCAATCCTGCAGAAGGTCATCCCGTTCTCGCGACGCGTGTAAAGCGCGCACATAAGCTACACGGTCAAAAGTTAATCGTAGCTGATCTCAGAAAGCATGAAATGGCTGAACGTGCAGATATCTTTATGACACCACAACAAGGAACCGATCAAGTATGGCTTATGGCAGTGACCAAATACTTAATCGACCAAGGTTGGCATGATCAGCAGTTTATTGAGGAAAATGTCCTTCATTTTGATGACTTTAATGAAGTATTGAAACGCTATACACTCGAATATGCAGAACAAGTAACAGGCGTTTCAAAAGAAGTACTGATTCAAACAGCTGAAATGATTCGTGATGCGGATGGTACATGTATCTTATGGGGAATGGGAGTTACACAAAATACAGGAGGTTCAGACACTTCAGCTGCCATATCCAATTTATTACTGGCATCAGGAAATTACCGCCGTCCAGGCGCTGGTGCTTATCCGTTACGTGGTCATAACAACGTACAAGGTGCATGCGATATGGGAAGTTTGCCGGGGTGGTTGCCTGGCTATCAACATATTACAGACAATGCCGCACGCGAAAAATTTGAACGCGCTTATGGTGTAGAGATAGAGGGTAAGCCGGGTCTTGATAATATTCAAATGCTTCATTCGATTGATGATGGGGTTATGAAGGGGATGTATATTGTAGGGGAAGATATGGCACTAGTGGACTCGAATGCAAACTATGTACATGATGTACTGTCGAAGCTCGATTTCCTTGTTGTCCAAGATATTTTCTTCTCACGTACAGCACAATACGCAGACGTCATTTTACCTGCAGTGCCTTCACTTGAAAAAGATGGTACATTTACAAATACAGAACGTCGTGTTCAACGACTTTATAAGGCATTACCGAATAAAGGTGACTCCCGTCAAGATTGGTGGATCATCCAAGAAGTTGCAAATCGCTTAGGCGCTGATTGGAATTACACACACCCAGGGGACATCTTTGCTGAGATGGCAAGTTTGAGTCCTATTTTCAAAGAAGCTTCTTACGACATGTTGGAAGGTTGGGGTAGTTTCCTTTGGGGAAGTCTAGAGGGGGTTAGTACGCCACTTCTTTATACAGACGGCTTTAATTTCCCAGATAAGAAAGCTCGCTTTGCATTATCGGATTGGGTTGAACCAGTAAAATTCCCTGAAGAGTTTGATCTTCATATCAATAATGGTCGTATGCTTGAACATTTCCATGAAGGAAATATGACGAACAAATCAGATGGTATTCAAGAGAAAGTTCCCAATATATTTGTAGAGATTTCTCCTGAATTAGCAAAAGAACGTGGTGTAGTCACAGGTACTTATGTAAGACTCATTTCTCCATATGGTGCGTTGAAACTGCCCGCACTTGTCACGGACAGAGTACGAAAAAATGAATTATTCTTACCGATGAACTCAGTAGAGAAGCAATCTGCAATCAATTTCCTAACAGGGCCTGCTACAGATGAACGCACGAATACACCGGCTTACAAGCAGACAAAGGTTCGCATGGAAGTACTTGAAAAGCAAGGGGATAATCCACTACCTAAGAGTAACCACCGTGATAAGAAACGTCATCCGCAAAACGGTGTAGAAGTGGAGCGGAAGTGGAATCGACCAGGATATGTCCAATTAACAGATCAATGATTAGTGAGGTGAAGATCAATGGCGGCACCCATAACTTCGATTAAAAGAAAAGAACGATCCGAACTGGAAATACAGCAAGATAAGTTGGATGAACTGCAGAAAAAAATTGCTGAACAGGAAGAGTCTTTGCAGAAAATTATGGAGATCACGGGTGAGTTGCATAAGATTGGTGCGTTAGACGCACTACAAGCAATGCTTCATTCAAAGGAAAAGATTACGGGCATAGCGTTAGAACAAGTATCAAGAGAACCTGTTACAAACATGCTCAATAATTTAATGGCGGGTGCAGGAATTCTGACGGCATTAGATCCAGCTACAATTCAGCAACTCTCAAAAAGTGTTCAAAACGGATTATCTGAAGCCGAGCAAGCAAATGAAGAAGGTCAGAAAACAGGTGTTTTACAACTGATGAAATCCATTAACGATCCTGATATCAATCGGGCGTTAACATTCGGTATGAACTTCCTAAAAGGGATGGGCAGAGGTTTAGAAAAACCAGTGGAATAAGATTTTTGCGAAAAGCGTCACTTTGCTTCATACTGTATTAGAAGAGTTCACCCGATCCCTGGCCATTCTGGCTGGGGAACTTATTCTTTCAGTAACATTATTTGTAGGAGATGAAAACATGTCAGCCCAAAGTAAAATTGCAACACATTTAGAAGAACAATCAACAGCACAGAAAAACATCGGTAGACTGCTTATACAATGCCCCGATAAACCAGGAATTGTATCCGCAGTCTCAACATTTTTGCTGCAATACGAAGCCAATATCGTAGAATCTAGCCAATACTCAACGGATCCGGAGGGTGGCACGTTCTATCTACGTATCGCCTTCCATTTAGACAATTTATTGGATAAAAAAGAAGAAATAGAAGAGGATTTCAAGTACATTGCGAAACAACATGAGATGGACTATCGCTTTTCATACGCAGTGGAACTAAAGCGAACGGCCATTTTCGTTTCCAAAGAACCGTATTGTTTAATGGAATTACTATGGGAATGGCAGAATGGTGATTTAAATACTGATATCGTTGTAGTGATCAGTAACCATGAAGATGCGCGCGGAATGGTTGAAGCACTTGGTATACCTTTCCATTACATCCCGGCGAACAAGGACATACGTCAAGATGTAGAGAGACAGCAAGTGAAGTTAATGGAAGAATACGACGTAGATGTACTCGTATTAGCACGCTATATGCAAATACTTACACCTGAATTCGTCCGTCACTTCCCGAATCAGATTATCAATATCCATCATTCCTTCTTACCAGCCTTCATCGGTGCACGTCCTTATGAAAGAGCATTTGGACGCGGTGTAAAACTGATTGGGGCAACGTCACATTATGTAACGAATGACTTAGATGAAGGTCCAATCATTGAACAAGATATCGAGCGTGTGGATCACCGGGACGATATTGTTCAATTGAAGAAGATTGGCCGAACTATCGAACGACGTGTTCTTGCACGTGCAGTAAAGTGGCATCTTGAAGATCGAGTAATTGTAGAGAACAATAAAACCATTGTCTTCCATTAAGAGACACGAAACCGCCACTCGAATGAGTGGCGGTTTCTTTAATGTATAGGTGATTTGAAGGTCGCTCCATGCGTTTCATGTGTATTCATGATGGTCAGAAAAGCATTAGGGTCTATATCAGTAGTGATTTGTTTAAGCTTGGAAATTTCTAGCCTTGTCACGACTACATAGATCACGTCTTTTTCATTGTCTGTATAGCCGCCGCGACCGTGCAACATGGTAACGCTGCGGCCGAGTCGCAGACGAATCGCCTCCTTAAGCTCATGGTATTCATCGGAAATAATAAAGACAGCCTTGGTTTCGTCTAAGCCTTGGATCACAATGTCGATCGCTTTTGAAGCGATATAGTATGTAATGATCGAGTACATCGCTTTTTCTGGTCCGAGTACAAAGCCTGCCCATCCAAAGATGAAAAGGTTGAAGAACATCACGAATTCCCCAACACTGTAGGGGATTTTTTTTGTAAGTAAAATGCCGAGAATCTCCGTTCCGTCAAGCGCCCCGCCATTCCGTATGATGGTTCCGACACCCGCCCCTAGCAACAATCCTCCAAAGACTGTAGCTAACAGTGAGTCTGTTACAAATGGACCTAGAGTTTTAAGTGGGAATTCCACAATGGCAAGCAAAGCAATCGAATAGGAAGAGGAGAAGAAGAAGTTCTTGCCGATATGTTTATACCCGAAAAATAAGAAGGGCAAGTTTAAGATCAAAATCAAAATACCAAAAGGTACTCCAGAGATGAAATTCAATATGAGTGCGATCCCGATGATGCCACCGTCAATTACGGAGTTAGGGATTAGGAATAAATCTAACGCAACTGCTGTAATTACGACGCCAATTGAGATGAATAAGTAGCGTCTAAGTAAATGTCCTACAGTTTCCTTTTTATGTTGTTTGCGCATAAAACTCCCCTTTTTCAAACGTGTTTATTCTATCTTAACGGAATTTTAAAAAAGAAAGTAGTGGCAATATAAGCTTTTCAATTTTTCTTCCAATGTACGTGATGAATCTTTTACACTTCATGAACATAAGATAATACATCATAGCCTAATTGGAGGAGATATGTTGGATATCATTCGTCAGTTGCATAATTATCGCAAAGAAGAAAATCAGTTGAAGTGGGAAGGTACATTTTTGGAATATCTGGAATTAATAAAAGAGCGGAAAGAAGTTGCACAGACCGCTCATTCTCGTATTTATGAAATGATAAAAAGTGCAGGAATTGAAAAAAGAGACGGCAAGAAAATTTATAATTTCTTTGATGAAGAGTTATTTGGTCTGGAAGAGTCTATCGAACGTTTGGTAGAAGAATATTTTCATCCAGCAGCAAAGCGTTTGGATGTAAAGAAGCGTGTATTGTTATTGATGGGACCTGTTAGTGGTGGTAAATCTACTATTGTGACGATGTTAAAACGTGGGCTAGAAGCCTATTCTCGAACGGATGAAGGAGCGGTTTATGCTATTAAGGGGTGTCCGATGCATGAAGACCCTTTACACTTGATTCCGGAATCTTTAAGGAAGTCATTTTTTGAAGAGTATGGTATACGAATCGAAGGTAGTTTATCTCCTTTAAATCAATTGCGACTGGAAGAAGAATTTGAAGGTAAAATTGAAAATGTACTAGTGGAACGCATTCTGTTCTCGGAAGATCGCCGTGTTGGGATTGGAACATTTACACCATCCGATCCGAAGTCACAAGACATTGCTGATTTAACCGGAAGTATAGACTTCTCCACAATTGCTGAATATGGTTCAGAGTCAGATCCACGTGCGTACCGATTTGATGGGGAATTGAATAAAGCGAATCGTGGCATGATGGAATTCCAAGAGATGCTGAAACTCGATGAAAAGTTTCTTTGGCATTTATTATCCTTAACACAAGAAGGAAACTTTAAAGCAGGAAGGTTTGCGCTGATTAGTGCAGATGAACTAATCGTTGCTCATACTAATGAAACGGAATATCGTTCATTTATTAGTAATAAAAAGAACGAAGCACTTCATTCAAGATTAATCGTCATTCCTGTTCCATACAATCTGAAAGTAAGTGCGGAAGAAAAGATCTATGAAAAAATGATTCGTGACAGTGATATGGCTCACGTCCACATTGCGCCGCATGCATTGCGAGTGGCTGCTATTTTTTCTGTTTTGACACGTTTGAAAGCGTCGAAAAAACAAGGCATCGATCGATTAAAGAAATTGCGCCTGTATGATGGACAGAATGTTGAAGGGTTTAACGATGCAGATGCGGAAGAACTGAAGAACGAATTTATAGATGAAGGTATGGACGGAATCGATCCACGCTACGTCATCAATCGTATTTCTTCAGCGATTATCCGAAAAGAAGTCCCAAGTATCAATGCACTAGACGTATTACGTGCGTTAAAAGATGGCTTCGATCAACACGCCTCCATTTCAAGTGAGGACCGTGACACGTATATGAATTATATTTCAATGGCGCGTAAAGAGTATGACGAAATCGCGAAAAAAGAAGTTCAGAAAGCTTTTGTTTATTCTTATGAAGAGTCTGCAAAAACTTTAATGGATAATTACTTGGATAACGTCGAAGCATACTGCAATAAAAATAAACTACGCGACACGCTGACGGGAGAGGAAATTAACCCTGATGAAAAGTTGATGCGTTCGTTAGAAGAGCAGATAGGAATTTCGGAAAATGCGAAAAAGGCATTCCGTGAAGAAATCCTTATTCGTATCTCCGCATACGCTAGAAAACACCAGCGCTTCGACTACCGTTCCCATGACCGCTTGCGTGAAGCAATTCAGAAAAAATTATTCACCGATCTAAAGGACGTCGTGAAGATTACTACAACATCTACTACACCCGACGAGACACAATTGAAGAAGATGAATGAAGTCGTAGCGCGCCTAGTAGACGAACATGGCTACAATTCCGTCTCAGCAAACGATCTTCTGCGTTACGTTGGAAGTTTGTTAAATCGGTAAGCCGATTAGGAAATATGAATAGAATTAATGTCTACGTTGGGGTTGCAACTACAGCTTGAAAAGCTTGCCGCTCGGCGTAATGACTTAAACTAGTCATCATAGGTAGTGTGTATTTTTGTTGTGACTATACTTATTTCAAGTCATGTCTAAGTTCAAGTCGGAAAACGAACACAAGCCTAGCTTTAATACACGTCAATAAATTATTACCCAAATCCACTGCCTAAGTCTAATTCCAGCTAGTGAATCTTGAATTCAGAGACCTCAATACACGAGGTCTCTTTTTAGTTTTGTTGCCGTTTTGTAAATATTCAATCAGCTGCCGCATATGATAAGGAAACAAATTGTTCGAGAGATAGGCGGGGATACGAGTGGAAGAAAACCAGAAAAGTCGATTCGTTGTCACTGAAGAAAATTGGTCTCTCCATCGCAAAGGCCACCAAGATCAGCAACGCCACCTAGATAAAATAAATGAAGTACTAAAAAGTAACTTACCTGACTTAATCAGTGAAGAGAACATTATACTATCAAATGGAAAAGACATGGTCAAAATACCAATTCGCTCATTAGATGAATTTAAAATTCGCTACAACCACGACAAGTCCAAGCATGTTGGTCAAGGTGATGGCGACAGTGCGGTAGGGGACGTAGTGGCGCAAGGAGAAAAGAAAGCACAGCCAGGTGAAGGAAAAGAAGCGGGTGATCAACCAGGGCAAGATATCTATGAAACAGAGGTCTCGATAGAAGAGTTGGAAGAGATGTTCTTTAAAGAATTGGAGCTACCGGACTTAGAGCAGAAAGAACAATCGGTAACAACGCTTGAAGACATTGATTTCACAGACATTCGTAAAAAAGGATTAATCGGTAATATTGATAAAAAACGAACATTGTTATCTGCCATTAAACGTAATGCGATAAATGGGAAAGCTGAGGTCGCACCGATTCTGGAAGACGATCTACGATTTAAAACATGGAATCCCGTAGAGAAACCACAGTCTAAAGCGGTTGTCATCGCCATGATGGACACGAGTGGTTCAATGGGCAAATTTGAGAAATATATGGCACGAAGTTTCTTCTTTTGGATGACGAAGTTTTTACGGACAAAGTATGAGACGGTAGAAATCGAATTCATTGCGCACCATACGGAAGCGAAAGTAGTATCTGAGGAAAATTTCTTCAACAAAGGGGAAAGTGGCGGAACCAGATGTTCATCAGCTTATAGTAAAGCATTGGAAGTTATTAAAGAATTTTATCCACCCACTAGTTATAATATCTATCCTGTACACTTTTCGGACGGGGAAAATATGACAAGTGACAATAAGAAATGTTTGGAACACGTGGATGAATTATTGGCGATATCGAATATGTTTGGTTATGCCGAAGTCAATGAGCATCGTAGAATGTCCACGTTGATGTCCGCGTATAAATCAATTGAACATCCCAAATTCAATTATTATATTTTGCAAAAAAACCGCGATGTCTACTTTGCGCTCAAGAAGTTCTTCGAAAAGCGAACGGAGGGATTACGCTGACTGATCAACAGGCATTATATTATGCAATTGATGAGATCACGGAGATTGCCAGTGGATTTGGACTCGACTTTTATCCGATGAGGTATGAGATTTGTCCAGCAGATATACTGTATACATTTGGTGCCTATGGAATGCCTACGCGTTTTACACATTGGAGTTTTGGTAAGCAATTCCATAAGATGAAGTTGCAATATGATATCGGATTAAGCAAGATATATGAGCTCGTTATCAATTCAAATCCGTGTTACGCATTTTTATTGAATACGAATAGTTTAATTCAAAATAAATTAATCATTGCGCATGTATTGGCGCATTGTGATTTCTTCAAAAATAATACCTATTTTTCAAAAACGCGTAAAGACATGGTTGAAAGCATGGCAGCTACAGCCGAACGAATTGCGGACTATGAAGTACGCTATGGTAAGAAATGTGTGGAAACATTTCTTGACGCGGTATTAGCCATTCAAGAACATGTGGATCCAAGTATGATGCGGGACATCATTCCGTCATCTTTTATTGACCAACAACCCCGAAGAAGCGCATATGAAGATTTATGGGACCTTGATCAACGGAAAATACCTGGACAACAAGCGATTGAAATGCACAAAAAGAATCCGAAAGAACCAGAAAAAGACATCCTATTATTTATTCTTGAAAACAGTCGTAATCTAACGGAATGGCAAGCGGACATTCTGACGATGTTACGTGAAGAGATGCTTTATTTTTGGCCACAGTTGGAAACGAAAATCATGAATGAAGGTTGGGCATCTTATTGGCATCAAACGATTCTTCGACAAATGGATTTAACGCCTTCAGAGACAATTGAGTTCGCAAAACTTAATGCTAGTGTTCTGCAGCCTTCCAAGACTTCAATTAATCCATATTACCTCGGTGTCAAAATATATGAAGATATAGAGAAACGGTACGATATACTAGCTAAGGAAGCTACTTCACGTGGTGAAGAGATGGTGACGGGACGCGAAAAAATATTTGAAGCGCGTGAAATTGAAAATGACACATCGTTCATTCGAAATTATTTGACCGATGACCTAATTAAACAAGAAGATCTGTACGTGTTTCAAAAGCAGGAAGACCAATACAAAATCTCTGATAAACAGACCGATGCTGTTCGGAATCAACTAATTGGACAGAGAGTGAACGGTGGCTTTCCTTATATAGTAGTAGACGATGGAGATTATATGCGAAATGGGGAATTGTATCTTGTTCACCGCTATGAAGACACTGAACTTGATCTCCCGTACTTGGAACATGTTTTACCGCATATTCATCAACTGTGGGGACGTATCGTGCATATCGAAACAATACTTGAGAACAAACCTTTGGTCTTTTCATACGATGGCCACAAAGTGTTTAGGAGAAGTAAATAACAAAAAAATAGACACAGATTATTCATAGACTGAAGATAACTCCAGACATATGGAGATTACCTTCAGTTTTTTCATTTTACTACTTTTCATTTCGTGCATCTAATGTTATTTTTATAGTATACTAACTCATTAACGTACTAAAGAATTAAGAAAAGAGGAAAAATAATGAAAAAGACAACCATTGCTTTATTATTTGCAGCATTATTCCTACTGCTGGCTGGATGTTCGGGCAAGTCGTCTGAGGGGGGCAAATCACCCGCGGATGCAGATAACAAAGAAACGAAAGAAATTATCATCGGTGTAGATGACAAATTTGCACCTATGGGATTCCGTGACGATAAAAATAATTTAGTAGGTTTCGATATTGACATGGCAACAGCAGCGGCTGAGCATATGGGCGCTACTGCAAAATTCCAGCCTATTGACTGGAAAACGAAGGAAACAGAACTTAGCAGTGGAAGAATCGATTTAATTTGGAACGGCTATACCATCACAAAAGAACGTCAAGAAAAAGTATTATTCACGAAGCCTTATTTGGATAATAATCAAGTCGTTGTGACGTTAGTAGATTCTGATGTGAAAACAATTGAAGACCTAGATGGAAAAACTGTAGGTGTTCAAGCATTATCATCTGCCGGACCAGCATTAGAAAGTCACCCAATCCACGAAAAAATAAAAAACATCACAGAATTTGCAGACAATGTTCTAGCGTTAACAGATTTGAAAACAGGTCGTCTAGATGCAGTAGTACTTGATGAAGTCGTCATTGATTACTATATGACAACTGAAGAAGGGGTCTTTACGAAACTTGACGGATCATTGGCAGTGGAAGAATATGGCGTTGGAGTGAAGAAAGGCAATGAAGAATTGCTTGAAAATCTTCAAAAAGCATTGGATACGATGAATGAAGATGGTACTTCAGCTGAAATCTCCACAGAATGGTTCGGAGAAGACAAAGTTCTTCGTTGAGTTGTAGAATAAGTTATGTCAACGGAAGTTGCATTTGCGACTTCCGTTGGTATGCGTATTGTAAGAGAAGTACATAAAATCTTGAATGGTTTTTTGGAGGAATTAACTAATGAGTTATGAATATTTTATGTCTATGCTGATTCCTATGTTGGAAGGAGCGAAAGCGACTGTACTATTATTTGTAATAGCGATCGTCTTATCTATTCCACTCGGATTCTTGCTGACACTTGCCGTAAGAAGTAGTATTAAACCAATTTCTTATTTGGCGCAGACTTTTATATACGTCATGCGTGGGACTCCTTTGTTATTACAGCTATTGTTCTTTGTATTTGGTTTACCACTTCTGCCGGTAATTGGTGAGTATTTAGTTCTTGATCGTTTTGTAGCAGCTACACTAGCGTTCATTTTGAACTATTCAGCGTACTTTGCTGAAATATTCCGAGGTGGTTTGATCTCCATTGATAAAGGGCAATACGAAGCTTCGAAAGTACTTGGATTATCGAAATGGCAAACGACTGTGCGCGTCATCCTACCACAGATGTTTCGTGTAACGCTACCACCTATTGCAAATGAATCGGTATCGTTAGTAAAGGATACGGCGCTATTATATGCGGTAGCAGTTCCAGAACTTCTACACTATGCGCAAACAGTCGTAAACAGAGACTTCACAATCATACCGTTCTTCATTGCAGCTGGGATCTACCTGCTGATTGCATTCGGATTGACTATAGTCTTCAAGTATTTAGAAAGAAAGCTGCAATACGAATGAGGAGAGGAAATTATGTCTTTCATAGAAGTACGCAACTTACAGAAATCATTCGGTCCATTGGAAGTATTGAAGGATATATCGTTTGATGTTCAAAAAAATGATGTCATGGCAATTATCGGACCTTCGGGTTCTGGAAAGAGTACAATGTTAAGAAGTCTAATTCAATTGGAGCAAGTTGGTGGCGGTAGTATTATCGTGGATGGAGATTACCTAGTTAAAGATGGCATTTACACAAATCCTACCGATAGTAAAATGATCAACTCCAAAATGGGAATGGTATTTCAACAATTTAACCTATTTCCTCATTTAACTGTAAAGCAGAACTTGGAACTAGCACCGAAACTGGTGAAGAAAGAAAAAGTCGAAGATTATGGGCATAGAAGTATCGAATTGCTAGAAAAAGTGGGGTTGGCTTCAAAGGCTGATGAATTACCTTCGAGACTTTCGGGTGGTCAGAAACAACGTGTTGCGATTGCGAGAGCGTTGATGATGAATCCGGATATTTTATTATTCGATGAACCGACTTCCGCTTTAGATCCGCAATTGACGAAAGAAGTATTGGAAGTGATGAGAAATCTTGCGGAAGAGCATATGACGATGATTGTGGTGACGCATGAGATGGAATTCGCAAGCAATGTGGCTAATCATGTGATCTTTATGGACGATGGAAAGATTGTTGAAGCGGGTACTCCAGATGAAGTAATCAAATCACCGAAAGAATTACGTACAAAGAGATTCCTGAATTACGAGTTAAATAAATAACCAAAAATAGTGATGCGAATGGTATAATCGCGTCACTATTTTTTATGTAGATTAATTTGTTTTCCTGTAAGTTATCTTAATATATGGAGAATTATATCAGGTAGTTCATTAACTTTTGAGAATTCACACAAAATATTGAATAATGCATTGACGAATAACATTGTAAAGGGTACGATTACGTATAATTATTATCTTTTCTACATACATCGAAAGGGTAATAGATCATAGTCGAGGGGGATTTACATGAAGAAACATTGGGTGACTTATGCAGTAGCACTATTTAGTATTGTGCTCATTCTTGCTGCGTGTGGTGGAAAAGGGGAGTCATCTGATCCTGTAGCAGATGATAAGAATAATGATAAAGCAAGCACTGAAGAAAAATACATAATTGGTGTGACACAAATTGTTGAACACCCGTCTTTAGATGCGGCGTTTGAAGGGTTTCAAAAGGCAATTGAAGATGCTGGATTGAATGTAGAATACGATAAGCAAAATGCGCAAAATGATAATAGTTCCAACTCAACCATTGCAAACAACTTGGCAGGCGCAGGCGTCGATTTAATATTTGCTAACTCTACACCAAGTGCACAAGCGGCAGCTAGCGCGACACAAGACATTCCGATCATCTTCACATCAGTTACAGATGCAGTAGCAGCGGAACTTGTTGCATCCAATGAAGAGCCGGGCGGCAATGTTACAGGCACTACTGATAATCATCCTGATGCCATTCCAAACACAATGAAGTTCTTGAAAGAAAACGTGGGTGCAAAAAAAGTAGGAATGATATTTAACTCAGGGGAGCAAAACTCCCGCCTACAAGTGGATCATGTAAAAGGAATTCTTGCAGATATGGATATGGAAGTTGTAGAAGCATCCGTTGCAACTTCAGCAGATGTAAAGCAAGCAGCCGAATCTTTGATTGGTTCAGTAGATTCATTTTATATCATTACGGATAACACTGTAGTATCAGCACTTGAATCAGTCATCTCTGTTGCGAATGACAATAAGATTCCGATGATGGTGGGTGAATTTGATTCTGTGAAACGTGGTGGACTTGGAGCATACGGCTTTGAGTATTACGATATCGGATATGAAGCGGGTGAAATGGCAGTAAAGATTCTAAAAGGTGAAGAAACGCCTGAATCATTACCTGTCCAATTACCACAGAACTTGAAGCTAGTGATGAATGAAGAGACTGCAGACGCAATCGGTTTGAAGATTCAAGATGAGTGGAATGCCGAGATTGCAAAATAAATAAAATTAGGAGATGATCTTGCATGTTTTCAGCTGTATTTGGCTCAGTTGAGCAGGGTATCATCTATGCGATCATGGCACTCGGAGTGTATCTAACATTCCGGGTGCTTGATTTTCCAGATTTAACAGTGGACGGAAGTTTTGTAACAGGCGCAGCAGTAGCGGCTACGATGATTGTATTTGATTATCATCCACTTGTTGCAACACTTACCGCAATCCTGGTTGGCTTTTTTGCTGGGTGTATAACTGGTTTATTACATACCAAAGGAAAAATCAATCCACTTCTATCCGGAATCCTCATGATGATAGCTCTTTACTCGATAAACCTTCGGATAATGGGACTGACGACAGAAAATTCAGTGGGTCGTCCGAATATTCCGCTTTTAAATTCAGAAACGATTTTCAGTAAGTTCCAAGGTTTCTGGAGTACTCTTGGAGTTGATGAAACCATCAATGGTTTCCTAATGGGACTTGGCTTGGAACATTTACCATCGACTTGGGGAACATTAGTTTTGATGATCCTAGTTGTGGTTCTCATTAAATTCATAGCGGACTGGTTTTTGCAAACCGAAGTTGGTTTAGCCATCCGTGCAACTGGTGATAATAAAAAAATGATTCGTAGTTTCTCTGCCAATACAGATACTCTTGTTATTCTCGGATTAGGAATTTCCAATGCACTAGTTGCTTTCGCAGGTTCATTGATTGCACAGTATGGAAAATTCGCTGATAATGGAATGGGAATTGGTATGATCATCATCGGATTAGCTTCTGTTATTATCGGTGAAGCGATATTCGGGACGAAAACCATTTTCCGTACAACAATGGCCGTCGTCATTGGTGCCGTAATCTATAGAATCGTACTCGGACTGTCATTGAAAGTGAAGATTCTCGATTCAGGTGATATGAAATTAATTACTGCAGTCATCGTAATTGCGGCATTAATTATTCCGCAGATTCTCGAAAAAAGACGGGAAAAAGCGCGTAAAGCGAAAAGACAATCTGAACGAATGGCGATGAAATCATCACAAGGAGGTCATAGCGTTGTTGAAACTGGATCAAGTCAATAAAGTATTTAATGAATCGACTCCGGATGAGAAAGTAGCGCTGGACCAAATTAACTTACATTTACAACCGGGTGATTTCGTAACAGTCATAGGGAGTAACGGTGCAGGAAAATCTACCATGATGAATATGATATCCGGCGCATTGACACCGGATTTTGGTTCTATTTATATCAATAACAAAGATGTTACACGTTTGGCAGAGTTCAAACGATCCAAAATGATAGGACGAGTATTCCAAGATCCGATGTCAGGTACAGCACCGACGATGACGATTGAAGAAAATTTGGCGATGGCTTATTCTCGCAATCGACGGCGTTCATTGCATCGTGGAGTAGATAAGAAACGGAAAGACTTATTCCGAACCTCACTGGAAACATTGCATTTGAATCTTGAAAATCGGATGACAGCGAATGTTGGACTATTGTCCGGTGGTGAACGTCAAGCGTTGTCATTATTGATGGCGACCTTTACGCAACCTTCTATTTTGTTGTTGGATGAGCATACCGCAGCACTCGATCCGTCCCGCGCAGAGTTAATCACCGATTTAACGAAACGATTAGTTGAGAAGGATCGGCTGACGACGTTAATGGTAACGCATAACATGCAACAGGCACTTGACCTTGGAAATCGGTTAATTATGATGGATAAAGGCCAAATTATTCTTGAGGTAGAAGAAGAACAGAAACAGCATTTAACTATTGCGAAATTGATGGATGAATTTCAGCGTATTCGTGGAGAACAACTTACGAATGATGCAGCTTTACTTTCTGTATAAACAACAGCCCCCGCTTTCCAGTTGTGGAAAACGGGGGCTTTTCAATGTCTTAAGCAAGCCGTGCCATACTTTTCTTAATTTCATATACCCAACCAAATGGATCTTGTTCTTTGCCTGTTTGGATATTCGTTAACGTGTTATATAGACGGGTAGATAGTTCCCCTGTTTCACCGTTGCCAATGATCATTTTATAACCATCCCAATTCAGTTCGCCGACTGGAGAAATAACAGCAGCTGTGCCTGTACCGAATACTTCTTCAAGTTCACCGCTTTCATAGGCAGATCGGATTTCATCCATTGAGATTTGACGCTCTGCAACTGGCATATTCCAATGTCTTAGCAACTGTAAAATGGATTTTCGTGTAATTCCCTCAAGAATACTGCCGTTGATTGCAGGCGTTACAATTTCACCGTTGATCTTGAAAAAAATATTCATACTTCCTACTTCTTCCACGTATTTACGCTCGACACTATCGAGCCATAAAACTTGTGAGTAGCCTTGTTTGTCTGCTGTCTCCTGTGCCTTTAAAGCCGCTGCGTAGTTGCCAGCAGTTTTAGCGCTACCCGTTCCGCCTTTTGCAGCACGGACGAATTCATTTTCGACGAGGATTTTAACTGGATGAATCCCTTCTTTATAGTAAGAGCCAACAGGGGACAGAATCATGAAAAATTGATATTTTTTAGCTGGCGCTACACCTAGGAAGGCTTCTGTTGCAATGACAAATGGGCGGATATATAATGATGTTCCTTCTAGTGTAGGAATCCAATCCTGCTCGGTTTGCAACAATTGGTTCAGCGCGTACAATGCGTTCTTTTCATCAATCCGTGGCATACATAGACGATCGAGCGAATAATTCAAACGCTTCATATTTTGATCTGGACGGAACAAACGGATGGTTCCATCTTCTGAACGATATGCCTTCATTCCTTCAAAAACCGTTTGACCGTAATGTAAAACGATTGCAGCTGGATCGAGTGTTAAAGGTGCGTAAGGAGTAATGCGATGATTATGCCAACCTTTGCCTTCCTCATAGTCTATAATGAGCATGTGGTCTGTAAATGTTTTCCCAAAAACTAAAGTGCTAGGATCTGGCTTTTCTTTTTTATTTTGTGCTAGTTGAATTTGCATAGGTAATCTCGTCATAATCATCAAAACTCCTCAAGATATAGAATATTCCGAAAGTTCAATTCCGAATAGTGTAATTATACTGCTTTTTCAGAAAAAATAAAGTGAAAAGTTTGTCGATTTTAAAAACTATTATATAAAGGAGCAAATTTTCATGAGAAAAGTATTAGTTATAGGCGGGGGTATCGTTGGTGCTTCCGCTGCTTATCATTTATCCGACCAACAAGCAGAAGTCGTACTAATCGATAGGCAAGAGCCAGGACAGGCTACAAAAGCCGCGGCAGGCATTATTTGTCCGTGGGCATCTCAAAGACGAAACAAAGCATGGTATGCCCTAGCATCAGCTGGTGCTGCGTATTATCCTGAATTCATTCGGTCATTAGAAAAGCATGGCGAAGTGGAAACAGGATATAAGAAAGTGGGTGCCTTGGCGATTCATACTGAGTTAGATCGTTTGGAGAAGAAAGTCGAGTTGTTAAATATAAGGAAAGAACAATCTCCTGAGATCGGGGAAGTGGAATTACTGGATACAATACAGCTCGCTAGCTATTTTCCGATTTTATCTGAGGAATATTCAGCTGTTCGTATTTCAGGTGCTGCCAAAGTAGAAGGGGATCAACTACTTAAAGCAATGGAGCGTGTGGCAGTTCAACGTGGTGTTCAAAGTATAAAAGGCTCTGCATCGCCGTACATAAAAGAAGGAAAAGTCTGTGGTGTTATGGTCGGGGGGCAAATTATTGAGGGAGATCAAATCATCGTAGCGTCAGGTGCCTGGGCTAGTGAATTTACAGAGCCCTTAGGTAAGAAGCTGCAAGTGACAGGACAGAAAGCACAAATACTCCATTTACAATCAAATCATGTAGCGTCAGGGGAATGGCCAGTCATCATGCCACCTGGTACTCAGTACCTCGTGCCATTCCGAGATGGCAGATTCGTTGCGGGCGCAACACATGAGGATACAGATGATTTCAATATTCAACCGACCACTGGTGGGATACTGCAGGTGTTGTCGAATGCTCTACCCATTGCACCTTTACTGAGCGAAGCAGTACTGGCTGAAGTCCGTGTGGGTATTCGTCCACATACACCGAATTTTATGCCGGTCATCGGTCAACTACCTGATCACCCGCAAGTTTGGATGGCTAACGGTCTTGGTTCATCTGGTTTAACAGTAGGACCTCTTCTCGGCAAGCTTTTATCCCAGCTAGTACTAGGCGAGGAGACTGGATGGGACTTAGAAAGCTACTCTATTAACCAAATAATTGCCGATGAACATTGAATAAAGTGCGTATAATGATTATTATGAATATATAGCGATTGAACGGTAAAGGGGAAGATTCATAATGAGAAGATATGTTTCGTATTCAGAAGAAGTGAAAGAAGCGATGAAATATGGCAAGCCGCTAGTCGCATTGGAATCCACAATTATTACGTATGGCATGCCATATCCTGAAAATGTGAAAGCTGCACGGGAAGTTCAGCAGATTGTGCGCGATCATGGTGCGGTTCCGGCAACAATTGCAATTATGGACGGTAAAATAAAAATAGGTCTATCTGATGAAGAGCTAGAACGGTTCGGAGATAGCAAAGGTGTTGTCAAAGCTTCTAGACGCGATATTAGTTACTTAATTGCTACTAAAAAACCAGGTGCAACGACGGTTGCTGCATCGATGTTCTTTGCTGACTTAGCGAGAATACGCGTATTCACGACTGGGGCCATTGGCGGTGTGCATAGAGGTGTGGAACAAACGATGGATATTTCTGCAGATCTTGAAGAGTTCGCACGCACAAATGTAGCTGTTGTTTGTTCAGGAGCGAAATCTATTTTGGATCTCGGTAAAACACTTGAGTATTTGGAAACAAAAGGTGTTCCAGTCATGGGGTATCAAACAGATATATTCCCCGCCTTTTACGCAAGAAGCAGCGCACATCATGTAGACTACCGGATAGATGAAATCGATATGATGGCAGAGATGTTGCGCGTTAAATGGAATTTAGGCTTGGAGGGTAGCGCGATTATCGCGAATCCGATTCCTGAAGAATATGCAATGGATCAGGAGTATATGGATGGATTGGTTTCAGATGCACTTAAAGAAGCTGAACAAATGGGCATTAGCGGAAAGTATCTTACACCACATATGTTAAAAAAGGTTCAGGAAATGACAGGCGGTAAAAGTCTGGAGGCCAATATCGCCTTAGTGAAGTCAAACGCTGAACTTGCAGCAAAACTAGCAGTGAGTTTTAACGGCAATTAATTTAGACGGGTTGTGTAAAATTGAAAGTAGTATCTTGGAACGTGAACGGTATTAGGGCATGCGTAAAAAAAGGTTTTAGTGACTTTTTTGAACAAGTACAGGCAGATATATTTTGTGTCCAAGAGATCAAATGTCAAGAAGGACAAATCGACCTTTCTTTCGATGGGTATGAATCCTACTGGAACTATGCAGCGAAAAAGGGATATTCAGGTACCGCAGTCTTTACGAAGAAATCCCCTCTTTCTGTACGCTATGGATTGAATGATCTAGACCACGAAGTAGAAGGACGAGTGCTAACGCTAGAATTTGAAGAGTTCTTTCTCGTTAATTGTTATACGCCCAATTCACAACGGGACTTAGCGCGATTATCATTTCGACTGGCATGGGAAGATGAATTACTTGAGCATTTGCAGTCATTAGATGCCATCAAGCCCGTCATCTATTGTGGAGATTTGAACGTGGCACATGAAGAAATTGATATTCGTAACGTTAAATCTAATATTGGCAATTCGGGATTTACGAATGAAGAACGCGGGAAAATGACGCGGCTGTTAGATGCCGGATTCATTGATACGTTTCGCTTTATGTATCCCGATCTAAAAGATAACTATACATGGTGGTCTTATATGCGCGATGTACGGGCACGAAATATCGGCTGGCGTATCGATTACATTATTATTTCAGAGCGTCTCCAGTCAGCCTTGCAAACAACAGCTATTCATTCAGAAATTATGGGCAGTGATCATTGTCCGATTTCTACAGAATTAGAACTAAAATGAGAGCAAGTACCTCTCGGGTTAAGTTGTTCAGTTGAGAGGTACAATAGCTGAAAATAATAAATCGCATCACAAGTTTACCTTGTGGTGCGATTTATTAATGTGCGCCCAGCATGGGTGTAGTCTATAGGGTGCAAGTCCCGAACTGTGAAGGCAGAAGTAACAGTTAGCTCAACGCAAGGGTGTCCATGGTGACGTGGAATCTGAAGGAAGCGAGCGGCAAACCTCCGGTCT
>NZ_PDYY01000006.1 GCF_002743255.1 Sporosarcina sp. P2
TCATGTGAGTCCTCCTTGGTTATTATTAGGGGTCAAGTAGTCGATGCCTTGACACCCCCGAATCATACCAAGGGGACTTTTCTATTTCAATAGGGCTCCACTAACCAAACAGGAATGCTCCGGGAGGATCAGCGTGAGTTCGAGACCCTGGACTGAACGTAGTGAAGGAAGCGGCTCGGGCCACGCCCTCCGGAAAGCGTCCGCCTGGAACGTCGGTCAACGGCGCCCTCCCCTTAGCCATGGCCCCTGAACTTGAACTTCTTCCATAATAAAAACGGAAAGGAGTCTAAACGACCCTTTCCGTCTATCTTTATATCTTCTTAAACACCAACGAAGCATTATGCCCACCAAAGCCAAGCGAGTTACTCATTGCATACGTAATATCTGCCTTACGCGCTTCATTCACTACATAATCCAAATCACACTCTGGATCCGGCGTCTCATAGTTCATCGTAGGAGGTAAAATCCCTTCCTGCAACGCCTTCACAGTAAAGATCGCTTCAATACCACCAGCCGCGCCAAGCAAATGACCCGTCATGGATTTAGTCGAACTCATCGCCAACTTATACGCATGATCACCAAACACAGTCTTTGCTGCCATCGTCTCAAACAAATCATTATACGGCGTGCTCGTTCCATGCGCGTTAATATAATTGACTTGCGTAGGTTCAACGCCTGCTTTTGCCAATGCCTGTTGCATCGCACGCGCTCCGCCTTCTCCGCCTGGTGCTGGTGCTGTAATATGGTGCGCATCTCCTGTTGAACCGTAGCCAACGATTTCTGCATAGATCTTCGCTCCACGTGCTACCGCATGTTCATACTCTTCCAAAATCAAAATACCTGCACCTTCACCCATTACGAAGCCATCGCGGTTTTTATCGAACGGACGGGAAGCTTTGCTAGGATCATCATTTAAAGATAACGCTGTGCTTGCAATGAAACCTGCTACTGCAAGTGACGTAATAGGCGCTTCAGTTCCACCTGTGATCATGACGTCTGCATCTCCGCGAAGGATTACTTCAAATGCATCTCCGATAGAGTTTGTACCGGATGCGCAAGCTGTTACGGAACAAGAGTTGATTCCTTTAGCACCCGTGAAAATCGATACCTGTCCTGCAGCCATATCCGGAATCATCATAGGAACGAAAAATGGACTGACGCGTCGGTACCCTTTTTCGAGGAATGTATTAAATTGTGTCTCATGTGATTCCATTCCGCCGATTCCTGAACCAATCCAAACTCCTGTACGAAGCGCTAGGTCGCCTTCAAGTTCCAGGTTCGCGTCTTTCATTGCCATCATTGCTGAAGCAACTGCATAGTGCGTGAATCGATCCATTTTACGGGCATCTTTGCGGGAAACGTATTCCTCAATATTGAAACCTTTAACCTCTGCCATTACGCTGACCGGGAATTTCTCCTGATCCAGTCTTGTCATCGTGTCAATACCTGATTTCCCTTCTAACACGGATTTCCAAGATTCTTCAGCCGAGTTACCTACCGGAGAGATTCCACCGATACCCGTTACCACTACACGTCGTTTTTCCAATTTCAAACTTCCTTTCTATTGTCAACTTTTATTTGCCAGGCTATTTACTTACCCCATTTTATACATAAGCCGCCCCATGTCAAGCCGCCGCCGAATCCTACAAGTACAATCACATCATCATCTTTCACTCGACCTTCTGCTAAATCGTCTGTCAATGAAATCGGTATAGATGCAGCCGATGTATTTCCGTACTTATGAACCGTTTTCGACATTTTCTCAACCGGCAAGCCTAAACGTTCACGTGACGCTTCCATAATACGAATATTTGCTTGGTGAGGAATCAGGTAGTCCACTTCGTCCGTCGTTAAACCAGCTTTTTCAGCGACACTGACTGCTGTTTCGCCCATTTGACGTACCGCAAACTTGAATACTTCACGGCCATTCATTTCTAAATATTTGTCATGATGAAGATGTTTTCCACCTGAACCGTCTGCACCCAATTCAAATGAAAGGATTCCTCTTCCTTCACTAACTTTCCCAACAACTGTCGCTCCTGCGCCATCTCCAAACAAGACAGCGGTATTGCGGTCTTCCCAGTCAACGATTCCCGATAACTTTTCCACACCTACTACTAAAACATAATCATACGTGCCAGATTCAACAAATTGCTTAGCTGTTACCACGCCATACATGAACCCTGCGCACGCTGCAGAAACATCCATTGCTGCTGCGTTCTTTGCACCTAAACGTTCCTGGATCATCGATGAAACTGACGGGAAAATAGTATCCGGTGTAACCGTAGCTACCAAGATCAGACCGATTTGATCAGCACGAATATCTGCTGATTGTAATGCGTTTTTTGCTGCTTCAAATGCCATGTCTGATGTTTTAATATCATCTGATGCGATTCTACGCTCTTCGATTCCCGTACGCGTCCGAATCCATTCGTCTGAAGTATCTAAACTTTTTTCTAAATCTTCATTTGTTACAATAGTGGGCGGAACATATTTCCCCATTCCTAAAAGTCCAGCTCTCATTTCATCTACCCCGTTCCTTATCATCTAATATTAGTACCTGGTAGTAATTATAGAAGAAAAAATATGTTTTTTCAAGACGAGGACACTTTTTCGTCAAATATAATACATATATTGTTTTCAACGATTTAGTTTGCTATGGTATGATGTATTATGAAATAGACTAGTCGAGGTGAAAATCATGCACTATATTATGACATTTGTTTGGTCGTTCCTCTTGGTAGCTATGTTAAACTACGTTGCGGGCTCCATTGGTGGCAATGCATTTGACTTCATGGCGGGCGTTACCGTCTCAATCGTTTTGGCTGTACTTGTATTGATTATCACTGCAATCATTCCAAACGAATCTCCAGCAGACGTTTGATTTACGATCAAAAAGCGTAAGAACTGTTCACCAGTTCTTACGCTTTTTATTTTGATCTCATCGGACAACTTCTACAACTAATTCCCCTTCGTGCATGGAAAGTTTGATTTGCTGTCCTTCTACAAGACCACCTCGTATTACTTCTTTCGCAACTTTCGTTTCCACATGTCGTTGAATGAATCGTTTTAACGGCCGCGCACCAAAGTCCGCATCTGCTCCTTCACGAACAATCCAGTCGAGTACTTCATCATCATAGACGAGCTCGAGATCCTGCTCTTCCAGACGACCAACCAAATCACCGAGCATCTTGTTGGTAATTGCTTTAAATGAATCTGTAGTCAATGAATGGAAAATGATGATATCATCCATTCGGTTCAGTAACTCAGGTTTGAAATGACCGCGAAGAGCTGCCATGATCAGATCTTCTTTGGCATGTTCAGTATCCTCCAAATCATTCTCAAGTAAATAAGCGGACCCGATATTCGATGTCATGATGACGACAGTATTTGTAAAGTTTACTAATCGTCCTTGACTATCTGTAATACGCCCATCATCTAGAATCTGCAGTAAAATATTTGCCACATCAGGATGCGCTTTTTCAATTTCATCCAACAATACTACGGCATATGGATTTCTTCTAACCGCTTCCGTTAACTGACCGCCTTCTTCATAGCCGATGTATCCTGGAGGTGCACCGACTAGACGTGACACACTGTGTTTCTCCATATACTCAGACATATCGATTCGCACGAAATGATCTTCCGAATCAAATAACGTAGCAGCCAGCGTTTTCGCAAGCTCTGTCTTTCCTACACCAGTAGGCCCTAGGAACAAGAACGACCCAATAGGCTTATTCGGATCTTGTATCCCAGCACGCGCACGCCAGACAGCTTCAGTGACGAGTTGTACTGCGTTGTCTTGTCCAATGACACGTTCTTTCAAAGTTTCATGTAAGCGCAATAACTTCTCACGCTCGCCTTCAACGAGTTTCGTTACCGGAATGCCTGTCCAGCGAGCAACGATAGAAGCAATTTCTTCTTCCGTCACTTCTTCACGTAAAAGACGTATATCTTTTGTTCCTTCTAACGGACTTTCCAATTCTTTTAATTCTTTTTCCAACGTCGGGATTTTACCGTACTGTAATTCAGCGGCTTTGTTTAAATCAAAATTACCTTGCGCTTCCTCAAGTTCACGGCGGTAGCGATCAAGTTCTTCCCGTTTTGCTTGAATAATTTTTAATGCCGCTTTTTCCTTATCCCACTGCTCTCGCATATCTTTTGAAGAATCCTTCAAGTCTTGCAGCTCTTCTCGTAAAGTCTGAAGGCGTGACTGACTCATCGTATCTTTCTCTTTACGTAATGCTTGCTCTTCAATTTCGAGTTGCATAATTCTACGAGTCACCGCATCCAGTTCAGATGGCATCGAATCAATTTCTGTACGAATCATTGCGCTCGCTTCATCAATTAAATCAATCGCTTTGTCCGGCATGAAACGCTCAGTTAAATACCGATCAGACAATGTCGCCGCCGCAACAATTGCACGGTCATGAATACGCACACCATGATGCAATTCAAAACGTTCTTTTAATCCACGCAAAATCGACACTGTATCTTCTATAGACGGTTCACGTACCATCACTTGCTGGAATCGTCGTTCAAGTGCCGGATCTTTCTCGATATACATCCGGTACTCGTCAAGCGTAGTTGCACCAATACAGTACAATTCACCACGTGCAAGCATCGGCTTCAACATATTCCCCGCGTCCATTGCACCTTCTGTTTTTCCAGCACCTACTATAGTATGAATCTCATCAATGAACATGATGATTTCTCCATCACTTTCTTTCACTTGTTTCAAGACACTTTTCAGACGCTCTTCAAACTCTCCACGATACTTCGCACCCGCAATTAGCGCACTCATATCCAGCTCGAAAATCTGACGGTTTTTCAACCCTTCAGGCACATCACCTTTTACAATACGCTGTGCCAATCCTTCAACAATCGCCGTTTTACCGACTCCCGGCTCACCGATTAAGACTGGGTTATTTTTTGTCTTTCTCGATAATATACGGATTACATTTCGAATTTCTTCATCCCGGCCAATAACCGGATCCATTTTCCCGTTTTTCACTTCTTCCACAAGATTGCGACCGAATTGCTCTAGTGGTGAGCGCTGATCTTCTTGCATTCCATCCATACGCATATACATCCGCCTCTCATTAATTTGACTTTGACTATCTTTGATTAATTTAATTATAGTATATTTTTTGCGTAATGTAAAAGATTAACACTCGAATGAATGTACGTTTGTTAGATAAAAAAGGTCGCCCGCAATTATGCGAGCGACGTGTATTAAACTAGTTGGCGAGACGCAACGACTACCCCGTCTTCATCCGCGTAAACATAGTGACCTGGTGTCCATTCAACGTTTCCGAAATGAAGGACTTCCTCTTTCTGCCCTTCGCCACGTTTGATACTTTTCACGGGCATGCTGCCAATCGCCATGACACCGATTTCCTGTGTACCAAGATCCGCTGTGTCGCGTGCACAGCCATAGATAATAACACCCGCAAGTTTACGATCTTGCGCGATTTCGCCGAGCATGTCCCCCATGAGTGCGCAGCGTTTTGACCCTCCGCCGTCTACAACCAATACATTGCCTTCCGGAATCGTTTGTAGTGCTTCCTTTACTAACACATTGTCTTCAAAGACTTTTACTGTTGAGATCGGCCCCGAGAATCTCTTGTGCTTTCCGTAGGATTTGAACTCTACTGTGCACACTTGCAGTTCGTCGATGAAGTCATCACACAGGTCTGCTGTTTTAACTGACATTTCCCATTCCCCCTAGTACATTCTGTTTGACGCTACCCTATTCCTATTCGACAAAATCTTGCATTTCCTTTTTTATTGTAAATATTGTTATCTAACTTAAAAGGGTTTGCCAGAGTGAGTTACTTAGTGTTCGTCATGGGATGGAAGCTCCAGCTGGGGACGCTTTCCTGAGGGCGTGGCTTGAGCCTCCTCGTCCGCTTCGCTCCCTGCGGGGTCTCAAGGCGCACGCTGATCCTCCAGGAGTCGCCCCAGCTTCCGCTTCAATCCTACTTATTAAAGTGGGAGAATTAGATTACGCACTGGCAAGTGGGTATGAATTATTGTTATCTCTTAAAATAGGGTAAATTCAAGTTCAAGTTCAAACTAAATTTAAATCCTAACTTCAAAGCACAACAACAAGTGGCTCCCACTCACCCCGTAAGGGATTGGTGCGAGAGCCGTTGCGAAGTACGGCTTTTGCGAGCATAAGCGAAGCGTTGGGAGCACATCTTTGCACTAGGAGGAATGCTCCGGGAGGATCAGCGTGCGCCTTGAGACCCTGGACGTAGCGAAGCGAAGGAAGCGGCTCAAGCCATGCCCGCAGGAAAGCGCCCCCTCTGAAGCGCCAATCCCCACCCCAACAACCTGCCACCTACTCCATTCCTTTTCATTCTGACTCATAAGCCATTAAAAAAACCACACCATATAAAACGGTGTGGTTGATGTATTCTATTAACGTACGCCTAGTGCAATCTTGGCATAACGTGACATGTTATCGCGGGACCATGGTGGATTCCAAATGATATCTACCACTGTGTCCTTGACCTCTGGAAGTTCCATTAGCTCTTGCTCAATATTCGCTACAATTTGTGGACCCATTGGGCAACCCATTGACGTCAGCGTCATTGTAACTTTCGCGACTCCTTCGTCGAGCAACTCTGCATTGTAAACCAATCCAAGATTGACGATATCAATACCTAATTCAGGGTCGATGACGTTTTCCAACGCACCAAATAAATACTGCTTGATTTCTTCTTCTGTGTTCATCGGAATGCTCCTCTCTGCTGTGTAGTAATCTTATCTTACCAACATACTACCTTGCACGCAAATGGTGTGCAAGCCAATCGACTGATGCAAGCATTCCTGGACGTGAAACGGAGTGGCCTGCATTTTCGTCAGGCATCCACTTCAAAAGCTCTGGCTGCTCTACGTAATCCTTTTGAATTTCCTCGTAAAATTCTTTCGTAAACTCAAACGGTACCATCGAATCTTGTTCTCCGTGCCAAATGAAAAGTGGCCGCTGATGTAGTCTGCCTGGATTTTGTGATAGATCTACTTGATCAAGCGCTGCGAATAGTTGCTCGCGTTCTTCTTGAGACACCGGGATTTCCCTACCGCCACGCTCTGCGTAAGAAATTTGTCCTTTCGCTAAGCGCGTGAATGCAGGTGAACCCATCATCACGGAAGCTGCGTCGACCCAATCATAATTCGCGAGGCAGCCGAATGTCGTGATTCCACCCATTGAAGTACCACCCATGCCGATTAATGTTTCGTCATCGATCAATTCTCTTTTATATAGTTCATCATGTAAAACATCTGCTTCTTGAATAGAAGTTAACACGATGTCCCAAAAGCTTAATGCTAGTTGAAACTCATCGAGTGATTTTGAACGTTCCCCATGCAGTTTAGCTTCGGGTAATATCACACGAATTCCTTGTTTTGCCAGATTGTATGCGTAGTGTAAATTATGTTCTTTCGCACTAGTAAATCCATGAAAAAATAGTACAACAGGAATGCGTTCTTTCTCTTTTGACTCTTCCACGATATGAAGTACCGGGATCTCTTGCCATTTTTCTGAACGAATAATCATGACGATTCCTCTTTTCCTACAATCATTTACTGTTATGTTAGAATAGCAACATGTAACAGATAAGACAATACCTTCGCCTTATCACTCATTTTTTTGACTTACTTACACCGTTAACGATAAACTATAAAGACATAACAATCTGAAAGTATTAGCACTAGTAGGAGAGGATTTTTTTGAAACCACATTTGATTGTTTTAGATTTAGATGGAACATTATTGACGGATGAAAAAATCATTTCACCCAAAACAGAACAGACACTTCGTAAGGCTGTTTCGCAAGGCCACCACGTCATGATTGCGACTGGACGACCATACCGCGCTAGTGAAGTCTATTACCAGCAGCTTGATCTGACCACACCCATCGTCAACTTTAACGGTGCCTTTGTTCACCACCCTACCGATCGTTCATGGCAAACTATTCACGAAACGATTGCGTTACCAGTTGTCAATGAAGTAGTAGATGCCATGCAGAACTTCCCAGTTAAAAATATCATAGCGGAAGTCATGGATGACGTCTATGCGCAGTATCATGATGAACGATTTTTAGACATTTTAAACTTTGGTAATCCACTCATCACTGCTGGTGATATTCGGAATTCATTAAGAACCGATCCAACAAGCTTGTTAATTCAAGCCGACCCGTTAACAGTTGATCCGATTCGACAGCATCTTGAAGACTTGCATGCGGAAGTCATCGATCACCGTCGTTGGGGAGCTCCATTTGACATCGTGGAAATAGTACGTCACGGCCTCAATAAAGCTGTAGGCATTGACGCGGTTGCGAAATGGATGAACGTACCGGTTGACCGAATCATCGCATTTGGAGACGAAGACAACGACCTCGAAATGATCGACTATGCTGGGGTAGGTGTCGCAATGGGGAATGCGATCGACCGTTTGAAATCCATTGCAGACGAAATAACCGACACGAATAATGAAGACGGAATTTCACGTATACTAGAAGAGCGATTATCCTTACAGAAAAACATCGTCGTATAAGGGGGAAAAGAAATGAAAATTTTTGCGGATAGCGCTTGTGATTTACCATTAGACTTCTTTACAGATAACGAAGTAGAACTATTCCCGTTAAGCGTTCTTCTAGACGGCAAAGAATACGAAGATATCGTCGAGATCAACTCCAAGGAAGTTTTCGATGCGATTCGCGAGGGACAACAACCAAAGACATCCCAAGCTTCACCCGATAAAATGATGACCAGCTGGAAAGACCTTGCAGCGTCCGGTGAAGACGGTATGTACATCGCCTTCTCCTCCCAACTGTCAGGAACATACCAAACAGCCGTTATGACGAGTGACCTAGTAAAAGGTGACAACCCTTCTATGAACTTGGCAGTAATCGACACACACTGCGCTTCACTTGGCATTGGTCTACTTGTAAAAGAAGCGGTCCGTCTGCGCAACGAAGGCCTCGGCATGCGAGAAATTGAACAAGAAATTCGCACCATGGCGATGCATATGGAACATCTATTCACAGTAGAAGACCTGGACTACTTGGCAAAAGGTGGTCGTGTATCTAAAGCGAGCGCATTTTTCGGCGGCCTGCTCAATATTAAACCACTGCTTCACGTAGAAGACGGAAAACTCGTCCCAATCGAAAAACATCGGGGACGCAAAAAAGTCCTACGTCGTATGATTGAAGTGATGGAAGAACGCGGCAGTAATCTTCAACAACAAACCATCGCCATCAGCCACGGCGATGACCTGACCACTGCCAAAGAGTTTCAGGAAATGATTCAAGAAGTCATTCAACCAAAAGCAATCGAAATCCACCAAATAGGCTCCGTCATCGGTTCACACGCCGGTCCCGGAACTATCGCCCTATTCTTCCTCAATCACACAAAAAACGAATAAAAAAACAGCCTGCATACACCGCAGACTGTCCAAGGCTCAAGACTTGTTCCAGTATCAGGAACTTTTCTTGAACCTTTTTCTTTTGAACTTTTTTGAACTACTCTTTAATTTCAATGGAATACGCCAGTTGATCGTAAGTGTAGGGTGGCGACTCCCGGAGGATCAGCGTGCGCCTTGAGACCCTGGTCAGGTGCCTTAATTTCTGCAAAGTACACAGAAATACGGCAAAGCAAACCCTTCGCTTTTCGCTTGGCTCAAGCCACGCCCTCGGGAAAGCGTCCACCCGGAACGTCGATCAACGGTGCCTTACCCCTTACTTCTTCTCTCTAACAGCTTCCTCAGTCCGACCCTGCTTACCCTTCCGTATAACCATATACAAGAACAAGACAAACAGAACAACTACCATAATCGAAGCAATCAGATAAGGCGTATTAAATCCTTTATCCTCCTCGACGATATATACTTCCGCCAACTCACGATCAAGGACCACGTGATACTTATTATCCTTCGTCTCTTTAATCAAATCTTGACCAAGCACGCCACGAAGTTTCTTATTCTCCCCAAGCTCAGCAGGATCAAGCTCCAAGCTTTGCACTTTCGACGTATTATTGAGCGCAATGATCCACTTCTCATCTTCAGAAGATCGTTCAAATACGACAAATCCGTCTTTATTATGCAAAATCTTGAAATCACCTGTACGAAGTGTTTCCGAATCATTTCGAAGAGTGTTTAGATCACCAATCCACTCATGTAACTCCATATCGGTTTTAAAATTAAAGAACGGATGAGATTCCGGTGCTTCTTTACCATTCACGGCTATTTCCGTTGCGTAAGGAACTAGTGGAACTCCAGGAAGCATGAATTGTGCAACCGTTGCGACTTTCCAACGTGTCGGTGGGAATTGACGAAGTTTCACCATTTTATATGTAAAACGCGGTCCAGTTAAATCATCAAGTTGCAGTAATTTACCTGCATCGTCATTACTAAACTGATCCAATGAAGAAGTATCTGGATCTACTTGCACGAATGATTCCTGAATGGCTGCACTTTGTTTTTCAGCCGGTACACTGTCAAATGACGCATCACTCTGTTCATTTGTAATCACGTATAACCCCTTGTTCGCATCCTTCACGGCTTCAATCATGTTGTTTAGGAACTCCGTATTCGCATGATCAAGTAATGTCAAACGAAGCCCGTCCAACTCATAATCGGAAACAAATTGTACAGCAGCATCCGTCAGTTCTTGCTGTACAGCTGGATCGCTAACATCACCTACTAAAGGAAAATCCGCCATAATTTTTAAATCATTCGCATGCATCTCTTCAATTAATGCGATGAACTCTTCCGCTGTACCGAAGTGCGGCTCAATCTCATAATAATCAAGAACTTCATTTCCATCATATGAAGCTGTTTTGAAAACCGGTCCGACAGAAATCATCGTAAAGTGCATGTCGATCAAGTGTTGCAATCGATTGCTGATTCCGGCAAAATCGCCACCGTTAAACGCAGCTGGATCTTGTGCGTTCACTTCGATATCATTTGATTCGATCCCATTATTGAAACGGTCGACAAGTAAATCATAGATACTTTCGTCGCTGAAAGCCCGGTCAGTATCTGCAAAAGCAGGTAGTGCTATCGAAAGGGCAAGCATACACGTTGCCAGTAGTCCGATTATTCGTTTCACTTTAGTATATCCTCCTCATACAAACTCTTCTTTTAGTTTATCAAACGGTTACAGACCATGCCATTCTTTCTCAGAAAAACCTGTGACGCATTCTGTAAATACGGCAATCTTGTGAAAGTATAGTTTCTGAACCAAAAAAACAGTGGAGGAAAGATCCCCCACTGCTTGCGCGCATTAGTTATCGTCTTCAGCAAAGAAGTCCAGATCCCGTTGTTTACGCGCACTGACCAAAACGGAGATAGCAAACAGTGCCATCAGTAACAGGATCACAATCAAAAATATCCAGCCAGCCTGTGTTGCCATTGGCTCATCTCCTATACTAGTCAGTAATTATTATGCGAAAAAGTTGAAACCTACCGGTAATTTGAAACCTACGAACATCGTTGCAAGTAATGCGATGATGAAGAGAATCCACATAAGACCTGTGTTCTTCCCTTTACTACCGCGAACCAGAACCATTTCCATAAATCCGATTGTCAGAATACCGAGGACAAATTTGATGCCATATAGCATAGAATCAATACTCATATGCTTAAAGAATAGCGCAGCTCCCGTGATGATGATCAATACATAGAACAGACGCAAAATCATATGTGTAATCTTTTTTCCTTTTGTTCCATTTGCCATGCTTGCTGTAACGAAAAAAAGTACAATGCCTACTACCCATGTAAAAATATGCATATGGGTTGTATCAGTTAAAAATCCCATTTCTTCCACCTCGTTATTTGTCTAGTCGATTAATATCCTACCATATCTTTCAAACTACGACTATTCTGAAGCTTATTTCATAGACCTGCCTATTATTCAAAACGGTTAACTAGTGTACCAATGCCTTCGATGGATACCTTTACCGTATCGCCCTTTTTTAAGTAGGTCGGTGGTGTCATACCTTTACCAACACCCGCTGGCGTACCTGTCAAGATGACATCACCTGGCTCTAATGTGACATACTTAGAGATTTCAGCGATCAACTCATCAATTTTGAAAATCATATTGGAAGTATTGCCATTTTGGCGCACTTCGTCGTTCACTTTCGTTACAACTGATAAATTTTGCGGATTGGGAATTTCGTCTTTCGTCACCACATAAGGACCCATCGGACAAGAATCGTCTAAACTCTTTCCTAGGAAGAACTGTTTGTGCTCTGTTTGAATATTACGCGCAGTAATATCATTACCAATTGTGTAACCAAACACGTAATCATACGCCAGCTGCTTAGGAATATTTTTGCCTGTCTTACTAATAACGACAGCCAACTCTCCTTCATAATCCAATGAATCCGTCACGTCACTATGGATCGATAATGTTTGCTCGTCTCCTGCAATTGATGTTGGAGACTTGGTAAATAGCATCAATTTCTCAGGTGCTTTTGATCCAAGTTCCTCTGCATGGTCAAGATAGTTCTTACCAACACACAAGACGTTTTTCGGTGTGCGTGGAATTGGAGACAACCATTCGATGTCTGTGAACGCATGCTTGAACTGCTCTACATTGCCTTCAACTTCAGTTTTCTCTACCAATTTACGAACTTCCTCCACAAAATCCATCCCATGTGAAACGCCTTCAATCATCGTTTTGGGGAAATCAGTTTGTTCCAAAGCTTCCGCCATAGCGAGTAGATCCCATACAGCTTCCTCACGTTTAACTTTTGGTCCGAATAAAGTCTGTCCTTCGTAACGGAATGACAATAATTTCATTTGAATACCCAACCCTTTCCATGTGAATTCACATATTCCTATGTTACGACAAAATCTACTTTTTTTCCTCTTTAACGACGAAATTCTTTCCGTAAGACCACTTCCGCCACATAGCTTCTAGTGGCCCCATTCGGAAATTCGTCAACCATACCTGCGCTATAATGAGCTGAATCGCAAAAATCCCGAGTGCCAGCCACGTGCCGGTCACTATATCTACTTTACCATACAGACCTACTCCATATGAATAAAATATCATCGTCGCAATGATTGACTGCATAATATACGTCGTAAACGCCATTCTGCCTACATTTGCAAACGGTTGTGTCATTCTTTTCAAAAACGAAACTTGAAACAGCAATAAAAATAATGCTGCGTAGCCAAGTGTCAGAATGGGGCCACCCACTATGGATTGAATGAGTAAGATATTCTCAAATTTCGGCCCGTCCCAGCTTGGAATGTTTTTCAAGGTTATGCCAATCGGAATGAATACTAGCATCGCAAGAAATAACTTTCCTTTCAACGCATACATACGCTCAATCATCTTGAATTTCGATAACGCTGCACCGAACATAATCAAAGGCAATATGATAAAGACTGCTGTAATCGAACCGACGATTTCAAAAGTAATAAATTCATTCAAACGGAAAGCTAGGATTTCTCTGAATGTTCCGTTTCCATAGGAGGAAATCGCACGTTCGATCTGTTGTGTATCCACGAATCCATCCAACATACTCGAAGTGGACTTACTGCGAGTCAGCGCCAATATACCGTACAACAATAGCGTGGGCACAAAATATATCACGAGTGAAAGTGTCAACAACCACTTTTTTGGAATACGGATCACCGCAATCATGATGAACCCCATCAACGCATAGGTGAACAAAATATCCCCTGACCAAATGAGCAACGCATGCAGCAAGCCAAAAATCAATAAAATCCCCATACGGCGTGCCATGAATGGCGCGAACTGTGTATGATTTCTCCATGACTTCTCATACTGCATATTCACACCATAGCCAAATAACATGGCGAATAGCGGATAGAAACTAGCTTCTATAAACACATCGATAAAATGAAACATCGACTGCTCATGCGGAATGGTATACCACGAATACGGATCCATATACGCATACGGTGAGTGGAAATGAAGCATATTCGCAATCAATATCCCGAGTAACGCAATACCTCTCAAATAATCAAGTGCTTCCACTCGTTCTGTTAAAGATGTAGGAGTCAACTTCAAACATATTCCTCCTGTAAGCGAATCATTTTTGCTCCACTGAATAAGTACAGCACCATTTCTTTAATTTCGATGGAAAGAATGGATTCCAACACATTCTTATACAAATTTAACTGAGTGCCATACCGAACTTGCATTTCTTTGGCAATCGCCGCATCAGAACGAAACTTACTGACATCGTCCGTTTTATAATCCACGAGTACCCACTCGCCGTCTTCATGAAATAGACAGTCGGCAATACCTTGTAACAACTGAAATTCACCTTCAACAGCTGGCAGCGCATAAGTAAACGGCATTTCACGCAACACCTCATCGGCTTGCTTCATCCGTTGGCCTAGTGACGTCTCGAAAAATGCTACAATCGCCTGAACGTCAATCGCAGCTGCTTCTTCTTTAGTCAGCAGTTCACGTGTTTCAAGCTGCTTGACAAATTTTTTGGCACTCGTTTGATCGAGTCTCTCTTTCAAATCCAGATGCTGCATGACGGTATGCATCGCGGTTCCGATTTCCGCTGTCGTCAATGAACGTTTCTGTAAAAACGATGGTCGTGCATGAAGGTTTGAGATGCGTTTTGTGGCGCCTTGTTCCATTTCTTCAAAGGGATCCGCGTCTCCTCGTTCTAACTCAAGCAACGCAATCCGCTTCAACTCACTGACGGATTGTTTCGAAGATAATTCCACCGCAAATTCAAACGGATAATGCGCATCAAAACGGCTTCGCACTTCTTCCACCAACTCGGGATCCGCCATGGCATTTTCCTGATCGACAGGTATCCAGTCCTCAATCTCCACTTCATTCGTATGATGAAAAGCAGAAAATGGCAAAGCATTGACTTCCCATGATGACGAATCCGCGATTAGTTCCCCGCCTGTCATCTTACCAAACTTACCAAAATCCATATGACGCGCAACGGCTGGTCCTATCCAGTCGAGGTAACCGGTTGCCCGTGACCGTGTGTATTCCGGCAAAGGATCCTCTTCATCCAATAACTGTGCTTCTTGCCACTTGTTTATCGTCTTTTCAATGTCTTTAACGGAGGCAATCAATTCCAAATGCTCTTTAGCACGTGTCATGGCTACGTAGAGTACGCGCATTTCCTCTGCTCGCATCTCTAGCTCCTTTTTCTCTTTAATCGCTAGAAACGGTAGTGACGTAAACATGATTCGTTTATCCGGATCGATCGCTTTGACGGCGAGTCCGAAATGCTGATCAAACAAATACGGATTATGGAAATCCATTTTATTAAACGGACGTCCCATTCCCGCTAAAAATACATACGGGAATTCTAGACCTTTCGATGAATGAATGGTCATGATCCGCACGACGTTTTCCTTTTCGCTCAAGAACCGCGCTTCCCCAAGATCATCTCCGCGTTTACGCATGCGGTCGATAAATCGAAGGAAACGGAACAATCCACGGAACGACGTCTTCTCGTAGGCCATCGCCCGGTCATGTAATGCACGCAGATTGGCTTGGCGCTGTTTACCGTTTGGCAAAATCCCAACCATTTCGTAGTAATGCGTATCTTGATATACTTGCCAGACCAATTCTGATAACGAACCGTGCCGGGCCATATTTCGCCAATCTTCAAGTAATAGGAAAAACCGTTGAAGCTTTTGCTGTGTAGCAGGATTCACTCCCGCACCACCTGTCTGCATGAATAATTGCAGTGCTTCATAAAACGTCGCATTGCGATTGACGAGGCGAATTTGCGCGAGTTCATTTTCGGTCATGCCAACAAATGGCGCACGCAACACCGACACGAGCGGAATGTCCTGGTATGGATTATCAATGACACGCAATGTATTAAGCATAATCATCACTTCAATCGCGTCAAAATAGCCTGAAGATAAAGATACATAGACAGGAATCCCAGCGGCTTTTAGTTCATCCGCAATTTCACTCGACCACGTCATCGACCGCATGAGTATGACAATATCCCGGTATTCGAGCGGACGTTGTGTACCACTGAATGCATCCGCTACCTGCGCCTGCTCATCTTTCCACGCCTTGATCTTCTGTGCAATACACCGCGCTTCCACTTGGGATTTCTTCAGCTCTTGCTGGGCTTCTTCCTCTTGCGACATGTCATCTTCTTCATTCTCATACAAAATCGTCAAGCCCGCAGATACGTCTTTTTCGGGATATTGCGCACCGTATTTTAACGCGGCCGCGTCATCATACTCTATTTCTCCCACTCGCGTTCCCATGATTTGCCTAAAAATATAGTTCGTTGCATCAAGGACTTCTTTACGGCTCCGGAAGTTGGCATTTAAGTCAATTTTTAATCCTTGATTCTCTACTTCAGATGTAAAGCGATCATACTTCCCTAAAAATAAACCTGGTTCTGCCAAACGGAATCGATAAATTGACTGCTTGACGTCCCCTACCATAAATAAATTGCCATCTACTTCTCCGCCTTGCTTCACTAACTGCAAAATAGCTTCTTGTAAGAAGTTGGTATCTTGATACTCGTCTACCAATACTTCCGCAAATCGATTTCGGTAATCGTTCGCAATATCGGAAGGTACTCGCTCCCCGTCGACTTCTTCGGATAAGATCTGTAACGCATAATGTTCGAGATCCGAGAAATCCACTAAGCCGCGTTCTTCTTTCAACGTTTGGTAACGCGCCGCAAAATCCTCTACCAATCCGACGAGCGTGTGCATAAGTGGTGCCATCAAACGAATTTCTTCTAATAATCTGGCAGGTGTGCGAGTAAAGTACGTATCTTTTAATGCAGTGACCATTTTCTTCACTTGATCACGCATCGTCTTACCACGTGCAGCCAAGTCTTCATCACATGTACCTTTACGAATCGTACCTGCTTTGACCCACTTCAACGTCTGGAAATACGCAAAGGCATCTTCCCACTTCCCGTGAAACATATAGTCGAGCGCTCCGTCAATCCATGCTTCATCAGCTTTCGCGGTTTCAAGCAACGGTGCCGGTCCGTCATTCATTTCTGCTACTCGCTGCAAATCGCGCGCAACCGTCTTAGCTTCTTCAAGCGTATGCTGAATCGATACTTTCAGCGATTCGATGAACGACAATTCGTCAATCGTCGCATCCTCACCAATTTCATATTGCTGTGGAATGAGTTCTAGCCACTGCGATGGATTCGGATGTACACGGGAATAATCATAGAGTTTATCAATCAGCGTCTCGATCGCCTGATCATTCCGGTCTGCTGTGAAACTATCACTCAAACGATAAATGGCTTCCGGATCGGGCTGACTGTAGGCATCTTCCAACACAAGGGCAATCGTGTCATCACGTAAAATCGCCGCCTCTGTTGCATCGGCAATACGGAATCCGGGGTCTATATCCAATACATATGAATACTGTCGAACGACTTGCAGACAAAATGAATGCAACGATGAAATCTGTGCTTTATTCAGTAAATTCAACTGTCTGCGCAAATGGACGGAAGAAGGATCCTTGACGATTGCTTCTTCGAGTGCACTAGCCATACGGTGACGCATTTCGGCAGCCGCCGCATTTGTGAATGTCACAACGAGTAGCTGATCCACGTCTATCGGGTGTTCCGTGTTCAATACTTTTTCAATCATCCGCGTGATGAGGACTTTCGTTTTCCCTGAACCTGCTGCGGCAGATACGAGAATATCTTTACCGGACGCGTGGATTGCTTTCCATTGATCGTCCGTAAATGTCTCATGTGGCGGCTTATCTGGAATTCTCATCTGGATCGATCTCCTTCCTCATCATTTCTAGTGATTCTTCCGGCTTATAGGCCGAATAGTTCCGTGTAGGCTGTGTCGGATCTGTACTATCAAACTGACAAATTGACTGATACGAACAGAACGTGCACGGCATATGTTCTTTTAGGCGGTACGGATAGACACGTGTATCACCTGACAGCATGCCGTCTCCTGCCTGCTGATGTTTCTTGCGGACAAATGAACGTAAGATATTAATATCTTCAGGAGGCACGACTTTCGAATTCGAATAAAACGAGCCGTCTTTCTTTAATCGTGCTGGAATAATTAACGACTCACTTTCAATATGGTCATCCATCGCCAGTGCAACGTCCGCATCTTCCACTATATAGCCTTGCATTTTATAGGATTTCAATAACTCTTTTTCCACAGCCTCTTCGTTTAACTCTTTTGTCAAACGCAACATCGGATTGTGAACATACATATAGAGCACACCTGCGGGATTTGCGTAAACGCCGAGCCAATCTTCCGCATGCTCGAGTGCAACATCTAGATACGTCAGCATTTGTAGCGATAAGCCATAATACACTTCGGTCAAATCAAGCGCACGGGCTGACGATTTGTAATCGACTACTCGCAAATAAGTCTGATCGTCTTTTTTCATCGTATCGATTCGGTCGATTCGTCCTCTAATATGCATCTGTTGACCATTTTTCAAATTGATTTCAAGCGGTGCGATTTCTTCATCCGGACCAAAACCTGCCTCAATCGCAATCGGCGTAAAGCTTGAATTACGCGCCTGCGACTGTAGTGCACGGATCGTCCGTTGAATAATTTGCATCAACTTTCGTTGTATATACGCATAGCGTGGACTCGACAATAAAATTCTATGGAAGAACTTTGGCGCAAGTGCATCGATCGCTTCACGACCTAACTGCCAGCATTGTTCTTTCGTCAACGCAGCCCAAGACAAACCTTGGCGCATGACTTCGTCAGATACCCATTTCAATGCCGCATGGAATAAATCCCCGATATCCGGTGCTTCCAGCTGGAATTCAAAACGCTCTTGCAAATTCAGACCATATGTCGTGAAATGTTGGAACGGACAACTGTAATACGATTCTATCCTGGATACACTCGTTGTAAAGGACGAACCATACAAACCTGTCGTCAGTTCCGTATCGAGCAACTCGGTTTTCTGTCGCTTCAATGCGGGTTGAACGATGGACTCTATAACTGAAGACCACAGTGGATCTTCCTTATAATACGCTAGAACCGCTTGCCATTCAGGTGCGATTTCTTCCTGTGTTGAAGCTTGGCGCATCATACGAATCGCGTATGACAGCGCAACGTCTGGATGTTCGATATAGGCAAGCTTGTCTTCATCCTCGGATAACTCCGTTGGTTCCATGACAGCGATCTCCGTAGGTATATTCGATACAATTTGCTGTAATCTAGGAATGTAAAGTGATGGAATTAACGCTTTCCCTTCTTCATCCGCAATGGGATAACTGACAGTCAAACGCGCACTCGCTCCGGTAAACGCTCGATACACCATATACGATTCACGCATGAGTTGAAGTTTGGTCGTAGGTGCGAGAGTCATGCCGATTTTACTAAACAACTCTCGGTCACTGTCCGAAAGTAACCCTTCATGATCATTACGCAAAGGCAATACCCCTTCATTCGCACCGAGAACAAACACCGCTTCAACATCCATCGCATTGAATAACTCTATCGTCGTCACAGTGACTTGATCGAGCGAAGGCGGAATCAATTTGAATTCTAGCGTATCGAATCCTTCATCCAATATTTTAATGGCTTCTGCAATCGGCAGTTCTTTCTCCCCGAACATCAGCACAAACTGTTCCAGCACATTAATCCAACTCGTCCACGCTTGTTCATGTTCCGCTGCTGCTTGCAAACGATTTATTGTATGTTCCGTTTGCTGCAATTCTATTATTTTATCGTAAATATGAAGAGATTCTATTGTGTAAAACAGCGCTTCTGCCACGTCTTGACCGGTACGAGCAGACGTTAACTTCTGCTGTAACTGCTCAATCGGTTCACGAATCCTATCGCGGGTCTCAGCAAACTCTGCTTGAGTCGCGAGTTCTTCATCCGTCTGTACGGTACGGACTTTTTCCAGACCTCTATAGCGACTGACCTTCCAACGCTCTTCATCTTGCCAGCGGGATTTACCATGGATTCCTTTAGCCAGTACGAAATTCTCCAAACGGTCTGCCCGCTCTCTCCACACTTGTTTACTTTCATTGATCGGGAAAAACAAATCCGTCTTCACTGCCCTAAACACCGCTTCATACGACCAATCTGTCCGCACCGCCTCAAGCAATGAACGCACAAATTCAATCAACGGATGATGAAGCATCGGTTTCTTTTGACTAATGAACACAGGAATATCATATTGCGTGAAGATGTTCTGGATCAATTCGTTATAGACATCCGGTTGACGATTGACAACCGTCATCCCACGGTAACGCTTGCCTTCACGCATCATCTTGCGAATCGAACGCGCCACTGCATGAACTTCCGCGCGGCGATTCGACGCTTCAATTAGTTGGATTGCGCTTTCTGATTCAAACGATTCAGGAGGATAGTGATCAAACTGCTCTTCCAAATGCACCAATTCTTTACTGGAAAAGCGTTTCAACTCTGTCAAATGAATACGTTCTTCACGATCGACTGATTCACTATAGGCCAGCTGCTGAAGCGTTTCATACTGTTGCTGTGCTGTATGGAATAATTCATGCTCGCTGTTATGCACTTTTTCCTCCATTGGTAACACGACCGTAACGCGCTTCGTATATTTCATTAATTGTGTAATAATTGTGTATTCCTGTGTCGTGAAATCGCCGAATCCGTCTATATAGATCGACGCATCCTGCAGCCACTCCGAATGCGCTAACTGTTCAGCTAACGCATTTAGTTGCCCTTCACTGTCCATATAGGTCGTTCCGAGACGTTCTTCTATTTTCTTAAGCAACAAGTGCAAGTCATGCGCTTTATCTTGCAAAATTCGAGGAGCTTGCTGATCGGCAAGCGAAGTCATCAATTCGGAAAATGCTTGCTGATCGATACAATATTTACTGAATTCCTTCATGATGTCACTTATTTGCTCAGCGAACCCGTGCTTCGAAGCCGCTTGCTTAAATAGCTTGAACGATTCCTTATTGTCTTCTAGCACACTGCGTACGAGCATGCGATAGCCGAAACTATCTACCTCTTCACGTGTAATGCCGCCGACTTCCTGCAGGACCCGCCATGCAAGACGCTTGAATGTCAATACTTGGGCACGGATCATACCAGTCAATCCAGATTTGACGGATAAGCTATATTCCATCGAGTACGATAGCTGATCGGGTACGATGACGATAATAGGCGCTCCCATCGGCCGTTCTTTCAATTCTTCCGCAATTTCCTGTTCAATAAAAGTGGTCTTTCCTGTCCCGGAGCGACCTGTAATAAAGCGCAGTGACATAGTTCTCTCCCCTTTCGTTGGAAGTTGGGTTTATATAAGTTCATTTAGTAAGTTAGTAAGCAGCTCTGGGTTGTGGTTCTGCACGTGTTTTATCTATTTGCGGTTGGTCAGGTGTTTGTTGTTTTGCTGACCGTGTTAGTTGAGATTTCATTGTCCCACTTCGTTGCTCGTGGATGGCTTTCGCAAGGCGCCTTCGTTAGATTATGCGTAGGACAATTCATCCACTTTACTCTCAAGAAATAAATGATAGGAAGCACGATGTCGCTGATTTTCTCCCTTTCACAACCACAAACTAGTTGATCGGAGTGGAAGGCGGCGACTCCCGATGGATCAGCCCGATCAGGTGAGACAACCAAAAGAGAGCGTAGCGAACTGGTTGGCTCACCGCGGGCCCATGGGAAAGCATCCGCCTGGAACGCAGATCAACGGTGCCCTCCCCATCACTTCTCTCTATTTCGGAAAGAAAAAAATCCCTATCGCTCTTTCTTCCATTGTACCGAAAGAAAAGAAAGACAGGAACCGTTAACCTTTATTCTTTTTTACGATCACCATGCACACTAGAAAAACTCCTGAAATCTTCTTCGACTTTCCGCGTCAACCTGCGCTCGAACCATTTCCCAACCAACCACAGCAAGAAAATAACGACAAACATAATCAACGTCCGAATCGGCTGCGTGACGAGCGCTCGCACATCATACCCAATAAACGTAATCATCATAATCATCACCAGCTTACCAAGCATCAGCACGAACAAATAATTCTTCTTATTCATATTCGACAAGCCCGCCACGAGATTCACCAAAGCGGAAGGCGTAAACGGAAAACAAATTAAGACAAACAACGGACCAAAACCATTACGCTCGACCCATTGAATTAACTGTTGCACCTTTTTAGGACGGGTCAGGAACGAGAAGAACTTGTTGCCGCCAAATCTCCGGACGAGCAAGAACACCACATACGAACCCGCTACCGTTCCAGCCCAGGAAAGCAGAAAGCCTAGCCAAAAACCGAATGCGATGGCATTGGCGATAACAAATACGAAAAGTGGCAGAAATGGGAGGAATGCCTCCAAAAACGTTGGAATTAATCCCATGAAAAAACCTAGAGCCTCATACTGCTCTGCCAAATCCTCCACTTTATCAATTGATAGCCATTCATTCATCGCCAACACCCTCACTGATTTTCATAATTTTTAGTCATAACGCTGTAGAATTTGTTGAATTATAGTATACTAGCTCCTAGATTGGTAAAAGAAAGATGGGCTGCCTAGTGAATACAACCTTTTTTCATGGCCTGAAAGCAGGATCGAGCATTGCCATTGGCTACTTTCCCGTTGCGCTGACATTCGGACTGCTCGCTAAAACGACTGGCCTCTCGATTATCGAAGCAACCGCAATGAGTTTATTCGTCTACGCGGGAGCCGCTCAATATATGTCACTTAGCTTACTTGCGACCGGTGTTGCGCCGTGGCTCATCGTGACGAATACATTTATCGTCAATATTAGGCACTTTCTCATGACGGCTGCTCTAAGCGAGAAAGTGGAGCCTGCGCCAAAATGGAAGAAAGCCATCTACGCATTTGGAATCACTGATGAAACATTTTCCGTTCTTGCTACGCAGAAGAATCGGCAAGTCACTACCGCCTTTACGTTTGGCGTTGCCTTGATTGCCTATAGTAGTTGGGTGATCTTTACAGCAGTTGGTCACGTCATCGGAGCCAACTTACCACAATTTCTGCAAAAAGCGATGTCCGTTGCGCTCTATGCGATGTTCATCGGCCTGCTTGTCCCGTCCATGAAAGGCAATCGCAAAGTGGTGTTGCTCGCCGTGATTGCAGCAGCCATTCACTGCGCACTGTTTTACACGCAGTTACTATCTACTGGATGGTCGATCTTGGTCGCGACGCTCGCCTCCGCTATATTTGTTGAGATTCTTTATGTAAAGAGTAATAAGAACGTCGAACGCTTTACTAAACGGAAGGAGGCTAACTGATGGGATCTATGTATTGGTGGATGTTGCTTGGCATGGCCGTTGCTACATATGTACCCCGAATGATTCCGTTGACCATTCTTGACGGCAAGGAATTACCGCCAATCGTCAGTGGTGTGTTGCGCAATATTCCATATGCAGTGCTTGGTGCACTTATTTTCCCGGCTATTTTACATATCCAAGATGATATTCTTTTCGGTGTAATCGGTGCGATCACAGCGTTTACACTAGCTTTCCTCGGCCTCGACGTAATGTTTGTCGTGATTGGTACCATTGCAGCGCTCGCCGTGTACAGTTTATTTTAACTCTTACTCTCACTATTCCCCACTGTGGAGACAATTAAAACAGGTACTAGCTAGTATTTGAGACAAAAAAAGCGGTTTTCAAAGCATATACGCTCTTTGAAAACCGCTTTTTCACTCCTCGGTTTGATTCAGTCGTGCATTCTTCACCATGCGCGATGCAAACCAAAAACCTACTGTCAAAGACACCGCATCCGCTACATACAACATCCAGTTATGCGTATAGCCCGCATAGACCGATGCTGCGATAAGCGACAATGTCAATATTAATCCAACGACGTGATGAAATGTCACGCGCGTAAAAAATACAACTAAAATCCCTGGCAACAACATCGCAAATAGTAACTTCGTATCGAAATCATGCATATTGTTCTCCCCTTTTAACGCACAACCACAATACCTAGACGGAAGTGGTCATGACGGAACAGCACTTGTTGCTTTAGACGTACCTCTTGATCACGGCCGATTACTTGTAAACGACAGTGTGCGGCATTGACTTGGATCGCATCGTATAATTCATCTTCATTATGAATCGAGATCCCGTTTACCGACTTGATCAAATCACCCGGCACTATGCCCATTTTCTCTGCAGGTGAATCGCTAAGAACCGCTACTACATACACACCTTCTGATTGAGGCACTAACAACACTTGCTTATTCCGTTCTGATAGTGAAATCATAGCACTCAACAAGATACGGCATAGAACCCCGGCGAGCAATGCTGCCCAACCAAGTACCGGCATCCAAATTGCACCAATACCTACCACCGCGACAGCTACACCGAGCCAAGCTATCGCTTTTCCCATTTTAGGAAGTAGCACGTCCGGGAACGTAGAACGAATCCATTGCGAGAATCCGATGACTACTGGAACCGGAATGAATGAAAATTGTTCTGAGCCCAGTGTGAATTGCGGCCAGTATGGAGCAAATTCCGCTACCATATGTCCAGGTACTATAAATACCACCGGCACGAGCCATAGTAACTTCGACTGATAAATTGCACCACGCATTCCGCGCTGAGTCGGAACAAACGATGGAGACGTATGACGCGCCGCATGACGACGAACCAACAAGCCTTCTGAAATTAACAACAATCCTGCAATAATCGGTACCGTAATCGCTAATGTACCGAAGAAGTCTAGGTCTTCCTGAACGAACCACGTGCCGATTGAAAAATCTCCCGCAAAACGATCCAATGCCCACAGCGCAAAAAATGCGAGAGTTACATAGTAGATCGGTGAGGCTAGTTTATAGGAGAAGGATACGATAACGAGCAACATGATAACGGATAAAACAATGATCCAGTTAAAATCGACGATCAATCCAACGCCAGCGATTAAAATCGATAGAACTAGACCGTGCAACCAACCTACTGAAATAGCATGTTTCATTTCAGTGGAACTTTTGTTTATGCCCACATTGAAATCTGTTCGCTCGCGGCTTACGCGTTTACTGCCAAGCATATAGGCAGCCACTAAAGCGATTAGCCAGACGGGATTCAGAAAAAAGTACAGTACTGCATCTTTTAAATTAAGTAATAGTTCGCTAGACATCTTCTGTCACCTTTCTCGCTTGTCTTTATAGCTCTTTTCTTCATTGTACAAAAAAAGAAGGAAAATAGCGAGAGAGTTCTGAAGGAAGTTCCAATTTAAGCTAAATTGCATGAAAAAAGAGGCTGTTCGCACGTGTCCTGTTTTTTCAAGACCTTGCCGAACCGCCTCAGCTATTATTTTTCCAGTTTATTGACGAGGAAATCGACCGCCATACGCAACTGTTTGTCGTTCTTTGGCTCAGCCCGATATTCTTCTGCAGCCGTTTTTAATGCCGTGAAGAATTCTCTGTCCATATCATAGCCTTCTTTGATTTCATACTCCGCGCGGAATGCATGTACCGCTTCTGCCGTTTCGCGATCGAAATAGCCATCCGTTCTACCTGGACGATGATCAAATGCTTTGAGCATGCGTTGCGCATAAGCAACTTGGTCATTGAAATGCCCTTCTTTCATAGTATCTGTTACCATCTGCAAGTGCTCTGTAAATAAAGCATTCTGTTTTACTTCAATATCTGCTGTGACCCCTTTGCCATGAATCCACTTTTCTTTAGGCGTCAACCATTTACTCGTCGATAGTTTTAATTCTCCACCGTTAGATAATTCCATCGTTTCTTGTACGGTTCCTTTGCCAAAACTTGTCGTGCCGATAATCTCACCACGTTTCAAATCTTTGATCGCTGCACTCAACACTTCACTTGCAGATGCGCTACCTACATCCTGTACGATAACAATCGGGACGTGTTTCAAGCGTTCATTAAATGAAAGCTTATCGTCCTTCTCCGTTGACACTGGCGTTAAATTCCCTGTTGCATCTTGCATCACGACGAACGTTCGATCTTCTTCCAATAGACTACTGGAAATTTCGGATACAGCCGTCAAATAGCCGCCCGGATTACCGCGCACATCAATGATGATAGCTTGGGCACCTTTTTTGAGGACGTCAGACGTAGCCTTTTGCCACTCTTTTGCTGTCTCTTCACCAAACATGCTTAGCGCTATGTACCCGAGCTTAGCATCCCGTTCTTTAATCAGCTCATGCGACACAGATATCACAGGCATGTGATCGCGTGTGATGGTGTATTCCATATGCTTATCCGCTTCAGGCCGGAAAATAGTCAACTTCACTTCCGTCCCTTTTTCGCCCCGTATCATATTGACTACGTCGCGTAATGTTTCATTGGCCAAACGTTCTCCGTTGACACGCACAATTTCATCATAAGGCTGTAATCCCGCCTTTTCAGCAGGACCTCCTTTAATTGGCGCTACGACAATATACTTGCCATTCGTCCGTGTCATTTCCGCACCAATCCCTACACGTGATCCTGCGAGTGATTCCCGGTGAGACTCTGCTTCCTGTTCGGTCAAATACGTCGAATACGGGTCACCGATTGTATCGGTCATCCCACGCAACGCCCCTTCAATCAGCTCGTCCTTCTTGACTGGGTATACGGCTCGCTCTTGAATCTTTTCAAATACCTCATCTACTACAGGTAACTTACTGATCGACTCATTCTTTGCAGCTTCCTGCTTCCCGCAGCCATTTAGCCATATGGCGCCGATCAGTAATAACACCCCCACCAAAAAAAGCCTGCTCTTACGCATTCATAACCTCCTCCTCTCTTCACTATATGAAGAAAGACAAGGAGTTACGACACGAGAACAGACTCTTTTTTCAGTCCATGGAATCGACTAATTCATTCAATGTTTTTTCATCTAATGGGCCAATGACTTTTTGTGCAATGCGCCCTTCTGTATCAATCATATACGTTGTCGGCATCGAGAACACACCATACGTATGTGTGACTTCCGCCGTCTTGTCTAGCGGAATCGGGAAGCTTAATTCATAGGAAGCCACAAACTTTTCCACTTCACCTATACCACGTCGCTCAGATTCTGTGACGTTGACTGCGATGAGTTCCACTTGGTCTTCATCCGTAAGTTTTGAATAATAACTTTCCATATGCGGCATTTCTGCTTTACATGGAGGACACCATGTAGCCCAGAAGTTCAAAATAACTTTCTTCCCTTTTAACTCGGAAAGCGTCACCGTTTCGCCAGCAAGTGTTTCAAGTGTAAAGTCCGGGGCAAGTGAATATTGCTCCAAACCTTCCTCTTCTTGCAATGCATCTGCCTGGCTTGCTTGTGTAATCGGTGTTTCCACCGGTTTTTTCTGGCCAGTAGAATTTTCTACCATGATAAAGATCAATGCACCGACGAGCAATGCGGTAATAATATATCCGATCATTTTCTTACTCACTTTACCTCTTCCTTTCCACTAATCGGTTGGGCGGAAGATTTCTCTACCCCCCACATTAACAAACCAATAAAAATGGTCGTGATGAATGCTGTGTTCAACAGATTTCCTTGAATGGCGGATACGAGAAAATGAGCCGCTAGCAAGACACCAGCAAGTTCGCTCACTGTATTGATTTTCTTTTGTTGACACCACCACGACAGCATAAAGACGGCGACAAATAATAGAATCGTTGCGCTTTTCACAACCAGACTGCCTTCATTAAGAAACGTCATAGCGATTTGATAGACAGCTTGCCAGCAAATTAACGCAAGCAATAACGACCATTTATCGATACGCTTCCACTTCTCTTTATATACTCGCCGAAGCATCAATAAACCTGCTACGACTAGCCCGAGTATCCAACCAAACTTTCCCCCGTGGAAATAAAGAATAGACAGTGGATTTTTCATGACCATAGTGAAATCTGTTAAAATCACTGACAATTTCCAAATGATTACGACATGGAAAAATAAATCTCCGATTCGTTCGCCATGCACTTTGCCAAAGTATAATCGAATGAAAAGATAGGTCACTAGGAAACCCGCAATGAAGGCAATCCAAGAAGACGGCATCGTAATAGAACCGATTGGATAATACTGCGTAACCGGCATTGTCCATCCTCCTAATCTTTCTATGAACGTATGAAAACCCACCTTTTCAGGCAGGTTTTCAATTTATGCTATACTAAAAAGAAACGTAATGCAAAGGATTGACTGCACTTGGTCCTGTGGCGGAGAAGTTTCCTATATGCACTTCAAAATGCAAATGCGGACCTGTTGAGAAGCCTGTCGAACCGACCGCTCCAATGAATTGACCTTTATCGACAGATTGTCCTGAACTTGTACCAATCGAGGAAAGGTGAGCATAGACCGTCGTCATGATCTGACCCTTTACAGAGTGCGTGATCATAATCACGTTACCGAACCCTTCCATACTGCCCGTATACGATACTACACCATCTCCTGCCGCTACAACCGGAGTTCCTGTAGGTGCACTAATATCCATTCCACGGTGCTGTTTTCTCACTTTCGATATCGGATGAGTCCGCCAGCCAAATCCTGAACTGAAACTACCCGTTGTCGGTTTTGTCCAGGATCCACTTGAGACAGGCGGAGCAGCATTGGAACTGGAACTGGAACTGGAATTCGAAGATGCACTTGAACGGCTATTTGCCGCGGCGGCTGCTGCTTCTGCTGCCAATCTTTCTTGCTGCAACTTATGCTTTCTCGCCTGTTCCTTACGAGCGATTTCCGCTAAACGATTTTGCTCTGCGATAATCTTCTTCTCAAGTTTAGAACTGAATGCTACCGTTTCGCTATATTCTTCTTCTAACGCGCCTTTTTCACTCGAAAGTTTTTCTTGACTCTTTTCGAGCTGATTGACAACTTCTCTTTTTTCAAGCTTTTTGTTATGCAATTCGTCTTTCAATGCTTGAATTTTTTGCTTGCGCTCTTCTTGTTCCGCTAATTTCTGCTCAACAAGTTTCTTTTCTTCCTCAAGCAACGCTATATCTTCTTCTTGCTGTTGAATGATTTTTCGATCTGCATCCATCAATGTAGATACTGCCGAGAAACGGTCAATGAAATCCGCGAAACTGTTAGCGCCAAGAAGCACGTCCAAATAACTGACTTGGTTCCCCTTGACTTGCATAACGCGAACGCGCTCACGCAAAACTTCGTCTCGTTGTTTGATTCGAATCTCTAATTCTTTAATAGATGATTGAAGTTCCTCAATTTCAATTTGGGTCTGATTCATTTCTGCAATGATCCGATCCATATTTTGATTGGTTTCTTCAATTTTGTCATTTAGTTTTTTAATTTGGGAGACCAGTACATCGACTTTCGCCTGTTTCTCCTGTATCTGAATTTCTTTTTTCTGAATAGTAGAATCTAAATTTTTCTTCTTGATATCTGCTGCATTTTTTTCATTCTGCAAATCTTTCAAAGAGTCCGCGAAGACGTCTGCGCTGCCAACCGTTGTGGTAAGCAGACAAATCGCAAGGACACTTGAAATGATTCTATGTCTTTTTATCAAATTCTATTTCTCTCCTTAGTAAAACTTACGATTTCAAGAATTTCCTGACGGACATGAAACTGCCCCAGACGCCAATAAAGACGGCGACGAATAGTAGTAAAAAGTTTAATTGTAATAGGAATGGGTTAGGATCTAGCAAATGGAATAATTGATTTTGCAAACGACCTTCCCAGAAACTATACAACTTCGAATAAAATGTCGTCATAAGAGCCATCGGAAGAATCGCACCGAGAATTCCAAGCCACACGCCTTCGAGCATGAAAGGAATCCGTACGAAACTATCTGTTGCACCGACCAGTTTCATAATATCGATTTCTGTACGTCTCGCCACGATGGTGAGTCGTATCGTATTCGATATGAGGAACATAGCGGTAAACAGCAAGGCTACTATTAAGCCGAGTCCGATGTTTCGTCCTATTTTTAAGACATGGAAAAGTTTTTCTACCTTGCCTTCTCCGTACTCCACGTCAAAAGTATGCGGGTACGTTGCGATTTCATTTGCGATGGATGCGGTGTTTTTCGGATCATCCGCTTTAACATATAATGCATCACCGAGGGGATTGTCCTGTTTATAGAGCGCTAACTCATCACCGAACGATTGAATCATGCTCTCCAATTCCTGTTTCCGTGAAGAATACTGGACTTCGGCAACACCTGAGGTTTCTTTGACTTCCTGCAATAGTTCCTGGACTTCATCTTTACTAGCGCCTGGTTCCGCGACTACTTTGATTTCCACATCATTTTCGATGTTATCAGCCAGTTGATTCAAGTTCATCATGATGACGATGAATACGCCAATCAATAATAAAGTCACGGTCACAGCGCTCACTGAAGCAAAGGTCATCCAGCCGTTTCGACTAAGACTTTTGAAACTTTCCCGAATATGACGTCGTACTGTTCTAGATTTCATTGGAGTATTCTCCTTCGTTCTCATCTCGTGTGATGAGTCCGCCTTCGATCTGTATCACGCGATGTGGTTGATTATCTACAATATCTTTATTATGTGTAGCCATAATAATTGTGGTGCCTTGTGCATTTATCCGTTCAAAAATCTTCATGATCTCCCATGAAGTCTCTGGATCTAAATTCCCTGTCGGTTCGTCTGCAATAACGAGTTTCGGTTGATTGACAATCGATCGTGCAATCGACACGCGTTGCTGTTCTCCACCTGACAGTTCATTTGGAAACATTCTAGTTTTCTTGGTGAGTCCTACTAATTTCAGCACTTCTGTCACTTTTTGACGTATGACACTCGGTGATTCTTCAATTACCTCTAGCGCATACGCGATATTTTCGTAGACAGTCAGTTTTGGCAGAAGTTTAAAGTCTTGAAATACTACGCCAATTTGTCTTCTCAAATAAGGGACATCTTTTCTTTGCATTTTTGTTAGTTCCGTATTGTTGAAGTAAATCAAGCCACTAGATGGGACTTCTTCACGATACATCATTTTAATGAACGTGGATTTACCTGCGCCACTCGGTCCAACAACATATACAAATTCCCCTTTTTCGATTTCGACATGAATTCCGTTAGACGCTACAACGCCATTCGGGTACTTTTTGTATACATTTTTCATTACAATCATACATCATAACCACCTGAATTTTGTTTTTCTCTCATATTCGCCATTTTTATTATAGCATGGCCTTCATATTACTATGTATTACAGTTATGTATCAATTAATCAAGCAAGCGAAATAGGTAAAAAATGTTCTTTATGAATGAACAAAAAAATCGCCACCAAGAAAATCTTGGAGACGATTGAGTATTCATTATTTCTTTTCAGCTAACCAAGCAGCAACTGCGTCTGCTTCTTCGCCTTGAATAATACCAGGAGGCATAGCGCCTTTACCGTTCACAATCACGTCGTGGATTTCTTCTTCAGAAAGTGTTGCACCAATTTTATCAAGTGCTGGTCCTGCTCCACCTTCTAAGTTTCCTCCGTGACATGACGCACAGCTTTGTTGTACAACTGCTTCTGCATCTACTTCGGAAGTAGCTGCGCCGTTGTCTTTTGTAGCGTCATCATTTGGTTCTGAAGCGTTGTCGTTGCCTCCACCACAAGCACCGAGAACTAGTGCTGCTCCGAAGAGTGTAGCCAATAGTTTGTTCTTCATGTAATATCCTCCCTTTTACTTAAATTTTTCTAACATATAGTAGTATACCAAATCTCGATCGATTTATGGTGAATAGAGAGGATAAAGTTACAAATTATCGAGGATAATCATGTTTTTCGTCTCTTTCATCCCATAAAAGACGCTTTGGTAGTAAGTACATATATAGTATTGACCAAATTGACAATTCTTAAACATAACATTTTGTCATGTGGGTAAAATTACGAGTAAATGCGGCGTCCACTATGGAATAGGAGATAAATAAAGATAACTCTTTGTCACAGTCTGTAATATTGTAACGTCTTTGTAATATTCAAAAGACAAATGTGACAAGAGTTCACATACATAATCAATTACAAGATGTTTTTTCATTTACTATGGTCTGCTTTCAGTTTAACGGTGAAAATTAACAGCCAAGCCAACTTACGGTAAACTATACTAATTGTCACCCACTTACATTGTAGGGATTTGCGCGTCCCCTCCGAAGCGAAAATCCCCCACCCCAACAACCATTCCAGTCTATCTACCTCAAAACTCATAATGAAACTACTCCCATTTTTCAAAAAGACAGCCACAACAAGTCATGAAGAAATGACTTGCCCGGCTGTCTTTTTATGATTAAGAAATTCTTGAACGCAAATACGCATTAATAAATTGGTCGATCTCGCCGTCCATCACAGAACTAACGTTACCTGTCTCTTCATTCGTACGGTGATCCTTCACCATAGAATACGGATGGAAAACATACGAACGTATCTGACTGCCCCAACCGATTTCCTTCTGCTCGCCACGGATATCCGCCAAACGCGCTTCCTCTTCCTCCACGCGAATCTGGTAAATCTTCGCTTTCAAAAGATTCATCGCACGCTCACGGTTCTTAATTTGCGAACGTTCCGTCTGACACGTAACAATCGCACCTGTTGGAATGTGAGTCATACGAACAGCGGAGTCCGTCGTGTTAACGTGCTGTCCGCCGGCACCGCTTGAACGGTACGTGTCAATTTTGATGTCTTCCATCTTCAGATCCAATTCAATATCGCCGTCAAACTCTGGCATGACTTCAATAGAAGAGAATGATGTATGGCGTCTGCCTGAAGAGTCGAATGGGGAGATCCGAACGAGTCGGTGTACACCTTTTTCCGCTTTTAAGTAGCCGTATGCATTATGCCCTTTAATTCCAAGTGTGACAGATTTCACGCCCGCTTCGTCACCTGCTTGATAATCGAGTGTTTCGACTTTAAAGCCATGGTGCTCTGCCCAGCGCGTGTACATGCGAAGCAACATCGACGCCCAGTCTTGGGACTCGGTGCCGCCTGCGCCTGAGTGTATTTCAACTACTGCACTATTTTTATCAAATTCATCGCTCAATAACATTTGAAGATCGAATTGCTCCATCTTCTTTTTGAACTCTTTTAATTCGGCTATCAGATCTTCTTGTAACTCTGCGTCTGCTTCTTCCCGTAGAAGTTCAAGCGTCATTTCCAAATTTTCTTGTATTTCGTTCAATTCGTTATATTCACCGACAATGTCTTTCAATGCATTCGATTGTGAAATAACCTTTTGAGCCGCGTCCTGGTCATCCCAGAATCCTGGCTCCAACATCATTTCATCTAATTCCTGCATGCTAGCCTCTTTGTTTTCTAAGTCAAAGAGACCCCCTAAAGTCCGCTAATTTCTTAGCTGTTTTGTCGAGATCGTTGCGAACATCGGATAATTCTATCATAATGGTTTCCTCCTGAGTGGTTGTTTCTCTTTATGCTTTGCCGTGGCAGTTCTTGTACTTCTTGCCGCTACCACACGGACAAGGTTCGTTACGTCCGATATTGACAGTACGTCGGATAGGCTTTTTAGCAACCGGTGCGCCGTCTTCTTTCGGGTTGTTCGCTTGACCTTTTGCTACTTCTTCGCGCTCCAAGTTATTGCGAATTTCTGCCTTCATGACATACTTCGTCGCATCGTTTTCGATGGCCATTAGCATATCTTCAAACATGGCAAATCCTTCTGCCTGGTATTCACGAAGCGGGTCACTCTGTCCATATGCACGTAAATGAATTCCATTACGAAGCTGATCCATCGCATCGATATGATCCATCCACTTGGTATCAATCGCACGCAACAAGACCACCTTCTCAAATTCACGCATACGCTCTTCAGACATTTCCTGCTCTTTCTCATTATAGCGCGCAATCACCAATTCGTGAATAAATGTTTGCAATTCTTCTGGTGTTTTACCTTCTAAGTCTTCTATTGTCACAGTATCTTCAGCCAATAAGTTCGCTTCCAAATAGTCTTTCAAGCCTTTGGAATATACAGTATTGTCTGCAGTGTGAATCGCCACGACACGTTCAATAACCGAATTCAACATATTCTCAAGAACCGGGCGAATATTTTCTGAACCAAGTACTTCATTACGCTCTTTGTATATCACTTCACGCTGCTGACGAAGTACATCATCATATTGTAATAAACGTTTACGTGAATCAAAGTTATTACCCTCTACTCGTTTCTGAGCAGATTCAACTGAACGAGACACCATTTTCGACTGGATCGGTGTTTCATCGTCCATACCGAGTTTGGTCATCATCGATTTCATTTGTTCAGAACCGAAACGACGCATTAATTCATCTTCTAATGATAGATAGAATTGCGTAACCCCTGGGTCACCTTGACGCCCTGAACGTCCACGTAGCTGATTATCAATTCGCCGTGACTCGTGTCGCTCCGTACCGATGACTGCTAAACCGCCAACGTCTTGGATGTGATCACCCAGTTTAATATCCGTACCTCGACCAGCCATATTGGTTGCAATCGTTACAGCACCTTTTTTACCAGCGTCTTGAATGATTTCAGCTTCACGTTCGTGATTCTTCGCGTTCAAGACATTATGCGGAATGCCGTACTTTTTCAAGAATGCTGAAATGATTTCAGACGTTTCAATCGCTACTGTACCGACTAGCACGGGTTGACCCTTTTCGTGTCGTTCTCTAATATCTTCCGCTACCGCTTTATACTTTCCATCCATCGAGGCGAAGATCAAGTCCGGACGGTCATCACGAGCAATCGGTTGATTGGTCGGAATCGCAATCACGTTCATATTGTAGATGTTGCGGAACTCTTCTTCCTCTGTCTTCGCTGTACCCGTCATTCCAGACAGTTTTTCATACATACGGAAATAGTTCTGGAACGTAATGGTCGCCAGTGTCATCGACTCGTTCTGAACTTCAAGTCCTTCCTTCGCTTCAATCGCTTGGTGCAAACCATCGCTATAACGACGGCCTTTCATCAAACGGCCTGTGAAGGAGTCAACGATGACCACTTCGCCTTCTTCCACCACATAGTCTACGTCATTATGCATACTAACATGCGCTTTTAATGACTGATTGATTGCGTGGTTTAGCGTCACGTGTTGCAGATCGAATAAGTTATCGATACTAAATGCTTTCTCAGCCGCTTCAATCCCTTGTTCCGTCAAAACCACACCTTTAGTCGACTCGTCAAATGAATAATCTTCTTCTTTTTTCAGCGTGATCACAAAGCGATTGGCTAAGCGATATAATTCTTGCGCTTTTGCTGCTTGACCTGAAATGATCAGCGGTGTACGTGCTTCATCGACTAAAATGGAGTCTACTTCATCAATTACGGCGAAATGAAGCGGGCGCTGTACTTTATGTTCATTATAAAGCACCATGTTATCACGCAAATAGTCGAAACCGAGTTCGTTGTTCGTGCTGTATGTGATGTCGGCTTCATACGCTTCCCGCTTTTCTTCTTTGCTGAGACTGTTCAAGTTCAAGCCTACGCTCATGCCGAGGAATGAATACAACTGCCCCATCTCTCCCGCGTCACGGCTAGCCAAGTATTCGTTAACGGTTACTACGTGGACGCCTTTGGAAGTCAGCGCATTTAAATAAACGGCGAGTGTAGAAGTCAACGTCTTCCCCTCACCGGTCTTCATCTCTGCGATATTCCCTTCGTTCAGCGCTGCAGCACCCATGATTTGCACGCGGAACGGATATAACCCGAGCACGCGGCGAGAAGCCTCACGAACGACAGCAAACGCTTCAGGTTGCAAATCTTCAATGGTTTCGCCTTGCTGATAGCGCTCTTTAAATTCATCTGTTTTCGCTGTCAGTTGTTCGTCTGACAGTTTTTCCATATCCTCAGCCAATAATTCTACTTGATCGGCAATTTTCTCAAGTCGTTTTAAGTCACGTTTGTTTGGGTCGAACATTTTATTCAATACGCCAAGCATTTATCGTCACATCCTCATAGCTTCATCAATTAGCAGGACGCACCTGCCAGTTGTAAGTTCGTTGTCTAAGTATATTTAAGCCACACTCCATTTTAACATTGTAAAAAGCTAGGTGCAAATGGTGCGCTGTATCTTTTTTCCTAAGTTTGATTGGGTTAGGCTGAACGGGTGTGGGGGTCACTTCAGTTCCTGAGGGCTCGCGGTGAGCCAACCAGGTCGCAAGCTCCCTTTTGGTTGTCTCACCTGTCGAGCTGATCCTCTGGGAGTCGCCCCTCCTACGCGCCAATCCCTTGCAATGTTAGTGGGTGACACTCATTGTTGTGCATTGAAGATAGGCTTGTAATCGTTTCTATATTAGCTCTTAACACACTTTTGAACTAAACCAGGTTCAGGGTTTTTTACTTATTCACATACTATCGATAGTAAATGATATACGTCTTCCCTCTATATAGTTAGGAGTGCAACGGAAGCTGGGGGCGACTCCCGATGGATCAGCGTGCGCCTTGAGACCCTGGACGAAGCGAAGCGTAGGAAGCGGCTCAAGGCCACGCCCATGGGAAAGCGTCCTCCAACTGGAGTGGAAATCCCTTCCCATACACCAATTAACTCACCACTCCACAGCACTCGCTTTTGATCCCAAATAATTCTAATGACCACAATAAGTAACACACTATCTCTAATGAGGGATTCAAGTATCTCCACTATCTACTTAGGATTGAAGCGGAAGCTGGCGGTGACTCCCGATGGATCAGCCCGATTAGGTGAGACAACCAAAAGAGAGCAACGCGAACTGGTTGGCTCACCGCAGGCCCATGGGAAAGCTTCCGCCAGCTGGAGCTTCAATCCCCTCATACACACCCCGTCACTCACAAGTCATAAACCAAAAAAACAAGCCCAGCATAAGCTGGACTTGTCTCGATTCGTATTAGTTTGTTTCGATTAAGCCATACTTGCCGTCTTTACGCTTGTAGACAATATGCGTGCCGTCGGAATCTGCATCTGTAAAGATGAAGAAACTGTGGCCTAACATGTTCATTTGAAGGATCGCTTCTTCTTGATCCATCGGCTTCAAATCGAACTGCTTCGTACGTACTACGTCGAACTCCGCGTCGTCTTCGATCTCTTGAGTATTATTGCCATCAACCGACTGGAAGAAAGCCGCTACACCCTCACGCTCACGTGACTTACGATTAACACGTGTTTTATATTTGCGAATTTGACGCTCTAGCTTGTCGACGATTAAATCCACAGCTGCGTACATATCATTGTGACGCTCCTCTGCGCGAAGTGTCAAATTCTTCATTGGAATTGTAATTTCCACTTTTGTTTGTTTATCACTATACACTTTCAAGTTAACATTAGCTGTAGCGTTTACACCTTCTGTAAAGTAACGCTCCAGTTTCTCAACTTTCTTTTCAACGTACTCTCTGATCGCCGGAGTTACCTCGACGTTTTCACCGCGAATATTGAAGTCTAACATATGAACTCCTCCTTTTTTAAACCCTCACTACCTTACTTCTTCATAGTACCCTTAAAATCCTTTCTAAAACTTAAGAAGTATGCAGAATTGTAAAGAAACTTCTGATTCATGTTAATTTATTCTGTTTCTTTCACTTTACGGGCATGATGTTTTAATTCTTCGGTGATCAGCGCATCCATTTTTTGCTCTTCATCAAACTCGAATCCATACTCAAAGCCATATTCTGTTTCCTTCTTCCAAGCCACATTACCTAAAATTTCAAAATGATGCTGATAGATTGTAAACTCTAATTGCAGTGCAAGAATTTCTAAACGAACAGGCAGATCCAGATGCGTCACGAACTTCACTCCGCCTGTGCTAATATCCAAAATTTCACAATTTCCTTCATTAGACATGCTTCTCTCTTCATTATTTAGTTGAATGCGGAATGTGGCCGGTATGTATGGATTGAATGTGTACCGAAAGTAGTCGTGGCGATTATAACGCATAGGATTAGTCCTTTCTTTTGAATACGTATATGTAAAAAAACCGAAAGAGATTCCTCTCTTCCGGTTATCAGTGCTTCGAATCGAAATAGGCACCGTCTGGGGACATCTTACCATATGGATTTACATAGCTATTCATGTTTTCTTTTTTTGCTTGGGATTGTGAAATGTCTGTGCGAATCGTATGTGTGAAGCGTTCCAGACTCGTTTGTACATCTTTCTCCAAACGAATTAATTCCTCACCAAATGCATCTTCTTCTGCTGTGAAAGGCTGGGCTATTTGTGACTGCAACAGATCACGTTCATTCAGTATCTGATTAATTTGCTCGATGACTTCATCACGTTTTTCTTCATCTACTACCTGTACAAGCGCAATCAATCGAAGAGAGCGGTCACGCCACATCGTCATGGCAGGTCGGATCATATCTCGCTCACGTTGGAGTATTGTTTCGTACGATTAATCTGGATTACTTGTTTCCACGTATCGCGGAATTCCGTAATGATTCCTGCTGCTTCTTCAAACATCGCCGGATCATTTTGGATATTGCCATCAATCAAGCGGCTGTTCACGAATTCGTACAGGACCAGCATGTTTTTGGATACGTCATAGGATGTATCCAATGTCAGCATCAATTCCGTCACAATCGCTTGTGCTTTTTGAATTGCAATATTTTTTTGCTCCAAATTACCTTTAGCCAGTTCCATCTTCCCTTGCTGAATAAATTTAAGGCATCCGTTATAAAGCATTAAAGTTAGCTCACCGGGCGTTGAAGTCGTCACTGTATTCGTTTGATATGCTGCATAAGGGTTGTTAGTAGCCATGTATGTCATTCTCCTTTTTCTAGCTAAGTTGCGTTACATGCCGCCGCCAAGTGAACTCATCAACTGAGCAGACTGTGAATTCGCACGTTGGATAGCTTGCTCCATTGCGTTAAACTGTTTCCAGTAACGACTTTCCATCATTTTTAACTTACTTTCAAAGCGCTCGATTTGTTTGTCCATGCTTTTGAGGGAGCGACCCAGGGCAAACGTGTCGTTTACCGCTGTTGAACTACCCGCTTTAACGGTAATCTTTTTTTGAGCGTCTTGTAATTCAGTTCGGTATTGTTGTGCAATTCCTCCCTTTTTAGGATTCGTATTGCTTTTACCGATTAAATCATAGACTGCGTTTGGATTTTCCGAAATTTTCGCACGAAGTGTATCTTCATTGATTGTTAATTTACCGTTGTCTAAATAATTACTCGTTGTTTCAATGCCTAAATCTTTCAGGCTGATATTGATTTTTTTTCCATCTTTGTCAGTAGAGGCAACAGTGCTACTCATAATAGAACGTAAATTATTTAGCATCGAAGTTAGTGCTGGATCGCCCTTTAAGGTACCGCTCTTGGCTTTTTCTTCCCAAAGTTCAATTTCCTTTTCTTTCATATCGGCTTTTTGTTCATCGGAAAGCGGGTGAAAAGACTTGAATTGTTTTTCTTTAATTTTGCTGTTCAGTTTTTCGATCATTTCGTTATAGTCATTGACGAATTCTACTACTGATTTTAAGATTTGATCCGTGTCGGTTGTTGAGTTAAATGTTACAGGCGAAGTTGTCGTCTGTTTAAGTGAAACTTCAAATCCATTAATAGTGAATGTGTTAGATGCGCGTGTTGTTTCTAGACCATTAAAGGTAAACTTTGCGTCAGAACCTTCTTTTGAAACCGCTTTGTTTATACCTTCTCCATTAATATCTAATTTTAAGGCTGACGCAATAGTACCTTCAATCTTGATTTCCCCTGCACCGCTACTTTTCGTATTCAATGCAATTTGACCTGATGATGAATCATAAAATGCACTGACACCAGTTTTTTCATTGATTTGAGTCAAGATAGAATCTATTGTTGAATCCTTATCAAACACTACATCGTATGGTTCCCTTCCAGGCGCTGTTATCTTTAATGTCGGGCTAGTAATAGCAGAATCTAATTGCGATATTTTCAAAGTTTTCACTTGTTCGTCGGTAAGATTTTCTTCGACGTTATCTTTGTTTTTTTGTGTAAGTTTACCACTTTGAAATGTCGCTTGCTTTGCTAACGTTGTCACTTCAATCGTCCCCGAAAAGTCAGAAATTGATCCCTTAGCTGTAATACTAACCGCCTTATCATCAGACACACTGACGCTTTTCTTCATATACGTGCTCTGCTTCATGACCGTGTCAAATAGCTTATCGCTCGACTTTCTCAAGTCACGGTTGGTGGAACGATAATCGTCTAGTTGCCATTGTGTGTATTGTTTCTTTTGTGTAATTTTATCAAGAGGAATCCGATGCGCTTTCATCATGTCTCTGATAATGGATTCTGTATCGATTCCGGATGCCAATCCGCCGATTCTCATCGTGCCTCACACCTTTTTAGTTATATTTTATGATCGATTAGTAATCCAATGAAGTCTCTCATGGCTGCATGTATGTCGAGCAATTTTTTTGGCGGTATTTCACGCACTACCTCTTCCGTTTCAGGGTCCACGATCGTTACGTAATATTCATTCAGCTGTTCGTGAAATTTAAATCGTAACTGGACATTCGCACTTTCGAGGAATTTATTCATACCATCCGTTAATTCTTTCGCCTCACTCTTTGACAACTCCACTTGTAGTTCTGGTGTCATCTGTTGAGTTGGTTGACCAATGGGCTGAATACTTGGAACTTCACTTCTGTTTTCAACAGTCCCACTCGCATATGATGTTTGCACTGGTTGGGTTGCGGGGCCTTCGCCAATTCGGTTGACCATGCTGGTTCCCCCCGTCTGTAATGAACAATCGTTATGTATAGTATCGGATTGAAATACGCGATGTTGAGCGTATCCCCTGTTTTTCTTCTATAGATTCACAGCTATTGTATTTTTACGTTGCGTATGATGTATGGAAATTCTTGCGACTTCTATTCTTATGCAAATAAATATTTACCCCCGTTATGAAAAACAGACTATTAGATTAGTCGAAAGTACTGTATGATTAGAATAATCTATAAGAGTAAAGGAGCATACATCCATGTTTCATTCCATCAAAACGAAAATGATCCTTCTTGTCCTCGTGCTAGTTGCTGGCGGGGTCCTGACAATGACGGGAATTAGTAGCTGGTTAGTCAAAGAACGGACAGAGAAAAATCTTACAGAATCGAGCAGTACGTTGCTAAATGAAATGAGTGCATCGATTGAAGCGGATTTACTGCAATACAGTAAAGGGTTAGACTTGCTGACCGATTCATCAGACTATACGAATGCGACCGCCACAAGCGGTGAGGCAGACGTTGCGAAAGCACTTACCCACACGTTGGAGACGTACCCTGACGTATCTAGTACGTATCTTAGCTTTGCGACAAAAGAAACGATGATTCGTCCTTACGTGGATTTGACAGACTTCGATCCGTCTACACGTGAATGGTATCAAAAGGCAGTAGCAGAAACAGATCGCGTACACTGGACCAAACCGTATATTGACGCAGCGACAGGTAACTTCATTATTAGTGCTTCAAAAGCCGTGATGAACGGCAATCAACTAGTTGGTGTTGTAGGCATTGATATTCAATTATCCACCATGTCAGAAGATATCTCAGCAACAGCTATCCCCCATGGCGGTTATGCATTCATTCTCGATTCGGAAGGGACAGCTATCGCCCATCCTTCACTCGTCGGGGAGAATCTCATGGATCGTGACTATGTAGCCGAAATGTACAAAAAGACAGCTGGCCACCATACATTCGAGCAAGAAGATGTCAAAAAGGTGGACATGTTCACGACGATTCCAAACTTTGACTGGAAACTCGGGGTCATTTACGATCAGAAAAACATGCAATCTCTCGCAACCGGTTTACGAAACGTCATGATCATTGCAGCTATCGTGACCCTAGCGATACTGGCGATTATTCTATTCATTTTCATCAGCCGAATATTGAAGCCGATTTTCCGTTTACAAGAGACCGTGCAGCAAGTAGCCGACGGCGATTTAACAGTCAGAGCCAACATCCAATCCACTGATGAAATTGGAGAATTAGGCACAGGGTTTGATAAGATGCTCGACCACATGAACAGTTTGATTACGACCGTTACGCATTCCGCATCCAATGTACTGGCGAGTTCACAAAACTTGAGTGCAGTATCCGAAGAAACCAATGCGACAAGTGAAGAAATCGCGAGTGCTTTGGCAGAAATTACGCGAGGCGTTGTGGAGTCTGCGGACAATGCGGAAACCGTGACGACTCGTGCGGAGTTATTGAATCAGCAAATTCAAGAAGCCAATGATACAGCCAGCGAAATGGCAAGTTTGGCAACAGAAGCCGTAACATTCAACGCAGATGGGCGCGCACAGATGAGTATTTTAAGCTCTTCCTTCAATAACTGGAATCAAGACTTGCAACAAATGGGCACGATGATCGGCTCATTAGAAGATAAAGTGAAAGCGATCAGTTCCGTCATTGACGCCATCACGTCGATCTCTTCCCAGACCAATTTACTTGCGTTAAACGCTAGTATTGAAGCAGCGAGGGCCGGAGAACACGGTAAAGGCTTTGCAGTTGTAGCAAACGAAGTCCGTCAATTGGCAGAGCAGTCTGCGAAATCTGCGGAACAAGTACGTTCTACGATTCAAGAACTGCAAAACGGCACACAACATGTCATTGAGCAAATGGACAATACACGGAATACATTTGAACGACAAAGTACAGTCGTACTAGATACAGAAGGAATATTCGAAAATATTTCTAGTTTCATTGGCGATATGCAATCCCGGATTAATCAATTCACTATGGCTCTTCAAGAAATGGATGTGCATAAAAACGATGTCTCCGAGCAAATTCAAATTTTACTATCCACAACAGAAGAATCTGCAGCGGCTTGTGAAGAAGTGAGTGCCTCTTCAGATGAACAACTCCACGCAATTGGTTCTGTTGCCGAAGCGGCTGAAGCACTGACTCAGTTGAGTGAAGACCTTAGTAATGCCGTGGAACGATTCAAAATCTAACACGATCCGCCTTTCCTTCTCTAAGGATTGGCGGATTTTTTTATAAAAGCCAAGGCACTCCGAGAATCTTTGCATAGAATAAGGGTAGTTCCACATTTGGAGGTGAAATCAATATGGGAGAATCAGTTAAAGGATCTGGATACGATGGAGGCTTCGGCTTTGCAATGATCGTTGTTCTGTTTATCTTATTGATCATTGTCGGCGCAGGATTTATGGGTTACGGTTGCTAATTACTAAAAAATTGGAGGTGGAGACATGTTTGGATTCGGTGGATATGGCTACGGTGGTGGCGGTTACGGAGAATCCGGTTGTGAGACTGGTGGCAATTACCGCTCATGCGGTAACGGATTCGCATTGATTGTCGTTCTGTTTATCTTACTCATTATTGTAGGCGCCGCTTGCCTATAATAGGTTAAAAAGAAACCTGTCGATTTTTCGACAGGTTTCTTCGTTTTCTTGACACAACGATGAACATATAGGAAATATAGCCGATATCAAGTTAGTCACACTAACGCATTACACATCTTAGAAGGAGCTGAACACCACATGTTACGGTCAATTAAAACAAAAATCATCTTAACCGCTATCATTTTATTCATTCTCGGCATTTCATTCATGACATGGATGACGAATGAGCAAGCGAAGAAACAATCTATTGCCAATGCCATTGATTCGAGTAATGCTATCGTCAATGAAATGAGTTTTGGTATTTATCATTTTATGGACAAGTATGAAAAAGGATTGGCATTGCTCGCAACGACCGATACAGTAACTAAATTTATCGGTGAAAATGGCAAGGACGTATCCGTTAAGGAATTAGAGGAACGTTTGGGCAATTTCTTGTCCATGTATCCAAGTACGGATGCCGTCTATTATTCATTGACATCTAAATTTACTGTCATCAAACCGAATGGTGATTTAACGGATTATGATCCAACGACTAGAAACTGGTATATATTAGCGCAACAATATCCAGACGAAGTGCAATGGACGGAACCGTATTTTGATGATACGACCAATCAGTTTGTCATCACTGCTTCTAAAGCCATTATGCTAGACGGCACGTTTGTCGGTGCTCTCGGACTGGATCTGGAACTAGCCGCTCTAACAGACGAAATAGCGGGTCGTGATATCGGCTATAACGGGTATCCTGTGTTGCTCGATGATCAAGGACTGGCTATCGTGCATCCTTCCAAATCAGGAACCGATGTAACAAACGAAGCGCACTACAAAAAAATGTATGATGCAGACCATGGTGTCATCCAATATACCGATGATCACGGTATCGACAAGCGCAATATCTATACGACAATTCCCGACTTTAACTGGAAAGTTGGAGCAGTTTTTGAAGAACGCAATCTAAGCGCGATGGCGAATTCATTACGCAACTCCATGCTACTTATTGCACTCCTTACGTTGCTTCTGACATTCGTTGGTCTATTTATCACAATCAGCCGTATGTTGAAGCCACTCGATACGGTCAAAGAATTGATGGCTAAAGTGTCTGGCGGGGATCTGACAGTACGTTCAGATAACCAAAGTACAGATGAAATTGGTGAACTGAGTCGTGACTTCAATCATATGGTGCAAAATATGAACACTATCATCACAGTCGTCCATACATCAGCAGACCATGTCCGTTCGAATTCCGAAAGCTTAAGTGCCGTATCAGAAGAAACAAGTGCCGCAAGCAATGAAGTCGCCATGGCTGTTGGGGAAATTGCACAAGGTGCCGCTAAATCTGCAGAAGACGCAGAAATTGTGACAGAACGCATCGACCTTCTCAGCCAGGAAATCAATGAAATTCAAGAAAAATCGCAAGTGATGCTGGATATCGCAACACAAACTGGGATTCAAAACACCAATGGCCAACAACAAATGCATGCACTGAAGACTTCCTTTACGACTACGAGTAAAACGCTAGAAGAGATGTCCTACGACATGAATTCACTCGCAAGTAAAGTACAAGCAATCGGTAGTGTCATGGAAACGATTATGAACATTTCAAAACAAACCAACCTCTTGGCACTAAACGCAAGCATTGAAGCAGCTAGGGCCGGCGAGCACGGAAAAGGATTCGCAGTCGTAGCAGAAGAAGTCCGCACACTGGCTGAACAATCCGCACGTGCCACAGACGATGTCAAAGTAACAATAGAAGAATTACAAAAAGAATCACATATCGTATCTGAACAAATGCAACAAACCATCCACACATTCCGCGACCAAGGCGTAGTCGTCGGAGATACGGAAAATACGTTTGAAGAACTGTCTTCACTCATGGACACGATGCAAGAATCCATCCATATAGTATCCGATGAAATTCGCTTGATCGCTACGCACAAAGACGACGTGTCTTTAACCGTGGAAACCATGTCCGCCACATCACAAGAAACCGCAGCGGCCTGCGAAGAAGTCAGCGCGTCCTCAGAAGAACAACTTCGCGCCATCCAGTCGGTGACAGAAGCTGCCGAAACATTGACTGAACTCAGCGAGCAGCTAACAGAAGTCATTGCACAATTTAAAATGTAAATGATTTTAGAGAAGATCCCTGGTATGTGGGATCTTCTCTTTTTCGTGTGAGTGCTCTGTTAAACGTGGTATCTGATCATACCCTGTGTGGGGGCGCTCTATTAAACGTGGTACGCGCTCATACTCTACGCGTGGACGCTCTATCAAACACGATATCCGATCATACTCAACGCGCGAGCGCTCTATCAAACGTGGTATCCGATCATACTCGATGCGTGAGCGCTCTATCAAACGGGGTATCCGATCATACTCAATGCGTGGGCGCTCTATCAAACGGGGTATCCGATCATACCCAACGCGTGAGCGCTCTATCAAACGGGTTATCCGATCATACACAATGCGCGGGCGCTCTATCAAACGGGTTATCCGATCATACACAATGCGCGGGCGCTCTATCAAACGGGGTATCCGATCATACACAACGCGTGAGCGCTCTATTAAACGGGGTATCCGATCATACTCAATGCGTGAGCGCTCTATCAAACGGGGTATCCAATCATACTCAACGCGCAAACGCTCTATCAAACGGGGTATCCGATCATACTCAATGCGTGGGCGCTCTATCAACCCCCAAATCCAATCCTCCCACTATCCAAAAATAACCAAATCTATTCAACTTCATTCTATAAAAGCATTTGCTTCCCCCAAACCAAAGCATACGCTTCACCTCAGGCATAACTACAACATGACGATTCGATATCCCCTTCAAAACTTCCTATTATATAAATACCCAGGGAATCCAATGTGTCGTGCACGGCCTGAAGAGGTCGCTTTTATGGAAAATAGTCGGAATGAAAACTTTGAACAACTAATGGAACAATACGAACCTATGATTTCAGCCGTCATCAGAAAATTAAACATTTACCGTGATTTCGACAACTTCCGTCAAACCGGACGCATCGCACTGTTTCATGCGTGGACACGCTTTGATGAAACGAAAGGAAATTTCACGCCCTTCGCCTATCGTTCCATCTATGGCGCCATGCTCGACGACCTGAAAAAGGAAAGTCGATTCAGCGAAGACAACACATCAGTCGAAACCGAAACGTTAGAACACTTAACACAACACCACTTCACCGAAGATCCTGACAACGAACTACATGAAATCATTACCGCACTCCCGACAAGCGAGCGCGAACTCCTCATCCATCTTTACGTAGAAAACAAAACCCAAGCTGAATGCGCCATTCACTTCAGCATTTCAGTTTCCGGAATCAAAAAACGTCGGGAAAAACTACTAAAGAAATTAAAAGACCAACTAACTACTAAAAGAAATATTGACGTATAAACAAAAGCAAGAGCACCCTATGCGGGTAGCTCTTGCTTTTGTTCGCTCTATTGATCGTGCTTTTGTCTCTTTTTATGTTAATTGACGATTCCAGTTCAACTTAAGTGGAAGGTGACACCTAACCCTACGTCAGCCCTTCCACTTGCGAAACCCACGGCGTTGCGCAAAACGCGCGCAAGACGAACAAACTTTTATCTTCTTATCATTCGGCAAATAATATCCCTGATAGACAGACGTCCGTTTCTTGCAATATTCACACTTCGGCTTAAAGAAATCAAACAACATACTCTTCCCTCCTGACCGCTCATGAACAGAGTCCCTAACCAAACGATTCATTATTACACTGATTATACCACCCCGCCTACCAAAACAGTGAACATTTCACAATACTATTCGACAAAAAAGCGCTCCTCCAATGAGGAACGCTATGTATAACCCTATTTACTCATCCGTGATTTCATAATTCCCACGCTTGTGATTCTTTCGGATCAAATACGTTTTATACCCCTTCTTCTCACCGAGCGCCATTTGCGTGAACCTGGCCGTCAATCCATTCTTTAACATGCAGGTCCGCTGGTATCTTTTCTGAAACACTGAAAAACTACAGGTTACAGTGAACACATTGCCATCACGGAATATCACTTTTGTATGTTCTTTATCGAACGGTAAGAACGTCAATATGTGTGACAATGAAAACCACACGCATTCAGTACTTGAAGGTGAATTACTTGGAAACCAATACATATCCAATCGCTCATTGACCATCACAGGTGTCATATGTATTCTGCCCATCAACGCCTTACCACCATCGATTCCGCCACGCAAACTCGTCCCGTAAAACTGCATACTCAAGTCCACTACCTCAGTTGGACTTTGATCCACCCGTACAAAATCACCGTTTTTCAGTAACACCGAACATAACTTTCCCTCATCGTCATAATACGGATATACCATACTCGTCCCCGGTGAAATCACTGACTTTGTTTCTTCATCCATGCCCCGTTATCCCCCTTTTTATAGAAACTCCTTTCGGTTAGTAGGATAAAGGGGTATACTAACGATATGTTGGTATACACCAGCTATTAAATCCTCGAGTCTGTCTCCCATGACATGAAGCACTCGGGGATTTTCTCTATCCACTACGTGACGCATTCATTTCTCACCTCCTTTCAGACATACATTGACGCACTAAAAACAGGCCAATAAGTATTGCTTCAGTTATCGACCCGCATTCATTCATTTTAAAGATAGTAAGCGTTTACATAGATGGTTATGCATAAAGTACCTGTCTTAAGAACAAGTATATAGTACTATAATGTTTTCGTCTACATTAATTCCCATTATTCTGATTTTATTGTTGAACTACTGTATCATTTGCCATATTGTGTATGTAAATGATGGAGTCTGTAGAAGCATTGCATATAAGTTCGGTGTAAAATAAAATATGACAGGATGGTGTATATTTTTGAATCGCTTAATCACTAATCTCCCTGAATATGTACTCAATCAAATATTAGAAAATGCATTTCAATGGTTCGTTGTAGTGGACCAAGATGCCAATATTATCTATATGAATCAAGACTATTGTAAATTTCTTCACATGGAACAGCGAGATACTATAGGCCGCCCCGTACATGAAGTGATTGAAAACACCCGTATGCACGAAGTTCTGAAATCTGGTGAAGATCATATTGCCTCTCCTCATTATATTAAAGGAACGTATATGCTCGCGAATCGAATACCAATCAGGGTGGATGGCGATGTGGTCGGCGCATTCGGTAGCGTAGTGTTCCGGGATCTGCACGACTGGCATCATCTAAGTTCTCATGTGAAGCAGACGTTAGAGAAAATTAACATGGGGGTAATGGCACAAGAGCCGAACGCTTACCCAATGACGGATATTAAAGGATCTTCAGCAAGTATTCTTTCAATTAAAGAGACTATTCATATGATCGCCCCGAGTGACTTGCCTGTGCTTATCCAAGGTGAAAGCGGAACGGGGAAAACATTGTTCGCTCATAGTATTCACCAACTATCGAATCGTTTAGATGAGCCGTTCATCACAGTCAACTGTGCTGCCATTCCGCCCGATTTATTGGAAGCCGAACTGTTTGGACGAGGAAGTAAGAGTGATCGAAAAAGCAGAATTCAACTAGCTGACGGAGGCACCTTGTTTATAGATGATATCGGTAGCCTGCCCTTACCTGTTCAAGTGAAGCTTCTTCGATTATTAAATGACGGTGTAGTCGAATCATTGAATTCACACCAGGCAGAACCCGTAAACGTTCGGATTATCGCTTCTTCTAGTCAGCCATTAACTGAACTCATCGAAATGAATCGATTCCGAACTGATCTCTACTACCGTATACAAGCGATTACCTTGAATGTACCGCCACTGCGTGAACGGATGGAAGATTTCTCTGAGATTATCAGTTTCATATTGCATAATACCATTAGTCAGACTGGAAAGAGAAGCTTGGAGTTTTCCAAAGAGACATTGGACTACTTGAACTCGTACCGATGGCCAGGCAATATACGTGAACTTCAACACGTCATTCAGGCGGCTGTTTATTTAACAAGCGGTGATACGATTACACCGGATGCCCTGCCGCCACAAGTTAAACAGCGCAAAATTAACTATTCCCCTAGCTCAAGAACACTGGCTGAATCACTAGAAGAAGTGGAACGAACGATTCTTCTTGATACGTTAGCACAATTTCCGAATAAAAAAGAAGCCGCTGTTGTACTCGGATTAAGTAAAAGTACATTATATGAGAAATTAAAAAAATATGAGATATGACCTATTTTCCGACGAATCGGAATTCATTCCAATATTCCGGACTAGCATCCTATTATTTTACTTCTGGAATTCCGAAAAACTGGAATTATTTTTAGTGAAAAACATGTAAACGTCGCTATTTAGCGGTTTGCATGTTTTTTTATTATCTGTTTTAATACTTGAAAGCGCTTTACTTGTAACAATTTAGACAAACTTTTAAAAATGGGGGGATACGAATGGGTATATTAGGGATGATTGGACTGATTGGTGGTTTGGCATTACTCATTGTATTAACGATGAGAGGCGTGAACATTTTAATCGCCGGACCGGTCTCCGCTTTATTTGTTGCATTATTGAGTGGCATGACATTATTCCCACAACTGGCTGGAGAAGGTGAAGAAAACTTCGTCACTAGCTATATGACAGGATTCACGAGTTTCATCATGTCGTGGTATTTAATGTTTCTACTCGGGGCCATTTTCGGTAAAGTAATGGAAGACAGTGGTGCGGCAGATGCCGTTGCGAAATGGTTCGTAGAAAAGCTCGGCATGAAGTTCGCGGTACTTGCAATTGTTATGGCTTGTGCGATTCTGACGTATGGCGGAGTGAGCTTGTTCGTCGTTGCGTTCTCTGTGTATCCCATGGCGATCTCGCTATTCAAGCAAGCAAATCTACCAAGACGTTTCATACCTGCCACACTTGGACTCGGCTCCGTCACGTTTACGATGACATCTGCGGGATCACCTGAAATCCAGAACTGGATCCCGATCGAATTCCTTGGAACGAACGCTTATGCTGGCTGGGAAGTTAGTCTCGTAGTCGCATTGTTCATGGCCTTCTTTGGCTACTGGTGGCTTAAACGCATCATCACGAAGGCTGTAAAGAAAGGCGAACGTTTTATTGACAGAGCATCAGATCCTACATTCGATACGACGCGCGCATTGCCAAACCCTTTCCTATCCATGATTCCATTGGCAATCGTCTTGATTATTTCCTATGTATTCCATGACAAACTAGCACAATCTGCTTTAATCCTAGCTTTACTAGGCGGAATCATCTCCACATATTTCGTTGGTAGAAAATACTCACAAAACTACGGTGCAGCTGTTTCAGCAGGTACACTCGGTGCAATGGTCGCAATCGGGAACACAGCAGCCGTCGTTGGATTCGGTGGCGTTGCTAAAGCAGTCCCCGCATTCCAAGATGCCGTCGCAGTGATGACAAGTATCCCTGGCTCTCCGTTAATCGGCGCAGCTATCGCGGTATCGGTTATCGCAGGTATGACTGGATCCGCTTCAGGCGGGCAGGCAATCGCTCTACCACTACTCGCACCACATTATATGGATATGGGTGTCGATCCGGAAGCACTTCACCGCGTCGTTGCGATTTCATCCGGTGCTCTGGATTCATTGCCACATAATGGCTACGTTGTCACGACGATTCAGTCTATCGCTGGTGAAACGCATCGTGCAGCTTACGGTGCAATGGCAGCCGTTACGGTGATTGTACCTACCATCGGTGTCGTCATCGCAATCGTTTTATTCTCTCTAGGATTCGGTATTTAATAGGTCAAGGAGGAAATCCATATGGTACAAGATAAAGTATTGCTCATCACAGGAGCAGCTCAAGGAATAGGATTCGAAATATCGAAAGCATTCGCAGAAGCTGGCGCTATTGTCGTGTTGACCGATTTGAATGAAGAAAAAGTAAAGGAAGCGGCTGGCGTATTGGGTGGCAGCGCAATGGGCTTAGCGTGCGACGTAACGAAAGAAGAAGATATTCAGCATGCAATCGATGAAGCGATTGCGCGCTTTGGCAGAATCGACATTTTGATTAACAACGCAGGCTTGCAGCACGTCGCAAAGCTCGAAGACTTCCCTACTGCAAGGTTTGAATTACTCGTGCAAGTGATGCTTACTGCGCCTTTCATTGCGACAAAGCTTGTATTGCCACATATGAAGCAACAGAAATTCGGTCGAATCTTAAATATGGCATCTATTAACGGACTCGTAGGATTCGCAGGCAAAGCGGCCTACAACTCTTCCAAACACGGCGTCATTGGGTTGACGAAAGTAGCCGCTCTTGAAACGGCGGCTGACGGCATTACTGTTAATGCGATTTGCCCTGGCTACGTCGATACACCACTCGTCCGCAATCAGTTTGAAGACTTAGCAGAAGTTCGAGGTGTGCCACTCGAATCGGTACTGGAAGAGATTATTTATCCCCTAGTTCCACAAAAACGTCTACTGGGTGTGGAAGAAATAGCCGATCTCGCATTGTATCTTTCAATGGATAGTGCGAAAGGGATTACCGGCCAGGCCGTTGTGCTCGACGGTGGATATACCGTGCAGTAAGGTTTAATTCATTTGCGGATAAGTGGAGGTTAGCTTGTAGAACCGCGCTATTCATCTGCATGACCGCGCTAAAGTGTAGCCCAACCGCGCTATTAACACCGAACACCGCGCATTGACTCTTCGGAACCGCGCTATTAACACCGAACACCGCGCATTAACCCTTGCGAACCGCGCTATTCACTAATCAAATCGCGCCATTCCACAATTATCCACAATCAAAAAAGTTCTCAACCGACAACTAGTCGAGTTGAGAACTTGTTTCCTTACAAAACACTAAGCTCTGAATCCTTCATATCACTAATAAACATACAACCTGGAGAATGCGTGATCATAATAGCCGGCTTACTATGCATAGCTACGGCTTGCGGAGTGACGCCGCATGCCCAGAATACGGGGATCTCGCCTTCATTGATCGTCACCGCATCTCCAAAGTCCGGCGCAGAAATATCGTCTATTCCAATCAAACTCGGATCACCAAGATGAATCGGTGCCCCGTGAACGTCTGGGAAACGAGTCGTAATTTGAATCGCACGAATCGCGTCTTGCGCGTTCATTGGTCGCATGCTGACTACGGTCGGCCCTTCAAAAATGCCCGACTTAGTGCATGCAATAGACGTCTTATACATCGGGACATTGCGGTTTTCTTCGATATGCCGTATAGGAATTCCGCCCGCAAGTAACGGTGCTTCAAACGTGAAACTACAGCCGATTAAAAAGCCGACCATATCGTCTTCCCAGTACTCTGTAATATCGTTCACTTCTTCGGTCAACACACCGTCTCTATAGATGCGGTAACTCGGTAGATCACTGCGAATGTCTGCATCTTCCGCAATCTTAGCCGGACGATACGAACCAGGTTCTGTGACGTCTAGCAGTGGACAAGACTTAGGATTGCGTTGGCAAAACAGCAGGAAATCAAGCGCATGCTCTTGTTTTAATATGACCAAATTCGCTTGCGTAAAGCCTGTGGCCATTCCAGACGTCTGCCCTGTAATTTTTTGCTCTCGAATCAACTTCCGAACTTCTTGCGCATTCATGGAACGATACGTTTCCATCAATCAAACCTCCTATGCATCAGTCAAAGAGTAGTGGAATCTGTTCAATCAACGTCATAACACTTAACACGCCCATTATGCCAACAACAACCGCTCCGCCAATCGTGAGCCAAAGTGGATGCTTGTATTCACCGACAATATCTTTCTTATACGCCGCAACGAGCAACGTACCAAGTGCTAACGGCAGAATCAGTGCATTCAATGCCCCAACCAACAATAGAATCGTGACGGGCTTTCCAACAAATGCGAACGTCGCAGTTGAAATGACAATGAATAAAATAATGATCCAGTTGTGATACTTTTCAATGAGTGGGTGGAAGGATCGGATGAACGAAACCGAAGTATACGCTGCCCCCACAACAGACGTGATAGCTGCTACCCACATGATGACACCGAACAATCGTAACCCAAGTTCTCCTGCTCCAAGCTGGAACACAGAAGCTGGTGGATTGTCTGGATCAATCTGCAATCCTTGTGCAACGATGCCGAGTACTGCTAAGAATAATGCCACTCGAATGATTCCAGTGACTGCAATACCTGTAATGGAACTTCTCGTGACTAACGGAACAGAATCAATTCCTTTAATTCCCGCATCTAGCAAACGGTGTCCACCTGCAAACGTAATGTAGCCCCCAACTGTCCCTCCAACCAACGTGACGATCGCAAAGAAACTAATTTCAGACGGATTAAACGTTCGAACGATGGCTTCTCCGACTGGTGGAGATGTCTTAAACGCGACGAATACGACCAAAATGATCATGATCACACCCGCAACAGCAACGACTTTGTCCATCACCTTACCCGCTTCTTTTACCACGAAAATCAAAATCGCAAAGACCGCACTGATGACCGCGCCCATAATAGGATCAATGCCAACCATCGCGTTAAGCCCTAAACCTGCACCCGCCACGTTTCCAATATTGAACGCAAGACCTCCTGCAACAATGAGGAAAGCGAGGACGAAACCTAGACCTGGTAGCACTTTATTGGCAATTTCTTGTCCACGTAAGCCGGACACCGCGATAACTCTCCAAATATTCATTTGAGCAAAGACATCTAAAATTAATGAAATTAAAATAACGAAACCGAAACTTGCCGCAAGCTGCTCTGTAAATACAGTAGTCTGTGTTAAAAAACCGGGTCCGACAGACGAAGTCGCCATCAGGAAGGCGGCGCCAAGTAAGACGCCACGCGTTACCTTTTTCTGTTCCTGCTCATGAGTAAGTCCTAACTTCTCATTTTTCATAAGGAATCCTCCCTGTCAGTAATAGCGCTAATAATGATCCCTTCACCGCTTAACCGGTCTGTAATGTATTTCGCGAACTCGACTGCGTGCTCACCATCTCCATGAATGCAAATGGTATCTGCTCGTAGCGCGACATCGGTCTGTTGCTGCGAACGTACTTTTCCTTCTTTCACCATCCTGATGACTTGCTCAGCAGACTTTTCCTGATCGGTAATCATCGCATCGTCTTGCGAACGCGAAGTGAGCATGCCGTTTGATTGATACGTACGATCAGCAAATACTTCATGCGCCGTCACAAGTCCAATCGCTTCCCCAGCTCTCGACAATTCACTATCCGCAAGCGCAAACAGTACAAGGTCCGGCGATACATCATAGACGGCTTTTGCGATCGCTTCGGCAATGCCTTGATCTCTTGACGCCATCTGATAAAGTGCGCCATGCGGCTTGACATGCTGCATCGGTTCTTGATGTACAGCTAAAAACGCTTGCAATGCCCCAATTTGATAGACGACCATGTCATACGCCTCTTGAGGAGTAATGTTCATATCTCGTCGCCCGAATCCAACTAAATCCGGTAACCCAGGATGCGCACCGATTCGTACTCCATTATCGATCGCAAGCTGTACCGTCTCCCGCATCACAGAAGGATCTCCCGCGTGGAATCCGCACGCTATATTTGCAGACGTGACATATTTCAAAATTTCTTTTTGTTCTCCTAATGTATAGCGGCCAAAACTTTCCCCTAAATCACTATTCAAATCTACTTTTGCCATGTATATGACCTCCTTTAGTTTTCACCATAAACGAATCCGCCAACAAGAAGTAAGCGTTTGCATATCGCCTAGTTCCGAAATTCGAAACTTAGGTTTTGAACTTGAAACTTAGTCTATCACAAAAATCTTTTGTTGAATAGACCATTGTCGAAATATGGTGAGTATTTTTATAAACTGAATAATACGCTTGTATTTTCTCTTTAGAAATCTATAATAGAACTACGATTCGTTTTTCAGAATAACGGTTTCGAATTTCGGAATTTGAAGGAGATGTTACGATGAGTGAGCAGAAATCTCTTGATATTAAAGCACTTGGCGATTCTGCCATTATGATAAAATTAGGCGAAGGCATCCATCCTTCTGTCCACCAGCAAGTAAAAAACCTGTCTTTCCTTTTGGATGAATATCCATTTGACGGATTCATCGAGTCGGTTCCGGCTTATAATAGCTTGGCGGTATATTACTCTCCATATTTGGTGTATCAATCAACACAAGGATTTCAAATAGACGGCACACCATTGGAAAAAGTCATTGATTATATGAATAAACTAGCTATCCAAATGTCTGATCTTCCCGTTACAGAAGGAAGGTTAGTAGAGATTCCCGTTCTGTATGGCGGTGAATTCGGTCCCGATCTACAAATCGTAGCGGAAACGCATACTATGTCGATTGAAGAAGTCATTGAGATTCATACGACACCAGAATATCTCGTGTACATGATCGGCTTCGCACCCGGTTTTCCGTTTCTAGGTGGTCTCGATGAACGAATTGCGACACCGCGAAAATTAACACCACGGACATCGATTCCTCCTGGCTCTGTTGGAATTGCAGGCAAACAAACAGGTGTCTATCCACTTGAAACGCCGGGCGGCTGGCAAATTATCGGACGTACACCAACCGAACTATTCGTACCGGATATGTCCCCCCCTTCTTTATTGCAGTCGGGAGATAGAATTACATTTTATCCGATAACACAAGAAGAGTATGATGAGCAAAAGAAGGTGACGACATGTCAGTAAACGTATTGAATGCCGGGCTTTTGACTACTATACAAGATATCGGTCGGACCGGTTCGCAAAAATTCGGTGTACTTGTAAGCGGTGCCATGGATAGTTATTCGATGCGAGTCGCGAATCTCCTTGTGGGCAATGAGGAACGAGAAGGCGTTTTCGAAATCACGTTATTTGGAACGATACTACAGTTTGAAGAAGATACATTGATCGCCATTACGGGTGGAGATCTTCAAACGACGATTGACGGGATACCGGTTGCGAATTGGCGGCCTCTTATTGTCAAAAAAGGCTCCATACTGAAATTTGGCTTTGCGATTGAAGGTTGCCGAGCGTATTTAGCAATTGCCGGAGGAATTGACATACCGGTTGTGATGGGAAGTAAAAGTACGTATCTAGTGGCGGGAATTGGCGGATTTAAAGGAAGAGCACTGCAGCAAAACGATCACCTTTCATTCGGTCAGTTGACGGAAACAAACGACAAAGTCTTTACATTGATTAACCGACTGGGCACACCTGACTGGGCTGTACCTTATCATTCGTTCATTAGTGTGGCTTCCACGCAAACTATTCGTATTATTGAAGGCACTGAATATCAGCATTTTGATGATGCCAGTAAACAACGACTGGTACGCGAGCCGTATGTCGTCACGCCGCAATCTAATCGAATGGGCTTACGACTCGAAGGACAGGCGCTTTCGTTAACCGAAAAACTCGAACTCCTATCAGAAGGCGTGACGTTCGGTACGATTCAAATACCCCCTAACGGCAAGCCGATTATTTTAATGGCGGACAGACAAACTGCTGGGGGCTATCCGAAAATCGGACAAGTCATTACCGCCGACTTAGGTAGTTTATCGCAAGTGAAACCTAACGCGAAACTCTATTTCAAGCTCATCACCCATGCAGAGGCAGAGCGTGAGCTTATCGCGAAAGAAGAACTGATTCATCAAATCAAAATCGGCATACAGCAGAAACTTCAGTAATAAAGCAAAAACCTGCATTTCAGTATCACTCTACTAAAATGCAAGGTTTCATTCATCCTGTATATCCAAGCTGCCTGGAAATTTCCAAGGCAGCTTCTTTTACTTTTGGAATTAAAATCTCTAAATTCTCTTCCTGATAATTCGCTTCGATACCCGCTATACTGATCCCCGCAATGACATCACCGCTAAAATCAAAGATCGGCGCCGCCACAGCAGAAGTGAAATTCTCAAGCTCTGAATGACTAAGCGTATAGCCATTTTGTCGCGTTTCCTGAATAGACGCAAGTAACGACTCCCGATCCGTGAACGTACCGTTACCAAACTGCCGTAATTCGGTTTTATCCAAATACTCAGCGATGTAACGATCAGACAGGTTGGATAAAATAATTCTCGAACAGGCGCCTGCATAGAGCGGACTACTCCTACCGATCGCCGTATACAAACGAACTTTCTGATAGGTATCAATCTTCTCCACATAAATCGCCTGATCCCCTTGGCGGACAATCAAATTAATCGCTTCCTTCACATCATTGTGAAGCTCTTCCATAATCGGATACGCAATCTTCCGTATATCCAACCGTTTCGAAACGAGACTGCCGTATTTCAAAAACAACAGACCGAGACGATACTGTGAATCCGCGCCTTTCTCAAGGAACTTCATTTCCTCGAGTGACGACAACATGCGATAGACGGAGGATTTTGGGATTCCCGATAGGTCGATGATTTCTTGGAATGTGAGCGCTGGGTGATCGACAAAAAGATTGAGTCTGTCCAAGGATCTGACGACTGTTTTGTTGTTTGTGCTCATGTTGGCTCCTTTCTGATGAATTATCTAGGTCGATTAGTAGGTTTAGGATGAAAACTTGTATGGTTGATTATAGCATTGAAGTGAAATGTTGCCTAGATGGTGTCTTTTCTAACGATAGTAACTTACACTTTTGAAAAATTAATATGTTAAACCTTATGATGATTTACTTTAATAATTGTAAGATGCTTTGTGTAACTTGATTTGCTTGTGACATCATTGCCTGTGATGCTTGTAATATGATTTGTTTGTTAGATAACTCGGTTATTTCACTTGCCATGTCTAAGTCTCTGATTCTTGATTCAGAAGCGGTTAAGTTTTCTTTATAATTTGAGACATTTTTCCCTATATGTTGTAGAGCATTTTGGTATGTACCAAACTTTGATCTTTCCGCCAACACTAACTCAATGGCCGAATCGATTATTGCTATTGCTTGATTAGAAGAACTTTGGATAGTTAAATTTATTCCATCAATCTTTAAAGCTTCAGTTCGCACATCAGACAAATCTACTTTAAAATTTTGTCCTGCGTTAGGCCCGACTTGCAATTTAAGATCAGGATATTTAGTTATTATTTCAGTTATAGAACTCGATTCTCCCCCATGAATTAAATAGTTGGACTTCAATTCAAATGTTGAATTTGTAGAACCGCCATCATGTCTAATTTCAATTGTCCATTTACCACTTATAGGATTATCGAAAATCATATTTTCGTCTGTCGATGAATAACCAGTATATTTTGCACTCGTAGAGGATGTATTGGTTGTATCTTCTGCCACCCCACTACTACTAACGTATTGTTCAAGATAGCCGAATTTCTCACCATTTGGACTTATTATATTTAAATCGGGCCAGACTGCACCCGATATTGTCCCGAAGAAGGCTGTAATATCGAAAAAGGATGGATTAGGAGGATCTGGAACTATAATATATCCTGCATTTACTCTTTGTTGGGCTTTGACCGTAACTATCTTGTCTAAGCTCGGAGCACCTTCAATTACGTCGGTTTCAATTTCGTCAGGAACATTTAATAATTGAATTTTGTTGAATGTAGTATTATTTGCAATTGTATTAATGCCGTTTTTAATCTGTTCTACTTCTTGTTGGATAAGAACACGGTCAGTTTGTGTTAAAGTATCGTTTGCAGCCTGGACAGCTAATTCTCTTAATCGGATCAAATTAGGATTTGAAATTTCACCTAAAGCAGCTTCAGCTGTCTGTACTAGAGAGATACCATCTGCAATATTTCGTTCCGCTTTCTCTAATCCTCTAATTTGTCCCCTCATCTTTTCTGATATAGCGAGCCCTGCCGAATCATCCCTTGCTTGATTTATTCTCAATCCTGAAGATAATTTGTTAATTGAATTTGCTACTCCTATATTGTTTTGCTGTTGATTTCTATATGTATTAATTGCAGATAAATTATGATTTATAATCAAAAGATTCAGCTCCACTATAAGATTTTTAAAATTAATTACAAACTATATATGCCTAAGTTAAAATGTTTAATATTATATTTAATAAGCAAATAGTCAAATCGACACTCTTCACTTAATAATCTAATAGTATCATACATCATGAAGAAAATAACATTTTTATTTATGTGTTTTCATCGAGATCTACTGTAAAGAATGATAGTAAATTACCCACAGAACACCAGAAAAAATGAAAGTAAATAAAAAAGAGTTTAGGTTATATAATTTACTTACCGTGGCAAATTTAAACATAGATTCCTGTGGATAGAAATGGCTCGTATGCATAAATCAATAACACATATATTGTCCGTCAGAGTCCATAGTCTTCTAACACCGTTCCATTATTTCCAACCAATACATTAGTAAGTAATTATATTCAGTTATTATTAATAACCTATACACCTGTCTTCAATTTCCTCATGGTATACTAGTACTTATTGTTTCTATAAAGGAGTCCTTCTATATGCCATACGATGTACTATTATTCGATCTAGACGATACTTTATTCGACTTTGCCGAAACAGAAAAGCATGCACTCGGCAATACATTTAACACATTCGGACTACCAAAAGGCTTGGAAGCGTACCGTGACACATACCGCGCGATCAGCTCCGTCATCTGGGACGATCTTGAGCAAGGACGCATCACACTGGAAGAATTAAAAGTTGAACGTTTCCGTCGTTTATTCACACAGCACGAACTACAACTAGACGCTTCCCATTTCGGAGATCTATACATCGAAAACCTAGGCTTCGAATCACATTTGATTGACGGAGTAGAAGAGATGATTTCAGAGCTATCTGATTACCGATTGGCTATCCTAACAAACGGTTTCACCATCGCTCAACACGCTCGCATAGCCGGCTCTCCTTTACGCGATACATTCGAAGCCATCATCGCTTCTGAAGAAACAGGATACAAGAAGCCGCAGCCTGAGATTTTTGAATATACTTTTCTGAAACTAGGCATCACAGATCCTTCACGTGTACTGATGATTGGTGATTCGTTGACTTCCGATATACAAGGTGGAATCAACGCAGGTATTGACACGTGCTGGTTCAATCCAGACCGACGCGAAAACAACACGGAAATTCAGCCGACGTATGAAATTCATTCATGGGCAGAATTCAGCTTGGGACGTAAGACAGTACTAAACAACTGATCTATAGCTAATCACAGCTAAACCCTCCAACACCTTTCGTTGGAGGGTTTATTCATGTATTGAACGGAGTATTGCTATTAAAGTATCTTTGATGCCTTGCGATCGTTGAAAGACAAGGGCTTGGCATGATGAAATGTATTCTTATCTCCACTATGTTTTTCCGGTTAGTGTTTATAGCACCAAACATCGATTTGAAAGCGCATACATACTCAACTTACATATTGCATTATATGGAAGTAATCCACCCCCACTCAATCCGTAACCGTTACTGTAAACAGTTTTCTTTCACCACGTCTGCTTCCGGCACAATAATCTTATATGGAATAGGCGACGACAAGACAATAGAAGTCGTTAACGAACCGAATGGGATGAGCCGATCGATCAACTCGCTCATTTTGGCCATGCTAGACGTAGCAGCTTTTAAGATATAATTTGTCGTTCCGGTCACACGGTGACATTCAAGGATCGAAGTTTCTCCTTTTATTTGTTCCTCAAAATCAGAGGGCTTCTTTTTCAACTCACTCACCTGGATGAAGAGTAATGTGTCCAGTCCGAGTGCTTGCAATGAGAGTCGCGCAGTGAAATCTTCTATAATACCTTTTTCCTGCAGACGCGCGATACGCTCCGAAACACTTGGGCGGCTAAGAGATAATTGTTTGGATAGGTCGCTGATGGTTACACGACTGTTTTCCTGCAATAGTGCCAATAATTTAATGTCTGTACTGTTCAAAAATCACACCTCTTTCCAAAATGAAGGACAATTGCATCAAAGTCATTCAAAATTGTGTCTTTTTTGTGAAATTCACTTTTTTCTGATATGTAATTAAAGTATATCCTACTCTATTATTAAGTCAAAGGGAATCTAACAGAAGAAGGAGGTACAGAATGGACCACATGTATCCCAAAAACATAAGTATAAATAAAATTTTTTTACTCACGAATGTAAGCGATTTCAAAGACTCGATATTCATCAAATGACAGCAAAAATCATAAAACTAAAGGAACGTGACGCATGCATACTAATAATCAGTGGTCTTCTAAATTAGGATTTATTTTAGCAGCGGCAGGCTCAGCTATCGGTTTAGGCGCAATATGGAAATTCCCTTATGTAGCAGGCACTAGTGGTGGTGGAGCTTTTTTATTGATCTTTTTACTTTTCACTTTTCTGATCGGACTTCCGCTCCTAATGGGTGAATTCATTATTGGACGGAGCACGCAAAAAGATGCAATTGATTCCTATAAAACCGTCGCACCGGGTACATCTTGGCACTTGATTGGAAGACTAGGAATTGTTACGTGTTTCATCCTTCTATCTTTTTACAGCGTGGTGGGCGGCTGGGTGCTCATCTACATCTGGAAAGCTGCAACTGGCAGTCTAAGTGGTCTAACGCAGACTGACTATGGAGATTTATTTGGCAATATCGTATCCAGTCCCTACGCAAGTGTAGGTGCGCAGCTTCTGTTCATGGTGATGACAACATTCGTCATAGCCAAAGGCGTGACAAGCGGTATAGAAAAGGCCAGTAAATACATGATGCCCGCACTGTTCGTACTGTTTATCATCTTGACTATACGTTCATTCACTCTCGACGGGGCGATGGCAGGCGTCAGCTTTTTCCTAAAACCGAACTTCGGTAATATTACTTCTGAAACCATCTTGTTTGCGATGGGGCAATCATTCTTCGCACTCAGTATCGGTGTTTCTGTAATGGTGACATATAGTTCGTATTTATCTAAAAAGGAAAGTTTGCCGCAGTCTGCTATTTCCATCGTATTGATGAACTTGCTCGTAGCCATTCTAGCCGGATTAGTTATTTTCCCAGCAGTCTTTGCATTCGGTCTTGAACCAGACGCTGGTCCCACATTACTCTTTAACGTCATGCCTACCATTTTCGGGCAACTTCCGTTTGGCACATTGTTCTTCCTAGCATTCCTGATTCTGTTCCTATTTGCTGCGCTGACTTCCGCATTTTCTATGCTAGAAATCATTGTGTCAGCCACTTCCAAAGGGGATGACAAGAAGCGGAAAAAGTACGCGTGGATGATTGGGGCGGCCATTTTTATTGTCGGCATTCCATCCGCATTATCGTATGGTTTACTATCAGACTTTACGATTTTCGGTATGATTCTGTTCGACGCTTTCGATTATTTAGTAAGTAATATTCTCATGCCGCTCGGTGCGTTGTTGATCGCTATATTCATTCCATTAAAAATTCCGAAAGAGCGGCTCTATGATGAATTGAAAGCAGGCTCCAACATAAGCAAAAAAATCTTTTCTGGCTGGTTTTTATTGATCCGTTACCTCGCACCGGTAGCTATTTTGATTGTCTTTGCAGATGTGCTCGGACTACTAGACTTCTTGAAATAACTAGATCGATTGCTGATACTTTTTACTAGTTTACAGCAATAAAATTAGAGGAGGAAATTATTTTGGTGACATTAGAACAAACTTTACAAGACGACAAGGCAAGTGTATTGGATAAAATGGTCGAGCACGAACAAATTCTATTTTGTCATGATAAAGCAACTGGTCTTCAAGCTATCATAGCCGTCCACGATACGACGATGGGGCCTGCACTTGGCGGATGCCGCATGGCGCCGTATAAAACGATGGATCTCGCATTACAGGATGTTCTTCGCCTATCTAAAGGAATGACATATAAATGCGCGGCAGCTGATGTAGACTTCGGCGGCGGTAAATCTGTCATCATCGGTGATCCGTTAAAAGATAAAACGCCTGAGAAATTCCGTGCTTTCGGTCAATTCATCGAATCATTGAACGGACGCTTCTATACAGGGACAGACATGGGCACAACGCTTGAGGACTTCGTGCACGCAATGAAAGAAACAAACTACATCGTCGGCAAGCCCGTTGAATACGGTGGTGGCGGAGACTCGTCCATCCCTACTGCACTCGGCGTCTTCTATGGTATCAAAGCGACAAACCAGACGTTGTTTGGTGACGACAAAGTAGAAAGCAGAACGTACAGTATCCAAGGTCTTGGAAAAGTAGGTTATAAAGTAGCTGAACATATTATCAATGAAGGCGGAAACGTGATCGTCACAGATATTAATGAACAGGCCATTGCAGATATTCAAAAGCTCGGTGGAAGCGCCGTCAAGACTGTATCAAGCGACGAGATTTACAGCCAACAAGCAGATATTTTCGTTCCTTGTGCATTTGGTGGCGTGATCAATGACGACACGCTGAGCGTATTGAAAGTCCGCGGAATCTCGGGTTCCGCGAACAATCAGCTTGCGGAAAGCCGCCATGGCGAACTGCTCCGTGAAATAGGTATTCTGTACGCACCGGACTATATCGTCAATGGTGGTGGTCTGATCCAAGTGGCGGATGAACTGTACGGAACGAACCCTGCACGTGTACTCGCCAAAACACAAAATATCTATAACTCATTACTTGAAGTATTCAATCAGGCAGAACAAGATCATATTACAACCGCCACTGCCGCAGACCGTATGTGTGAAAAGCGTATTGAAGATGCGAAGAACCGCAACAGCTTCTTCACGCAATCCAACAGACCGAAATGGAATTTTCATCAGTAATAAAAATAGCTGGATGAGGTGAAAGATTCATGGAAGAACTATATCCAATTACTCAATATGTGAATGAAGAAGGGAAATTCTTGGATGATTCCATTAAAGGAGACATCTCAACCGAATTAGTTCATACATTTTACTATAATATGCTGCGGATCAGAACGTTTGACCGCAAAGCGAAGAGCCTACAGCGTCAAGGCAGACTTGGAACGTATGCTCTATTCGAAGGACAGGAGGCGGCACAAGTAGGAAGCGCACTTTCCTTGGAAATAGATGACTGGGTGTTTCCTACCTATCGTGATCACGGCGCCTTGTTGACGTTCGGCGCGAATATGCCGAACGTGTTGCTCTACTGGAACGGGCGCACGGAAGGTAATGTGCATCCTGGCCGCAATATCTTCCCTCCAGCCGTTCCCATTGCCACACAGCTCCCCCATGCGGCAGGTGCAGCATGGGCAGATAAACGTAAAGGCAATAAACATGTTTCTATCGCCTATTTTGGTGACGGGGCGACATCTGAAGGAGACTTTCACGAGGGCATGAACTTCGCCAGTGTCTTCAAGTTACCTGTCGTGTTCTTTAACCAGAACAACGGCTATGCTATCTCGACGTCAATTGAGAAGCAAATGAACTCCAAAACAATCGCGCAGAAAAGTGTCGCGTATGGCATGCCTGGGATCCGCATTGATGGAAATGATATTTTCGCCGTATATTTTGAAACGAAAAAAGCATTCGAAAGAGCGAGAAACGGTGGTGGGCCGACTTTAATTGAAGCCGTTACCCAGCGTTTCGGTGCCCATACCACAGCGGACGATCCGACGAAATACCGCGATCAAAACGAAGTCGAATCCACACGCGATCAATTGGATCCCCTGCTGCGCTTAGAACGTTTCATGAAAGAACAAAAATACTGGGACGAAAAATGGGTGCAAGAAATTACTACACAGATTCACGAGGAAATTGAAAATGCAGTCGTGGATATGGAAAACTTCCCGAAAGCGAATGTAGAAGATTTATTCGACCATGTATTTGAAGAAATGCCATGGCCACTACGGGAGCAGAAAGAACAGTATCTACAATCAGTAAGGAGTGAGCAAGTATGAATCCAGTTACTGAAAAATCAGCAGGTGAAACCACTAAAACGACACGGTCATTAACGCTTGTACAGGCGGTAACAGACGCACTCGGTACGATGCTCGCTGAAGACGACCGCGTCATGCTGCTCGGAGAAGACATCGGGAAAAACGGTGGCGTATTCCGCGCAACCGAAGGCCTTCAAGAAAAATTCGGTGAAAATCGTGTCATTGACACACCGTTAAGTGAAGCCGGCATTGTCGGCGCCTCGGTTGGGCTAGCAGTGAACGGAATGATTCCGATCGTGGAAATACAATTTCTCGGTTTCATTTATCCTGCATACGAACAAATTGCCACGCATGTGACCCGAGTTAGAATGCGGACGATGAGCAAATATACGGTGCCCATGGTCATTCGTGCGCCGTACGGAGCGGGAGTGCGCGCACCGGAAATTCACTCAGACAGTCCGGAATCCCTCTTTACACATATGCCAGGCATTAAAGTCGTCTGTCCTTCATCTCCTGCCGACGCTAAAGGTTTGCTCATGGCAGCGATTAAAGATCCAGATCCGGTATTGTTCATGGAGCCGATGCGCTTATATCGCGCTTTCCGTGAAGATGTTCCGGAAGGGATGTATGAAATCGAAATCGGCAAAGGGAAGAAAGTTGCGGAAGGTGATGATGTAACCGTCATCACTTGGGGCGCTATGGTGCCTGTCGCGAAGAAAGCGGCTGATAAAGCAAAAGCTAGAGGGATTCAATGTGACGTAATTGATATGCGCACGCTATTCCCTCTCGATAAAGACATCATCGCAGAATCTGTACAAAAAACTGGCCGCGTAGTCGTCGTACATGAAGCACATGAAACGACAGGCGTCGGAAACGATATTCTATCTATTATTAATAAAAATTCATTCCTGTATATGAAAGCACCGATTGAAAAAGTAACGGGATTTGATGTCCCGGTTCCTTTCTTCGCACTGGAAGATGATTATCTACCCACTACCAAACGTATAGATGAAGCAATTGAAAAAGTCTATACATTCTAAGGAGGTTTCCCCATTGTTAGAAGTAAAACTGCATGATATAGGAGAAGGAATGACGGAAGCCGAGATTCTTCACTATCTTGTGAAACCCGGTGACTCCGTTGTGGCGGATCAAGCCCTTGTGGAAGTACAAACAGATAAAATGGTGGCGGAATTACCGTCTCCCGCAACGGGAATTGTAAAAGAACTATTAATCGATACTGCCTCGACGGTTGGTGTAGGCACGACGATCTTACTGATTGAAGTAGAAAACGGTTCCGGACGGGCCGAGGAAGCCACTGCCGCTAAGACTGCCCCCGCTGAAACAAAGAAAATCGATGTCACAACCTTTAAAGGCCCTCACCGGATCATGGCAGCTCCGTACACACGGAAAATCGCCAGAGAAAATGGCGTGGACATTACACGGGTCAGCGGAACGGGTCCTGCAGGTCGTATTTTAGAAGAGGACGTGTACCGCTTCATGGAAGAAGGAAACAACCAAATTTCCGCTGTGTTGGAAACTGCAGCAACAGATACTTTGCAATCCACTCCTGCTGCTATAGCAACACCAGCAGTAGCGGAGTCGATACCTTTCACAGGCATTCGCAAGCAAATCGCTAAGAAAATGACACAATCACTGACGACGATTCCGCATGTTACACATTTCGAGGAAATCGATATGACGAACCTCCTTGCGCTGCGCGAGGAACTAAAAGCTGAAGGTGCCTCTATTTCCGCAGTGGCATTTTTCATCAAGGCATTGGTCGTAGCATTGAAAGACTTCCCTGTTTTCAACGCGAAGCTGGATGAAGAAAATGGAGTCATCATTCTCGAAAAAGAATATCATATCGGACTTGCTGTCGATTCAACACTCGGACTGATTGTGCCCGTTTTGAAAAATGCTCACAAGAAAACATTGCTAGAAGTCAACACTGAAATGAAAGAACTGAATGAAAAAGCACGGCTCGGTACATTGTCAGGTAACGAAATGCGCGGTGGCACCATGACCATCACGAACGTCGGACCACTCGGAAGTACGGGAGCGACACCAATTATTAACCATCCTGAAACAGCGATTATCGCATTCCATAAAACGAAGAAATGCGCAGTGGTCACGGATGATGATGAAATTGTCATCCGATCGATGATGAATATCTCCATGTCATTTGACCACCGAGTCGCGGATGGCGCTACGGCAGTAGCCTTTACAAACCGCTTTGCAGAATTGATTGAAAATCCTAAAAAGCTTTGGCTGGAGTTGATATAATGGGTGGTTGGTGAAATCATCCAAGTAGTAACGAATCACTGTACCCCGGTTCACGTTAACCGGGTTTTTTCATGTCTAATTTCAATTATTTCAAAAATAAAAATCTTTCCCGTTTTTACCGGAAAAGATTTTTTGGAATCGTCAACACTAGTTCACCTTACTTAGCCAAGATCATGACAGAGGAAACGACGTCTCCAACTTTCTTATCGTTTTGAAAAAGACTAGCCACTACATACACCATCTTGCGTCCGAGCCGTTCTACACGCGCTTCCACTTCCACCGTTCCTGTCAACACGGGCCGGTGAAACGTCGTATGAATATCTACAGAAGCAAACGTCTGATCTTCGGCTATTTTGGAAGCAACCGCATAAGCCATCATAATATCTGCCGCAGATGTTAGAAAACCACCCATCGACACGCCGTTTCCATTCATGAACTTCTTATCCACTGTCCAAATGCCACGGGCCAGTCCATCCTCTGCTGACAGTACGTCTAGCTGCAATGTCAAATCACAATTGGGAGGCGTTGCTTCCCCCTTTACTACTTTCATCAAATCTACTGTTTTCAGCTCTGCCATCCGCTCATCCACTCCATTACTTTGTTTTACTATCTGATACACCAGGGGGAAATGCAACCTGAGGATAATAGGCTTCCAAACAACTACCGCGATACATAACCCGCTATTAGCTCAGTCATCTAGGACGATCTTAAGCAAGGATGCAACACACTTCGGTCAGCTATATATCGCAAGTCTAGACTTTAGTAAGTATGCCGTTACTGATCCCCATACTCCCGATAATACCGCTCTACCCCCTCGATCAGACGCTCCGTGCGCATCGCTGTATACTGTTCAAACGAAGGGTCTTCGTTCTCTTTAACGAGCGACCATAACGACCAAAGAAAGTCAGTCTTTAACTTTTGCAGATCAAGCGACTCTTTCGAGGAAGCTGGCAAACCGTAATAATCGAGTAACACTTGCTCTTGCTGCTCACTTAACTCCCGTTCCAAAATAAACGCCGCCAAATCCCATTCTGGCAAATAATTTGCACTGTACTCCCAGTCAATCAACAGCACTTGCTTGGCATCATTCTGAATAAAATTACCCGTCACCGAATCCATATGACACGGCGCATACTCTTGCCGCTCCCCTTGCGTCAACTTCCGCAAACGCTCCTCCAACAACACGTACAGCGAAGGAATTTCCGTTAACGAATGTTTATACTTCTCTACCTCGTCCCAATAATTAAAACGATTCTTAAATTCCCTATTCGACGAATGAAGCGTAGCCAACACACCCGCCACTTTCTCCAAATACTCCGGTGTCACAATCAAATCTCGCGTCAAGTCAGCCGTCGCATCATAATACGGAGTCATTTTAATACCGTCATCGGTAAACACCACATTACCGACCGTCACCCCAATTTCAGCCGCAATTTGCTGGTTTGATTTTTCATTTTGGCGGTTAATAATATCTTCAAACTCATGCGCTGGAAAACGTAAAACGTATTTTTGTCCTTTGTGCGCAACGAGGAAGTTCAGATTGGTAAGACCGCCTAGTCTTTTGATGTATGTAAGTTCTTCGATTAAAAACACTTTTTTGCACCTCGGTTTTCTGTACTATCGTACTTATTGTTCTCCTAATATATTTCTGAATTAAAATTAATTATATCAGGACCAACTGTACAATCAAGTAACTATCAGAATAGGCCGATTTTTAATTTAGTGCTTGTTTTTTCATCGCTTCTTTTTTGTGTTTTAGATGAGTAAAATTTTCAAATATGCAGAGCCGATATACATTGTCATTTCGGTTCACAGCGTCCTGTGTTGATTCTCTTTGCTTATTACCACTCACTTGTCATATAGAGTATTTTTCTAAAAAGGATACAGGTATTTGATAATTCTTTTGGAGATTGATTGTATGTGACTGGATTTTGTATTGCTTTTCTGTTTTGTCATTCAAGTAATTTATAATGAAATGTGCAACATCGAGATTCTTCTCGACAATGTTTTACTCTTTATATTTAAAGATTCTTTAAGTTCTGTAGTTATTGGCCTGGCGGGTTTGGGCAAGTGCACTTGCTCAAAATCGTCATGTCCATCTGTCGACTTTAGGCAGACTACTTGTGACTATTGGGCAGGTCCTTGACTCACATTGGGTGGGTTAATTCTAATGTAGTTGAGTAGGGGTTTTTTATAGACTTCGAAGAGTGATTGGGTCATAAAAAATACTTTTAAGAGTCAATGCACCAGTATTTCATCACTTTTCGAACCAGTTAAACTTCAAACAGATTCCCCTCACTCATTATTTTGTTATTCGCTCACCTTTTTTTAGATTCTTTTCAACATAGTGTATTATCGTCGTATAGTGGTTACCTGCGGGTAACTTAGTAGTGATTTTGCATTAAAAGAGTAATTCTTTAGCCTCCGATATAGTGTAGGAAAATTGCTTACTCTTTAGGATGCTTTCAACAATTAGTTTTTCTCCTATATTAATTTCTTTAAAGATTATAAGAGTAGCTAAAGCTTTTAATAAATAGATTGAACAATATTTTTGATCATCGCTTTCAAGAATATTGGTTTTTGTACCTAGATCATAATGTGTAAGATAATTACGCGTATCTACTAACTGTTGAACAAATTTCCCTCTCTTTTTACTATTTCCTATTAGGACTTTCTGTGTGTCTGTTTCCAAACTTCCTAATAGTTCTCTAAGTCTCTTATTCAATGAATACTCATTCCCGTGAGCAAGCATACCTTCCAACTTTTTATAAAATACCTCTGAAAAATTCCCCTCTGCTTCTTTCAGAAGTTTCTCCTTGTAAGAGTGGAACTGACTCTCATCCATAAGCTTTCCATCAAACTTTTTTCGGTGATAAATTTCAAGAATTTGAATTGCATTTAAAAATCTCGTCTCAAGGTACGCATCAATATAAAAATCACTCATATGAAGATCTATTATAGTCTTTAGATTCTCTTGTTTTTCAAACCAAGCGTTAAAAATATTATTAAAATCAGCTTCTATATCTTGATATTTTATTGTTGAATCCATATAATGAAACTTTTTTAATTTACTCGATCTATCTTGTATAAAAAAGTAAGAAATCTTATCCCTATAAGTAGCATCTTCAATTTGCCTCTCTTCTACACTATAGAAAAATAAGTTATTAATCTGTATGGGTAATCCAATAAACAAGGTATACAAATTACATGTACTATTCATATTCCCTTTATACCATTCCAAGTTTTTACTTTCGTCTGGGATAAGCTTGAATCCTCCTTTATGCACCCAATGTAAATCTTCGTGAAAATTTCCTGCTAGGTCTTCAGAATATGTTTCTTCAATCGAAGTCTCGATACAATCAACATAAGTAGTAAATAAGTGTTTCTTATTAAATTCAATACTTGAAAGGTGACCTGAAGTACCTTCACTGTCAAAATTTGTTTTATAAAGATAATTTGATTTCCACGTTGAGAAATAAGTTGGATACATGGCCATAGAGTGGAATTTAATTTCTTTTAAGTTATCAAAAATCCCTCCCACCAAAAATGATTGAATACTATACGTTACTGTATTAAAACCTGGACTACTAATTTCAAAGTTTGTTAAGTAGCAATCCATTAATGTGAATTGCTCACCTACATCGGAGAACCCTAAAATATTTTCTAAGAAATCAATCTTTCCAAAACTGCCGATAAGTTCTAACCTTATGTTATTTGGAGTGAAAAATAATATCCCCGAAACTTTTTCTTTGTTAGTAGCTGTCCACCAGTATCCTTTAATTTCGAAACTATCAAACATATTCTTCTTCATTGCTTTCGTTTTCACCATTTTACCCCACTCCTATCTAAATAATTGATACCATATCATTTTTAGAATTGAGTACCTGCGCACCATACTTTTACGATTGCTGTAATAATTATATTTAAGGTACCAGATTCTCACACAAATACAGCTCAATTCAGAACTGTTTATAAGTTGTGTCGGGAACTGGCATCTTCTTTTATTAAACTTATAGCGGAGACTTGTTCGTTATTAAAAAGGCATGTTACTGAATGCTTGAACAACTTTGTCGATTTGAGTGGCCAAATAGGAAGCATCCTCTACAACTGGTCTAATTTTGCTTAATGACTCTCTTGCTCTTCGGATTACAGATGGTTTTGGTTGATTTCCAGATTCAATTAAATTTGTTGCTTCTTCCACGAAATCAATAGCATCCTCTTTATCAGCAGCATTTTCAATTTTTGTATCTTTTAAAATGGCAATGAGTTCCTTTGCAAGTGATAAAAGTTCTTCATTGCTATTTTGGCTGTTATTTTGTTGATTAGCTTGAATGTTACCTGTTTCTGAAAAATTTAGTTGTCCTACGTTGCCTTGTATCAAAACTCTAGCATTTGGTTTTTCGTCAATTCCCAATTCAATCGCCTTCTCTTCTAAATAATCTGTAATGTGATTGACTAGTAGTTTTACTACTTCTCTGTTAAATTCACGAATACTATCGGCAATCTTTGCTCCTTTGTATGACGCATATGACCTTGAAACTGTGTCATATCTATCAAAGTTCTCTGTAATGTACTTTAATAGCTGATAGATAAACGCTATTTCTTCATTCACTTCTAAAGGGATGTTGAACTTTTCATTAAATCTCCGAGACTGAATGATCTCCTTTATGTCAAAGTTTACCGCATTGTTTTTTTTTATGAAGTCAAAAAGGATTGGCTCATAATTTATATACTTAATAAACCTTTTCGCTAATCTCATTGCTTCATATGTATCTTGAGCATTTAGTAAATCGCCAGCAATTCTCCTGAATTGCCTAGACAGTACTTTAAATTCCTTTACATCGATGATTTTTTCCAATTAATTCACCCCGCAATAAGGACAAAATGGTGTTATTGTCTTGGACAATAGTGAGAGTTTTGCCGTTCTATGACAACATAAAAACTCGATTTGCTCTAAGTCATCAATTTCAAACAATACCCTAGGTTGTTTAATTGCTAAAGGTTTTCCTCTCTTGAAAGTGAGGTTTTTGTTTTTCCTAGTACTTCGTTCAAAATCTTTAAATAAATCATTTAACATTTCCGTTGCTTCGTTCATAACAAGTGTCTCCGCATGTTCTATAATATCAGCAGTATAGTATGACAAAACAGGACTTGGAATCCCGCAGTTCGAACAAAACAACTCAATTACGTCATCAGCTTGAACTTCTTGCGTGTGCAATTTAAAATCTTCGCCACATAACGAACACTTAAAAGAGCTAAAACCTTCAATATCGCTCTGCTTAGAAATAACAAAGTTCTTGCTCATTTTCACACCCCATAATTTACATCATATTTCCATTTAGCTTATTATAATACAAGATTCAGGTTAGTGCATCTTATGATGTACAAGTATATTACTATCGGAATAGGTATTAATTTGTTTCAGGTACCACTTTCCTTTACACCATTATTTGATAATTTCCCGATTCTACCCGAATATCAAGGAAGGTACCAGGTCTTCACACAAGTCTGAAACAATTCTGAATTAAACTAGAGTTGTGTGTGGACCTGGTACCAACCACTAAGTGTGCAAGGCGGTTTACTTCAACAACCCCAAAACCCCTTCTCTACGCTGCTTATCATGCCCAGCTAGCGTCTGCCCCACCTGCGTCAACATCTGTAACTTCGTACTATTCATCAATTCCTTCGCGATATCCACGTCTTCAATCCTGCTCAGCGCTGCCGTCATGCTTTCTTCTCCAACCCGTAAATTTGAAGCGATATGTTTCAGGCTGTTTTCTGCAGCTCCGATATTCCCCAGTTCGCCCAGTATGAAATTCATAGAACGGTCGGTGATCTCAAGTCCTTTTGCTGCATGCTCTGCTGTGCGCACACAAACGGCACTTATGTCGACAAGCATGTTATCGAATGACGCGATATTGAGTACTTGATGATTGCCTGCGTTGCCACCAGTCTGGAAGGTGTAGGAATTGTCAGCGTAGTGGATTCCCTGTCTGATCTGATAGTCAGCGCTAATTGTGTTTCTGCCGGCCGTCAGTGTGACCTCGCTGTTGGTCAGGGTAATTCTACTACCGCTGATTTCGTATTGATCGGGTGTAAGTGCTTGTCCGTTCAGGCGGATTTCCTGAGAGTCTGGCACGACTTCAGCATCCGGTAGCGCGCTGCCTGTTTCATGATCGCAGTACGCTGTGTCGTCTGTGAGTAACGGATTTACGAGCAGTTCCATACTGAGTGGTTCGGTATAGAGTACTTCCATTTCGTATTTAACTTTGCCGAACACTGCATCCGGCCGTGCGTCGCCTACGAGACTAACTACTCCGTTTTCAAACAGATAGCCGTGACCATTTTCGTCAACAGCCGGTGGAATTTCGATGCCCCCTATCGAAACCCTGTGAACTGATGATCCCTCCGGTACTGCAGCGCTCAATGAAGATTCTGGCACCGAATAGACACGGAAGGATCCCGCTGTGTCATCTGCCGTAGGGCGATAGCTACCGTGAAGTGATACAAGGTTTGTTTCGGAATTGATGGTATAGCCATTCTCTGCGTCATATGGTATTTCCTGAATACCTTTGAATACTTTCAACCCTTTTACATTGCCGTCTCCCTCCACTCCATAAGAAGAAGCACCCGCACCGAGTGGAATATCATAAGAATTATTGTATAGGTTGACTGGGCCTGACTCGGTCACGAACGTCACGGAAATCCTCGGCAGTAGCAGTGATGAATCATTCGCGTCCGGGCGGCTGTCACCGTATATTTCTACCGCATTCGTCTGTTTGTTATAGTAGAAGCCGTCCTGTTTTGTCTCATCGTAGGCTATTGTTCTACCAGCGATCGTGACGTTCAACGTCGAAGGAAAACCTGGACTGTCAGGATTATATAGTTCGGGTTTGGCGTTCAGTGGGATTTCCAGTTTTTCATCGTGTTTCACTGGATCTTCGAGCACAGTTACCATACGGACAAAGTATTCGTCTCCAACATTCGGACGGCTGTTGCCGAACAGCTCAATCGTATTTGTAATCGCATTATACTGAAAGCCGTTAGTGGCGGAGTATGTTATTTCCTTTTCTCCACGGAACACACGTATGGAATTCGGTGCGTTGGCATCTCCGAGATTAAACACGTCCGGCTTCGTTGATCCAAGCGGAATTCCATATACATCTTTGCTGGTACTGCTGCTGCTGTGGTCCGTAATATACTCATAGAGAACGCTCTCACTGGCTGATACATCCGGCCGGCTGTTGCCATAAATGCTAATACGGCGGGTTGCAGAGTCATACGTGTAGCCGTCTGTCATCGATACGTCATAAGCAAGCTTCCGTCCACCTACATAAAGTTCCAATGACTTTGGCAGCGATGGATCGGCAGTATTCAGATTGTATGTATCAATTTCAGCCGGCAAGACGTACGTTTGAACACTGCGGTCGCCGTCACTATCAGGAACATATGTAATACTGACCGATTCATTATAGGCGGGACGTAAATCACCGTAAAACTCCGCTTTTCCCTTTACTTTGTCTATGTATACACCCGTCGTGTTTTCCGGATCAGCTGGCCGCTCCGCTAAATAATGCTCCCTCGCAACCGTGCCCTTCCCGTCTATTTGAATTCTCAAAGACATCGGTCCTGGTTCGCTGTTCACATTATACAACTGCGCCTGCGAAGGTATCGTCTCCTAATGAAATGCCGCACCGCTTCCTCTTATGAATTGGAATGTATAGTAATCCTGCGCATCGTCTTCACTATTCGGATCAAATCCGATCTTTGCATGTTCATGTAAAGTAATCTGGCTGCCGTTAACCGTATAATAACCATTCTCCGGTCTTGTACCTGTTCCATCCCAGTATGTCAGCTGCTGCGGACCGCTATCTGTCACTTTATGCAAGACAAGCGAAGCATCTACTTCATTCATCCGGTAAAGATCTGGTGTGCCGCCAAGAGAGACCGTGTTGTTTACAGGGGGCAGATTCAGTTTGTCCGTGTTCGGAATCATGGAAACCGGGGCACTGACCGAACCATTTTGTGTATTGATCACCACTTTGGAAATGTTACCGTCTGAATCGGAAAATGCAAATGACAATTTCCCCTCTGAATCTGCTGAAGGCGCAAAATTATATCCATGAAGACCGTCTGCTGTATTATAATTCGAATAGGATCGCACTGCGGTCCAGTCGCTTCCCGACCGTTTCTGCAACTGTAGACTGGAATTGAACATTTCCAGCCGATAATCCCCCGCTTCTTTGCGAGTATCCGCTGCAACAGTATCAGCATCTATTCTTGGATCGGCACTGCCGTCTGCAGGCACACTGTACTGCTGTCCATCCCGCGTCGATTGAAACACAATAGTCTCACCGTCCGCTGACCACCTGGGCATTTGATCCATCACAGTCGTCGCTTTTCCACTGGCAGGCGGATAAGATGCAGTTACTTCCTCCACTATGCGCGAATTTGATCCGACTTTGGCTTGTTTTGTATACGAACTCGGCTCTATTTTTGCAGTATTACTTCCGGATACCGCATTTCCACCGGCCGGCACTGTCAGGGCTGAACGATCCACCGTCACGTAGCGGTCTGCAAAAACATACTCGCCCGATACTGTATTCGTCAGCAATTTATGTGTATTAAACTCCGTATTATGTACAATATCCCGTAAATTCTTCTTCAATTCATCGATCTCATTCTGAACAATAAGTGTATCTGCCGAATTGGGATCAGACTGTACATCCGTATTCGTTCCGTTCATGGCCTGAATCGTCAGTTCACGAATCCGCTGCACCACATCTGTCAGCTCTTGCATCGCTGCATCTGCCGTCTGTACTAGCGACTGCGCATCCTGCACATTCTGCAAGGCCTGACGAGATCCACGCTGTAGTGCCCGCAACTTTTCACTGATTGCAAGACCCGAAGCATCCACCGCTGCAGACGTAATCCGCTTCCCGCTCGACAGCTTCCCCAATCGATTTCTCCAAGCGCTCATTCGCCTGATTCATATTTCGCTGTAAACCAAACGATCCGTTTTTGATGAGCATCATATATAGTCCTCCGCGCATTTGATATGTTTATTATTTCTTAGTATGTATTTGGATATATAGGATTGATATAGGTATTATATCGGTTGTAAATGGAGATTTTTTACTGTTAACAGGATTTTCTTAGGAGGCTAATTAAAGTAGTGGTCTACTGAAGATAGAAGAAGTTCAAATATGCACGTTTATAATGTTGCTAGTTATCGAAACTACAAAATCTACTTTACACATGATTATATTTAGCAAATCAGATATAACAAGAACAAATATTCGTAAGGCGGTGTAGTGCAATGGATCAACAGTTTAATTTCTATACTCGGATTTGTGGGAAATTACTCGGAGATGGTTGCATGACAAAACAAGGAAATAGAAAGCCAAGGTTTCAATTCATGCACCGAACAGAAGATTTCGGGTCGGCACAGTACTGTTATGAACGCTTGCAAGAATTCCTGCCCCTCTCGCCGCCAACCTACTCAAAAGTCGTCGATACACGTCTAATTAAACAATACTCGGAAAGATATATAGTACAATCGAGAACGCATCTAACCATCACCAATCTATACGCAACTTGGTATCCACAAAGAAAAAAAGTCATTCCATTCGATTTCCTTAAATCTTATTTAAATGAGGAAGCATTATCCTGGTGGTACCAAGACGACGGTCATGTGAAAATAGTTAATGGAACCATGAACAAAATTATACTTTCTACCGACAGCTTTACTGCATTGGAAAATGAACAACTGATTCAACTGCTGTTCAAGAAGTTCAAACTGCGCTTTTCAGTAGATGGACAAAACCGACTCATACTCTATAATCAGTTCCAAATCATCTACTTTCTCAAACTGGTTTCTCCATGGCTGAGCCCTGCGATGAAATGAAACGCAAGGCTGCTATCATGCTGCCATTAAAACCTATCGCCAAGAGAACAACTGTATACCTGCCACCCACGATCAACTTACGGAAGCCGACTGCTGAAATCAATGACAAACTAGTTAGGCTTCATTCACTTTTGTGCGAAGAGAAAAAATCAGTCTGTCTTCACACGATATTTAAAGAGTTTGAGCAACTATTGTCTGTTGAGGACATGACGAGAGTTGGATATCAAATTGTTATTCAAGAGTCTCATCGTGATTTGTTGGCTAGGGTTCGTCAGCAGACTGGGTTGTCTGTTAGCTTGTTAGTGAGTTATTGTTTTATCGCTTAAGTTTGCAAATCTTTTCTATCTTTCTTCATTCAAGTCCAGCCTTATTTCAAAAAACGTAAAGATATCTTAGATTCGTTCTTAAGTTATAGCTTGTTTTAACGCACAGACAACAAATTCAACATCCACTTCAGTCATCTCAGGAAATACAGGCAATGTTAATGCACGCTCATACAATTCTTCTGCGACAGGACATTGACCCTTTTCATACCCTAAATCACGATAGTAAGGATGCCAGTACACAGGAATATAATGCACATGTACGCCTATATTTGCATTACGCATTTCATCAAAAACTTGCCTTCTGGATTTACAAACAATCTGTTCATCCAATTGAATCATATACAAATGCCATCCTGATTCTGTATCTTCTAATTGCTTCGGTAGGATAATTCCTGAAATATTCGCTAGCTTTTCATTGTAAAGTCCAGCAATTTCACGTCTGCGTTCGACAAATTGATTCAACTTGTTCAATTGTGATAAACCAAGTGCAGCCTGTATATCATTCATCCGGTAATTAAAGCCTAGTTCAGTCATTTCATAATACCAGTCCCCCTGTTCCATCGAGTAGGGTGTTTTACTAATTCCATGACTTCTAAATAATTTCAGCTTTTCATAATACACTTCAGAATTTGTTGTGATGATACCACCTTCACCTGTTGTAATCGGTTTAACTGGGTGGAAGCTAAACATCGTCATCTGGGCTTGTGATCCTACCCTACAGCCTTTATAAGAGGCACCTAGTGAATGCGCTCCATCTTCAATAATCACTAATTCATTCTCTTCGGCTATATCCATGAATAGATCCAACTCTACAGGCTGACCTGTAAAATCTACTGGCATAATGGCTTTTGTTTTAGACGTGATTTTTTTGCGAACTTCATGCGGATCCAAATTATATGTGTTCTCATCTATATCAGCAAAGATCGGCGTTCCACCACAGTAGAGCACTGCATTGGATGTAGCAGCAAACGTAATCGGGGTCGTAATAACCTCATCACCCTCACCAATACCAGCCGCATAGCAAGCTCCGTGTAATGCAGCTGTACCATTTGCAAACGCAACTGCATATTTGGCACCAACATAATTAGCTACTGCATGTTCGAATTCCTCTACTCTCGGCCCTTGTGTTAAAAAAGGCGACTGTAATGTTTCCACTACAGCCGCAATGTCCATTTCATCTACTGATTGTTTACCATAGGATAAGAAGTTCTCTCGCTTTTTCATAACAGCAACTCCCAACTAAGTGGTGTGCCTTTCACAACATCCACTTTAATCGTTTTCCCTACTACCAAATCCAAATACTTTGGGGCTAAACCATGGCCTGGTCGAATAATACGCACATTATCAGTAGTCAACACATCACCCGCTCGCAAATCTTCCCCAATATACAACGAACGTCGATGTTCCAATGAAGGCACTTCTGCATCTGTAGGCCCATATTGTATCTTCCCCATACTTTGCCAAGCGCGTTCAGACTCTTCTACAAGCAACTTTAACTCATGCGGCTCCATCGAAAACGCTGCATCTACGCCACCGTCTTCACGTGATGTAGTGAAATGCTTTTCAATAACAGAAGCCCCTAACGCAACTGCGGCAATCGATGTTCCTACGCCCATCGTATGATCCGATAAACCAACCTCTGTTCTGAATAACTGTTGCAGATGTGGAATCGTCAGCAAATTCGAGTTTGCAGGTGTCGCAGGATACGTACTCGTACATTTCAATAAAATCAATTGTTCATTGCCTTGTGAGCTAACAGCTTGAACCATTTCATCCAGCTCCGCCACACTCGCCATGCCTGTTGAAACAATGATTGGCTTCCCTGTTGCGGCTACTTTTCGTATCAATGGCAAATCGACGTTTTCGAAAGAAGCAATCTTATAGGCTGGCACATCCAACGTCTCTAGGAAATCAACTGCTATCTCATCAAAAGGAGAACTGAATCCTAGAATGCCATGTTCTTTACAACGAGCAAAAATGGCTTCATGCCACCCCCACGGGGTATACGCTTCCTGATACAAACTATACAGCGATTGACCCTTCCATAAATTCGTATCGCTCTCGATGAAGAACTCACCTGTATGTATATCGAGTGTCATCGTGTCGGGTGTGTACGTTTGCAACTTCACCGCATCCACTCCTGCTTCAGCCGCCAAATCCACAAGATGCAACGCACGTTCCAATGATTGATTATGATTTCCAGACATCTCCGCGATAATGAACGGTTTTGCCTGTACTCCAATTTCACGACCTGCTATATGTATCATTCCATCAACTCCAGTATATAATCTATCCACGGATTCAGTCGTGAACTTTCCGTCAACTTTATTCCTCGCTTGCTCATACGCTTCCACTCATACTGTTTCACACGCAATGATTGAATAAGTTCTTTATATGTATCGACCGTCACTTCTTCATGCCAACCAAGATTCCACACTGCACCAAGACCGGCAGCTGTCTCCGTCGCAATTAATTGATTATCTGCCACAACCGTACTTGACGAAGGCAAACCAACATAACACCGCTCCCATGTCGTACTTCCGCCGGCACCAATAGAAAAATCGGCCTTTCCCATCAAACTAGCTAGATAATCAATCTGACAATGAAATGCATAGCCGGCATCTGCACACATCACTTCAATCTCCTGCTTCCTTACATTCGATGCTCCTACTACAACATCTACTTTACTGAACTTTGAACCAACCAAAGCATCCAGCACTTTCATCGTCTCATTCGTCGGATCACTGCCCCCCATGAAAATCAGTAAATTTCCCACTTGTCCATCACGTACTCTAATACTTTGTCTTTCACGTATAAATTCCTCGCGCATGATCAAATACGTAGATCCAAGCACTCTCTGACAATGGTCAGGAACAAGTGAATCATAACGGCTTTCAAAATTAGGTACCATATTTTGATCAATCAACACATCACAATCGTGGCGGCGATTCGCCAAATCATCAATGACTACAATCTTCTTCACTTCGGCACGAATCGATCGTTCCCACGCTTCATCTATCCCATAATGGTCAATAATACAAACATCTGCCGGCTGGATTTTTTGCACAACCAAGAATCCTTTAGCTTTCACAAACTCTATCAAATTTCCTGGCAATTGCCCCATCATAAACGTTACTTCGCACCCATGATCCCGTAATAACTCCGCAACCGTCAAACAACGCATCACGTGTCCAATACCCATAGCAACCGACGCATCCGTTCGAATCAATACGCTCTTCATTCGTCCACCGGCTTCTGTTCGATATGTGCATTTAACGTAGCTACTTCTGGATGATCCAATAAAAACTGAACCACATCCACACTCGACACTAACTCATCAGTAAAATACTCCGCAACTGCTACACAAAGTGCATAGTCTTCTTTTGTATCGAGTGTAATTCGCAACTCTGGATGTAAACGATCGCTAGGCACTGTATACTCCGCGAACTGAAATTCCTCTGCGTGCTCATAGGCATAATATGTCACATGCTCTCGATGACGCGGCTCTTGTCCAATCTCATGAATCTGCAAAAGTGCATCATACGAAATCATTTCCACGGCTAATCCTCTAGGCATAGTACCTGCTAAACGCATCACATCTTTTCGTTGCTCAGCCATCGATGCAACTACACAACTTGCTAACTCGTAATCTACAAATGGACAATCAGCCGTCACGCGCATAACATAATCTGGTGTATACGCACGTGCGCATTGTACGTAACGATCCAATACATCCTCTTCAGAACCACGCAAACACGTGATAGTATGCTCTTGACACCAGGCCTCCACTGCATCATCTTGCGGTAAAGTGGAAGTTGCAACAATGACTTCATCCACTCCTTGAATCTTCTTGCAACGTGAGGTCACATATGTAAGCACATCCGTCGATCCTAGTGGTTTTAAAATCTTCCCAGGCAATCGCGTAGATCCCATGCGCGCTTGGATGATGATTATAGTTTTCATAAAAACATCCCTTTCACTTCTGGCCATATTTCTTCTAGTTTAGATGGTAATTCATTTAGCAAGGATATACGGTGATCGGCCTCGTATTCAATAGGCATCTCAATGTCTTTATGTTGGCCAGTCATTATTCGAATGGTTTGAAATCCAAAAGGTTTAATCCCCACAAAATCTTTGATCGGATTATCTCCTATATATACTACATCATCAGACTCCACTGATTCTTTTTTCAATAAATCTAGAAAGCAATACGGAGAAGGTTTAGCGTTTTCTATGCCATAACAATGAGTAATATAGCAATGTTCCATACGATCATATAAATCAAGAACTTGCGCTTTATTATGTTGAACAACTTTATCACCATCCGTCACAAGGTATAGAGTAAAGTTTTTAAGTTGTTCTAAGCAGTTGATAGTTTCTTGTGGCAAGAATATATTAGGTATATGTTGACGATAAATCGTTACACAATTTTTAACTAACAAGGCTGAGTAATTATTAAACTCCTTGAGTACATCATCAAAAATGGTACCCCTTCCAGTGGTATGAAGACGGTTCCACATCCAGGTAAACAAAACTTCTTGTTCTTCACTTAACTGATCGGATAAGAAAGAAGCGACTTCTAAGAAGCCACTTCGAACATAGGTATATTCATCGTATAAAGTATCATCCATGTCAAACACAATTATTTTCAAAATATCAGATCCTTTGGATAACGGATTTGTGTGAGTTCTTTATTAGCTCGAATAAATGGATATTTCTCTAAAGACTCACCTTGCGCCTCTAACAAAAACCAATAAAAACTATCTAGACCAGCTTCAATACTTAAAGTAGATGCACCGCCAAATCGTGGATTGCATTCAATAATATGTGGATTTCCATTCGAATCTACGATTATTTGAAACATGACATGACCATATAACCCCAAAACTTCAGCTAACCCCATTGCAAGTGATTCTAGTTCTTTATACTGAATGGTTTTAGTAATTTGCGATTCACCGTTTACAACAAGTACACGTTCTCTTACAATTGCACCTTTACTTTTACCAAATGTATCTACATACACATCTATGCTATATTCTGTCCCAACAATATATGGTTGAAAAATAGGTTGTCTCAACTGCTTTGCAACCCTTATCGCTTCAACACTTGTTACATTTAAATGTAAGTTAAGTGAACCTGTGCCAAAACGATCTTTAACAACGTAAAATCCAGTATCTTTTTCATCAATACACAATCTCGTTTTAATTACTGGATATTTTTTCTCGATCAGGAAATTATAAAACTCAAGTTTGTCTTGTGTTCGGTTTAAACCGTCCAATTCAGAAACCATTACATAGATATTATTCATCTTTAGATATTCTTTGCGTTCAGAAAAATAAGTTAATTCACCTTCGCGACTGGGAAAAATTACTTTTATATTGTGCTCTTTACAATACTTGATGAGTTCTTGTATATGTAGGTTTTCTAAAAGCGGCATTTTCCAAAAAGCATCTGAAAAGTAACGACCAATGCAATCCGCAAATGTATCGCCAACGTAAACCTTGAAATTCGACTTATCCCTTGTTGCAGCATCTTTCACTTTCTCAATTAAAGGAACTTTCTTGGAAATGCTAGTGACTAATACATTCACAACAGTCTTCCTTTCTATACTTTTAAAAATGGAGAAAGATATGTTAATAGCTCTTCTCTTAATTCTCTCTTGGTAAAATAAAGTGCGTCAGACTCTAAAAGGTTTTTTTGGGCATCAAGATAATCTGCTTTAATATAAATTGCTTTAGTGAAGTTCTCTATTGCTGCCTGTTCATTTTTTAATAGTCTATAAGTACAACCTAAATTATTAAAAGCTTCAGCTCTTTTATTATCAAGCTCAACAGTTTCAATAAAAAAAATTAACGCAATTTCTAATTCCTTTTTAATAAAGGCTATATTACCTAAATAAAAACTTAATAAAGGTTGCTTCACTTTTTTATTTAAATTCATTAATATTTCTTCGGCATAATCTAATTCGTCAATTTTGATCATAATTTTTGCGAATAATAATTCCCTCGCCACATGTTCATAAGTTGTCCCTTCAAGTATACGTTCGATATATTTGATTCCAAGATTTTGTATAATTTTTTTCTCAGAATTCTGTTGTGCTTCAATATTGTTTGATAAGTTGCTTGCATGCCTGCGACATATATATTCATGACCACACACGTATTCCAAGTTAAAGTTCTGTGCTACGCGTAGTGTAAAATCATAGTCTTCAGAGTGGATAATTTCAGGATTATACATAACGATATTAAAACAATGGCGCCTCAACATCATACTTGCAGGAGCAGGTATTAATTGACGGAAAATCATATTGGCCAACAAATTTTCTTTCGTAGAAAATTTCCCAATTGCCTTCATAAAATTAATATATGCACCTTCAGAATTAATAATTTTAACATCATTATAAACTACGTCAATATTTGGGTTATTTTTGAAAACTTCAATTTGATGTTTAATTTTATTTTTCTCATATAGATCATCTGCATCCAAAAAAGCAATATACCGCCCTTTAGATTTTCCTATACCTAAGTTTCGTGCAACAGAGGGTCCTTGATTTTTTTGATGATAAATAAAAGTTTCCATTCCAGGTGGCGTATTAAGTAATGATTGTTGAATTATTTCGGCCGACTTATCAGTAGACCCATCGTTAATAACTATTAATTCAATACGAGTGTACGTTTGCTGAAAAACACTATGAATAGCTTCTTCAACATACTTCTCCGAATTATATACTGGCATTATAACTGAAACTAAAGGCACCGTATAATTCTCCTATCCCAATAAATTTATATCATTATTATTCTTTGCTGAGGAATGTCCTGTTTTACAAGCATATCTGTAAAATGGGAAGTTGCACTCCTTGTAGCAATGATATAATTACTGCAAGGATTCAATTCATTTCTCATAAATTTTTCTTCATTTAGAATGGGGATTCCATTCCAATTTGATTCTTTTATAAAATTATCAATAATAAAATCAATAGTCACTCCATATTTCTGCAATAATAATACTAGGCTTCTACCGTATTCTCCTCCACCACATATTACAATATTTTGAACCTTGTTTTTTAACAAGTTCATGAGTACCTTTCGTTTGTTAACTTTCAACTTTTTTCTAGATGTCTCACATCCATTACTTAGTGATTCTTGAATGTTCTCCATCATCTTCAAAGGCTGTCCAACGTTAGAAAATAGTTGTCTCTGAAGAAATTCAATCTTTTCAATATATGTTGTATCATTTAATACATTGTTAATATCTTGTTTACAAGATATTAAATCATTCAATGAAATAACTTTTAAAATTGCTCTTACTATACTTTCCAATCCACTACTTATTTCTGAGTGTTTTTGATTGTTTAATAGGGCTACCGGAACCCCAGCCAATACACCATCAAAAATTGCTCCGCTATAATCACTTATTAATATATCAGTGTACGGAATTAATGAAAAAATATCTATGCGTTCATTACAATAAAATATTTTGAATTCCTTTACTAACTGAACAAAATCTTGTCTCTCTTCCAACTTCAATAAATGATGCGCCTTAATAATTAGATTATAGCTTTTACTTAACCTAAGGAAATAAGGCGCAATACTGTCATGACTACTTAACTCTCCCCAAGTGGGTGCAAAGAGTATAGTTGGCTTTGATGAATTTATGTAATAAGAAATATTCCTACCACATGAATCTATAAGCACTTCTTCTTTTTTTTCAGTTGGCATATAACGTGGATTGCCAACCGAAATACAATTGTAATTAGATAAATTACGTTGCGCATAAGGACCATAACCTAATATTAAATCATAATTCTCATTCCAATCAGCATAATTCCAATTATCCTTTGCATATCCATACATTACCCTAACCATCTGGATTTGTACTGAGTACAATTCAAAAGAAGGTCTCCAATAAGGACTGATTAAAAGGTCAATCCAAAAATTATTACTAATTACTTCATCCTCTTGAACAAGAGTAAATCCTTGCTTTTCAATGAAAGTTGTTATTTCATTTTCCACCGATTTAACGTCAAAAACAGGTGTGATGAAAATAAAGTCATTTTGGGAATTAAATTTCACTATATTTTCGTATAGATAAAAATGAAATATTGTCGAACAAAATAAACCAATCTTCTTCAAATTTTACTATCCTACTTTCCTAAATCTTTCTTAATCTTAGTGGAGGAAATATTTTTTGTTCTAGGTAAGTAGACCACATCACAATAATTTCTCAAAAAGTCGAATTCACCTTTCCAGTCGTCTCCTATCACAAAAACATCAATTTCTTCACTAATCACATCTTTACTTTTTTGTTCCCAACTTATTTCTGGAATTACTTTGTCGACATAACGGATTGCTTCAAGAATATACTTTCTTTTTTCATAGCTATGATAGGCATGTTTATGCTTGATCTCATTAAATTCATCGGTTGAAAGAGCCACTGTCAAGTGGTCTCCTAAAGCTTTTGCTCGTTTCAATAAGCGGATATGTCCTTCATGCAATAAATCGAACGTACCGTACGTTATAATTTTCCTCATATATTCACCTTATTTTATAGTTCATTTCTCTAATGAAAAAATCTCAACATTCTTGCCTATTTTTTTTGTTTTTGTAAGGATGTTATTCTTAATTTCTTCTACAAAAGAGAAAGAACCTACTACAAATTTAGTTTCTTCTCTTTCCAACACCTCATCTAAACTAATAATCTCTATATCATTTAGCACCAAACCATGAAGCAATTTATTACCGTCAACAAAACAATTGATTTTAATGTCAAAAAGCCTTAATAAAGATGCGACTACCCTGCCAGCCTCACCTGCTCCATATATACAAACAGAGGTTGGATTTTCATCTAATACTTGCTGCACTAATTTTATTGAGTTTCTGTAATTGGCCCCTGCAATACTCAATCTATTTTCATTGAGTTTCTTTTTTAATAAATATTGAGGATCTTTTAACGTTATTAAGCCGTTTAACCAATATACGTCTTCAGGTTGTTCAACAACTTCAGTTAGTTCTCTAATTGAATACCTAGATAATTCTTCATTAGAGATAAATTGATATCGATTCTTCTCAAGAAATCCATTTTTATGAAATAAGCTACCCAATTCTTTCGCTTCTAATAAGGTTGGTAATTCAAATACTCTATTAACTATTTTAAGTAATTCTAAAGGATGATTTATATTTTGGTGTACTAATGTTTTTTTCATCTTAAATTGTTCTAAAGTCAATGTTTGAAAAAAAAGAATTCCTTCTTGAATGACATCTTTTTTTGCAATAGCAGTCTCACTGTCATATTTCTCCTCAAATACAGGATATACTTCATTTCTATTTTTCTTATAGGTCACAGTACTAAGGACATTATTATGAATAATTGTTTCGATCATATGACAGTATTTATATACGGACTGAATGACAGTTTCTGAGTCTCTGTTTTCCTGTTGAATAAAGCTATTAAATTTTATTCCTTTAGATAAATTGATTGCGACTCGATTAATCGCTATTGCTAAAAAGTGGATTGCTTCATAATTATAATAGCCACTTTGTCTTAATAAAAACTCTAAGTTACTTGCAGAGCTACCTTGATATCCTATATCTAAAGTAGAAAAGTTCTCAAGATCAAAGTTTTCTTTTAAATATTTTAAAAGTATTTCTTTTCTTTGCGAGATATTACTTTTAATTTGTTTGATCTGAGCTTCATCAAATAAAAAGTCTTTTAACATTTGAATTTCTTTATCTGATAAAGATGCTATTTTTTTCTTTGTAAGTTCACCTACAGGATTACCCTTAGGTAAACTTAGCTCAAACTGTTCAAATAAACTATCTAATAGGAAGTTCCGTCTTTCAAATAAAAGCTTCTCTAAGAACTCCTGATTAAAATTCTCTATACCTGCCAAAAAAGTCGAAACTCTAGAGACATACATTTTTTTAAAACTGATATGACTCTTTCGCGCTTTCAAAGCCTTTTGTAACATCTTCTCAAAGAAGACCGCCTCACTCATGAAAGGATACAAGTTCTTGATTTTTAATTCTTCTAAAGTATCCAACACCCATTCTGTGAAAAAGGTTAAGAAAGGTCCAAGAATTGTAGCTCCAAAAACAAAATGAAAACGTTCTTCTTCTGGTAAATGTGCAATTAAGTTAGCTGCTTGTTTTCTTAGTGTATATAACTCAGAGGCATTATTCTCATAAAAAAAAACATTCTCATATTCTATTCCTTTTGCATAAGGATTATCATGAATATTATAATGGAAGGCGTTTATACCGAATTTCTTTGCATTTAGATAATCAGATGTATAGTTATCACCTATGTGAAATATCTTATGGTATGGAACTCCATACCTCTTTGATAGATGTTCGTATAAATTACTTTGTGCTTTGCTTTTATTACAAACACACGAAACTTCAATAGCTTCAATCAGCTCAAGATCAAATCCACATTCCACAAGTATCTCTTTTAATTCCGAATCATTTAAATACATATCGGAAGTTAAAATAACTTTTTTGTTATTATTTTTCAAGTAACTTATTAAAGAATAAATGCTATAGTTTAAATAGGTGAATTTTCTCTCTAGTTCAAGTTCTAGTTCTAATATTTTCGTGCTATCTCCTATGTTTTTATGTAAACCGCTGTAAACCTCATGAATTGTATACTCGCCATTTTTATTTTCCATGTTATTTTTTTTAGCGTTTTTCTGTGTCATAGTTCGAATGTGACTAAATTGTATTGGACTAATGCCTTTTCTAAGATATCCGCGATTAATAGCTTCTTTACCAACCTTCAAGAATAAATCTTTAGGTTCCTTAACAGCACGAAATAATAATGTGTCAAAAATATCAAAGCTATACAGTTCACAATTTTCTAAGTCTACCTCTATCTTTGATAAGGCAATATCTTTTTTCCATAGTCCACTAATCAAGGTTATCTATCCCTTCATGTGTTAAAGAATCCAAATATTTATCAATTGCATTCCAAGCCCTAAAACTTGATTTATTATCAGGTTGTTCAAAAACAATATTTCTTATTAGCTGTCTTTGTTTTACAAATTGATCTTCGCCATTCAATATTCTCGATATCTCTTTACTTAATTCTGCAAGTGATAAAACTGTTTTTCCAGGCGTGAAATAATTATAAGGTTCCATTAAAAATCCTTTGTTTTGTCTGTATTCTTTTAGATCTGTTGGAGTAAAAATAATAGGCATATCTAATAATAGCGTATCGAAGAAAATAGAGGAGTAGTCTGTAATTAATAACTTTGAAGCCGATATTAACTCGTATAAATGGACATTCTCTTCTAACAATTTATCTTCTGGTAATAGGAAAATTTGATTATGTTCGAATAACTCTAAATCTTTATAGAACTTATATTCATATGGATGTAGCTTTACAATTAGAAATAAATTATTTTTTTCCACCATTTCTATAACTTTACTACTGTGCTCGTTTTCAAATCCGAATAATGTGTTCCATTCCCTCTGTGCATCAACACGCTTTTTATTTTTCCCTTTTCGCCAAGTTGGCAAATAAAATACTATATTGAATCTATTTAATTTTTTATTTTTAGTTACTAATTGGAGTTTTTGTAAATTATTTTCTTCAAACAATAAATCATTACGTGGCATTCCAGTAATCTTATACTTACTAATATTTGTAGGAAAAGCGCTATTAAAAAAAGTTGTATACAATTGTGAATACGACAACACTAACTGTGTGTTTTTTGTACTAGTTTCTACATAATTCAAAAAATTACTGTTTACATTTAAGCTATCCATAACTCCTATTCTTTTAAGAGGGAATCCGTGCCACATTTCAATATTGATATGATTTCCATCATATATTCCTTCGAATAACGATGAACAAATTACATCATTATTCGACAAATCTTTTTGATTTTCACTATTTATTAAAGATATTTCATATTTTTCTTTAATAAATTCAGGAGCATTCTTGAATAATGCATATCCATTACTGTTAGAGTTGTTATAATTGGTGATGCCTATTTTAAACTTTTTGTTTTCTGTTTTATGTGTAAAAATTTCCCTTTTCACTATTTCATATTCTGATTTAATACTTTTAAAATGATTATTAATATCACATGGTATTATTTTATCAAAGGAAACACCAATTTCTATTAACTGCTCAAATATTTCTTTAGAAAATTGACTTGCGATAAATATATAATCATATTTAAAATCATTTACCTTCTCGGGAGGATAAACTATTGCACCTCTAAATTCTGTAAAATGCTTAGTGCTATCATTATCCAGAAAACCCAAAATACTGATCTTTTTACTTTCGATACTTTCAATAAAAGTTTGTGCACTATTTCCTGTACCAAAAACTAATACTTCCATGTATATATCCTTCCTCCTTTGAACAAGTCATTTAGTAATAATTATACTTCCATGATAGTCACTGACAGGAACATAGCTAACATTATATTTCTCCGCAAATTCTCTAACTGCTACTTTTACTCCACTATAGAAATCGAAATTATAATCATGTACTATAATGTATCCGCCCTTTGATAAGCGTTCATAAAAATAACAAAGCCCCTCGTATGTTGGTTTATATAAATCTACATCTATACTTACAAATGAAAACCTTTCATTCTTTAACCCTTCAGTTGTATCTGGAAAGTACCCCTTTTTCACAACTATTCTTTCCTTATTTGTTACCTTATTAATAACTATATCTATACTTGTATCATCAAGATGACCTGTTTTCGCTATAGAAAGTTTTCTTTTCCCTTCTAAATACACATCTTTTTCGGAAAAGCCTTCAAAAGTATCGAATAAATAGAATTTTTTATAAGGAAACAACTTACTAATTAATTTAGAAAAGTCACCCCTGTAAACTCCTAGTTCTGCAATCTCTCCAGGTATGTCTCTTTCTAAAATCTCCTTAGACAATAACTCCACTGTTGAGATACGAACATAATCAATTCCTTTTAATAAGTAATCAGGATAATCATAAAGCAATTTATTCCTATCAATACTTTTTCCTTGCATAGTAGTTATTGCATAATCCTGAAAGTATTTACTAAAGTATTCTTCCTTAACTATACTAGCTATTTTATTTTGTTTGTGAGTTTCTTGGATTAATCCTTTTGCCTTTCTAATTTTGGGTAATATTATAGGATTCAATACTTTATTATTATCAATTCCTAGTGATATTAATTGTTTGGTCATTTCAGCATAGAAAGTTTTACTTCCAAGTAATATATAATCAAAATCTATAGCTGATATACTATCTGGTTTCATTATAGTAACTCCTCGCAAAGTGGAACCTTGCTTTGACGTATCATTATCCAAATAACATACAATATCAATTTTAGTAAAATCAATAATCTCTTCTAAAATTTCACTTCCAATACTTGTTCCAAAAATAATAACTTTAAGTTTCTTCATTTGTACTCCTTTATAAAAGTTCGATTTTCCCTATTGATAAAAAATGAGGGTCTCCATTATTGTCTTGAACATTCAACCTATATCTTTTATAACTACTTTTGTTTTCGAAAGTAAATACTTTTTTAATACCAGTTATATAATCATTAACATTTTTTTGTTTGTCTAATGTAATCCACCCATCCACTTCATCCAAAGCCTCAAATATCCATATACTTGGCATTCTTTTAGCGCTGTTAAAGTATGTAGAAAATCCCTGTGAGACTAAAGTATAAATATTAATATTTTCTTTTTTGGCAAACTCAAACTCAATCCAACCAACTGTTTTTCCTTTTTCTGTTGCCCATGCATTAAAATGATTATTGCTCACATTATTAAATGCCTTATACGCTGACCAAGTTAGCTGCTCATTCTTATAAGAAGAACTACATTTTGCTCTTCCTAACACTTCATCATCTGAATTCATATTTGGTACCTTATTCAGTTTAATATAATATTCAAGAGTATCTTTCTTGAACATTATATTATTTGCTCCAATATTATCGTTACAGATAAACTTTTCTTTATTATTATGATTGATATAAACTTTCGTTATGTAAAATTGTTTTAATTCATTTAAAGGGATAGACATGTCTTGTCCATCGGTAAAGAAAACCTCTAACTGATCTTCTTTTAGATCATCTTTTGTATAACATCGAATACATTTTCCGATAGTTAAATCTTCAAAATTAAATACTTCATTGATGTGAAAGATATTTTTTCCTCTGTCCAATTCTAAATTTTGAAAAATTACATGTGGACTACTTGAAATGATCTCAATTTTTATATCATGTATACAATCTTCTAACTTTTCAATTTCAAAGAGTTGTTGCCGCATAAATGATCCGTATTGTTTCTCAACGATTGATTCATTTACCTTAAAATAATAAACATTGTTATCAACGGTCACCTTTAACTCTAATAGTATTTCAGAATGATTCGTGCCATACAATCGAAGAGTTGTCCCTTGAAACCGGAAAGATAATTTTGCATGTTTATCACTTGTTTCTTGAGCACTAGAATATACAATACGTGGCGCATCTTCTATATCCTGAATAAAGTGCACTTTCTTTCTCCAATTACCTTCTAAATAAATTTTATTATTATCAACAATTTGTTCAGAATTATAATTTGTCAGTTTAGGAAAAATAACTGATTTTAAAACAGGTATAATCTCTCTATAGACCTCACGACAAGTATCAAAATAAGTAGAGAAAAGTTTTATAACATTCATATATTTTTCATTCGTAGAATCTTTTTTACGCAACAACTCTGCTTCGAATTGTAGCTTTTCGAAATGATTTCTAATTGTTGGTTGAATTATTACCTGATAAATCGGATTTTTTGTGATTTTTCTTACAAGCTTATCATTCTTCTCAAAAAGCCTTAGAAGATGTTTGTTACTTAATTGTTCACCCCTATTTTCATGCTCTCCAAAATGCTGAATTAAAGCTTTGTCGTCTTCGCGATAAGAATCTATGCTTTTCTCAAAGGTTCTTAAAGCATCTTTTGACTTCTTAGTAATGGATTGTTTTTCACCTTTTGTATACCATTCTTTTGATATAGTTTGGTCATTAAGATGTTTTTCTATTATTTGGATAAGGGGAATGTAAGGTGCTCCCTCTATATTCGCCCCATCTCGTGTTGTATTGAAAACGGGTATTCTTGTGTTTTGTAATATATATTCTTCCATTAGCTTGCGCATACTATCAAATTTCACATTAGTTAACACGTTTTGGCCATCAACATCTTTTACATAATAAGAGTTAATTAAGTCTTGTTGTTGAACGCTTGAGTCTGTTAATTTCAATTTCATATTATCGTATCTTTGGATTTCTTTTGAATAAAACAACTCATCTTTAAATGCAAAATTTTGGCCGACTAAAATGATTTTACTGACTTCTAAAAAATAGAGTATTTCCAATGTCACGATAGCAATAGAATATGCATCATTAATAACTGGCAATCGGCTACTGTGAAATTTTTGTGTTACTGTATCTTGTGATGTAACAAAATAAAATTTAGGCCCAGGATAACGATTAATTGTCTCATATCCTACGCTCGTACCATAGATCAATGGAATTGTTGTTATTCTTTGATCAATGATTGACTGAAATACTTTATGATTATGTGATTGCGGATCATAAGTCAAAATAGCATCAGGATAGATTCCTTGTGCAATAAGTGCTTTGTTTGCTGACCCTACAGCAAATATATACGCCAGTCCATAATTTTTAATATGACGCAAATTTTCAATTTCCTCGTCAAGCGAGGGTCCAGCTGCTACTAATAAAACAGTTTTGTCTTTAAAAGTATTTGCATGTTCTAATAGAAAATTCGAATTTTCAAACGTGGATGGTAGATTTTTTAATGTGTTTATCATCCATCTCTTAGAAAAAGCATCATATGCTATAACATTTTGATTCGTTTGCTTTGCAACTTGTTTAAACCTTTCTATAAATTGAAGTATTTCATCTTTTAAGAATCTTTCATAGCTGGGTAAAATAATAAGTAATACATTCTGTCTCGAATGATTTGATAATGTGTAAAGATGTTCCTCCACATCCATTGGTTCTTCTTGTATGAATATATGACGAATCTTACTTTGATCTAACATTGTTTGAGTAGTCGAGGTTGCACAAATTTTTGCAATTTCTTTAACAGGCTCGTATGTAGATAATAATTTCTCAGGATAATGTTCTATAAAAGCACGTATATGATACCCTAGTCCAACACCATAGAATAAGATATGCTGATGTCGTTCAATTTGCGGTTTGTGGCTTTCTAATACTTGTAAGGCTTCCTTTATAGGATCATATTTACTATGTATATAAGTCTTTTTTCCATCTCTTTCAATTTGAAGCGTAGGAAGTCCTATTTTAGTTTCAAGTTGTATCACTTCCATGGAGATTACATCCCACCTTTTAGTCGTTTTAAATACTATTCTAATTCATTTACCATCTGTTCCAATTCTTTTACCGATAGCCATTGCGTATTCGTTTCACTAGAGTATTCAAACGACTCACGTAATCTTGGTTCATCTTTTAACTTATCTCCCCACCATGCAAACTCTGGCGTAATAACATAATACTCATTGTACTCAATCGTATGGCGAGCATCATCTTGTGTAACCATTACTTCATGCAGTTTTTCACCAGGCCGAATCCCGACAATTTCAATTGCACAGTTAGGTCCAATTGCTTTTGCTAAGTCCATAATATTCATACTTGGAATTTTAGGTACGAATATTTCCCCACCATGCATACGTGTCAAACTATCTAAAACGAACTTAACACCTTGATCGAGAGTTAGCCAAAATCTAGTCATACGTTCATCTGTAACAGGTAGAATACCAGTTTCCTTCATTTTTTTGAAGAAAGGGATGACACTCCCCCGACTACCGACTACATTCCCATAGCGCACAACCGAAAACTGTGTAGGTTTGTCTCCCACATAAGAATTTGCTGCTACGAATAGCTTATCAGATGCTAATTTTGTAGCTCCATATAGATTGACAGGTGCAGCAGCTTTATCTGTACTAAGCGCGATTACTTGTTTTACATTGCGATCTATCGCTGCTTCAATAATATTTTGCGCACCATAAATATTTGTTTTCACAGCTTCAAACGGATTGTATTCGCATGCTTCAACATGTTTCATTGCTGCCGCATGGATCACGATATCCACTCCATAAAATGCGCGATGCAGACGCTCTTTGTCCCTTACATCCCCGATGAAGAAGCGAATGCGTGGATCTCTAAATTCTTGTTTCATTTCATATTGTTTTAGTTCATCGCGACTGAAAACAATCACTTTCTTTACATCTTCTTTTAATATACGACGGATGAACTTTTTTCCGAATGATCCCGTTCCACCTGTCACAAGTATTGTTTTATTTTTCAACATTCTTATTCCTCACAATCCACTAGTTCAAGTTCGGTCTAGTACCTTCTGTATCAATAGTTGTTTTACTTGCATCATGAAGGGCTTCGAAAATTGGAGAAATTTCATATTGGATGATGTCGCCAATTAATACGAAATCCTCGTTTTCCACAGCTTCTTCTAAATTTTCAAGCTCTTGTTGGATGTTGTCTACAATTTCTTCATATTGTGACCAATTGGCTACTTTTGCTTCTTGGTTACGAAGCAATTCAATGACTCCATTGATCCACTGAAGACTTTCCATTAATTGTGCAAACTGTTCCCATGTTTGACCACTCGGATTGTTATAGAACTCACTTGATAATGTTTCTAACAGTGGCGTTGCTTGTGCGGTATAGTTTTCTACTGAAAGTAAGATATCATTGGTAAATTCTTTCGCAGTTTTCGCAATGATTTCAAGTTGTTCGGTGTTTTCTTGGCGATTGTCTAAAAACTTCTCATGGTCTTCAAATACCTCGACACCATCTGCGATAAAATGACTAAAATAATAATCATCATCTACTAATTTATTGATATTCTCGACAATTTCTGCCGCTGTCGCTTGGTTGTCGATTTCCATTGTTTGTTGATGAAATATTAATTTCAAGGAGAACCCCTCCGGTTAGATTAATTATGTAAAGTGTATCATATTCATAGTTCTTATATCGGTTAAATATATAAAATCTAAAGTGTTAGTTACCTTGTTTAAAGTGTTTTAGACCATATAAAAACACGAACCGAATTATGTCGGATCGTGTTTTATCAACCAGATTAACGTAATAATTGAAGTACGCCCTGCGGCTGCTGGTTCGCTTGAGAAAGCATTGCTTGTGCTGCTTGAGTCAAAATATTATTCTTAGTAAAGTCCATCATTTCCTTGGCCATATCCACGTCTCTGATACGTGATTCAGCTGCAGTCAAGTTCTCGGAAGAAGTTCCCAAGTTGTTGATTGTATGCTCTAGACGGTTTTGGAATGATCCGAGGTCGGAACGTTGTGCAGAAACAGTTTCAATTGCGCGATCAATCGCTTCAATTGCTTTTGTTGCTAGGTCATGAGAAGAAACGTCTAATCCTGCTTCAGTAGGTGCATTTGTTGTACCATTTGTTACTCCATTAGCCCCAGCAAATTTAGCGCCTCCAACTGCTGCACCACTTGTTAACGCTGCTACTGATGTACCTGTAACAGCATGAGCATCACCAGTAGTACCAGCAATACCTAAAGCTTTTGCACTCATATCTTGAATTTCAATTGTCATTCCTTGACCATTATTTGCACCAATTTGTAAATTAGCTGAGAATTTTTCATCTCCAGAAACACCATTTTTGCCATCCATCAACTTCTGAGTATTAAACTCAGTTGTATTCGCAATACGGTTGATTTCAGAAGTTAATGAGTTAAGTTCTTTTTGAATCTCTCCACGGTCAGACTTAACGTTAGTATCATTCGCTGCCTGTGTAGCCAGCTCACGCATACGTTGTAGAATGTCATGTGTTTCATTCAGTGCTCCCTCTGCAGTTTGGATCATAGAGATTCCATCCTGTGAGTTCTTCTGTGCCATATCTAACCCGCGAATCTGTCCACGCATTTTCTCGGAGATTGCTAGCCCAGCTGCATCGTCTCCTGCTTTATTGATCTTTAGACCTGAAGATAGTTTCTCGATGTTGTTAGCTGCTGCTGCGTTATTTGAACCTAGTTGGCGGTGGGTGTTCATCGCTGCCATGTTGTGATTGATAATCATAATAATTTCCTCCTTGAGTGTTTGTTGGGTACACGTCCTTGTGTCCCTTATTTGTAGTACGGTTTTGAGTGCCGGCCGGACGCTCTCTGCCGCTTACACTACTAATATCGGATAGGGGACTAGAGTGTTTAGTAGTTTATTGAAATCTTTTTCTATTTCTTTAAAATATGGAGATCCAGTGACTTGAGATTCACTTTTTATTTTTTAAATTCGTGTACCAGTCCATATCCAGTGTCAATGACTCTGTATTGGTTTCTTTAATAGACTGAATCAATTCACCTCGTACAATATCCACTGATTTAGGCGCTTCAATCCCTACCCGTACTGTATCGCCTTTCACTTCCAAAATTTTCACTTCTATATTGTCTGCGATTTTAATCGTATCGCCCGCTTTGCGTGAGAGTACTAACATATCATTCACTCTTTCCGCTAGTTGTTTTTTCTTTCATTTCAGCCAATTTCTTTTCATCGATTGGATGTTTGATAAGATAGCGCTTATCATTCAATACCATTTGTTTGGCTTTTCTATTTTCAGTTTGGAATAGAAGTGGTGCTTGTAAGTTAATTGTGGAATCTTCAAATGGTTCTTTAATGAAGACGATACCGAGTACCATCAAATCTCCCGGACTTTTCACTTCCAGTAAATCAACTGTTGGATCATCTATTTTAAAGTCATACTCTTCTACAATTTTATATGGATTCGCTACGACAAATGCTACACCTGCTTCTTTCGTAGACTGTAATACTTGAAATTGTTCATTCTCTCCGATCGGCAATATGACGAATTCTACTTCCTCTTCAAATCCGGGAAGTCCTTTCGGGAAGTGCCATGCTTTAGCTAAATTGACTTCTATTTTACCGTGGAATTTTGTTGCGATTTCTTTTAGTTGTGGTGTCACTAGGTTTCTCTCCTTTTCAACATTTTGTTAGTTTACTACGCACCGTTCTTTTTATTAAACCTTCCAATCAATCTCTATCGATCCATACTGTTGCATCTCCACAGATACTTTCCCGGGTGTGTAATTGTGGATCGGTTTATTTATTTGCGCATCGATTTTCGGTTTCTGTGGAGTTACGTTGATATCCAATGACCCTTCAGAAAAACTCATCTTGATTTTGGTACGGTCCCCTACGAATTTCACTTGAAGTTCGGCCATTGGTTTCTCTGTGTTCTGTTTCACGATATCCGCTATCGTTGAACCGTTCTCAATTTTCATGAGTTGCTGGCCTTCTTGCGCGCGACGAGCTGCTCCTTCTTGTACTTTTTGCATTCCGTATTGTGCATTTTCTGCTGTTCGACGAAAAACACTTTTCAAGTCGAGATCTGCACGATTCTCTGTTGTGTCAAGTGATAGTTGCGGTCGGGTTGTCGACATTTCCAAAATGGCTGCTGGTTGTTCAATACTCAGCGTCGCTTTCGGTTGCTGAATTTCTTGAACAGGTTTCGTCACTTTCAGATCAATCTTTGCTGGTGTCGTTTGGATTTGAAGCTGTGGAATGTTCACTATTATCACTCCCATACTTTCTTATATAAAAATAGCGGACACTTGCTTAGTGTCCGCCACGTCTTTTAGCGTAGGAAATCCATTAAAGAAGGCTGCATAATTCTAGCGCCAACTGACAATGTCGCACGATGGATTGATTCTGATGTAATCAAATCCGTAATCGTTTTTTCATAATCCACATCTTCGTTTTGAGAACGCTGCTTTTTCGCAGCGCCTTCTTGCATTTCCAAGCGATTATGCATGAGTTCCGCACGATTGGAACGGGCACCGATGTCCGCACGTTTGGACAATACAACGTCAAGTTGACTGTCAATGTCGCCGATCATTTTGCTGAAGCTTCCTTTATCGGACGATCCGGTTGCAGTGAAATCTTTTACTTCTTCGAGCATCTTATCGATGTCCTGGAACATCTTGCTGACATCTGTACTGACTCGTAAGTTTATGCCATCGAATACTTCGATTTCTACATTATTCTTAAATGATTGTCCCTGTTCGTAACCGATAATTTTTCCGTCTTTATCCTTTTCTTTATTGTACAGAGGTTTATCCGTCATACTTCCGCTGAATATGTGTTTGTCTCCCACTTTAGTATTGGCAACATCTTGCAAGTGTTCACGGAGCTGGCCAATCTCTGTTTCAATCGCTTTCCGGTCTGTCTCTGTCATCGCACCGGTATTTGCAGCATTCGTAGCCAGTTCTTTCATCCGATGCAATACTTGTCCTACCCCATCCAGCGCATCATCCGAACTATCCAGCCAGTTATTCACTTCGCCCATATTTTTTTGGTATTGTTCCACTTTGTTCACTTGCATACCGTAGCCCATACCTTTCATGACGACGACGGGATTATCGGACGGACGATTGACTTTTTTGCCTGTATTCAATTGTTCTTGTAGTTTGCCCATATTATTATAGCTGCTAGATAAGTTGCGCAGCATATTTTGAGATAACATAGATTGTGTTACACGCATGAAGATTCCTCCTTAATTATCTGCCGACGGTACCCATTCCGTTGATGATTTTATCTAGTGCTTCATCCATCACCGTAATCATGCGGGCAGATGCGTTGTACGCTTGCTGGAAGCGGATCATGTCGGTCATTTCTTCATCGAGTGAGACCGAGCTGATGGAATCACGGCGGTTTGATACCGCTAATAGTAAAACACCTGAGCTTTCCGTCATTTTGATTGCTTGCTGGCCTTCGACTCCGAGTTGTCCAATCGTTTGAGCGTAGTAGCCCTGAACGCTTGAACCGTCTAGTCCGGGTAACTTCGCAAAGAATACATCACCCAGTTTTTTAGCGTTTTGGCCGTTACCGATTTCGGCGTTACCACTCGGGTTATCTGGATCTGTACTGATCGGGTCGGAAGTAGATGCCGCCAGCTGATTAGGATCCGTCCTAATGTCTTTATTTACTGCGATAGTGCTAGCAGAAAATTCTGCTGCGCCAGTCGTAGAAATAAAGAATGGTTTACCTTTTTCTCCTTTTAAGTTCGTACCGCCCTCATGTACAATATTAAACGCTTTCGCAAACTCATTCGCCATTCTATCCAGTTTCTCCATCATCTCTGGGTATAGACCTTTTTCTTTACCACCAGAATCTATATAACCATACGAATCCACAAGTGATTTCAATTCGCCACTTTTGACCATATCGTTAACAGACAGCTTACCGTCAGCAGGATTCTGAATCGGTCCCCCTGTAAACGTGAAGCCTGTCATTAAATTAGGAAACGGTTGATTTGGGTCATTGCCATCTACAGTGAGTTCTGCGACTTTGTCTTTTTGTACTACGGTGATCGTTTTTCCTGGAACATTCGTTTTAATTTTAATCGTCACAGTACCTTCCGCAATAGCAAGAGCACGTCCGCCCGATTTCTCATAACTCGTTTCAATCGGCAAGTAACTAGACAACTTGTCCAGTAAGCCGTCACGCGTATCATAGAGATCGTTTGGCAAGTAGCCATTTGGTTCCACATTGGCGATTTGTTTGTTTAATTCTCCAATTTGAGTTAGCAACGAGTTAATATCATTTGTACTAAAGTCAATTTGGTCGCCTAGATTCCCTTTAATTTCAGAAACAGATTTATAAATATAGTTAAACGAGTCAGCTACCGCCACCCCGCGCTCCACAACGACTGCACGCGCCCCGCCGTTTTCGGGACTCGTCGCAAGTGTCTGCAATGATTGCCAAAAGTCGCTCATCGATTGCTGTAAACCATACTCTGAAGGTTCGCCTATCGCGTCTTCCATTTGTGCAATGGCATTCGTACGCGATTCCCAGTACCCAAGTTTCGTCGATTCACTACGAAACTGATGATCGACAAATGAATCTCGAATTCGCTGAATGCTCCCTGCTTCTACACCTGTCCCAAGAAATCCGGGAACCGTGCCCGCGTTCAGTCCAACGCCTGGAAAACCAGACGTAGCCTGCATATTCACACGCTGGCGTGAGTAACCGGGTGTATTCGCGTTCCCAATATTATGCCCTGTCGTATAAAGAGCGGATTGCTGTGTGTACAATCCGCGTTTGCTAGTTTCTAGTCCCATGAATGTCGAGCGCATACTGTGTCCTCCTTAAGCTTGGGAGTCAAATGAGGAGAGCTTGGTTTTGGCTCCACTTTGTGACTGCCCTTGTACTTCGTTTTTCGAATAGTTGACGGTTTCCGGACGCGGACGGACCATGTCCAGCGATAGATTCACAAATTGAAGAGATTGATAGGTCAGTTGCTGATTGAGTTCATTCTGCTGTTTCAACTCATGAATCGCATGCAGGAGACGGTCCCTCGCCTCTGCTAACTGTTCTTTGTCCGGAATGTTTGCTAGTTCGATTAATTGCGTCATCGTCGGTTCAGCAGGTACTGCACGTCCTTGTGCGGCTATGTACTGCTTCACTTCCTGTAGACGCTTTTGGTCCATTTGCATAATAGCTGCTAAGTGAGCTTGCTCCTCCTTCAACAGCTGGTCAATCCCGTCGACGTCGCCGCTTTTTAGCAATGCGGTCTTATCGTTCGACAGACGGAGCAAGCTCGTATGCAGTTTTTCTAGGTGATTGAGCGTTGTCAAAATTGGTTCAATGGACATGTGGAACCCTACTTTCCTTATAGCTTATTGAAATACGACAGCATATTGGAAGCGAGTTTACCCGCATCTACTTGATATTCTCCAGATTGCACTTGCGCTTTCAATTCCTGTACACGTTGTTGTCTTACCGATTCAATCGGTGAAGTAGCGGATAACTTTTTCGCCTCTGATGAAATCTCGAGCTTATCCGTTTTCACTTGTGCTGCTTGCTTGGTTTGATCGACTTTCATTTGTTGATTGCGGTACGGGTTGACGGCTTGTGGTTTAAATCCTTCTATTTTCATACGTCTCGCTCCTTTCGATTCTTATGTTGGATTTGGGTCCTACTCTTTACTTCGGCAGATTTCATGAAGTTTTTAGAGGCTTTTGTACGAAAAAACGAGCAGTACGAACTGCTCGTTTCGTATTTCATCATCTACCGTCTTTTTGCGTGTAGTATGTGCCTCTATCTTGCGCTTTAATCGCTTCACGAAGCTCTTGCGCCGCGTCAAATGTTCGTAAATCGGATTGAATCTCATCCGTACATTTGGCACAGATCTTACCTGTCGATGTTAATGCGCCACATTTATCACACGGATAGCCGAGGTTCGGGAACAATGCGGGTTGCAGTCTTCCTTTACGCACCCAGCGATGCAGTAATTCCTGTGTCACGCCTGTTACTTCCACAATCCGCTCGATATTCGCTGCACGGTTCTCTCGTTTGCGTAAAAATCGATAGACTGTTTCATACATTTCTTCTTCCGCTTGCGCACACGTGCCACATACGTCCCGAAGTCCTGTGTAATTAAACATACTGCCACATGTCGGACAATTTCGTACTTCCGCCATCTCCATCACTTCTCTCTAATAGGTCTAAATAACGTCACTGCTTCCACTCGGTGTACACCGCTTTGTTTCAACGCTTCCGCGGCGTGACGCAATGTGGTGCCGGTCGTATAAATATCGTCAACGAGCACGTACACTGCTTCATTATAGAGTATATCGGCTGGTACGTGGAATAGTTCAGTCATTGCGAGCCGTTCGCTGCGAGATTTTTCACCCATGACGGATTCCGTTGTTTTTTCAAGTAGCGATTGATACGGGATCTTCGCTGCTTCTAGTAACGCATCCACTTGCGAAAACGTTCGTTTCTTTTTATTGATGGGATGCATCGGAATCGGTACGATGATTTTTTTAGAGTCGTTTAGTACGGTACGTAGTGTGGGCGCAAAAATTTGTGCGAGTGCGACGTCTTGCATGAACTTGAATTGATGCAAGTACTCTCTCGCTGCTTCATTATATGCATAGATGGAATGAACAGAATCGAGTACATCATCTTGTATGACACTGTCGATGCGTTCGAATTTATCCATACAGATTGGACAGGCAGAAGTGTCTTTTTGAATACCGAGGAAGTGTTGCCAAGTGGGCTGGTCGTGCAGTGGTTTATCGCATAGTAAGCACGTCATTGCGGCACCTCTGTATGGTTTAGCTTACGAATTTCTCGTTTCGCTTCGTCCATAGCATATGTGATGCCTTGATGGAACAGTACGAAGTCGCCCGATGTGTTCGGTACAGAGCGCCCCACTCGCCCACCGATTTGGATGAGTGCGCCTTTATTGAAAATCGTTTGCTCCGCTCCGACAACCGCCACTTGCACATTCGGAATAGTAATGCCCCGTTCAAGTATTGTAGTCGTCAGCAATCCAGGGACTGCTTTCTGTCTAAGTAACTGCACCCGTTCTTTGCGGTCTTCATGTTCCGCATGGACTGCGCAAATTCGCTCATCGAGTTTCTGGAATAACGGTTCTGCGATTTCCATCAGCTCAATCTGATGAAAGAAGATGAGAAACGGTTGCTTTTTAGCAAGACATTCGGTTGTCCAGCGCAGTAATTTTGCCGGAATTCGTTTCTTTTTCAGCTGTTTCTCGTAATTCCATAGCGCAACGCTTCGCGGTACGGGTAACGGCTGCCCATGATAGCGACGTGCGAGGACCGAAATGTGGCCTTGCTTTTTATTCATAGCAAGCAACTGTCTAGAAGGCGTTGCCGTCACGAAATGAATCGGTGCGTTCGGTTTTGCCGCTTTCCTGACGGCTCGCTGCAACGTTTCGTCCGCTGTGTAAGGAAACGCATCGGCTTCATCCACGAAGACCGCATCGAACGCCTCGTGAAAACGATAGAGCTGATGAGTCGTCGCAAGGATTAGCTGTGCGTCAAAGTGTTCTACTTCTGCCCCGCCATATAACGCTTCTACTTTCGTATTAGGAAAAGCAGTCGTTAACCGCGGCAATAGTTCTAAGATAACGTCCACACGAGGCGCCGCCAGACAAACTCGCTTGCCTTCTTGTAATACATAATGAATCGGTTGAAACAGCATTTCCGTCTTGCCCGATCCGCACACTGCGTAGAGTAAATGAGATATGCCTTGTTTCGTACTTTCCAACAATTCACTCGTCGCTTTCTGCTGAGAAGGCGTCAAATTCCCTTGCCAGTTCATACGGTGGCTCGTCGGGAAAGTCGGTGGTGTGCCTGTCCACGTGAGTAAATTTGAACAACACGACACCCGTCCCATGTTGAGACAATTTCTACAGTAGGCGCACGGTGCTTCGCATTGAGCGCACGTGAATACGGTGAAGCGCGCTTGATTTTCATTATGGCAACGCTGGCAAGCATAGTGTGTACCATGCCACGTCTTTTTTGTGGTAACACCTGGTGCTATATGAATATCGCCTTGACGAATCGCTTCGTCAACGACTTCTTCCGAGAATGGCAAAAGATGACGCAACCAAATGCGGCCCGCCAAAAATTGCTTAAGTTGGTCTCGTTCGGACATGCAGTTCCCCCTGTTCAGGTTCCGCGTCGTTTCACCCAACCGAGTCCCATGGCTCCTTCACCAAGATGCGTGCCGATCACCGGACCAAAGTGGCTGATCGTGAAATCGACGTTCGGATGTTTTTCTTCTAATTGTTTCTTCCATTCTACTGCGTCGTCATAGCGATTCGCATGGATCACTACTGCGTCGAGCAATTGATTTTTCGCATCTTCCGACAGCAAGTCCGAAATACGTTTCATCGCTTTTCTAGACGTCCGGATTTTTTCGAACGGCACGATGACTTTGTCTACGAAATGCAAAACCGGTTTCACTTGCAACAATCCGCCAACTAGCGCTTGTGCACCGGATAAACGACCGCCACGTTGCAGATGCGATAAATCGTCCACCATGAAATAGGCTTTGACGTCTTTCTGCATGTCTTTTAATTCTTCGATGATCGCACGCGGATGTACGCCTTCATTCGCAAGCTGTGCTGCACGGATCGCGTAAAAGCCTTGGGGATAGGCTGAAACTTCCGAATCAAACGCTAGCACTTCTAATTCCGGCACGAACTCGGCAGCCTGTAACGCGCCCATATAGGTTCCGCTAATGCCGCTCGACAAGTGGATCGTAATGACCGCATCGTAGTCTTTTGCCAGTTCGCTAAATAGCGCTTCGAAGTCTCCAATCGCGGGTTGTGAGGTCTTCGGTAGCGGGCCCTTGCCGCGTACCATTTCGTAAAATGCTTCGGTCGTAATGTCGACATCTTCTTTGAATTCTTTACCGTCGATAGTTACGAGTAACGGGATCGTGTGAATCCCGAGTTCTGCTTTTATGTCATCCGGCAAATACGCCGTCGTGTCTGTCACAATCGCTGTTTTCAATATGATCAACTCCTGTAACTTATTCTACCTGAAATTGGTGGAGTTGGCATCTGTGAAGAGGTGATTGGTGAGGATGAATTGTGGGATGTGGGGGATAGAGCGGATGAATGTCTTCATAGAGCGGTTAAGTGGTTGGATAGAGCGCTCACGGTAAAGTATGAGCGGGTTACACGCTACATAGAGCGGTAACCGAGCTGGATAGAGCGGATCTCGGCCAACTATGAGCGCGGCTCAGCCACCGTCCCTTTTTTTAGTGAAGCAAGTGTTTTCAGGGATCATGTGAGATAGTTCGGGCTTCACAGCGTGGTCGATAGAGCGGATAAACGTCTTCATTGAGCGGGTAAACGGTTGGATAGAGCGCCCACAGTAAAGTATGAGCAGGTAACACGCTATATAGAGCGGCAAACAAGCTGGATAGAGCGGATCTCGGCCAACTATGAGCGCGGCTCAGCCACCGCCCCTTTTTTTTAGTGAAGCAAGTGTTTTCAGGGATCATGTGAGATAGTTCGGGCTTCACAGCGTGGTCGATAGAGCGGGTAAATGATTGGATAGAGCGCCCACAGCATAGTATGAGCGGGTAACATACTTCATAGAGCGGTAACCGAGCTGGATAGAGCGGATCTCGGCCATCTATGAGCGCGGCGCGGCCCGACCCAGCCACCGTCACCCCCATAAACAACAAATCCGTCCAACAGCATGAGTATTTCAATAAAAAAACCCTTCCGAATCACTCGGAAGGGTTTTTCATATTGTCGCATCGCGGGTTTCGCCCAACGATTCCCGCAGCCCACGCGACTTTTGTCAAGATGGCAGTGGCCCCTTGACGATCCGCTTCATGGACAGCGCGGATATACGCACTGTTTGCTTCATCAACGACATATTGAGGTTTTACATTATTCAACGTCATCGCGAGTACGTCGTTCAAGCAATGCTCGCAAGTACACGGCAAATTCAACTCGTCTTTATATTTGGATATCACGTCGCGTACTACGACTTCCATAATATTATGCACTTTCATAGTCGAATACTCCTTATTACTTAGAAAGAATAATTTTCTTCTTCAACAACTCTTTACCCGAAATACCAGGCTTTGTCATCTCGAATGGATGTAGAATCGTATCCAACTCTTCTGTCGACAAGATATTTCTCTCGATACAAATTTCACGGATCGACTTGTTCGTTAGCAACGCTTCTTTCGCGATCTCTGATGCCACTTCATAGCCGACGTGCGGATTGATCGCCGTGATGATCCCGATACTCTTCTCCACATACTCCGACAAGTGCTCGACGTTCGCCGTGATTCCATCTAAACAATAATCGCGGAATGCACCGAATACGTTGGTCATGATTTTTAGTGACTGTAGCAAGTTGAACACCAGCACTGGCTCCATGACGTTCAATTCGAACTGCCCCGCTTCCGATGCCAACGCAATCGTCATATCGTTACCCACTACTTGGAACGACACTTGATTCATGACTTCTGCCATAACCGGGTTCACTTTTCCTGGCATGATAGACGATCCTGGCTGTCTTGCAGGTAATGCAATTTCAGAGAGACCTGTGCGTGGGCCAGATGCCATCAAACGCAAGTCATTACAAATTTTAGACTGGTTCAGCATCGTGCCGCGTAGTGCTGCGGATACTTGCACGTACGAATCCGTATTTTGTGTGGCGTCCACTAAGTGTGTAGAAGACTTTAATTCGAAACCACTGTTTTCTGACAGGTAGCTTGCTACTTTTTTGATATAGAGTGGATCAGCGTTCAAGCCTGTTCCGACAGCTGTTGCGCCCATATTGATTTCGTACAAGTAGACGCGTGATACACGAACGCGTTCAATGTCGCGACGTAACACCATTGCGTATGCTTCAAATTCTTGTCCAAGACGAATTGGAACAGCGTCTTGTAAGTGTGTACGGCCCATTTTCAAGACTGATTGGAATTCAATGGATTTTTTCAAGTATGTTTTATGAAGGGATTCCATCACGCCAAGTAGCTTATCTACTTTCATTAGTGTGGCGATATGGATCGCAGTCGGGAATGCATCATTTGTCGACTGTGCCATGTTGACATGCGTATTCGGGCTAATGATGTCGTATTCACCTTTTTTGTGGCCGAGAATTTCGAGTGCACGGTTGGCGATGACTTCGTTTGCGTTCATATTCACTGACGTTCCTGCTCCACCTTGGATTGGATCCACGAGGAACTGATCGCGCAATGCGCCATTGATCACTTCTTCAGACGCCTGGATGATTGCTTCTGCAATGTTCGCGTCCAATTGACCGATGTCACGGTTAGCTTGTGCTGCAGATTTTTTGACGATTGCAATCGCACGGATCAAGTCGCTATTGACGCGGTAGCCTGTGATAGGAAAGTTTTCCGCTGCGCGTAGTGTTTGTATACCGTAATACGCGTCTTGTGGCACCTTCTTCTCTCCGATAAAATCCGACTCTATTCTGTACAGTAATTGTTCTTCCATCATGCAGAACCTCTTCTCAAGTAGTTTTTATAAGTTTAATTCGTCTATCATTATACACACAATATTTCTCATGTATAGCCGTTTAGGCATACCTTCTCATCTTACCTTATAGATACCGTTTAAACCACCCGGTAATCTCTTCTAATCTCGCAATTCGCAAATTCGGTTTCCCTGTTCTCGACATATTATGATCGGATTCGGGGAAGCGAACAAATTCGGTTTCTTTGCCCAAATCTTTTAGTGTAATAAATAATTGTTCAGCTTGCTCGATTGGACAGACGAAATCACGTTCGGCATGAAGGATTAATAGAGGTGTTTCGATGTTCTCTGCATACTTTAACGGGGACTGATTCCACAGCGTATCGACATCTGTCATTCCAGCCTTCAGGTGCCAGTCAGTGAAGTAGTAGCCTATATTGGAGACACCGAAGAAACTAATCCAGTTGCTGATCGAGCGTTGTGTGACGGCTGCTTTGAAACGGTTCGTATGCCCGACAATCCAGTTCGTCATGAAGCCACCGTAGCTACCACCTGTCACGCCAAGGCGCGTTTCATCAATCCAGTTTTCGGTTTTCAGTACTTCGTCCAGTCCTGCCATGATATCTTCGTACCCACCGCCACCATAATCGCCACGCACTGCGTCAACAAACGCCTGACTGTAGCCGTGACTGCCACGTGGATTGACATAGAGAACGCCATAACCTTGCGCCGCTAACACTTGCATTTCATGGAAATACGTATAGCCGTACATCGCATGCGGTCCACCATGAATTTCCACAATGAGCGGATACGTTTTACCTTCTGTAAAGTTCGCAGGCTTCATTAGCCACCCTTGGATATTTACATGATCATTCGTATAATGAATCGTTTCCGGTTCAACTAACTCGACTCTCTTCAACCAGTCTTCATTAAATGAAGTGAGTTTTGTCCGTTCACCAGTCGCTATCGTTTGGCGATACAGTTCTCCGGGATTCGTCATCGTGCTAACCGCGAGCAACGCAAATTCCGCGTCTCCGGCTACATCATACCCGTAGACATGCTCCTCTTCACCCGTCGCAGGATAAATCGCGCCGTCAAGTGTAGCCGCATACAAACGCACTTCCCCCATACTCGATAATTGGAAATACAATTGCTCGTCATCCGTCCACACTACGCCTGGCGCAATCACTTGTTGCAAGTGATCGGAAATACTTTCGTCTCCAATCGGCGCGTCAATTCCCGCTGTCAAATTCATCGTCTGATCGTTCGCCCGGTCATAGACGAAAACATCTGCCTGCGTAACGTTTTGGAACGTCATGTCATACCCTGTATACGCAATATAGCGGTCGTCTTTAGAGAAAGCTACATCGCCGAAAAAGCCTTGTTCATTGAGAATGACTGTCTCTTTTTTAGTCTCTACATCCAACAGCACGAATGAAGTACAGAAATCATAATCGAGCTGCTCGTTGCGATTGACCCCGACGACCAATTGCTTGCCGTCATGTGAAACCGCCTCTAGCGAATGATCAAATGGTTCCATTGTGAAATTGCAAATAGTGCACGTGGCCAGTTCAACATAACCGATTTGTGTATATTCGTCTTGCGATATTACGCCAATGAAATCTGCTTTGTATTTCATTTTCGTCACACGGATCGGTTGCGGAAATCCTTTTTCCTTCTGTACTGTAGTAGAAAATGTTTCGCCTGTTTTCAGCGTGCCTGTAAACCAAATTTTCTTGCCGCACGGCGACCATTCGAATGAATCAATTCCTTTTTTACAGTCCGTTAGCGCATAGGCTTCTCCGCCCGCTTTTTGCATAATGTATAGTTGATTCGTTTCGCTGCGATTTGATAAAAACGCTAATTTCTTGCCGTCAGGAGACCATTTCGGCGCACTAACTTGATGCTTACCATATGTCCACCGCGTAACATCACCCGTTTGCAAATCGATATGATGGATAGCTGAGTGATACGCATTGTCTTTTTTATTTAATTCCGTCACCGTAAACACCGCTTCTTGATCGTTAGGTGCCAATACGGGATTCGTTACAGACTTCGTTTCAAATAAATCTTCAATCGTTACAACTCGTTTATTCATCTCATACCTCCTGTTTTCCTACTATTCTCTCTAAACCATAACAAGTCAGTACTTGCTTTGGCAATACATGCGTAAAAAAAGAGTGACGGGTTATAATTCCCATCACTCCTTTCCACTATCAATAACTCTTAATTTGATCTTTCAATGAACGTCTTAAAATCTTACCTGTCGTATTTTTCGGTAATTCATCCAAGAACTCAATATACTTTGGTACTTTATACTTCACGAGACGCTTCCCACAATAATTAAGCAGTGAATGTTCCGTAGCATCCGAACCTTCCTTCAACACAACGTAGGCTTGTACTTCTTCACCGAAGTTCGCGTCTGGCACGCCAACGACTGCTGCTTCTACAATATCACGGTGACTAAACAGCACTTCCTCTACTTCCCGAGGATACACGTTGAATCCGCCGACGATGATCATATCTTTCTTGCGATCTACAATATAAAAGTAACCGTTTTCATCTCTTCGCGCTAAGTCGCCTGTATAGAGCCAACCGTCACGTAGAACAGCCGCAGTTTCTTCTGGCATTTTATAATACCCTTTCATGACGTTGGGGCCGCGTACAATTAATTCACCGACTTCATTGACAGGAACTTCTTCACCATTTTCATCGACGACTTTATTCTCGACATTCATAATATTTGTTCCGATGGATCCAGGCACACGTTCACGATCTAACGGGTTGAAACACGTCACTGGTGATGCTTCTGACAAGCCATACCCTTCCGAAACACGCACATCGAATTTCTCTTCAAAGTCATGAAGCAAGGATACAGGCAATGAAGATCCACCTGAAACTGCCAATCTGATGGATTCAAAGTCTTCTGTTTTACCTTCCGGATATTGATAAAGGAAGTTATACATAGTAGGAACTCCGGCAAATATCGTGGCCTTTTGTTCACGAATGATGTGGAATATTTCACCCGGACTAAAGCGTGGCTCAAGTAATATAGTAGCGCCTTTAACGAGTGGTGCGTTCGCTACAACCGTTAAGGCAAATACGTGGAATAAAGGCAATGTCGCCACCACTTTATCATTTTCTGAGAAGCTTAAATAGTCTCCTACGTCACGTGCATTGGAGTAGATATTCTTATGTGTTAACATCGCACCTTTTGGGTGTCCCGTTGTTCCTGATGTATAAAGTATGACAGCGCTTTCATTTTCGTCAACTGCTACCGCTTCCATCATCGGTTTCGATTGCTTGATGAGCAAGCTAAATGGATGCACCTTCGCCTTCACTGTGTCATTCAGCGCAGCTAATTTCTCTCCTGCATCCGGACTCATTTCACAGACGACATAGTTCTCAATCGTCGGGAAAGACTGGCTGGCTACTTCTACAAGTGGTAATAATTGATCGATCGCAATAACGGCTTTGGCTTCACTGTTTTCTAAAATATAGGAAATCTCGTCAGGTGTATAGAGTGGATTGATCGGCACAGCTGTGGCTCCGATGCGCATAGTCGCATAGAGTGAGATCAGGTAATGTGGCGTATTACCAAGTAAAAATGCCACTTTGTCCCCTTTGTTAACCCCTAGGTTTTGTAGCGCGTTGGCGAACATGGATACGGACATGTCGAACTCTGCGTACGTCGTGTCTTTTCCCATAAAACGATAGGCGATTTTACTTGGCTTGCTCTGTGCTGTCTGTTGAACACTAGAAACTAAATTCATGCTTTCATCTCCCTAACAAGTGAATGAATAACCATTCAGTATTTCGTTCATTATACTGACAAAATAATTAATTGGCAAGAGTTTACTGGGAATTTTGTTTATTTACTTTATTGGGATAGGCTGGCAGGGTGTGGGGTTGGGGATTTGCGCTCTAGGCGGACGCTTTCCCATGGGCCCGCGGTGAGCCAACTAGGTCGCAAGCTCCCTTTAGTTGTCTCACCTGTCGAGCTGATCCATCGGGAGTCGCCGCCTGCCGCTCCAATCCCTTGCAATGTTAGTGGGTGATACTTATTGTTGTGCATTGAAGTTTGGCTAGTAATCAGTGAATCACTAAAACTTGAATTAGATTTGAACTTGAACTACATAACGTGTAAAGACAATACAATTCACACACTAGCTGCAGTGATTGACCTACGTACCTCCCCTATCAATGTAGGATTGAGGCGGAGGCTGGGGCGACTCCGGAAGGATAAGCGTGCGCCTTGAGACCCCGCAGGGAGCGAAGCGGACGAGGAGGCTCAAGCCACGCCCTCCGGAAAGCGTCCCCAGCTGGAGCTTCAATCCCCTTATGCTAACTACGCTCACTCCCACTAGAACTAGAACTTCAACAAGTTCTAAGACAACAACAATTCACACACTATCTACAATGATTGACCTACGTACCTCCACTATCAACGTAGGATTGAAGCGGAAGCTGACGGGGAGTGCAAAGATGTGCTCCTAACGCTGCGCTTTTACTCGCAAAAGCCGTTCTTCGTTACGGCTCTTCCCGCAGGATCAGCGAGAGCTTGAGACCCTGGACTGAACGTAGTGAGGGAAGCGGCTCAAGCCGAGCCCATGGGAAAGCGTCCGGCAGCTGGAGCTTCAATCCCCACCCACTCACTCCTTCCACTAATACTTGAACTTGAACTTGTACTTGAACTTGAAATTAAATAAGTTCAATCCCCTTATACTCACCACGTAACTCACCAGTCAAAAAAGACACCCCTCCCTAGGAAGTAGGTGCCTTAATATGTGAAATATAGCGCCAGCGGATGAGATAGAAATAGCAAATCTGCATCAGCGCAAAGCCCGCCAGCACAAGCGCCAGCTCCTTGACAATGGAAATCTCCGCAAGCGCATCCCAAATCACCTGCAACGCCATAAACGCAAACACACTGTGGATGAACGACACACCCCACGGAAAGAAAAACTGCGGAATTAATTGCCGATTGACGATCTTCGTGAACTCCCTATCCGTCATCCCAATCCGCTGCAACACCGCATACTGCCGGCGATCATGACTAAGCGATGTATACAACCGGAAGTAGATGAAGCTGCCAGACGCGAGGAAAAACACACCTGCGAGTAATAATCCAATAAACAACAGTAACGAAAACGTCATCCGGATATGCGAATAATTTAACCCAGGATTCTCAAACTCGTAGCGCACGGGATCACGGTGTTCGAGCATAAGCCCCGCCAACACTTGGGCATGGATAGACAATCCGATTTCCCTCGTCTTCTGCCAATCCCTTACGTTAAACGCATAATAATTAAACGCCAGTGCATTGACATGTGCTTGTTCTTCAATGCGATCGAAATCCAAATGATTCACAACGATCGTATTGAGCCCAAGTGCGTTTGGCGGAAACAATTTATACGGATACACGCCTTCAATCTTGAGTGAGACGCCACTGTCACCTAGTTCGGTGCTGACCGATTCCGTCGACAACTGATTGGCCGCAGCAGCTGTTGCGGGTAAGAACAACGCATGTCCTCTGTGTAATGAAAGTGGCTTTTCTCCGAAAGTTGCGGCCAGTTCATTCAGATCAGACAGCTTGACGATATTAACTTTATTTTTCGTGTAGGAAGATTGCTGTTCCAGCACACGAAAACGTACAGCCCAGTAATCAAGACCCGCTTGATCGAGTTCATTGGTCAATTGTGCGATATGTGGATACTCGAATTCATTATGTGGCAAACTTTTATAAATGAGCCCGAGCGGATTTACTTCCCGATATTGCGAAGCGAATGACGTTAACGATGCCAAAATGCCGACGGACATGAACGCTATCGTCGAAACGAGCGTGACGATGAAGAACATCCGCGCATTTTCTTTTAAACGTACGATGCTTTCCGAAATCGAGATCATCCAAAAATCGCGCCAGAAGATATTCTTTTGCCGTCGCAATGCATGCAATACGAGCGGCAAGGTATCGGTGAAAAAGTAATAGGTCCCGATTGTGATAAGTGGCGGTAGTAGGAAGAACAGACTAATGATGCTCGAACGTGATACGAAAGCCGCCATGGCGTAGGCGAGCAACAACAGCACCACTCCGAAGATCCCACGGCTTTTCGAGTACGAATACACCGATTGTACGGCTATATCCCCATGTAACAAATCCGATACTTGTCCTTGCTGAATGAATACAGGAGCGATATATGAAATGATAGCGAATAAACTGAGGAATGCCCCCATCGTCAGCACGAATGGTTTCCAGGATAAATAAAGCGGTAATACCGGAATTTGCACGATCGCTTTGACGATCATGAAAAAGAATTTCGAAAACATGAAGCCGAGGAAAATTCCACTTATGATTGATGCGAAGCCAAGCAACATCGTTTCGATGAAAATGAGTCGATGCAACTGACGCTTTGCCATTCCGAGAAGCAACAGCACCCCAAACTCTTTCGATCGCGCCTGCAAAAATGCACGCATCGAATAGAATAGGAAAAACAGCGTGAAAATAAATAGGATGATTTCCGCTATTCCCATGCCGAGAGCTGAGATCTCTTTTAAGAACGTGTTTTCAATCGATGGATGGAACAGCAGCATCGAGTAAAGGAAAAACACCATGACGGAAAACACACTAGCCATGAAGAAGGCTGCATAAACCCGGCGGTTACGAACGACATTACGGTAAGCGAACTGTCGAAAAGTCATTCACATTACCTCCAAGTAATGACAACACATTCAAGATACGCTGGAAAAATGTTTGCCGGCGTTCATCTTTATAGATTTCATTGAAAAACTCTCCATCTTTAATAAACAGGACACGATCACAATAGCTCGCAGCAATCGGGTCGTGCGTCACCATAATAATGGATGTCTGTTCATGTAGGTTAATATGTTCAAGTAATTCGAGCACATCTTTCGCTGACGTTGAATCAAGATTCCCTGTTGGCTCATCCGCTAACAGAATGCTCGGTTGATGGATGAGCGCTCGTCCTATCGCGGTTCGCTGTGCTTGTCCACCCGATAGTTCATCCGGTCTGCGTTCCAAAATATCTTCCAAATTCAACTTTTGCGCCATATCTTCTACTCGTTTTTTCATTTCTTCAACAGGTAATCCATCAAGAGTTAACGGTAACACCAAATTTTCTTCCACCGTCAACATTTGCAGTAAATTGATTTCCTGAAAGACGAAACCAATTTGCCGTCTACGGAATAACGCGATTTCGTTTTGACTGAGCTTTTCCGGTTCCACGCCTCCGATGACAATCTTGCCATAGGTCGGAATATCCGTGGCCATCAATAAGTTCAACAACGTCGTCTTACCACTGCCGGACGGCCCCATAATTGCAACGAACTCCCCTTCTTGCACATCGAAGTCTAATTTATTCAATGCACGATGTATGACTTTTCCTTCATAGATTTTCGTGACATCTTCCATCTTAACGACCGGTTGCGTCATCTACTTTTTCACCCGCCTCTCCGTCTTTAAATAATAATGCGATTGTCGTGCCTTCTCCTTGTTTCGAGGAAATCGTCAGTTCGTGACCGAGTTTCTCACAGACTTCGGATGCGATATACAGTCCCATACCCGTCGATTCTCCAGATAATCTACCGTTTTCTCCTGTGAAGAAAGCTTTCGTCACCCGGTGTATATCAGATGCCGGTATGCCGATTCCTTCATCCTTAATTTCAAGACACAGTCCTTCTGGTAGCTGGACTGCATTCACATGTATTTTCTTACCTTTTTCAAATGTATATTTCACTGCATTCGTAATGAATTGATTGAGCATAAACTTGATCCACTTTCGATCCGTCGCGACGGTTAAGTGTTCATCCACATTCAGCACAGGAAACAGACCGTTCGCAATGAAAAGTCGTTTGTTCTCATTTAGCACTTCCTGCAAAATTTGTCTCAGCAATAGCCGCTCAATTTGCATATCTTCTTCAAATGTTTCAAGCCGTGCATTGACAAGGACGATATCCAATCCATTTTGGATGCGTCCCACTTCCTGCTCGAGGCTCTTCTTGTCCACTTCCTCTTCTTGCAATAATAAATTAATGACCGAAATCGGTGTTTTCATTTGATGCACCCATTGATTCATGAAATGTAAATGACGATTTTGTCTATCATATAATGTCTGTACTTCATGTTGGTACAGGCGATATAATTCACGCGTAAATGCTGTCGTCTGTCGATGTTCGGGCGTCATAATGTGCCGTATCAAAGCATCTTCCATTTGCTTCGGTTTTTCGACGATCTTTGCATAATACGTACGCCGCATGATGAACTTCGCTCCCAAATAGCCCGCCGTAAGTAAAATACTCATCGCGACCGAATAGATGGCCGTATTCGGATTGCGAAAGCCGTCAAGCCAAAACAATAGTAGTATGAACGATACGAGTCCGATCTGAAACAACATGAACGATACATGCTCTTTAACGAACAGTGTAAATGCCTTCATTTGACTTCTGATTCCGGCATGAAACGATACCCCGCGCCACGCACCGTTTCAATCCAAGATTGCACATCGTAATCGGTCAATTTCTTACGCACACGAGCCATATTAACGTTAAGCGTATTTTCGTCGACAAATGATTGATCATCCCACAATTCTTCGAGTAACTTTTCGCGCGATACGACTTTCGGCGACTCGCCCATCAGCAATTCCAGAATGACGCATTCTTTCTTCTGAAGTGGAATTTCTTCTTTGCCTTTTTGTAACGTCATTCGTTCTATATATAACGTCAAATCACCCGATACAATCATGCGCTCCGACTGATTTGGTGAATACTCACCGAATGATCGACGTAAATGGCTTTTAATTTTCGCCAATACAATTTCATAATGGAATGGCTTCGTTATAAAATCATCGCCTCCATTTTCAAGCGCAAACACTTGATCCATATCACCTGAGCGCGCCGAAATAAAAATAATCGGACACACCGTATGCTGTCGTAGCTGACGGCACCAATAGTAGCCGTCATAAATCGGCAAGTTAATATCTAAAAGCACCAGATGTGGATTATACGCATTGCATTCTTCCACGACTCGATCAAAATCCTGTATAATTGCGACTTCATATTGATATTTCTCAAGCGTTCCCGCTAACAATTTCGCGATTTTTACATCATCTTCTACAATAAATATTCGATGCTTCACCGTAACCCCTCACTTTCTCATTATGTTAAGTATAGCGCATTTCCCACCACACATAAATGAATCCTCATACACAAAAAGCGCATGCCCCGCAAGACATGCGCTTCCCCTTAATAGATTACATTTACAAATTCTTCGAGCTGAATACCACCAAGGATTTTTTCAACGTCCATAGACTCCAGTGCGTCTGTGATCGCCTTGCGCTCATATTTCACACCTTTTAAACGATTTTCAATTTCTTGGACATCGCCCACACCGAAAAAGTCCCCGTATATATTCACGTTTTCTATACTACCTTTTTCCACTTGCAAGCGAACATCAATTCCACCCACAGGAAAACGTTTAGTCTGCTGCAAGTTGAACTTCGGTGAACGGCCGTAATTCCACTCCCAGTTGCCATAGCGCTCCGCAGACAATTCACGGATTTTTGTCCAGTCATCATCCGTCAACACACGATACTCAATATTTTCTTCACCGTCGAACATCGAATTCAAGATTTCTTGTCTAAACTGTTCAATTGAAATAGGCTCTTCCAAGAATTCCGAAATATTCGCGACACGGCTACGAATCGACTTGATCCCTTTTGATTCAATTTTGTCTTTCTTCACTTTGAGTGAATTTACGACACCTTCCATATCTGTATCAAACAACAACGTCCCATGGCTAAACATGCGATCCTTTGTTGCGAATTGTGCATTTCCGGAGATTTTGCGTCCATCAATCAAAATGTCGTTACGCCCAAGCAACTCTGCTTTAATCCCCATTTTCGCAAGCGCATCTGTTACAGGCTCCGTGAACTTCTTAAAGTTACGGAACGACTCCCCATCATCTTTCGTAATGAAGCTAAAGTTCAAGTTTCCTTTATCATGATACACCGCACCGCCACCTGACAGTCTTCGTACGACGTGGATGCCATGACGATCGACAAACTCTGTATTGATTTCCTCCACTGTATTCTGGTTTTTCCCAATAATGATGGAAGGTTCATTGATATAAAACAGCAAATACGAATCTTTGTCTACGTCCATCGTGTTGAGTACATATTCCTCAATCGCCAAGTTTATACGTGGATCTGTAATGCCTTGATTATCAATAAATTTCATATTTTCTTCTCTCCTCACAAAATTGTCACAATTTATTTTCAGTCAATTCTCACAATTGGAAGCGCTAAAATAGCTCAAAAGCGCGTCACAAAAGGCCTGAATCCATTTTAACAGAAAAATAAATGAAATGTTGACTTCTGGTATCTGTTATAATACAATGTGTATATACCAAATAGTTATACAACAAACAAAAGGGGATGGATGGATATGGTAGAAAGCATCGTAGAGTTTTTCAAGAACTTGCCGGCGAAGGTTTGTGCGACATGTGGAACTGAAATTGAAGAGCAGCACGAGTGTTACTCTAATCAATGTAATCATTGCAACGTAAAATAAAAAAACTTTCATTCGGCGAATATTCCTATATTCGCTTTTTTTTTGCGTAGATACATAGATGTGGTATTTTTCGCAGTTTGCTAGGCAAACCGCGCCATTGTGGTGAAACATCGCGCTAAAACGAATGATGACCGCGCTATTCTCCTGACAAACCGCGCCATACTCGCCGACAACCGCGCTATTCCTCTGGCAAACCGCGCTAAACTCGCTGACAACCGCGCTATTCCTCTGACAAACCGCGCCATAATCGCCGACAACCGCGCCATTCCGCTAACAAACCGCGCCTCCCACTCAAATCCACTTACTATACAACATAAAAAATCCGTACAACGAGTGTTGTACGGATTTTATCATGTTACGTAAATAGCTTCGCCAGCACTTGATCTTTCGCTGCGACTCCTTGATCGATACAGTCAGGTAAACCGACTCCATTATAGGATGCACCCGCAAGCTCGACCATCGGGAACGCGGATTGCATTTCCTCCCGCGCGCGTAAGACTTTCTCTTTATGGCCAACGCGGTATTGCGGTCTGTCCTCTTTCCAGCGTGTTATGATACAGAAATCCGGTTCACCTTCAAGCTCGAGAATATCTTCCAAGTCTTTGCGAACGATTTTCTCTATTTCAGCATCTGGTAAGTCGACAATCGCTTCTTCCCCAACGCGTCCGACGAATGCACGCACCATCACTTTTTCGTCAGGTGTAGTTGTCGGCCATTTACGGTCGACAAGTGTACAAGCTGTAATGGAATGATTGCTGCTGCGCGGTACTAAGAAACCCGTCCCATCAATATCGCTTTTCATCGCCTTTTTTGGATAACCTAAAGCGACAGTTGCGACCGATGTCGTCGGAATCGTTCCTAGCTCTTTCAACAAACCATGTGGTTCAAACAAATGACTTGCTACGGTATGACTCGTTGACATGATTACTGCATCCGCTACGATTTGCTGTTGATCATTCAATGTCAGAACGGCGCGGTCGTCTTGTTTCATTATGCTAGTGACACGCGTACCTTTCATAACATGGACATCTGTCAACTGTTCTTCGAGGGCTATTACCAATGAATCCAGACCATTTTTAAGAGTATGGAAAGCTCCCGTTTTCTTCGAACTATGACTGTTCTTTTGTGGCAGTTGTTTAGGAGTGGTCTTTCTCATTCCTAAAATTAAGCTGCGGTGATTTTTTTCTACTTCATAGAACTGTGGAAAAGTTGATTCCAGACTCATATGATCGATATCGCCTGCATAGACGCCCGACAATAATGGCTCAATTAGATTTTCCACCACTTCAGTACCAAAGCGACGCCGGAAAAACTTGCCGAGCGACTGATCTCCAGTTATTTCAGAACGTGGTAATACAAAGTCGCCCGCCGCACGTATTTTACCGCTCAAACTAAATAAACCGGATGTAATGAAAGGTTTGATTTCTGTCGGTACACCCATAACAGCACCTGCCGGGATTTTGTGCATTTGATTATGCAGATAGATATACGCTTGCCCTGTTGCGTTTCGAACAAGCTGATCTTCAATACCCAGTTCAGTCGCTAATTGGTCTACACTTTGTTTACGGATCAAAAAGGAGTCCGGACCGCGTTCGATTACATAGCCATCTCGACGGACTGTTTGGATTTTTCCACCAAGTTCTGTTGAGGCTTCGATCATGATGATATCTATGGGAAGTCCTTGTTCACGGGCATCTTTTTGCATATAGTACGCTGCAGCGAGACCCGTGATTCCGCCGCCGATTATGACTACTTTTTTTCGTTCACTCATGTCCTTTTTCACTCCGATCCAATTGAATTCATTTTGTTGCGTATAATTGATCCATTACAGCATCAGCCATCGCATCAATGAATAAAGGATCGGTATTCGGCATGGCAGGTCGGTGGTACGCTGCGCCGATATCGTCACATACTACTTTACACTCGTAGTCGTTATCGTATAGAACTTCCAAGTGGTCCGATACGAAACCAACTGGTGTGTAAACGAATGATGTATATCCTTTTGTTTCAAACAAGTCACGTGTTAAGTCTTGTACGTCCGGACCTAACCAAGGTTCAGGCGTTTGCCCTTCACTTTGCCAACCAAGTGCATATGTTTTAACGCCTGCTGCTTGTGTGATCATTTCTGCTGTTTCCTTCAACTGATCAGCATATGGGTCACCATTAGCCAGAATCTTTTCTGGTAACGAGTGGGCAGACACGATCAAGCATGAATTCTTACTCTCTGTCTCGTCCATCGCATCATAAGTTTGACGCAATTGGTTCGCCCAGTACTCGATGAATTTCGGTTGGTTGTACCAACTTTCAACAGAAGTAAGTGTAATCCCGTGCTTGTCCGCTTCCTCTTGTGCACGACCGTTGTATGATTTAACGGAGAACGTAGAGAAATGTGGTGCCAATACAATAGATACTGCTTCAGTAATCCCGTCATCATGCATTTCTTGTATTGCATCTTCGACGAATGGCGCAATATGCTTTAGACCGACATAGACTGTAAATTCTATGTCGTCTTGTGCTTCATTCAAACGTGCGCCTAATGCGTCCGCTTGATCATCTGTAATCCGCGCAAGTGGTGAAATGCCTCCGATTGCTTCATAGCGATTGCGAAGATCTTCCACTTGTTCCGGAGCCGGTGGACGGCCTCTACGGATATGCGTGTAATACGGCACTAGATCGTCATAGGAGTTTGGCGTTCCATACGCCATAACGAGTAAGCCCATTTTCTTTTTCGTCATCATTTTCACCTCATGGTTGGATTGTTATTTCGAACGTAATTCTCTACTATAGTCATGTACGAAAGCTGTTAAGCGTTTCAATGTTGCAGGTTGTACTTGAGGGAATACGCCGTGACCTAAGTTGAAGATGTGGCTACCGTGCTCTACACCTTGTTCAACAATAAGCTTTGCACGTTCTTCGATGACTGACCAGTCCGCTAGTAACATGGATGGATCCAAGTTTCCTTGCACTGGTTTTGTGATACCGCGTTCACCAGCTTCTTTTATAGACAAGCGCCAATCCAATCCAACTACGTCGACTGGTAGGTCGTGCCATTCATTCGCCAAGTGGCTTGCACCTACTCCGAATGTAATCAATGGAATATTTAATTTACGAAGTTCTGAGAAAATACGAGTCATCGTAGGTTTAATGAAGATTCGGTAATCCGATACATTCAATGCGCCTACCCATGAGTCGAATATTTGCACGGCTTTCACGCCAGCATTAACTTGTGCTTGGATATAACTAATCGTCATATCAGCTAATTTATCCATTAGTGCAAACCAAGCTTGTGGCTCAGACACCATGAAGGATTTTGTCAGGTTATAGCTCTTTGAAGGGCCGCCTTCAATCATATAACTCGCCAGTGTAAACGGTGCGCCTGCAAAACCGATCAAAGGTACATTCAATTGTTCTTGTGTCAGCATTTTGATCGTGTCCAACACATAAGGAACTTGCTCCTCTGCCGAAAACTCGCCTAAGTTTGCGATGTCTTGTGCAGAACGAATTGGATTGGAAATAACAGGGCCTACGCCTGATTTAATCTTTACGTCTACTCCAATACCTACAAGTGGTGTAACAATATCTTTATATAAAATAGCTGCATCTACATCATATTGATCTACTGGAAGTTTTGTTACATACGCACATAGTTCCGGCTGATGCGTAATTTCTTCCAAGGAGTATTTTTCTTTGATTTTAAGATATTCCGGCTGTGAACGTCCTGCTTGACGCATGAACCAAACTGGCGTGTGTTCAATTTCTTCGCCTCTCGCAGCACGTAATAGCGTATCGTTAAAAGTTGACATATTCAGAGATACCTCTTTCCATATTTTTAATTTCTTTCACGTAACTCTTATACGTTCTCATGATAAACCGTTGACAGGTCAATGTATAGTGAATTGCGCCTTTGTCATAATTTTGTGCTAGGACACCCCTCACTTCTGCCATGCTTTAGACAATCATTCCTAACTTGCTTGCAATTAGTGTTTGATTCGGGAGATTTAAGGGAATTACTAAAGGTAGAATCATACACTGGTAAAGAGTGCTTTTAATCAAACTTAGCACAGACGATCGTTACTAGCCAAAGGAGGAATTTTATATGAATATTTATATGACAACTGGAACGATGGGTTTTATGGAGAAAATCAAAGACCAACATGCTGATGAGTCAATACTTTTAATGAATGGCGGCGGCAATACGCTGTTGCTACATGAGACGAACGGCAAGAGCATATTTCAAACGCCGAGGAAGTTCGAAGTGGTAGGTTCGTACGGTAACCTGACAGAACCTGGATTCTTCGCAATGGACAACGTCGCGGTGACAGATGAAGGCAAACCTATATTCGAACATCAGTACAAGCACCTAGGCGAAAAACTGCAAAACATGCCCGGCTTCGTAGCATACCGCTTACTGCGTCCAATCGGATCAGATACGTATACATTGCTGACACAATGGACAGAGCGACGTTTGTATGACATCTGGTATAACTCCCCTGGTAATCAATTATCCGATAAGACGGTTTTCAAGGATGCAGGTGGTGCTACACAACATATCTTCACAAGCGCTCCATATACTACACATTATAAAACACCCACTGAGGAGGTTTGACGTTTTGACGTCAGACCTTCTTTTTTATGTTGAAAATGGTCAACCCTATGATTTACACACTCTATTTAGTCACTTCATTTACCCAAAAGTTTAAAACACGTAGTTTGCGATGTGGCCTACTGCTTGCTATACTGAACGAGTTGATTGACTTATTTGTCTATTTGAAAGGGGTTTTATTAATGAGGGAACAATTATTTCAGAAACTGGAACAATCTTATGACGAAATGGTAGAGATTCGCCGATATTTACATATGAACCCCGAAGTGTCGTTTAAAGAAACGAAAACCGCAGCTTATATCGCTGACTTCTATAAACGTCTTGGAGTAGAGGTACGTACTGGAGTAGGCGGCAATGGTGTCGTAGCAAGAGTCAAAGGTACAAAGCCAGGAAAAACAGTTGCTTTGCGAGCAGACTTTGACGCATTACCTATTCAAGATCAAAAAGATACATCATATGCATCCACTGTACCTGGCGTCATGCATGCATGCGGACACGATGGTCATACCGCCACGCTCCTTCAATTAGCAAAAGCTATGAACGAAATGCGTGAGGAGCTATCTGGCGAATATGTATTTATCCATCAACATGCGGAAGAATTGGCTCCAGGTGGCGCTATTGCAATGATCAAAGACGGCTGCTTAGAAGGCGTCGATGTCATTTTCGGCACGCATCTGTGGTCACTCTTTGAATCGGGTGTCATCTATTATGCTTCAGGCCCGATCATGGCTGCAGCGGATCGATTCAATATTACCATTCAAGGAGCTGGCGGCCACGGTGCATCGCCACATCAAACAAAAGATGCCATCGTAATCGGTTCACAGCTTGTGATGAACTTACAACAAGTCGTCTCAAGACGTGTTGACCCCATCGAATCAGCTGTACTATCCATCGGCTCATTCGTCGCAGAAAATGCCTTTAATGTCATCGCTGACCAAGCCGTTCTGGGCGGAACTGTTCGTACATTCACCAATGACGTACGCAACTTCATGGAACAAGAAATCAAGCGTATAGCTGAAGGCACAGCCTTGGCTCACGATTGTGAAATCACTGTAGAATACTTCCGTGGATATCCGGCAGTGGTCAATCATGAAAAAGAAACAACCTACCTGAAAACTGTAGCTGAATCCATTGCGGATCTAAGTGGTGTAGAAGAAATGCAACCACAAATGGGAGGAGAAGATTTCGCCTACTATCTTGAAAAAGTTCCGGGTACTTTCTTCTTCACAGGTGCCCGTCCGGCAGAAGCCTATCCTCACCACCATCCACGTTTTGACATTGATGAAAAAGCTATGATTGCAGCAGCGAAAACATTAGGCGCGGCAGCGATTGAGTATCAGAACTGAAGTAAAGTAATACACTGAAGATCACTCCTACGACGGTATGGGGATCTTCAGTTTTTATATTTCACCATAGCAGTAGCGGCTGAATTAGAATGAATGATTTAGGGAAAAGGGATACGCGCGGCTTGTATAACATTTTGATCTATTTAAGCGTAAGAAGCGCTTTGAGTTGTAGTTTTGCACATGCTCTTTCTGTACGTATCTGCTCATCAGATGGTGGTTCTGCTGGCAATGGTAGAGAAGTTCATTGGCCCGTGCGGTCACACGCAGAACGTGTCCACTTGCAACATCAATTAATGTCGCTTCTTCCCCGCCCTACGATCATTCGATAAAATCCACCATGTTAATAGAATATTTACTATTTTCCAACATTACAGTTGATTTTAGTTTTTTCTATACTATAATTAATACGTATATGGTCCTATAAAACTGGGGGGAACAACATGGCTAATCCACATTATCTATCATCTTATATTGTTACATTTCATACTTTTGCATTACTTCATGGACAACATGCAAATCCGTACTATACAAAAGTAGTGGAAAGCGACCGGACTTTTATTGTCGAGAAAACACCACTAGAAATTATGAGAGATTCTTGTGCACATTACCGTTCCAACTTTGAATCCATTATTAACAGTTCCAAAATGGATTTGAAAAATCGTCCAAAGCCACCGATCATGCTGACCCATTCAAATGACCGGCCTTTATTATTTTTTCCATTGCTGTCCCCCACTTTACATAAAAACTCATGGGTAGCTTATCATGCAGTAAAAGACGTTGTTCAACACGAGGACGGCGTGACCGTTATGTTAAAAAATGATACGCAAATGCAATTGGATACTTCGATAGCTACTGTTTATCGCCAAATGGCGCTATCACATATTTTGTTTCAACGATTTGAAAACGCTCAAGAGGAATTGCGAAGTTCCTATTATATGATCATGGAGCCGAAGAGTTCTGATTCGACAATTTCCTAATATACAGATTCAGTAACTCTTCTGACCGGTTACGTAAGCGAACATTTAAATAACGACGCATATCTTGATAACCATCATATAAAAATACATATTCCGTAAATAGTTCATCTGTTGAATGGCGTATCACTCGCATTTTATGCTCTTGTAAATACAAAGCAGTGGTTCGTAAATCAGCAGAAACTGTGTTCATCGTTTCGTCTAACAAATTAAGATATGGACTTTTCAATTTAAACGGAACCTCCTCCAGTAACCGACGGTCTCGTTCCATAATCGTCAATAACATAGGAAGGTAAATGTAGTTTTCCAAATACGGCATTGCCTCTGTGGGGATCAAAGGCATTGATATCGCCTCCCAATAGAACGTATGTTCTTGAATTGATTATAATTCCTTTAGCGAAGAAAAGCAAGCGCTATTAGTATGGCTTTTTTGCATAAAAAAACTCCCAGTTATACGAACTGGAAGTTTTGACACTCAATCGATAGTTAAAACAAGTTTATTCTTTTCCTGGTTCATCACCAATAAAGTGGATAGAGAACACTTTCCATGTCCCATCTTCTTTCGTCAAAACAGTTACTTGGCGACCTTCGGGTGCATTTTCTACTCCTGTCTCACTGTCCGTGAATGTCGTTTTCAACGTAGAAAACACCTGTGCGCTATCCTTTGAATATTTTACAATCGTTTCATTATCTGTTTCACGTTTCATCGTAGTATTCTCAAGCATTTCTTCCATAGCCTGACGCTCTTCTTCCAGATCATAGCCTTCGGTAGAAAGCGTAGCAAGATAACCTTCTACGTCTTGATTGTTCAATGTTTCGATATAGCGTTCAAAAGCCGCTAGAATTTCATCTTTATCTTCTTTTGGCACATCTGTAGCTTCTTCCACTTTGTCGCCTGACATGCTGAATCCTACTTTTTTATCGTCTACTCCATGATCGATAGCACCATTGCCCGGTGCAGCTTCGCTAGTTTCTGGATGGTTCTCGTTTGTTTCATCTGCGTTATTACATGCGCCTAATACGAGCGCTAAAGCTATGGACGCGACTGCCACTTTTTTCTTCATATGCTCCTCCTACGTAGAGAAAAAGGCCTTCTACGTACAAAGACCTTTTTCATTCTATTATTATTTTACTTCTACCCAACCATTTTTGATTGCTGTAACAACAGCTTGTGTCCGGTCATTTACACTCATTTTTTGCAAAATGCTGGAAACGTGGTTTTTCACCGTTTTTTCCGAGATGAAGAGCGTTTCACCAATCGTCCGGTTACTCTGGCCATCTGTTAATAATTGTAGAACTTCACACTCACGCTTCGTCAATAAATGAAGGGGGCGACGAATGTCGTTCTGCTGGAAGGATCCTTTATGTTCTCTCTCACTCAAACGTCGGAATTCTGTTACTAAATTATGCGTGATTTTTGGATGTAAGTATGATCCACCATTTGCTACTACTTTGATTGCTTGAATAATTGCGTCTGCATCCATTTCTTTTAGCATGTAGCCGAGAGCGCCTGTTTTCAAAGCATGTGTAACATAGGACTCGTCGTCGTGAATGGATAGCATGATAACGCGCGCATTTGGAAACTCTTTCACTAATTGCTCCGTCGCGTCTACACCATTCATGCGTGGCATATTAATATCCATCAGCACTACATCTGGCTCATACTCTCTATACAATTCAACTACTTCGACACCATCGTCGCCTTCTGCTACTACGTTAAACGATTCTTCAAAATCCAAAATTCGTTTAACTCCTTCACGGAATAATTGGTGATCATCTACTATCAAAATTTTTGTCGCTTCCATTTCCTATTCCTCCCAGTAATTACCTTACTTACAGATCTTCGTCCAATGGAATTTGAAAAAGAACCGAAGTGCCTTCCCCGACTTTCGAGGTGACTTTCATTTTTCCTTTCAATAACTCCACACGTTCTTGCATTCCAATGAGACCAAATGATTTCTCTTTTACTTCATTTGTATCAAAGCCGAGGCCTTGGTCTTTAATCAATATATTAACCGATTCACGTAACCATTCGATTTTCACCCATATTTCATCAGTTTTCGCATGTTTAATACTGTTATTTACTGATTCTTGTATGAGACGAAAAATACCTACTTCAAAATTGGAAGCAAATCTTTTTTCTGCTCCGTTACTTTGAAAATGAATGATTAGCGGCGCCTCGTATTCGCTAATGGTCAATAAATACTTTCGCAATGTCGGAACAAGCCCTAAGTCATCCAAAGCCATTGGTCGCAAATTATAAATGATACGACGTACTTCAGATAACGCTCCCCTAACCATTTCTTTTAGGTAAGATAGCTCTCGCATTGCTTCTTCTGGACCATGCTGAACAAACGTTTTTTCGATTAAACCAGAACGCATCAAGACATTGGCTAGCATTTGCGCGGGTCCATCATGAATATCACGTGATAAACGTTTACGCTCTTCTTCTTGAGCCTGGATAATCTGAATTGCAAAGTCTTGTTTATGGCGTGCAGTTTCCAGTGCTGTACTTACATTTTTCAAATCAGATGTTAAATATGTCATCACAGTGGTTACTTGGTTAACAAGCTGGTCTGCTCTTTCAATTGTAGAGAGCAGCAACAGTAGTCGACGTTCAAGTTCATCCCGTCTTCCACGAAGTTGTTTCTCTTCCATTTTATTAATGGAGGCGCGTACAAGCAAGTCATTTGCCACACCATAAGCTTGTTTAACTTCTTCTTCACTATATGTTACAAAGTCTTTTGATACAGTAGCAAGACGCTTTCTAGAATGGCGTGATAGGTTCTCTAGAGAATCCCCTTCAGTTATCACATGAGAAATACTATCTTTCACTTCTGCTAACTCTGTTTGCATTTCTTCATAACTTCTGCGGCTTTGTTCACTAATTAAGAAGATATCGCTTTTTGAACGATCCATTACATTAACCATGTTGCCAAATATTTTCTCCATCTGTTGAATGTCAATTGCCTTGTCGCTCAAATAACTCCCTCCCGCACTTGTTTATGTGAAAATTTGCAAAGTGAGCATTATTGCAGTTTAGCCTAAATACTTATACACTTCTTATACAGTATATCATTTTAATGATGAAAAAGTATTATAAGTATATTACAAATGTAGGGGGAACGACAAATGCGAGCTAATTATAAAACCGTAAAACTGTACGGAGAGAGTGAATTCGTCATCCAAAAATCCCGTTTTCTGTCATTTGTCAAGAGAGTCGAGACAGAACAAGAGGCACTGGACTTTATTCAGGACATCAAAAAGGACCATCATACAGCTACACATAATTGTTCAGCTTATATCATAGGAGAACATGACCAGATCCAAAAAGCGAACGATGACGGTGAACCTTCTGGTACAGCCGGCTTTCCTATTTTAGAAGTTCTAAAAAAGCAACACCTAAAAGATACCGTGATTGTCGTCACTCGCTATTTCGGTGGCATCAAACTCGGTGGTGGCGGATTAATCCGCGCTTATGGCAAAGCAGCTTCTGAAGGCATTGCCGCAACAGGTGTTGTGGAAAGAAAATTACACGCACTAGTTAAAGTTTCTATTGATTATACATGGCTAGGTAAAGTAGAAAACGAAGTAAGGCAATCCGACTACCCGTTAAACGACATCATCTATGAAGAGGACGTTGAACTCTTTTTATATGTTCCTGAAGAAGATCAAGAGATTTTTGTGGAATGGATGATGGAATTAACGAACGGCCAGGCAATCATCGCCACAACCGGACATAAATTCCTAGAGTTCGACATCTGACTATACGTCCAATCGAAAACCGGGTATAATGGTAGAAGGTGGATCCTATGAGCATTAGGTCTGATTTTATTTGGTCACTATGGATTTTTATGTGAAGATGTGTAACTTATCATCAGAATCAACTTCCCATAGATTCGCCATTGACGGTTTTTTTCTGCCGCACACCCTGGAGGTTAAAAATGAAAAGAGAAGAGTATCGGAAAAAGAAGGTTTCTAAAACGAAGCGCTTTTTAAAAATAGCATTATTTACGTTCTTCATCGCGGCCGTAGTTGTTTCTACTTATGCATTCAAGCTTCATAACCAAGCGATGAACGTACTAGATCGTTCGTATGAACCTATTGCCAAGCAAGATCCGCCAGAAATATATGTAGAACCTGCAAAAGATAAAGTGTCGATTCTATTGATTGGCGTAGACGAAAGCGAAGCACGCCAGGATCATGAAGTGCACGGAAGATCAGATGCTTTAGTGCTTGCAACTTTGAATCCTAGAACCAAAAGCATCAAACTCGTCAGCATACCTCGTGACTCCTATGTTTATATTCCACAGGTAAACTATAAAGATAAAATTACACACGCCCATGCGTACGGTGGAACGAAAGCTTCTATTGATACAGTTGAAGAGCTATTTGATGTTCCAGTCAACTATTACGTCAAAATGAACTTTAATGCATTCATCGATGTTGTAGATGCACTTGGCGGTGTAGAAGTTGAAGTTCCATACGAGCGTATCGAGAAAGATGAAAATGATAAAAATGCGATTCATCTAATGCCAGGACTTCATCGCCTGGACGGGCGCCACACATTGGCTTTAGCACGTACTCGTAAACTAGATAATGATATCGAGCGCGGTAAACGTCAGCAAATGATTCTTCAAGCCATGATCAAAGAAGCGACATCGATTACATCCATTACAAAGTACGGGGACGTCATCAATGCACTTGGCGATAACATGAAGACCGATATGACATCCAAGCAAATATTGTCGTTTATTCAGTATATAAAAAGCGGACTACCAGACGTTGATACCATCACATTGACAGGCTATGACGATATGTCGACAGGTACGTACTATTACAAATTAGATGAGCAGAAGCTAGAAGAAGTAAAGCAGATTTTAAAATCCCACTTAGGGTTCATCCCTGACTCCTCTTCTTTAACTGAGCTAGACACGGATCAATCCTCCGCATCCGTTTACACCAATTATCAATAGCTTATTCAGAAGCGATGAAGCCCTTTCCGGTTTCAGCGCTTTTTTGTGGAGAATGAAAGGTAGAGGGTTGTGGAATCTAGGAGAGTTAGTAAAGGAAACTTAAGGTTTTGATTTTACATCTTTAAATCCAGAAAACACCACAAAGTTAGTCGTATGCGTTAGTTTTTCACTTATTACATTCAAGTTCATATGACTAGGACCGTGATATCTTAATCTAAAATCATTAATTTCAGAAAACCACACTAGTTGATCGTAAGTGGAAGGCGGCGAGTGCAAAGATGTGCTCCTAACGCTTCGCTTTTACTCGCAAAAGCCGTTCTTCGTTACGGCTCTTCCCGGAGGATCAGCGTGCGCCTTGAGACCCTGGACTGAACGAAGTGAGGGAAGCGGCTCAAGCCACGCCCTCGGGAAAGCGTCCGCCTGGAACGTCGATCAACGGTGCCCTCCCCCTCAACAATCACTTCTTCTTTAAACATTTCAGCATAAAAAAAGCCCTCATCCGCTTCGCAGCAGACAAGGACACGTTTTTCTTATTTACCAATCATGCGTACTAAATTTAACAACGGACGATAATTCGCTCCTGCCAGACCAATCAATTCTACAAACAGTTCAATTACAATCAGCATGACGAAGACCAGAAGCAATGCGCCCCACACTGTTGCTTGTGAGAACAAAACAGCGGCTGCTCCGAAAAGAATTGCAATACCATAAATCGTAAGCACAGCTTGTCTATGCGAGAAACCTACGCGCAATAAACAGTGATGCAAATGCGACTTATCTGCTGCTGTAATAGACTGTTTCATGCGAACGCGTCTAACAATCGCGAAGAATGTGTCTGAAATCGGAACGCCTAGCATGATAATAGGAATAACAAGTGATACAACGGCGACATTCTTAAAGCCGAGTAATGCCAGTACCGAAATCATAAATCCGAGGAACAGCGATCCAGTGTCGCCCATAAAAATTTTCGCTGGATGGAAGTTGAACACTAAGAATCCAAGCGAACTAGCTGCCAATATGGAAGCTGTTGCAGCAACAAAGACATCTCCCATTAATAAAGCCATTACCGTAATGGCAATGAGCGCAATAGTGGAAACACCTGCTGCTAAACCATCTAATCCATCAATCAAATTGACAGCGTTCGTGATTCCGATGATCCAAATGATCGTGATCGGAATACTGAAATAACCAAAGTCAAGCTGACCTAGAAACGGCAAGTTGATGAATTCAATTTGTAATCCGCCCCATAGAACCACAACTAACGCAGCCGCTAGTTGGCCTAACATTTTTGCTTTTGCTGTGATTTCCAGCATATCGTCTAAAAAGCCAATCATGACGATCAGTACCGCACCGATTAGGATGCTTACTGCGTGCTCGTCTTTCGGCAATAATATAGCATATCCAATAATAAACGCTCCGAAGATTGCGAGCCCGCCGATTCTAGGCATGATTCTCGCGTGAACTTTCCGATAATTGGGGCGGTCAACCGCACCGATCCGATACGCGAATTTGATGACTAGCGGTGTTAGTATGATTGCAGCGATAAAAGCTACAGACATTGCAATGAATAACATGTCTTTCCTCCCCAAATAGCATTAAGTACATATCTCCTTGTAGTATAACATAATTTTTGCTAGAGTTCATCATTTAGCATGCATTACTCATCTATTCCCTTACTCCCTTACTTGCAAACCCTAATAAATACCGCCACAACGAGGATTTAACCATTTTACATGTGGTACATTGTGATCAATCTATTGTTCTTCTCTATCTATATATAGATAGTCTTTTATCGATCCTTTTGGTAAAATAGATAGGAATCTCTCATTTAAGATAGAGATTTATAAAGGAGCGTCTAATTCATGTTAAAAATCTTTAAACGTAGAACTGGAACGAGTGAACGACAATTGCGTAAATACCGCAAAATTGTGGAGCAGATTAATTCACTAGAACCTAAATATATCGCTATGTCTGATGATGATCTATCTGGAATGACAGATCAATTCAAACAACAGTTGGAAGACGGCGCAACTGTCGAGACCATTATGCCGGATGCATTCGCAGTCGTACGTGAAGCATCTAAACGGGTTCTCGGTATGCGCCATTTTGATGTGCAACTAATCGGTGGTGCTGTATTAACAGAAGGTAATATTGCTGAAATGCCGACCGGTGAAGGGAAAACACTCGTCGCTTCTCTCCCATCCTATGTACGCGCGCTTGAAGGTAAAGGCGTTCACGTCATTACAGTCAATGATTATCTGGCAAAACGAGACTTTGATCAAATCGGTCAAATTCATCGCTTCCTTGGATTGACTGTTGGATTGAATGTTCCGATGATGCAAGGACCAGCGAAGCAAGCCGCTTACGAAGCAGATATTACGTACGGTGTTGGAACAGAATTCGGCTTTGACTATTTACGGGATAACATGGTGCAACACACTTCACAAAAAGTGCAGCGGCCTTATCACTTCGCTATTATCGATGAAGTCGACAGCGTCTTGATCGACGAAGCGAAAACACCATTGATTGTAGCAGGCAAAACGCAAGCCGATGCGGATCTTCATCATATCGCAGCCCGCCTAGCCAAACGCTTTAAAGTAGATGAAGATTTTGACTTTGACGAAGCAACAAAGGCAACTTCCCTTACCGAAAAAGGTATTGAAAAAGTCGAGAAAGCATTCGGTATTGGGAACTTGTACGATTTAGATCACCAAACACTTTACCACTACGTCATCCAGGCTGTCCGTGCGTTCGTCATCTTCAAGCGTGATGTCGATTACATCGTACGAGACGGAAAAATTGAATTGGTAGATATGTTCACTGGCCGCATTATGGAAGGGAGAACTTTATCAGATGGTCTTCACCAAGCAATTGAAGCTAAAGAAGGCGTCGATATTACAGACGAAAATAAAGCACAGGCTCAAATTACCATTCAAAATTATTTCCGTATGTATCCAAAGCTTTGCGGAATGACAGGTACTGCAAAAACTCAGGAGAAGGAATTCCGTGAAGTCTATAATATGGATGTAATCCAAATCCCGACGAACCGCCCACGTGCACGAATCGATGCTCCTGATTGCGTTTTCAGAACGACAGAGGAAAAGTATAAAGCAGTAGCAAGAGAAGTAGCCTCTCGTCACGCAAAGGGACAACCTGTATTGGTCGGTACTACATCTATTCTCCAGTCCGAAGCAGTCGCCAAGTATTTACGTGATGAAGGATTGAAGTTCCATCTATTAAATGCGAAAAGTGTCGAACAGGAAGTTTCATTGATTTCCGAGTCTGGACAAGCGGGCAATATTACCGTCGCTACGAATATGGCAGGTCGCGGAACGGATATCGTCCTAGGTGAAGGCGTGGAAGAAAACGGTGGACTATTTGTATTAGGTACAGAAAAACATGAAAGTCGTCGTGTAGATAATCAGTTACGAGGCCGTTCAGGTCGTCAAGGTGACCATGGAGAAAGTCAATTCTACCTTTCTTTAGAAGATGAAATGTACATACGCTTCTCTCCTGAAGAACTCGAGAAATTCTTGATGAAAGTCCGTACGGATGAAAATGGTAAAGTACTGAACCCTGAAGTAGATGAACTGACGGAGCGCACACAACGGATTGTGGAAGGCGCGCACTTCTCTATGCGTGAGTATAATCTAAAATTAGATGATGTCATTAATGATCAACGTGAAGTCATCTATTCTTTACGCAATCGCGTACTTGAAGGCGAGGACATTTTCGATAAACTCAAGACGATGTTGTCAGAAACAGTGGAGTTCGTTGTGTTAGATAGTTGCCCAGAAAATGAAATTGCCGATAACTGGGATTTTGATCGTATCGAGCGGACTATGAACGCACTTTTACTGACGCCGGTAAATCTTCCCAATTCATTAGATAGAACCGCAGATATAATGAAAGAGTACGATGAAGAAATGGCAGAGTTGTTTGCATTTATTGACACTTTCACTGATAATGAACAAGTGAGCCAACTGTTGCCACAAGTCATGTTGAGCTATATTGACACGATGTGGGTTAAGCATTTGGAAGTAATGACTCGTCTAAAAGAAGGAATTGGATTGCGTTCATACGGACAAGAAGATCCTATGCGTATTTACCAGCGTGAAGGCTTGCAGTTATTCGCCAAGCACTATCAACGCCTACGCCGGGATATTGCGTCTGAGATTATCGCATTCATGAAGCAACTCAATACAGAACAGGAGGTTTCCCAATGAAACTCTTCAATTTATTCAAAAAAACCGAAAAAACCGGATTGGACAGTACAGTTGAATCCGAAGAAATTTTAGAAAATAGTCAAGCTGTTTCAGGCGATGAAGATATCGAAACAGAACTATCTCTTCATGAGCAATGGAATCTTACACAGGAGCAGGAATATGTTTTTCGTTTCCTAGCAAATGAACTAGAGCCTTTAAAACCAAATCAAATCTCCTTATCGGGTATCGATATCGATTTGGAACCTGCGAACGGTAGCTGGTTAGTTAAAGCATTCTTCCGTTCTTCCCTTGATCAAGCGATCACTGTAGGCGAAATCGAGTTATTATTACTTGATGAAGAGGGCAATACAGCCGCATCTGCGGAGTTCGATTTGAATGAGTTAGGTGAAATCCCAGCGCGCAGCGCACGTCCATGGGTATTCGTTTTCGAAAAGAAAGATCAATTAGTAGAAGAAATCCCTGCAGCGAATTGGAAGCTTGCATTCAACGTTCACTCGATGATGCCACATCAATTAGAATTAGCACCAACATGGGAAGAACAACTCCCTGCTGAGCAAAAAGAAGCGTTATCAAAAATAGTCAACGATCTTCCGAAATTAAAGCCACGCGAAGTAAATATTGCCGGTTTCCAAATCCAATCACAAGATGAAGGTACGATTGCAGCATCCGTTTTCGTTCGTAACGGCCACTCTAAACAAATCAATATTGAAAAGTTACCGCTTGAATTGATTGACGCAACAGGAGAATTGGTAGCTCGGGGAACATTCGACCTTAATCCTCCACTTTCCGTGAAAGCAAACAGCACAACTCCTTGGACATTCATCTACCCTAAGGAATTAGTGAAGAAAGAAGAACCGGATTTCTCTCGTTGGACAATCCGCGTTCCACAAGACGCAACTAACTAATATTTACCGGATAAGCTGGGGTCTCCCCCTCTCTATCCGGTATTTTTTCACAAAAAAATCGATCCTCCACGTAGGAGGATCGATGTCTCTTCTATTAAATACCCGCAACACGCTTCGCACCTATATAGCGCTTGCCCCAATACGTATCATTTACTCTATCAACACGCACACCTTTTGATGTAGAAGCATGTGCGAACTTGCCATTTCCAACATAAATTCCAACGTGAGAAACACCGCGTCCTGTCGTGTTAAAGAATACTAAATCACCATTACGAAGGTTTGATTTCTTTACAGCACGCCCTGACGCATACATCGCGCTTGAAGTTCTTGCTACTTTTAAACCATTTTGCTTGAATACATACCCAACATAACCTGAGCAATCAAACCCTGCTCTAGTCGTACCGCCATAGCGATATTTGATTCCCGTTAAACTAGTTGCTGTCTTTGTGATATTCGTTGTTTTACCCGCTGCATCTGCTTGTCCCGCAAATGGTGAGACGATTAAAAGTGTGGAAAGTGCTAGGACTGATATAACTTTTTGTAATAGACTCATAAGTTCCTCCAATGATAGTATGTATTTTTAGTAGTTTACTTGTCTGTTTATGTGTACTTATTTTAGCATTTTGTAAACTCTTCAATTATTACAGTAATGTAACAAGATTGTTTCAGGAAATGAACAATATGTTACGCTTGAAATATACATGTTTAAAATTGGCAAATCCATGTACTAGGTTGATGATATTGTACAAAAAAAGACTGCCCTAGAAGTCAGCTTGCACTTCCAGGATAGTCTCTAATAATGCTCTATTTTACTCAATCAAGCTGTAAATCAGTGATCACAATTACATCCTCATGACGCAATAGCTTTGTAATAGGCCACTCCGTTGTGACCTCTCCAGCTTTCAATTTCTCCATCGCCGGACGCTTCTTCTCACCAAACGCCACCATGATCAACTTCTTCGACTTTACAATAGAAGAGATCCCCATCGTTAATGCGTTATTCGGAATCTTATCATCGTTTTCGAAGTATTGACTATTAACGCCAAGTGTAGAGTCTGTCAGTGTCGCAACATGTGTTACAGAATCAAATGGCGTTCCTGGTTCGTTGAATGCGATATGACCATTCTCCCCTACTCCAAGAAGTTGAATATCTAACGGATTGGAATTCAATTTACTCTCGTAATCTTTACACTCCTGATCTAAATCTTCAGCCATGCCATTCGGAATATGCGTTTCTTTGAACGGCTTTTTACTGAATAGATGCTGATTCATAAAGTATGCATAGCTATTCGGGTTTTCCGCGTCAATACCGACGTATTCATCTAAATTGAATGCAGTAATATTTGAAAAGTCTAACGACGAATTAGTCCATTCATTGTAAATCGGAATCATCGTGCTACCTGTAGCCAATCCCAGTACATGCAATCTATTATTATGAAGTTCTTCAGAAATCAGTTTAAATACTTCTTTGGCCCCTTCATTGGGGTTTTCTACTGTTATCCATTTCACATTTTCCATTTCACACACCGGCTTCCTAGGTTTTACCTAATTATATTGTAATTTCAATCCAACATACGGTCAACATTGAACCCCTGTTACCTCACTCTTATTCCCCAATTTACTCACTGTTACACTTGAATTTTTTATGCATCTGACATATTTCCTCTAGTTCCTTCAACCTGTTCCAAATCGCAAATACAGCGAAATGTGTATGACAAAAGCATGTAAAGTGGTTGAACATATTGTGAACATTACGTTTAATCTTCTATTCATAGGGATTTCCCTAATACTTTATTCCCCCGCTAGTATTATGATAAAAGTATGAATTCCATGTAGACGAGGAGGTGGCCGTATTGAGCAAGAAGATATCTTCTACAAATCAACCAAAAGAAGAAGCGAATTTAAAAGGTACCCTGATCATGGTGATGATCATCGGGATCGTCATTCTTGTCATGTGGTTTGGCGCTTACGGATTATTCTTATCTAGATAATAACTAGCAATAAAGGAGGAAACACTATGCATTTGCATAAGTATGAAAAAGTATGGATTGTGTTCGGTTTAGCATCATTGGTTTTATTCTTACTCATTATTGGTTTTGCGGCGTTCTGGAAAGGAACACATCCACAGAGTCATATCGAAACAATCGATCCACAAAATGTTGAAGCGAACGAATCATTCCAACCTGATAATCTCGGTTTGACAGAAGTTGCTGACGGTAAGTACGTTGTCAATATTGTCGCTTCCGCTTTTAACTATGACCTTGGTAAAGAAGAAGACGGAACCGCTACTAAGACGATTCGCGTACCAAAAGGTTCCACAGTTCTTTTCCAAGTAACGAGTAAAGACGTTGTCCACGGATTCCAAGTGGCAGGTACAAATGTCAACATGATGGTCGAACCTGGACACATCAGTCGCTTCGAATCAGTCATGAAAAACAACGGCGAATTCACGGTAGTCTGTAACGAATATTGCGGCATCGGTCACCATTTGATGTTCGGCACAGTGGAGGTGTACTAACCCATGGAATTATTTAATTTCTCAAAAAAAGAATCCAGATTGTATATGGCTTTTATGCACGTCACATTCATCTCTCTTTTAATCGGTGGATTGATGGGACTGCTTCAGACATTAGTTCGTTCTGGTAAATACACATTACCTTTCAACATTGATTACTATACGATTTTAACGACACACGGTGTCATACTCGGTTTAGTATTGACTACGTTCTTCATCGTCGGTTTCCAATTTTCTCTTATGGGAAAAACAGTCGGTATTTCAGACAAACAATTAATGTGGGGCTGGATTTCATTCTGGGTCATGTTGGTTGGTACGGTGTTATCTGCATGGATGATCTTAACAGGTGAAGCTTCTGTATTGTATACATTCTATACTCCGCTTCGCGCACATCCTATTTTCTACATCGGTCTAACATTCGTCATTGTAGGGAGCTGGATCGCCGCTTTCACTAACTTCCGTCAACTATATGTATGGAAGAATGCCCATAAAGGTGAAAAGTCTCCTTTACTAGCATTCATGGTAGTCATCAATATGATTATGTGGTTCGTCGCAACACTTGGTGTGGCGTATTCAGTCATCGTATTGATCTTACCTTGGTCACTTGGCTACGTCGCAACAGTTAACGTATTATTGACACGTACATTATTCTGGTACTTCGGTCACCCGCTTGTATACTTCTGGTTGTTACCTGCCTACATGGCTTGGTATGCAATTATCCCGAAAATCATCGGTGGTAAACTATTTAGCGATCCGTTAGCAAGACTTGCGTTCATTTTATTGTTGATGTTCTCGATTCCAGTCGGATTCCATCACCAATTGACCGAGCCAGGTATTGATCCAACTTGGAAGTTCATCCAAGTAGTCTTAACGTTCATGGTAGTCATCCCTTCTTTGATGACTGCATTCTCATTATTCGCTACATTTGAAATTACAGGCAGAAGAAAAGGCTATACATCCCTATTCGGTTGGTTCAAAAAACTTCCTTGGAAAGATGTTCGATTCTTAGCACCTTTCGTTGGTATGGTGGCATTTATTCCAGGTGGAGCAGGCGGTATCATTAACGCTTCTCACCAAGTAAACTCTCTTGTTCACAACACGATTTGGATAACAGGGCACTTCCACTTAACAGTTGCAACAACCGTTATTTTAACGTTTTTCGGTATTGCGTATTGGTTGATCCCTCACTTGACTGGACGTCGATTGACTCCTACATTGAATAAATTAGGTATCATTCAGACGTTCATTTGGGCAATCGGTATGACGATCATGTCAACTTCCATGCATATTCAAGGGCTAATCGGTGGACCACGTCGTTCAGCATTCTCTGAGTACGCAGGTGGAGATCAAGTTTCTACATGGATCAGCTATCAAATGTGGCAGGCTGTCGGTGGAACCATTTTATTCGTTGGTATTCTATTGATGTTCTACATCTTCATTCAATTGGCATTCTTCGCTCCACGTGGTTACGAAGAATATCCAATCGCTGAAGAAGAAGTAGATGCTGAGAAATCACCGAAAATATTGGAGAACTGGTATGTATGGGTTGGTATTACAATTGCATTAATTTTATTCGCATATACGATACCGATGATCGATATCATTAAGCACTCTCCTCCTGGATCCATTCCATTTGACTGGCCTATTGGACGTTCTTAAACAGCAGAAAAGCCCTGAACAATCCGTCGTATTCTTCCGGAATGTTCACGGGCTTTTTCCACAATTTACACGATGCGATAAAATAAATCCCAGCAATTTCTTATAAAATATATAATCGTCATGAACAAGTAACAAGACTTCCGAACTGTTTCGAGGCCGCAAAAATAAATTTCAGGGTATTTACACACGCATCAAACCTAACTAACTATTAAACTATTGGAAAAGATAGTTCCAAAGATACGTTTAATATCCAATAGTGTATTGTATGATAGGTTTATAGGTTTAATAACAAATTAATACTCTGCAGTACAAAGTACCAAATCTAGTATACTAAAAGGAGATACGTCGAAATGAAGAAAATTGCCCTAGCCGCGATCGCCTCTTTTTTGCTTGCAACAAGCATCTCAGTTGGCAGTGTTGCCGCCGCATCGAAAACGCATGTTGTGCAAGCAGGAGATACTCTTTACAAGATTTCCAATCAGTACAAGATTACGGTAACCGAACTGAAACGTCTGAATTCTCTTACTTCTAATGATATCAAAGTTAAACAGAAACTAATAGTAGAAAATAAAGCAACCTCTTCAAAAACTGTTTCTTCTACTAATTCATTGGGCACATTATCATCTAGCAAGCCAGTGACACAGCCAAATACTTCTATTACTAGCCAGGCGCTAGGTAAAAAACTAGTAGATATTACGCAACCTTTGCTAGGAACTCCATATGTATGGGCAGGTGTAACACCGGCAGGATTTGATTGTAGCGGATTCATTTTTTATGCATTCAACGAAGCTGGCGTTAAAGTTCCTCGATTAGATACAATCGGTTTCTATAACCGTTCTCTATTCATAAAAGATCCGGTAGTAGGAGATTTGTTATTCTTCCAAAATACATATCGCCCCGGCATCTCACATATCGGTATTTATCTCGGAGACAATAAGTTCATTCATGCGGGGACGAAAGCTATTGAAGTTGCCTCACTAGATTCTTCCTATTGGAACGCACATTTCATGGGCTTTAAGCGCTTTGTAGACGTAAAATAAATAACGGGTTGTCTTGTAAGTCATAATGACTTGTAGGACAACCCTTTTATTTATATTATCGTGCAGAATAACCACCATCAATCACAAGCTCTGCGCCTGTAATATAAGACGCTTCATCCGATGCCAAGAAGAGTACTGCATTCCCCACATCTTCCGGTTGACCTAAACGCTGGAGTGGAGTCATTTTAATCAACATATCAAGTTGTGCTTTAGACTCTTCAAGATTTGCAACCATCGGCGTTTCAATAACTCCCGGGAACACCGTGTTTACACGGATTCCTACCTGTCCATATTCCGCCGCCGCTGCTTTAGAAATTGCACGTACCGCACCTTTAGATGCAGAATATGGATTCAAGCCCATACCAACCAACGCAGTATAAGAAGAAATATTGACGATTGCACCTTTTTTCGCTTCTTTCATATATGTTGAGGCATGTTTCATACCTAGGAATGTACCGAAGCTATTAATATCTGAAAGTCTGCGCCAGTCTTCAATCGTGATTTGATCTACAGTTTTTTCAGTTGAGATCCCGGCATTATTCACAAGAATATCAATTTTACCGAAATGATCGACAGCCTTTTTCATAGCATCTTTCCATTCTGCATCTTCAGTCACATTCAATTTGATAGTGAGAATATCGTCCTGACCGCCCCACTTCTCTTCAAGTGCAGCTGTATTGATATCAGCTGCAATTACTTTCGCACCTTCTGCCGTGAATTGCTTTACCATCATTTCACCCATACCGGATGCTCCACCTGTAATGAATGCTACTTTGTCTTGTAATCTGCTCATCCTATATCTCTCCTTTATTGTTGTTACTACTATATACTTTAACATTAAAGTATATTGGATTCAATTATACGATTTGATACTATCTTCTTCAATGACGGAATATTTATACATCCCCTTCTTTATACACTCCTTGTATAGACCATATGCATACGGTATAATTAGTGTTGTATATATACTCTAAAAATGGAAGAAGTGAACAAACATGTTCAAAGATCCACGTTATCTACATTATAATGCAGCGGGCTTCCGGCAGGATTTGATTGCAGGGATTACTGTTGGAATTGTAGCCATTCCACTTGGGATGGCTTTTGCAATTGCTTCCGGTGTGAAACCGGAATACGGGCTGTATACTACGATCATCGCTGGTCTCTTAGTTGCCTTGCTAGGCGGTTCACGTTACCAGATCGCTGGCCCTACTGGCGCATTCATTCCCATATTACTAGCTATTGTACTGCAATACGGTTACGAAGATCTTCTGATCGCCGGATTTCTCGCTGGTATTCTTCTCGTCATTATGAGCTTTCTCGGTGTCAGTAATCTCATTCATTTCGTCCCGCGATCGGTGACAATCGGATTCACTGCCGGTATAGCAGTGATTATTTTTACTGGACAATTCCAAAACTTCTTTGGATTGACGGGAGTAGAGAAAAAAGAGTTCTTCCATGAAAGCATGGTGGAAATCGCTCGTCAATTTCATACCGTCAATACCTTTAGTATCCTGACTGCCGCAATCGGTCTCGTTGTCATCTTCCTATTACCGAAAATCGCTCCCAAAATTCCGTTGCTCCTTATTGCGCTGTTGGTTCCTACTATCTGCTCGATGTTGTTCTTCCCAGGTAAAGTAGAAACGATTGGGACAGCATACGGGGGCATTCCGCAACATCTGCCCAGTTTTCATTTTCCTGAAATCACGTTCGCTAAGCTAGTGAATCTATGGCAACCCGCTTTAATCATTGCTGCACTCGGTGCAATCGAATCGTTGCTTTCCGCAGTCGTTGCAGATGGAATGAAAAGTAAGGTACCCAAGCATGATTCCAAGAAAGAATTATTCGGTCAAGGTATCGCCAATATCATTACACCATTATTCGGTGGAATCCCAGCTACAGGTGCCATCGCACGTACCGCCACAAATATCGGTTCTGGCGCGGTCAGTCCAATCTCCGGTGTTGTGCAAAGTTTATTTGTCTTAGCTTTCTTATTACTATTTGCACCTTATGCTTCTTATATACCGTTGGCTGCAATGGCACCCATTCTAATGTTCGTCGCGTGGAATATGAGCTCACGAAAAGCCTTCGCCCAAATCGCTTCGTTACGCTCAGGAGATTCACTTGTGTTACTGACAACTTTTCTTTTGACCATATTCGTGAATCTAACAATCGCAGTCGAAGTCGGAATCTTGCTTGCCGCCCTGTCATTCTTACGCAAGATGAGCGGCTCATTGGATATTAAAAAGAGTAAACTATCCGAGGTTGAAAAATTCAAGTTATCTACGGGAAATGAATCTGAGCTGATCAAATTCAAACTCTCTGGTCCTCTGTTCTTCGGTACAGCCAAACATTTCGAGGATCGATACCCTGAATTATTGAATCTTGAGCAGAAGACGATTATTTTGGACATGAAAAATCTGACAGCCATCGATGCCACTGGTGAAGCAGCCCTTTCCGCTATGCTCGACGAAGCAGACCGCCAAAACAAGCGACTCATCTTTAAAAGAGTACCCCCTGAGAAAGTGAGCTTGTTCAAACGTAGTGGTTTATATGACAAAATTGGTGAAGATAACTTCTTTATGCAATGAGTCTTGGATTTGAGCTAGTAAGTGGTCAGTATCTCGGCTGTGGTTCTGCCAACACAAAAAGCTTCCACTCAACTGAGTGAAAGCTTTTTTCATATCATTACAACTTCCATTTAAACCGAGCATACCCCGCAAGTAGAAGGAAGTTCACTGCAGCACTGATGACAGTACCATATGCAATGGCCTGCGCACCCATCTGATCAACAAACGCAAAAATAATACCAATATTAATTCCAAACACGCTGATCAAACTAAAGATAATAGGTGTGATCGAATTACCTTTTGCATAATAAAAACGAGTGACATACGTATTCGCCGCTAAGAAAAACATCGACAAAGCGAATACTTTGAACACCGGCACCGTCAGCATAACGGACTTCTCATCGAAATTCCCATAACCGAATACTAATCGGATGAGCGGCTCGGCTAGGAAGTAGCAGAACACCGTCGCTGGCAATAGTAACGCGACCATGTAGAGCATGCCTTTCTTGTAAAGCGCCTTGACCGTATTTGTATCCCCCTCGCCTTCTTTCTTCGCGAGCATCGGATAGATAACCGTCGTCACAGCCGTCATGAGAATCGCTTGTGGAAAGCCCGTTAGTTTCGATGCGTAGTTAATAGAAGAAATCGCACCTTCTCCTAATCCCCCCGCCGCAATACGGTGAATAATGAAGTAAAACTGCAATGATGCGCCACCGAATAAAATGGGCAGGGCGAGCCACCACATTCTCTTAATATCCGTCGGCATGCCGAATGAAGGTTTCAGAGAGGAAAGATCTGCACGTTTAATACCCCAATACAAGAAAAGCCCCATTAGGATTGCACTGACCATCGCGCCCACGCCATAGGATTCGGGACCAAGCCATCTTGTTAGCGCAAAGCCCACCGCAACAAATGCTGCGTTATACAATAAGATAGCGAGACTTGATAACTGAAAGCGGTCATTGATATTTAATAATCCACTCATCCATGTTGACATGACCAATACAATTGAAGAAGGCATCATCCAAAGGAAGAGATTTCTTACTAATGTGTAGTCTTCATCACTTAACTCTTTAAAGAATAGATTCAGAATTGGATTCGTCAAGACGATAATTCCTAGTGTAACGAGTGTAGCGGTCATGACGACTGTCGTGAATGCTTTGCGTACAAATAATGGTCTATCCATATTCGACGAATGGTAGATTGATATAAAGGCAGTCGTCAACGCTCCACCGAGCACTAGATAAATGAAGTTCGGAATTGTATACGCTGTCGCGATGGCATCCGCTACTGTCGAAGTACCATATTGTATGCCAATCACGACTTCCCGCCCGAAACCAAACAATCTGGCGACTATATTAATGATAGCGACAGTGCCAATGATTTTGAATAATTTACTCATTTGGAAGATCCTTCCCATTCTGTTCATAGATATCGTTCAACCTTTGGACGATTACTGTTGAAGAATGTTGCTGAATCACTTGTTGTGTGACTTCATGTTGCTCTCTTGTCACTTCATTCGCAAGTGCTTCTTCGAGTCCAGTAGCCAAGGCTTGCGCGTTACGTGGCTCGACTAACGTTCCGACATCGTCTTTTAACAAATAAGGAATGCCTCCCACATTCGTTGCTACAACTTTGGCTCCCGAGGCAAGTGCTTCGAGCGCCACCAAGCCAAAACCTTCATGATAAGAAGGTAACACGAGAATATCGGTTGCTGACATCCATTTCGCGAGTTCAGTCTGGCTGACAGGCTCTTTAAAGCGAATGCCTGAATTGTTGCCGACTTTTTCTATCGCTTCCGCTGTAAAACGCTGGTCCTTTTGCGAACCTACTATATATAGAAGAAGATCGTCATAGGTCTCTTGTAATTGTGTAAATGCATTGATCAATTCCATGACACCTTTTGCTTCAATAACGTTTCCTACAAAAAGCACTACACGTTCATTCAACGGCACGTCCAGTAAAAGCCGAACTTCCTCTTGAGCCATTGGCTTGAAGACACTCGTGTCCACCCCCATACTCATGATTTCTACTTTGCTAGGGGCTATTCCATAATCCGTAATGACATCATTTCGCAACTTCTCTCCAACGGTAATCACCCCTGAAGATTCTTGTAAAATGCGTTTCGTAAATTTTGCGATACGTTCACTTTTTTTTGCCATTTTATCTAAATCTCCACCATGCACCGTCACAACGTACGGGATCTTCCATAATTTCTTTGCAAGCAACGATACTATTCCAGTAGGAAACGCGTAATGCGCATGTGTAATACTAATTTTCTTTTTATGCTGTAAAACATATAGAAGGGATTGTATTCCCCATGAAAGATAGTTGGTTATCTTCCCGATCTTTCCTATACCGGGATCATGTATGGCGATAACTTTCACATCTACGCCAGCATTTTTTAATTGTTCCACTTGGTTTCTCACAAAAATTCCATAGGTTGGATGCTCCGTGGAAGGATACATATTACTAAATACTACTACTTTAGGCACGCATAACTCATCCTTTATTACTTACTGTCATAATCTACTAAGCACTTTGATATGTTGAATGATTATACCACATACTACGCGTATATAACGTCATAACGTCCATAAACTGACTATCTTATTTATTCTGATTAGGGGAAATGTCGTGAGTTATTCATATGAACATTTCATTCATATGTCAGCGTGTAATTTTCTTGTAATATAAATGTAATAATTCCCATGTTTATTCGTGCTAACATATTCCTAGAATACAAAGCGCAACAGTGATTGCGTGAAAGGGGAATTTGAGCACAGCATGAAACGTCTATTAACTCTGATCATGGCAAGTCTACTATTCTTTTCATTTGTACCAGAATTTGCTTCTGCGAACTCACCAACATCATTAATAAGCACAGCAAAAAAATATATGGGAACACCTTATCGTTTAGGTGGGACAACCCCAACAGCTTTTGATTGTTCAGGATTCACGCAATACGTATTCAAAGAAGAAGGCATTTCTATTCCGAGAACGACTGGTCAGCAAATGGCAATCGGCACTCCTGTTACTAAAAGCGAACTAGAAGTTGGAGATTTAGTATTCTTTAATACATCAGGTCGCGGCGTATCACACGATGGCATCTATATAGGTGATAATAACTTTATTCATGCTTCTGTTAGTAAAGGCGTCATGATATCCTCATTGGATGATCCATACTACTGGAAGAGCCGTTATATCGGTGCACGTCGCGTAGCGAACTTCACTGATAATGTAAGTACAGAGAACAAAGTTGCAGCGTCTGCTCCAGTTAAAGAAATTGTGTATGCCACTCGCGGTGAAATTGCACAGGTACTTGCAGAAAAATTAGATCTTGATATGACAACTGTTACTATGACATTTAACGACGTGGATGAATCAAATCCCCACTATAAAGCAATATCCGCAGTCGCTGAAGCGAATATTTTCTCTGGCGATGCAGGTAACTTCAATCCAAATAAAGAATTAACACGCGCTCAAATGGCAAAAGTTTTAGTCGGAGCATTTGAATTAAGAGGTTCTGCTATTGCGAAATTCTCTGATGTTCCCACTGGACACTGGGCAACAGAATATATCAACATTTTATTCTATCACGAAATTACAACTGGTTACCTAGACGGTACATTTGGATTGTCAGATAAAGTATCAGTCGGTCAACTAAATAAATTCATCGATCGTATCAATAATTGATGATCCTACCGAATGTTCAAACTAGAACATTCGGTTTTCTTTAAATTCACCTCTATCTCCCACTTCCGTACCACCTCTCCTTAAGTAGTAATGAAGAATCATAATCATACTACTTCTAATTTACGAACCATGACGAAAATATCTAGTAATTAGTTTTCATAACTGGTAAAATGAACCTATGAGTCTAGTAATACATTATATATTAAGGAGGATCTCATGAAACAATTTAAATGGGCAACAGTCGGTCTGTTGCTGCTAACTATCTTAGCTCTCTCACCTCTTCAGTCATTTGCAAGCTTCAAGTTTTCCGACGTCCCCGCCAACAGTGAATATTTCAAAGAAGTCCATTACATAGCGGAAAAAGGGATTATTAATCAAACACCTAAATTCAATCCTCAAGATAACTTACGACGTTCACATGTTGCGAAGATGCTCGTCATGGCAACTGGTACACAAAATACACAATTAAAAAACATGGAAATTAACGGACTGAAGCCGACTAGTGAACAATACAAGTTTGCTAACATTGCCCTTCAAAAAGGATACTTCCCTAATACTGATGCAAACAGCTTCAAACCGAACGAAGAAATTAAACGCGATGAAATGGCCTACGCGATGTCAGTGGCGTTTAACTTATCCGAAAAAGTAACGAGCCAAAAACCTCTAGGCATGGATGATGTGAAAAATCACAAATACGCTGATCGTATCAATGGTTTGTATTACGCAGGTATTACACAAGGCGACAATAAGAAATTCTTACCGAATAATTTATTAACACGTAAACAATTTGCATTATTCGTTGCACGTGCGATGGACAAGCAGTTCGCATTGACTGTTAAAACTCCAGACCAACAATCAAGCGTGAAGTATGTGCGCGTAGCAACTGGTGATGATACAGATCCATTGAACGTGCGTAGCGCACCTTCTGAGTCTTCTGCTATTATCCATGTGTTGCCTAACGGTACAGTAGTAGAAGTAACAGGCAATCAAGGCATTTGGTTGAAAGTAACTATCAATGGTGTAGAAGGTTATATCCATGAATACTTTACGACAACTAATCTAAATGAAGCGAAACCGAATACACCCGTAGCAACATCACCGCCTGTTACTACACCAAAACCAACACCTGTTGCGAAAACAATGGGTAAAGTGACTGTAAATAATTTAAATATGCGTTCTGCAGGTAATTCCAGTGCACCTACTGTCGGTAAGCTTCAATCAGGTCAGAAAGTAGAAGTCTTGTCCGTTTCCGGATACTGGGCAAAGATTCGCACTGGCAGCACAACCGGTTATGTGCACAAAACATATTTGAAATTGTTGAATCAAACAGGTAATCCATTGAAAGATCGTATCATCGTTATCGATGCTGGTCACGGTGGACATGATCCGGGCGCAGGTAAAAACGGTCAATCCGAAAAAACGATCACACTGAATGTTTCAAAGAAAGTCGAAGCGAAGTTAAAAAATGCTGGTGCTAAAGTGTTAATGACGCGTTCCAATGATACGTATTATTCACTACAAGCACGTACGGATTTCGCCAAGAAGAATTTTGCAGAAACATTCGTTTCCATTCATGTGAACGCAGCAGGTTTTGCTGCAAAAGGAGCAGAAGTTTTCTATGATTCTTCTTCCAACGTAAATGCAACAGAAAGTCGCGATTTGGCTTCATTCATCCAGCGTAATATTGTGCAAAAGGCGAATATGTCTGATCGTGGTGTTAAGAATAAAGGTTTCTATGTAATCAAAAATAATAACGTAGCTGCTGTGCTTGTGGAGTTAGGCTTCATTACAAATTCTCAGGACTTTGCGAAGTTGACAAGTGAACAGTATTTGAATATTTATGCTGATGCGATCTACACAGGTCTATATCAATATTACAGCAAGCAATAATGTCATCCACCTCCTAGAAATATTCTGGGAGGCTTTTTATATGTTACTATTGTTGGACGACTGGCGATTCTGCGCTAATATGAGCCAAGTTATGGTTCATTACCCAACTCCTCACCCCACTTCTCAAGCAAAAAAACCGTTATAAGAAGCAAGCTCCCCATAACGGATCATTTCATTAGCCAATCAGCTGATTAACCTCTTTAGCAAAAACATTTTGTGCCTTAGAAATATCTACTTTATGACCCATCTCGTTCAACGTTTCACCAATTTGCATAACTGCTTTCTCTAACATATCCGCTGTTGTATTCCCCATATGTCCGATACGGAACGCCTTTCCAGCCAAATGAGCGAGTGAGCCCGATAAAACCGTGCCCTTGTCCGCCATAGCCGACCGGAACTTTCCGTCATCAATACCTTCAGGATACAAAATACAGCTCAATGTTGGCGCCGCCACTTCTTCTGACGCAATCGCCTTCATACCATAGACTGCTAGACTTTGTCGAACAGCACGACCGAATGACTGATGGCGTTGAATACGTGCGTCTAGCCCTTCTTCTAATACGATACGTAGTCCTTCTTCAAGCGCATACACTAAGTTTACAGCAGGCGTCGCGAAATATTTTGAAGGATCGTGCATGATTGGAATCCAATTATAAATATCACAATAGTAAGCTTGCACACGCTCCATAGCGGCACGAGCTTCCAAAGCTTTCTGATTAAACGCGACAAGCGCAATACCTGGTGGAACACCAATGGCTTTCTGCGACCCAGTTAAGACAATATCAATCGTGTTCCCTACTCCACCGTATTCTTTACTCATGTCCTCATCCATCGCAGTAGTTGCACAAACGCCGTCTACGATGACAAGAGCACCATGCTTCTTAATAACCGGCACAACTGCTTCCAAATCAATCCTTACTCCAGTCGATGTGTCTGCATGTGTTACAGTAACTGCTTTATACCCACCTTCAGACAATTTCTTGTCAATTTCTTCAGGAGAAACTTGTTGACCCCATTCAGATTGCAATACGTCTACTTGAATACCGAATGCTTGTCCCAATTTAATGAAGCGGTCACCGAAATATCCTTGGCTAACGACGAGAAGTTTTTCCCCTTCCGCAATCGTATTGACAATCGCCATTTCCATTCCAATCGTGCCTGAACCAGCGACTACAAATACCTCGCCGTCTGTATTAAAGATTTCTCTCGTCTGATCAATAGTATGTTTATAGATTTTGACAAAGCGCGGATCCGTATGCGACCATGTCTCACTCGCCATTGCATCATAAATAGAATCCACTACTGGCGTGGGTCCAGGGATTAACAGCATATCTTTATTTCTCATTATTTAATTCCTCCTCTGAATGAAGTACATATCTCTTATACTATACAAACTATCTAAATTTTTCAAATAAAAGAAAAGGAGGGAATTGGATGTAAATATCCAATTCCCTCTACATTTCACAACATCTGATGAAAGATGGTGTGACCCCGTTATCATATGAATACCCCTTTGTTGCAGCGAACGAAACTTTCTCCCAAAAGTCACGTTCGGTAAAGCAATGCCGCTATTAGAACTGTGCTGTTTCAGTTGAACCAGACATAGCCGTTGTTGAAGATTGACCTTCAGAGATAACTTGTGTAACCTCGTCGAAGTAACCTGTTCCAACTTCACGTTGGTGACGAGTAGCAGTATATCCTTTTGATTCATTTTCAAACTCTGCTTGCTGAAGCTCTGAGTAAGCAGCCATTCCGCGAGTTTTGTAACCGTGTGCCAATTCGAACATGCTGTGGTTTAATGAGTGGAAACCAGCAAGTGTTACGAACTGGAACTTGTAGCCCATCTTACCAAGTTCAACCTGGTACTTCGCGATTGTTTCTTGATCAAGATTCGCTTTCCAGTTGAATGATGGTGAACAGTTATAAGCAAGCATTTTTTCTGGGAATTTCGCGTGAATTGCGTCAGCGAATTCTTGAGCTTCTTCAAGTGATGGGTGAGAAGTTTCACACCAAACTAAGTCAGCGTATTCAGCATAAGCAAGTCCACGTGCGATTGCTTGTTTGATACCTGGTGTAGTTTTGAAGAATCCTTCGTTCGTGCGCTCTCCAGTGATGAATGGAGCATCAATTGGATCGATGTCGCTAGTTACCATGTCAGCAGCGTCAGCGTCAGTACGCGCGATGATTACTGTGTCAACGCCTAGTACGTCAGCAGCTAGACGTGCAGCTGTAAGGTTGCGAACTGCGTTTTGAGTTGGAAGAAGTACTTTACCACCCAAGTGTCCACATTTCTTTTCAGATGCTAATTGGTCTTCCAAGTGAACACCAGCAGCTCCAGCTTCGATCATGCCTTTCATCAGTTCAAACACGTTCAATGGACCACCGAAACCAGCTTCCATGTCCGCTACGATTGGAGCGAACCAATCAAATCCGTCTTCACGGCCTTCAGCGTGGTCGATTTGGTCAGCACGTTGAAGTGCTTGGTTGATGCGTTTAACAACTGCAGGTACAGAGTTTGCCGGATATAAACTTTGGTCAGGATACATTTGTCCTGCAAGGTTTGCATCAGCAGCAACTTGCCATCCGCTTAGGTAGATTGCTTGTAGACCAGCTTTAACTTGTTGAACTGCTTGGTTACCCGTAAGTGCACCTAGTGCATTAATGAAATCTTCTTCATGAAGAGATTTCCAAAGGCGAGCAGCACCCTTTTCAGCTAGTGTATTTTGAATTAGAAGTGAACCTCTTAATTTAACTACGTCCTCAGCTGTGTAGTTACGTTTGATCCCTTTCCAACGGCTATCTTCAGCCCAGCTTTTCTCCAGTTGCGCAATTTGTTCTTGTCTTGTTGACATTATCTTCACACCTTCCCAATTTTTCAACGGCTAACTGTTACAGTCTGTTTCATAACAGCTATCTTCGTTATGTATTACTATATAACAGCGCTTCAGAATTGTCAGTTCATTCCGACAAAAAGGCTTTTTAAGTGGATGAAAGAATGATAGAATGGATGAAAGGGCATACATTGAACTATAACTATATAAAAAGGGGATTTTATGAAGATTATGGAAAATAAGGATATCCCGAAGAAAATTCTGAATCAATACGCTTCTGTTTTAGAGGACTGGGTTCCAAAAGACGCTTCTATAGCTATCGCAGTTTCCGATCACTATATTTACTACGTTCCAGGTATGCATGATATTCATTTGAGAGAAGGGCAGCATATCCAAACCGGTAGTATTGCGGAAGTGACGATCAAAAATCAGCGCAAAGTGGAAGTGATCATGGATAACTCTCTTTATGGTACATCCTACTTCGGTATTGGCTATCCTATTGATGTACAAGGAGAAGATGGCGCGTTAATCATCATCCTTCCACCTAACTTCCACGTACTGAAAAAAGATCAGTTACAGTTCCTAACAGGAAAGAAAGAGGATGAGTGGTTCCCGATCCCTTTAGATCAAGTCAGTTATATAGAAAGTTTACATAAAAAAACATGGTTTTACACAGCGGATGAGAATTATAATATTAGTTTTACGCTGAAAGATTTACACCTTCGTTTGCCGAGATGTTTCCTACGTATTCATCGTTCATACATTATTAATATGAATTGTATTGAGAAAATTTCGCGGGATTTTTCTTCAAATTTGGTCATTAAGCTCATCGATGGTACGGAGTTGCCAGTTAGTCAGACATATTTGAATGAAGTGCGAGCGCTTTTAGGATTTTAATATAAAAAAGACTGAAGCCCCTTCCTATTAATTAAGGATGGATCTTCAGTCAACGCATATGATTCATTTCATATGCTATTTTTATTTGTTTTTTTAATCGCATCTGTAAATTGTTTGGTCCCTTTCATCGCTTTCTCATATAAGGAAGCGGAAAGTTTTGCGGTTTTTGTACACGTATCGTTCCAGTCTGCCGCTAACGAATCAAAAGCTTTGGAGAAGTGGTCGTCCGCTTTATGCATTTCGCCAATTGGAATAGCCACTTCTGACAGATCTGCAAGTTTCATGAAGTCCGTCACTTTGTGGTGATAGCAGACTGCGATAACAGGTGTTGCCGTACATGTTGCTAGGATCAGCGAATGCAGCCTTGTGCCAATTACGATATCTTGTTCAGCAGAAATTTGCAGTAAGTCTACTGGTAATAAATTTCGATCGATTACAGTAGTTTTTTGAGCTTCCTTCATTAAGGATTGAATATCTTTCGTAACATCAGCGTCTTGAGGGAACTTGGTAGCGAAGAATGTGATTTCAACGGGGTGTTTAGCCGCTAATTCATCTAAATTTCTCGCCATTCCTTCTATATATTGTTGATAAATATCTTCTTTGCTCTCCGGCCAGTAGCCGGCATGATAATATGGTACAGCTGTAATGCCGACTTTCAGCGGACGATCAGCTGTAGCTTTGCGCTCACGTTTTAATGAAAATGCCGGATCCCCTATGACTTCTACAGATTTTTGTACACCAACTAACTTCAAAAGTTCAGCTGATTCAGGATCTCTCACTGAAATACTTTCCGCATGTTTACCCATGTACCGGATGAACCATTTGCCTAACTCACTGCTAAGGGGCCCGGCTCCACAGCCATAAATGACATACGGAACACCAGAATTCTTAGCCATCATAGCGTACGATCCGTATAATGGTGCTTCACGTTTATACAGATCCATTAAAATGCCGCCACCGCCTATAATCAGCAAGTCGAACGTTTTAACAATCTTTTTGTTTTGAAGATACGTAGCACCGAATGTTTTCACTGCGTTACCTTTTTTATAATATAAAGGCGCACTCATCACTTGATAGCGCTTCGCTGTTTGCTTCGGATTATTGCTGAATACCGTAATAACGTCACTTGGGACATTAAAGGTCGATGTAATTTGTGAAATAAGACTCAATAAAATGGCTTCATCGCCGTTATTATCATTTCCATAGTTCCCTACTATTCCTATTTTCAATTTATACCATCCTCTGCAGTTCGTTTGCTATAAGTATAGCAGAGTGACCTTTTATAGTGTATTCAAAAGACAGAGAAGCCTTCCAATCCAGGAATACGTCAAGGATGGGAAGGCTTCTATACTTACTTTTCTATACTCCTATATAGGAACGCACTGAATTGAGCACGGTTGACCGGCTCACCTGGCATGAATTCCCCGTTTTCATTTCCAGTAGTAATCCCGTGGTTTGCCAGAATATGAATCTGCTTGTAAGCACCATGCTGCGGTGAAACGTCTATGAATTTCTTCGCAGACTCTCCTTCTAAACTATAGGCTTTAACTAAAATCATCGCCATTTGTGAACGAGTCAACTGTCCTGTCGGATTAAAGGAACCGTCGGAATAGCCACCTACAATATTGGCATTGGCGATCGCACTGATTTCATTGTAATAACGATGGGTCTTTGGCACATCACTGAATTCTCTACGCGCTTGCTCTGCTGGTGGTAAATTGAAAGCTCGGCTTAAAATCAAGGCCGCGTGTTCTCTAGATAACGTGTTACCCGGATTGAAAGTTCCGTCTGTATCTCCATTGATAATACCACGATCACGTAAGTAATAGATTTCTGTCGCGTAAGCATACGACAACGGTACATCTTTGAACAGTTCTTTACTCGGGTTATCTACAATAGGTGGCACGGGCTTAGGCGATTCAATTACAGGCGGAGCTTCGGTTGACTTCACTTCAACTGGCACAGAAATCACTTTCTTGCCGAGAGTCGCCTGTACATGTCCTTTACCTACTTTTGTTGCTGTAAACGTCCCAGCAGAAGTGATGGAACCAATAGCATCTGTAACGCTCCATACTAATTGTTGCGGTTGATAGATAATCGGTTTACCGGAAGCATCTGCCGGTGTAGCAGTAAATGTGATTTTCTCACCCGGCTTGACGCTTGTTGCAGAAGACTTCACATCGAGTCTTGCGGGCTGGTCAATGACCGTGATGGGGAAAGATTGTTCAGCTAATCCGTAGTTGACGCTGATGCGATCTTCACCTGCCCGAACCGCTTTATAGGTCAGACCTGTTCCTTCAACCGTTCCTTTTGCAGACGTTGTTTTCAGTTGAGAAGCATTCGGCACAATGGGATTATAATGCGCATCCAAGACATGATTAAGTTTCAGATCGGCAGTTGCACCGACCAACATTTCCCCCATTTGAGAACGGGAAACACTCACATATGCTGGTTGACCTGTTGGTGCGGTACTTACCGCTTCAAGAATAGCTGAGATATTCCGTTGAGTCGAATTGGATGTACGATTCGCCAACACGACTTGGTTACTACCGTAGTTGCGAATTCCCATCGTAGTGGACCCGCCACCGTCAAAGTTCAACGCGCGGTCATATCCTTGAGATACAAGATAATTTGCAAATTGAGTCAATGTCATGCCGTTACTATATCCAGCCCTTGAATCAACTGTCACCATATGAACTTGCTTTTTATCTTTACTGATCGCAATAGCGGTTCTTGCCGTCTTTGCTGTTGCACGCCAGTTATTCGTATCCATTGTAATATGCCGTTGACCATCTTTCACAAGCATCGGGCCACTCGCCATCATGAATTCCGAGTCTTTCCATTTATCATCGATTGATAGACTCAATGATAGCGGATCTCCAACGGCGACGGATTTGAATCGTTCCAATCCTTTTTTTCCATGGATAGATACGACAAAACCATTTTTCGGTATCGTTACAGCCTGTTTATCTCCATATCCTCGTACTTTGACCACTTTACCTTGGAGTTGCTGTCCATAATGTGTCGATGTGATCGGCGCACTCGTTTCAACAACTAATTCAATACCATATTCATTGGAACCCGTTGCGCTTTTCACATGCTGTGGCGTGAAGATAATGGTTTCATCCGCTTGCCGCTCCCGGTTAAGACCGGTCATTTGAAAGGTATTACCATTGACTCCCACTTCAATTCCTAGATTGAAGTAATCAATTTCTGAAAGACCGTTACGCGTCACTCCAAAGGCAATCGGATGGCTGACATAGAATGAGCTCTCACTCGAGATGACACCGCCATTAACGATTTCATTACCTTCAGACAACAGATACATCGGCATCCCTGTGTTCATATCGAAAAATGAAGTGTTTACTGCACCCACAACGCGATGGCCCTCTCTTGAATCCCGATTTGCCAATGTCAATGTGGGGGCAGTTTTCGAAATAGGCGCAGGAAGTCCCATTTTTAATTTCGTGAACGGATCACTGAGATCCACGCCTATGTGATTGATGTGACTACTTGCCGAATATGTATAGTGAGAATATGTAACACCTGAAGACACGGGGTAACTGGAAATGACTTTCGTGCTGGCTGCCGCAGAGAATGGCAATGAAATTAGCATAGCTGCCGACATAGCGGTAACGACTACTTTCCGCTTCGTGCGAGACAGCAAAGTATTTTGTACGATAACACAACTCCACCTTTCCTACTCCTATCAATCTCTAGTCTATCAAATAAGGCCTATTTTTTCATGTACCGTTTGAACGAAATAAGTCAGGAAAAGAAGAATTGTGGAGTTTTAGAGGGATTTTGGGTTTGTTACGAGCGGTTCTCGAACGACATTGAGCGGGTGCGGCGCAGCTTAGAGCGGATCTCAAACAACATTGAGCGGGTACACCGCAGCTATGAGCGGATCCCAAACAACATTGAGCGGGTACTCTGAAACTATGAGCGAATCTCGAACAACATTGAGCGGGTACTCTGAAACTATGAGCGAATCTCGAACAACATTGTCCAATCCCCCATCTTCACCCCATAAAAAAAAACCTACGAATGGACTAGCCATTCGTAGGTTTCGTTGTGTCTTGCTGCTTGCTAAACGCGACAAATGCGCCTAGCAAGATAAAGTAGAACAATGTATACATTTTAAGTTCCCAAATATTATAGTACATTCCGGAAACGCCTGTTGAAAACCATAGTGCAATCATAAACACACCGAAATTCGTATGACGTGATTTCCAGAAGTACCGCAACATACTTAACAGGAAGAGCGCGAAAATCAATACTCCAATGATGCCTGTTTCTGCAATGACTTGAATATATTGATTGTCTGAATAAAAATACTTCCCGCCATAGATATCCGAACTGATACCATAGTGATCATAAATCGGTGATCCATACGATAATGTGGCGGAACCGCCGAATGAACCGAATCCTGTACCCGTTATCGGATGATCACTGAAGATTTCAAACCCTTTACTAATATAGAAGAATCTTCCGCTCTCAGTCATGAGGGCTAAGTTCTTTTCATCAAACGTTTCGCCGAAGCGTCCCCCAATACTTCCAGCTCCGCTAGGCTTCTGGTCTACTGTCACACCTAGCTCCGCAATGTATTGTACAGCCAAGTTCACTGGATAATAGATCAAGATAATTGATGCGACACCTGCAATTACTAGTCGTTTCAGAAGATACCATTTTCTCGTCATCAGGATAAAGACAATACCGAACACTACTGCTGAAATCCAAGTTCCTCTTGAGTAAGTCAGAACTAGAATCCCAAAGAACAAAACAAGCAATACACGGAATGTCCATTTGTATTTATTCTGCTGGTAAACATGTTGCAAATAAATGATCCCGATAATTCCGAAAAATAGAGACAATGCCAAAGAGTTCGGATTACCCGTTAGTCCGTAAATACGCACTGCATTCGTTGCAGATAAAACTTTATACTTCCATTCTTCAGGAAGCAGTAACTGACGCAAAGAGAGTTTTTCCACCAAACCATGAAGTGACATCACAATGTTTAACCATACCGTTACCCACGCAAGTTGTTGTAGCCATTTGTTCGTCAACGTCATTCTTGAAATGATGTAATAAAGCAAATACATAATCAAAAATGTCCGGACTTGGAAAATAATAGACGTTGGAGTGACATCGTTCAGGAATCCTATGATCGAGCCAAATAAAATAAATGCGAAGTAAGACCACTCAAACCATTTGAATGTAAATAGTGAACGGATATTATATCGGTAACGGAACAATGTCCACGCAAATACGACAAAAATAATTAAATCTCCTATTAACTTCATTCCACTATTCACTTCTAGCAAAAATGGTCGTATATTGACGTAGATAATAAGAAATAAAATACTTTGCTGCGGTTTAATAATAGAAAATAGGACAAAAAATAAGGCCGTTCCGAGTAATGCTATTTTTGACGGTAGCAATAATGCAATGAGCATCACAGCTACTGCAATCAGTATGGTACTTGTAGATTGTTTTTCTAATCGCTGTTTCCATATATTCATTAGTCTATAAAACCCTTTCTACGCTTGCTAGTTCCTTGTTGCATTATATCACTATCTAGGACGGAATAGTGAAAGCATTCGTTGCATCTTTTCAAATAATTGTAGTTTGTCGTTTATTGCTATATGGGGCTTCTACACTATCATGCGTATTTTTCATAATTTGTATGCCCTCTCATCCTATTGGGCTAGTAACACTACAACATATATAGGAATTTATTATATCAATAGTCTATTAATATACCAAAAGGTACTTACCAATACTAGTCCTTTCTGCTACAATAGTAGGAGATTATATAGGAGGTTTTGATTTGAAACGTTTGATTACATTACTGACACTTTTGCTTTTGGTTGCTTCTCCTATCTTTACACCGGTGGCAAGTGCAAATGATTTCACTGGTCATCAAATGCAACAAGAGCTGACATTTTGGATAGATAAAGGTGTGATCCAAAAGGACGCAAAAGGGAATGTTTATCCGAACCGTGCAGTTACAAGAGGAGAATTTGCTTCGTATTTGGCACGTTCACTCGAATTACCTGCTTCGACAAGATATACCTTTACGGATTTAAAGGCAAATCATTCCCGCACAATTGAAATTCAAAACGCTGCTGGCGCTGGAATTTTGGCAGGATATCCCGATGGTACATTCAAGGCGAATCAGCAGATTACCCGACAGCAAATGGCGGGAATGATATTTAAAGCATTCCGCTTCCTTGATATCCCTGTCAATTCACCTACTGTCCAATTTAAGGATAGCAAGAAAATCTCGTCGAACTTCATTCCGGCTGTATCCGCGGCTTCTTCATTGAACATCATACGTGGAGATCAAGGGTATTTCAAACCGACAAGTAACGCAACGATTGCTCATGCTTCGGCATTTTTATACCGTATGTTCGCAGTCGCTGACGGAAAAGGCAATACTCGTCCCCCAACGGATGTTGGCGGCACGGAAAATCCTAAAGTCCATAAAGTCAGTTCGATTTCCAACAGTCAGCTACATGTAACAGACGCGTCATACATCACATTTGAAGACGCTTTGGCTGCCTACAATGCTTCTTCCACTATTCAGACAATTTCCGTTAATAATACCATCATCAAAATGAAGTCAGGTCAGGCGTTTGCTTCAGAAAACCCAAAGCAGTATACGTCACTATATAGCGACCCTGCGTTAAAAAACGAAGTGACATATGTTCAGAAAGGGTATGAACTGGACTATGTTGGCAGTAGCGCAGAACGCGTTGTAGTGGACGTAGGTGGCTATACCTATTATGCAAAACACGAGGAAATCGATCTAGTCCCTTCACCATTATCTAAAGGTGCAAGCCAGTATAAAGTAAGCAGTGACGGCTTACTCATTCACCAACCCTATTATCGTACATACGATGCCAATACGAAACAATATAAAGGTAGTTACGCAGAGTACACAGTAGGTCCAACTTCTCCTGCAATGAAAAAAGGACAGACCTATACAAGTAACGATGGAGTTCACTTTAAGGAATTGAATGGTTCGGCAACGATTACCTATTATCCGTATTTCCAATTCCAATCAGTACGCCAGCCTTCTACTTACACAGGACAGGAACTGGATCGTTTTATTTCTGATGCATTACAAGCGAGACAAAAAACAGGTATTGCACGCTATAAAAATGCTACAACCAAGTCGAAATTAATCGGACTTGGTACGTATGTGAAACAAATGGAGAAACAGCATAATGTGAATGCGATGTTTATCTTAGCAACAGCTATACACGAGAGTGATTACGGAATGAGTGGCAATGCACAGCAGAAAAATAACATTTTCGGTATCCGCGTATTCGACTCTTCGCCAGATAAAGGTGAAGTCTATGGTAATCCTACAAGAAGTGTCGATGCATTCATCACTCGCTACATCAACTTAAACTATGCGAATCCACTCGGCGCTTATGCCAATGGCGCCGCTCCAGGAAATAAAGCTGTCGGCTTCAATATGAAGTATGCATCCGATCCTTTCTGGGGGAGCAAGATTGCAGGCCATATGTGGCGTATCGATCAGTTTCTCGGTAAGAAAGACGCAAACCAAGCGCAATTAGCCGTGATTTCCTATACAGGCAATACAGCGGTGAATATCCGGACAAGCCCTGAGGCAGTGAATAGAAATAATATTTTATTCTCCTACAAGCCCAAGCATCCAGGCAGTCTGGCTGCATTCGGCTATCCACTGATTGTTGCGGATCGTACGACAGGCGCAGATGGCTTTGTTTGGTACAAGGTGCGTATGGATATCAATCCAGGAACGCAACCAATCAACGAACCATACGGCTGGATCCGTTCCGATCTAGTCACGCTTGTTAATTAAATAGTTAGATAGAGAAACCACCGCCTCCTGCTTAGGAGATGGTGGTTTTTAGTATGATGAATGAATTCAGAAGAGGAAGCAATGTTGATTGATCGGCATTCGCCGCCATCTACTTACAATTAACTTCGTGTAATTTCTTTAAGAGAAAACGATCATAGTTCCACGATATCCGCTCATAAATCTTCAGAAGTGCTCTATGACCCCTCGAAATCGCTCTATCTAACTAATTACTCGCTCTATAAACCCCGGCAAGCGCTCTACGCCCGTTAGTAACCGCTCTATTCATCTTCTCAAGTAGGATAACGCCCGCTCCATCGAAGAACATCCATCAACATCCCCTTCCCAATTACTCACCAAACAACAAACCACCATCTCCAAACTAACGGAGATGGTGGCTTCATTATTATAATGCGTCCGTATACTCTTTACCTGCTGGCAATAAGTTAGACATATTGATACGTTTCAGACCTTCTTTGATCTTGGTTGTGTAACCTTTTTTCGTACTGTTTAAATAACCGGCCTTCGATTTAATCATCCGCTCAAATACTTTAGCTTTCGACTGATCGATTTGTGACCACTTTTCGTAAGAATGAATCAAGTCTTCTAATGTCAGATGAACATAATCTGTACCTGAAAATTGACCATTTGGTGCACGTTTGTACCAGATGTCTCCATTTGAACGGGTCCAGTTCTTTTCTTCGAAACGTATTGCCTTTTCAATAGCACTTGCATTTTCCAAATAGACTGGATCATTAAACTCCTGGAATGCAAGCAAGAGAATATTCATACCGCCAAGTAAATGGTTCATGGACGTATGCGTCTTCACTTGAGATTTCGCCGGGAAGTAGTCAGGAATATAATATGCAGTAGGAGACAAGAAGTTTACGTTCCCTTTTCTATGTTGCTGTACAAGCAAGTTCGCATAGTTCCGCAAACCTTCATTGTAGTCTTTATGATTGAATGCTTTTCCTCCACGATAAAGGAATAATGCAATCTGTTCATTGAAGCGTGTATCGACGAATGGTGCTGTAAAGTTATATAAATTCGTCAAATACGTACTAGTCACTTCAGTTTCCCAATAGGGCTTACTTCCTCTGAAGATAGCTAGGTTTGTAAAGGAGTTATGCAAAATATCTTCATAATAACGTTCTTTCGTTTGATCGTACAACAACATGACACGATCTTCTTTTACTAAAAGTAAATTACGACCATATCCTCGCCCTGAAGCAGGCATAGGTTCAATAGTTGTTGCCATCTTATTGTATGGCCCTTCTGCTGTATACCATTTATTGCGCTTTTTATAGTTGGTAATGGACTCCCGAAGCCATGAATCCAATCTTTCTTTTGACGAAAATAGTTTTTTATTGGATGAAAGATACCATTGATCCACCACATCGTATCCTCTGGAGTTTAACTCATACACTGATACACGAGTATCGCCCATTAGAATATTGCTGTACGATTCTTTCTCTTCCTGTAGTTCTCGCGTTCGGCTGACCGCACCATTACGATACTTTAACTCAAGCTCACGCGAACGGTAAGTTTTTGAGATCATTTGCTGTCCAGTACCTTGTTGCGAAATCGTTTCAAGGACACCAACTGGCGAAGTGGCAATATCGAATCCGAATGTATCATCCACATCTTTTTTCATTGGGAATTTGTCGAAACGTTCCATTGCATTCGTTTTAATATCTCCATCAATTCGTACCAAGTCCACACGAATTGGCAGACGGTCAGGGTTTCTCAACTCTACGAATGTAAAGTAATCACCGTTTGGCAATTCGCGTTTGGTTACAGTGACTCTCGTACTTTTTCTTTCACTGACACCATAGACATAAATATGATCGGTTGCATGTCCGTGTGCTTTTACTCGTTTAGCTGATAAAGACAGGAAATGATTTGAACGCAAGTACGTCTTACCTTCTTGTGTCAAGGGTACTTCTGTAATAAATTGCTCAAAACGAATAGGTTCAAATTTCCCCATCGTTTGTGTTTTATTGAAAACAATCGGTTGCTTTTTTTCGAGCATTCCTGCTTGTATCATTGCTCTATGTAGAAATACAGCGAATGAACCACGGTTAACGGAAAGTTTCGGTGCAAAGGATCCGTCTTCTTTACCCGTTGTAATGCCGTGCTGCATAAGTACCTTTACGCCATATCTGTGAGATTCACTAATTTTATGCTCATCAGTAAAATGTACTTTTTCACCTGTATCTTTTAATTTAAATGCATTAACCAACACACTTGCCATCTGTTCACGTGTTAATTCATCACTAACACCGAAATTACCATCGGGCTTCCCTCTAAATATTCCTTCCTGATACGTAGACATTGCACCGCGTAAGTTAGACGACTTTGCGCTGACGTCCTTGAATATCGGCTGATAAGGAGCTTCAGGTAATTGCAGTGCAGCGGTTAGTAAGTTTGCCGCTTGCCCACGTTTGATGCTGACACCTGGACGGTATTGTAGATCTTGATAACCGTTAATGATTCCTTCTTCCACGAGCTGTGTTACTTCATCTTTTGCCCAATATTCATTGCTTACATCGGTGAAACGCTGGTTTACCGTTTCTGCTTGCGCATTTATTGGTAGTACAATGAAGTATACGAACACTGCGATAAGTAAAGAATGGAAAATAGCGAATGTACTGTTCTTTGATGCGCTGAACATCTTTAAAATCAACCCCCGTCTTTGAATTCATTAGTTTTAGTATGCAGTTTCCTTCGACAATTATAGCATATCAATCCATTCATTTGGACTTTCATCGCAAAGGAAGAATTCCCCATACTGTAAAGCCGTAATACGAACAGAACTACTTCTCCATTCTGCAAACTGCCACCGTACAGACGCAGAAAAACAAAAATAGTTTCAAAGTTTTACACTTTACTTTTACTATTTCTATTTACATGAAAAAACAGTTCATGCTGAGTAAGCGATGAACTGTTTGGAGTTATGCATGCTTTTGTTCGTACTCTGTAATCTTGTCTTCATATTGGAAGGTCAGAGAAATTTCATCCCAACCGTTCAACAACATCTTTTTTGAATACGGATCAATGTCAAAGCTATACACCGAACCGTCTTCTCCCGTTACAGTCTGATCTTCAAGACTAACTGTTAATGTATACGGGGCTTCTTTCCCTTTTTGTAGAAACTCATCAATTTCCGCAACTGACAACTTAATCGGTAAAATCCCGTTCTTGAAGCAATTACTGTAGAATATATCTGCGAAGCTTGGAGCAATGACTACACGGAATCCGTAATCCAAAATTGCCCAAGGTGCGTGTTCGCGAGATGATCCACAACCGAAGTTATCATGTGCAACTAAGATAGTTGAACCATCATATCGAGGATCATTTAACACGAACTCTTCATTTTTTGTACCGTCTGCATGATAACGCCAGTGATAGAATAAATATTCACCGAATCCAGTGCGCTCAATACGTTTCAAAAATTCCTTGGATATGATCTGATCTGTATCTACGTTGTTTTTATTTAAAGGAGTGAGTACACTCTCTATTTTATTAATTGGTTCCATCTGAATACCCTCCTCAAATTTGCACAGCTGCTTCAATTTTACGAACATCTACGAAATGTCCGTGTAGGGCAGCGGCTGCAGCCATGGATGGGCTGACTAGATGTGTGCGTGAGCCTGCACCTTGGCGTCCTTCAAAGTTCCGGTTGGATGTGGAAGCACAACGCTCGCCAGCTGGTACTACATCATCATTCATAGCTAAGCACATACTGCATCCTGACTCTCTCCATTCAAAACCTGCATCTGTAAAGATCTTATCAAGCCCGATCTCTTCCGCCTGTTTTTTCACTGTACGTGAACCAGGTACGACAATTGCAGTCACAGTTGGATGAACGTGTTTACCTTTTACCACTTTCGCCGCCGCTTCTAAATCGCTAAGACGGGCATTTGTACATGAACCGATGAAAGCGTGCTGAATTTCAATATCGGTTAATGCCATTCCTTCTTCAAGTCCCATATATTCCAATGCAGAACGAAGTGCGGACTTTTCTGTTTCCGATACATAGTCTGCAGATGTTGGAATGTTAGCCGAAATTCCAGATCCCATCGAAGGGTTCGTTCCCCATGTAACAAATGGTTCGATTTCATCGGCATCAATTTCAAGTACTTGATCATATTCTGCATCTTCATCCGTATTCAATGCAAGCCAACGCTCAGCTGCTGCTTCGAATTCTTCGCCTTGTGGTGCATATCGACGACCACGTAAATAATTGATTGTGGTTTCGTCCGGACCAATTAAACCTGCTTTTGCTCCCGCTTCTATTGACATATTACAAATGGTCATACGTTCTTCCATTGTGAGTCCACGAATTGCTTCTCCTGTGTACTCGACAATATGTCCAGTACCCACGCCAATTCCAAACTTTGAAATGATCGCAAGAATGATATCTTTGGCTGTTACACCAAAGCCGATTTGACCTGTCACGCGAATTTCCATCGTTTTCGGTTTACTTTGCCATAATGTTTGTGTAGATAGTACGTGTTCTACTTCGCTTGTCCCAATGCCGAACGCAATCGCTCCGAACGCACCATGTGTTGATGTATGGCTATCACCACAAACAATAGTCTTTCCTGGTTGTGTCAATCCTAGCTCAGGACCGATAATATGCACAATACCTTGGTCAGGATGTTGCATATCTGCCAATTGAACGCCAAACTCTTCACAGTTTTTTTCAAGTGTCGTGATTTGTTTTTTGGCAATCGGGTCATTGATTACCGGTAAGTTCTTTGTCGGGACGTTATGATCCATAGTGGCAAAGCATAGATCTGGGCGACGCACTTTACGGTTCGCTAGACGTAAGCCTTCAAACGCCTGTGGTGATGTCACCTCATGAATTAAATGAAGATCAATATACAATAGGTCAGGCTTTCCCTCTTCTTCATACACAATATGCTCATCCCATATTTTCTCAATAATTGTTTTAGCCATAATTGTTTCCCCTTCCAAGCCATTACCATAATAATGTGTGGCATCTTATTCAACTCGTCAGTCTTTTCTAGCTACACATAAAGGGCGCACCAGTTTCGGTATGCCCTCATGTGCATGTCGAGACGAAGACAGCAGTATTTTTTAAATATACGAATACATGATGCTATTCGAAACGAACTGAAGATCCAATTCATCTACAATCTTATCTGTCCATTCTTTAGTCGTTAATGAACGTTGGTCTTTGCCAGCTAAATCTGCTGTAAAGTGACCTTCTTCAAATACTGTATTCACTGCTTTCTCAATTGCTGCTGCCTCAGTTTCTAATCCAAATGAATACTTCAGCATCATAGCAACGGAAAGAATAGTTGCTGCTGGATTTGCTATACCTTGCCCTGCTACATCCGGTGCCGAACCGTGCACGGGCTCATATAAACCTAAACCATCTGAACGGACACTCGCTGAAGGTAGTAATCCAAGAGAGCCCGTAATTACAGACGCTTCATCACTCAAAATATCTCCAAACATATTTTCTGTAACGATTACATCGAAATATGCAGGATTTGTAATTAATTTCATTGCTGCGGAATCCACTAGCTGATGTTCTACTTCCACATCTGGATACTGCGCTTTTTTCTCTTCTACAATCTTTCTCCAAAGCTTACTGGATTCGAGCACATTCGCTTTGTCCACAGAAGTTACTTTGCCTCTACGCAGGCGAGCCAACTCGAAACCTTTGTCGACAATACGTTCGATTTCTTCACGTGTATATACAAGTGTGTCAACGGCTGACTGATCTGTATGACGGCTCGGTTTACCGAAGTATAGACCTCCAGTTAATTCTCGAACAATCATCATATCGACTTCTTTGACGATGTCTTCTTTTAAAGGAGAAGCTTGGATCAAAGAAGGCACAGCTGCAACAGGACGAAGGTTTGCAAATAGATCGAAATGTTTACGTATCGCAAGCAACCCTTTTTCTGGTCGTAATTCAGATGGATTCTGATCCCATTTAGGACCACCCACTGCTCCTAGAAGAATGGCGTCGCTTGACTCACATAACTCAATTGTCTCTTGAGGAAGTGGATTATTCTTTTCATCAATCGCCGCTCCACCAATTAGTCCATATTCTGTATGGAATGTATGGTTAAAACGTCTGCCGATCACTTCCAATACTCTAACTGCCTCTGCTACTACCTCGGGTCCTATGCCGTCTCCGGGTAATACTGCTACTTTCTTTTCCATAGAACTTCTCCTCCTTGATCAATCTCGTATCACTCGATCGAATACTCTATCCCTTTGATCTATGTTACTTATTTCATTATCTCTTCTTTCCGCAATTGTTCGCGAACTAGTTGACGATTGATAGCATTCAAGTAAGCTTTTGCAGACGCTTCTAGTACGTCTTGCGCTACGTCTCGGCCTGTAAGCTCGAGTCCGTTATGTCTTAAATTGACTACTGCCTCTCCCAGTGCATCGCGGCCCTTACCGATCGATGTTACACGATAATCCAGAATGAGTACTTCACCTTTAATGGCCAATTCTAGTGCATTAAATATGGATTCAACAGAACCTGCACCAGTCGTTGCCACTGTAACTGTTTCCCCGCTAGGCACTGTCGCTGTAACGGTAGCAGTCGGAATATTATTCGTTCCGTATTGAACTTGAACATTATGCAATTCATAAATAGGTGTATCCGTATCAGCCAATTGCTGTCCTGTAAATAGAACAAACAAATCGTCTTCTGTGATTTCCTTTTTACGGTCTGCTAATTTTTTGAAGTCATCAAATGCTTCATTTAATTGGAGATCAGTCAGTTCAAACCCCATTGTAATTGCCCGGTCTTTGAACGCAGCGCGCCCAGAGTGTTTACCAAGCGCTAGTGGTATATCCGTTTCACCAATTAATTCCGGTGTAATAATTTCGTATGTCTCACGGTTTTTCAGCATGCCATCCTGGTGAATACCAGATTCATGAGCGAATGCATTCTTACCGACAACTGCTTTGTTTGGCTGGATGACTACCCCTGTCAAGCGGCTAACAAGCTGACTAGCTTTTTTGATTTCTTTCAAGTTGATTCCGGTCTCCATATTGTAGAAGTCATTACGAATGTGCATAGCTACAGCAATTTCTTCTAATGCCGCATTACCTGCACGTTCTCCAATACCGTTAATTGTACATTCAACTTGATCTGCACCATTCTCGACTGCTGCAATAGAGTTTGCAACGGCCATACCTAGATCATCATGACAATGAGCGGAAAGCTTAACGTTTTCTATTCCTGTTACGTTCTCTTTCAAGTACTTGAATAGAGCGCCATATTCTGCAGGTGTTGCATAGCCTACAGTATCCGGAACATTAATGGTTGTAGCCCCTGCCTCAATTACTTTATTAATAATACGTACTAGATATTCCTTATCAGAGCGGAAAGCATCTTCTGCTGACCACTGAACGAGTGGAAAGTACTGTTTGGCATATTTGACCGCATCCACTGCAATGTCCACCACTTCGTCTGGAGATTTTTTTAACTTATACTCCATATGAATCGGTGATGTAGCTAAAAACACATGGATATGCGGCTGTTCTCCGCCCCGTAATGCTTCCCATGAAATATCAATGTCATTCTTCATCGCTCTAGCAAGACCCGTGACAGTAGAGTTTTTCACTGTATTGGCAATGCGTTGAACGGCTTCGAAATCGCCTGGGGATGAAGCAGGAAAACCTGCTTCAATAACTGCTACCCCTAGCTTTTCCAGCTGACGAGCGATCTCTAATTTTTCTACTGTATTTAAATTAATACCTGCAGATTGCTCACCGTCGCGAAGAGTTGTATCGAATAGATCAATTTTTCTCACTCGCAACCACTTCTTCCTCTTTTGATTTAGCTCCTTCGTTGATGAATGGCATCATAGAACGAAGCTTCTGTCCTACTTCTTCGATTTGGTGCTTAGCTTCAGCTTCTTCGATTGCATTGAATTGAGGACGTCCGTTTTTATTTTCTTCAATCCATTCTTTTGCGAACTTACCTGATTGGATATCCGTAAGAATATCTTTCATACGTGCTTTTGTATCTGCATCAATTACACGTGGTCCTGAAACGAAATCGCCCCACTCTGCTGTGTCAGAGACTGAATAACGCATTCCAGCCATACCGCCTTCATACATCAAGTCAACAATTAGTTTCGTTTCGTGCAATGTTTCGAAATAAGCTAGTTCAGGCTGGTATCCAGCTTCTACTAGTGTTTCAAAACCAGCTTTAACTAGTGAAGTCAATCCGCCACAAAGTACTGCTTGCTCTCCGAATAGATCCGTAACTGTCTCTTCTTCGAAAGTAGTTTCCAAAACGCCGCCACGAGCAGACCCGATCCCTTTTGCATACGCAAGAGCTACATCTTTTGCTTGGCCAGATACATCTTGATACACTGCGAATAGTGCAGGAACTCCGCCGCCAGCATCGAATGTTCTGCGCACAAGGTGTCCAGGTCCTTTTGGAGCTACTAGGAATACATCTACATCAGCAGGTGGTTTGATTTCACCAAAGTGTACGTTGAATCCGTGAGCGAATACTAACGATTTACCTTTAGCAAGAGCTGGTTCGATTTCTGCATCGTAGATTGCTTTTTGGTTTTCATCTGGAAGTAAGATCATGATTAAATCTGCTTTTTCAGAAGCTTCTTTTACTGACAGTGTTTCTAGGCCGTCCGCTTTTGCTTGATCGAATGATTTTCCAGCACGAACGCCTACTACAACGTTGAAGCCTGAATCTCTCAAGTTACGTGCGTGTGCGTGTCCTTGTGAACCGTATCCGATGATTGCGATAGTTTTACCTTCTAATAGTCCTTCATTGATATCCTGGTTATAATACATTTTTGTCATTTTAATTTCCCCCTAAGTGTGTGTGTTATTGTTTTAAAATCGACAGCTGTGGTGCTTGAACTTTTTGCATATCGCGGGCAAAGCCGGTTGCGCCAGTTCGTGTTAATTCTTTGATGCCATATGGTTTCAGCAAATCGATAAACGCTTCGATTTTATCTGGGTCACCCGTTACTTGGTACGTTACTACATTCTTTCCGGAATCGACTATAGTCGGACGGAAAGGTTCCACAATACTATTCATTTCAGAGCGAATCTGTGGTGGTGAGATTACCTTTACTAGCGCTAACTCACGTAACACGATTGCTTTGTCTGTTATATCTTTCACTGTAATAACATCAATCTGCTTTTGCAGCTGTTTTACAAGTTGTTCAATTTTGTTTTCATCTTCTACGTGAACTTGGAATGTCATCTTGGATCTGTTCGGCTGTTCTGTAGCACCAACGGTAATACTTTCGATATTGAATTGACGCTTCATCAGCAGTCCCGTTACACGGTTTAATACACCGCTCTGATTAATTACTGTTACTGTAATAATTCGTTTCACTGAGGACTCACTCCAATCATGTCTTGTAATCCTTTACCTGGCGCAACCATCGGATAGACGTTTTCACGTTGTTTGACCCGGCAATCGATCAGCACTGGCTCGTCAGATAATAGCGCTTCTTTAAATACTTTTTCAGCTTCTTCTAAATTGTGAATGCGATATCCTTTTAGGTCATATGCTTCCGCCAATTTAATAAAGTCTGGTTGTACAGGGACAAGTGACTGTGAGTAGCGTTCTTCATAGAATGTCTCTTGCCACTGCCGTACCATACCAAGTGCTCCGTTATTTAAAATAATCACTTTTACAGGAATGCGCATCTCTTGAAGAAGTGAAAGCTCTTGTGCTGTCATTTGGAAACCTGCGTCTCCAACAATGGCAACTACACGTTCTTTTGGTCTTGCAAGTTGTGCACCGATTGCTGCTGGGAAGCCGAAGCCCATTGTTCCCAATCCGCCTGAAGTTACCCAGTTATCGGGATTATTGAAACGATAATATTGAGCAGTCCACATTTGGTGCTGTCCAACATCCGTCGTAACAATTGCATCACCATTTGTAATACGATGTATGATCTCAAGTGCTTGTTGAGGTAATAAAGCTTCCTCATCCGTTTCATACCAAAGCGGATATTTGTCTGCTAAATCATTCAAATAGCCAATCCATTCTACTGTATCCGGTGATTTGAAATCTGCCTTTAGTAATGCTGTTAAAGCTTCTTTCGCATCCGCTACGATAGGAATTTCAGTCACAACGTTTTTACCAATCTCTGCCGGGTCGATGTCAATATGAATGACACGAGCATTTGGCAAGAATGCATCCAAGTTACCTGTTAAACGGTCATCAAAACGAGCACCAACATTGAGTAATAAATCACATTCGCTTAGTGCGTAGTTGGCAGTTGCTGTACCGTGCATGCCAGCCATTCCGTAGAATAGTTCATGTTCTCCATGAATTGTACCTAAGCCAAGTAATGTATTGACGATTGGAATACGATGCGTTTCGACAAGCTCTTTCAGCTCAGCTGTTCCTCCTGCATGGAGTACACCTGCACCTGCAAGAATCATAGGCTTTTTCGCACCAGAGATAGCTTTCGAAGCTTTTTGAATTTGCAGATAATTTGGTGTGGTAGTCGGCTGATAACCAGGTAAATTCACTTCTTTATTCTCTTTTTCGACAGGAACAAAGATATCTGTTGCGACATTTTTAGGTACGTCAACAACGACTGGTCCCGGTCTTCCGGTAGAAGCAATATGGAAAGCTTCACGCATAATACGTGGAATGTCCGCTACACTTTGCACTTGATAATTATGTTTTGTAATAGGTTGAGTAATCCCTATGATATCCGCTTCCTGGAAAGCATCCGACCCAATAACAGTACTAGCTACTTGGCCCGTAATAACTACTAGTGGAAGGGAGTCCATCATAGCATCCGTAATTCCCGTTACTAAGTTCGTTGCACCAGGACCAGATGTGGCAATGACCACCCCTGTTTTGCCGGATACTCTTGCATATCCTTCTGCTGCGTGGATTGCGCCTTGCTCGTGACGTGCTAATACATGTGGAATCGGGTCGTTATATAGCGCATCATAGATAGGGAGAACAGCTCCTCCAGGATATCCAAAGATCACTTCTACGTTCTGTTCTTTAAGAGATTGAATCAAGATTGCAGAACCATCTGCAAATTTATTCTTAGTTTGTTCCTTTGGCGTAGATGCGGTCTGTTTTTCTTGTACTTCAGCACTCATACTGAACTCCTCCTTACAATTTTCACCTATATTTATGTTGACCAGTGACATTTTCTCCTAAAAAAAAACCTTTTCATCCCACGCAAAGAATTCTTCTCTCTTTACATAGGGATGAAAAAGCTTTCATGGTACCACCCTAGTTCGTGACATTTGTCACCTTATGAAAAAGCAAGCCAAGGCCGTACTTTCTCATTGTTAACGAGCCCGAATATCAAGCCCGGGACTGCCTAATCGGTATACCTTTTAGCAATCCACTCCGAGGGGATGTCGCAAATAGTTGTATTGCCGGCTCGCAGCACCGCCGGCTCTCTGTGAATACGATTTCTATCTACTTTAACCTCATCAACGTTTTGTCTATTAAATTTTCATGACTCCGCCAGTACTTGCTGAAGTGACTAGCTGAGAATATCTAGCAAGATATCCTTTTTTAATTTTAGGTTCGAACGGTTTCAGTGCATGGCGCCGTTCTGCAAGAACTTCATCAGACACTTTAAGTTCAATTGTACGGTTTGTCAGATCAATTTCTATAATATCCCCGTTCTCTACAAGAGCAATCGGTCCACCGGATGCCGCTTCTGGTGAGATATGTCCAATAGAGATACCTCGTGATGCTCCAGAGAAACGACCATCCGTGATTAATGCAACTTCTTTACCAAGCCCTTTCCCCATAATTGCTGAGGTCGGTGCTAGCATTTCTGGCATTCCAGGTCCGCCTTTAGGACCTTCATATCGAATGACGACCACATGGCCTGCTTTAACAGTGTCATTATCAATATTTTCTTGGGCTTCTTCTTGTGAGTTAAAGACAATCGCTTCGCCTCTGAATTCCTTGATAGAGGGATCCACTGCCCCAACTTTAATGACGGAACCTTCAGGAGCGATATTACCAAATAGAATAGATAGACCACCTACTGGACTATATGGATCGTCTTTCGTTCGAATGACATCAGTATTTGTAATTTCATGTCCTGCAACATCTTCTGAAATGGTTTTACCAGTGATTGTAATACGATCTTTGTGGATCGCTCCATCGATTTTACACAATTCATTGATAATTGCACTCACACCACCGGCTAGATGAATGTCGTGCATAGAATAATCAGATGCTGGCATGATCTTGGATAAGTAAGGTACTCGTTTAGCTACATCATTTACATCCTCGATGTTGTAATCAATTTCTGCTTCGTGCGCAATCGCCAATGTGTGAAGAACTGTATTAGTCGAACCACCCATTGCCATATCGAGTGCGAATGCATCGTCGATTGTTTCTTTTGTGATGATGTCTCTTGGTTTAATATCTTTTTCGATACAATTCATCAAATGTTTCACTGCATCTTTGATTAGTACATGACGTTCGTTTGAAGTTGCAAGGATTGTCGCATTCCCTGGAAGAGCCATACCGAGCATTTCCATTAGAGAGTTCATAGAGTTCGCAGTGAACATTCCTGAACATGATCCACATGATGGACATGCATTTTGTTCAATGTCGAGCAACGCTTCTGCTGTCATGTTCCCACTCTTGTACGCTCCAACACCTTCGAACACGGAAGTTAGTGAAAGTGTCTCGCCTGTCGCGGAAACACCTGCTTCCATTGGTCCTCCGGAAACGAATACTGAAGGGACGTTTGTGCGAACAGCTGCCATCAACATGCCTGGCGTAATTTTGTCACAGTTAGGTATATAGAAGACTCCGTCAAACCAGTGCGCATTAATGACTGTTTCTGCCGAGTCTGCAATTAGCTCACGACTTGGTAATGAGTAACGCATACCAATATGCCCCATGGCGATTCCATCATCTACACCAATTGTATTAAATTCAAACGGTACGCCGCCCGCTTCCCAAATGGCTTCTTTAACTACTTCCGCAAATTTGTTTAAATGCATATGTCCCGGAATGATATCTATATAAGAGTTACACACTCCGATAAATGGTTTGTTCATATCTTTCGTTTTAACACCAGCTGCATATAGTAAGCTACGATGTGGTGCACGATCGATTCCTTTTTTAATCATGTCACTTCTCATTTGCAATCTCTCCTAAACTAATTGAACGAATCAATTGCTAATTACATTAATTGCATTCAGTTGAATATTCTGAACAGCCAGTGAAACATTCACCGCTATGAACTAGATTGCTGTAATCATATCTTGTATATGAATAAAGGTCAACCGTATTTTTAAAGTTTTTAATTAATTGTGACTAATTTAAAACGTCTGAATACGCTTACACACCCTTTATATAGCGATATATTGCATATCGAAATTTCTAATTTTTTTTGATTCGACCTTGTCTCTTTTATTAAATATAAAGAAGGGACAGGTAATATCTTTACCCTACAAACAGATATCCGTGCTTGTACCTTCTATAGAGATTCTATCTTTATCCTTTTATTTCGCATAGTTAAAGTAGATTTATTGCCCTGTTTAATTCAAATGAACTTATCTATTCATTGATCAATTGTTGTAGATTTTAACCAATACTCTACTATTCTTATTCAAAGAGTGGATACTTATTCATTGAATATGTAGGGTATTAGTAGTTCTATGACAAGTTTCGCTCGACAGTATTCGACATTTACATTTTGTTTATAACTCTATACACATTATACACCGCGTATCTTAGCAGTTTATGTAAACCATTCACATATTACCCACAGCTTACCCACTAGTACTGTGGACAGTTAGAACGCTTGTTCTTTTTGTGAAAGTTTGGTAAAGTAAGAAATAACATCTAGAGAGAAACATGCAGACTGATTACAATCAATTCATCCTAAAGGAGGCGGTTCTACTGTGTTGCATTTATCAGATCAAATGTTACTGTATTCCTACCAACAGGCGCAAAAGCATCATCTAAATGTGGAGTTCATCCAAATGTTAGAACGCGAGATACGTAAACGTGCCTTGGAATCGATAATACTCAGTAGCTGATCTTTCGGATACAATAAAACGGACATGCCTTTTAACATAGGCATGTCCGTTTTCCATTCTATATGTACATCTCCTTCTATTAAAGAAGATATATTTTATGATAACGCTTTGAGTCCAACTACCCCGATGACGATGAGTATGAGACTCACAACTCTACCTGTACTCTTCGATTCACCAAAGAATAGCATATTGATGAGTACGGCACCTGCTGTTCCTACACCAATCCACACAGCATACGCTGTACTGACTTGCAAATACTTAAAGGAGTTATATAGAAAGAAGAATGCTATACCGAATCCACCATAGTATAGTAAGCCGTTAAACCATGTTTTATTTTCACTAAATTTTTTTAGCCCTATGACACCAGCAAACTCACTTAGTGCTGCCAAAAACACTAGAACCCAACCCATCGCTTTCCACTCCCCTCAGCGCTTTCTTTTCATCCAGTCCATCCGCTACCTTTAATCCCGCTACACCCATAACTAGAATGAAGATGAAAAGGATCTTCTCTATACTAATATGTTCACCAAAGAACAGGACGTCCATCAAAGTAGTACCCATTGTTCCAATTCCGGCGAATACGGCATAGACCGTTCCCGTTGGTAAACCTTCACATGCTTTCGTGAGGAAATGAAAATCCACAAATATAAAGCCTATGATCAATATCCAATGCCACCAGTGAGTCGCAGTATTAAAGCCAAAGATCCACACTAATTCAAAAAAGCTAGTTAACGCAACATATAGCCATGCTTTATTCATACTATCCGCTCCAATTTAATTTAATTTAATTTAAATCGTTTGACTGATTGTCATTCATTTTATCACAAAGGCTAACATTTTGCTATGTTAACCTTTCACTGTTTGAAATTGCAGTGCATGAGACATGAAATCGAGGACTTCTTCTTTCTGTCTATCCGCTTCATTTTCATCATGATGGGCATAAAGAAATACTTGCTCAGCCGTCGATTCGATTAAACCGATAATAATCTTCGCTGTCCGGTCAGGTTTGATCGATTGGCGAATTGCACCTGCTTTTTTTGCTGTATCAAGTTTTTCACTGATCCATTCATAGAATGGCGCGTATACCGATTCCCACTCACGAATATGCTCGGTTGAAGCTAGACCGGAATATATAACGGCTAATATTTCGTAATACTCTTTGTTCACTTTATATATTGCATCTACCATCTGTTCAAACTGTTTGGCATACGACGCATTGTCATCGACAGTGAGTTTGACGATATCCATCGTTTTTGCCACCATTACCTCAGCAATCGCAGGCATTAAAGATAATTTTGAAGGAAAGTACAAATAAAATGTGCCTTGCGCAATCCCTGCACGTTTCACAATATCGGAAATTTTGGTCTTTTCAATTCCTTGTTCCTGAAACACTTCTATAGCTGAATGTATAATAGCCGTTTTTTTTCCCAAATGAATTCCCTACTCTCTATCTATAGATTCTATTATTGTATCGCAAGCATACTTTTCTGACAATCCGTGATGAATTCCTTACCTTTCTTACATTCAAAATTAAATATATAATTTCACTTGACCATTAAATAATAATTCAGATTTTTCACCGAAATACACTTGACATATGACTCATATTCATTTATTGTGAGTAAACAAGAGATTGAGCGTCACGAATATGTCACATTTTATAGTCCTTTCAAATATATCGTTTTACTGCCTATAGTTTTACTATCAGTAAGCGCTTTATTTTATCAAGCAATGAAAACGCTTACTACAACCCGACTATAATACTGTGTGACTGATATTCATTCATTTTTTCACTCAATCACAATATCATTTCTATCTGGAGGGATATCTATGAAAACAGGTTATATTTTTGATGAAAGTTATTTTTGGCACGACAATGGAAGCGGAACGCTCTACTTACCATCAGGCGGCTATATGCAGACAGACGTATTTGTCGAACATCCAGAAACTAAAAGGCGTGTAAATAACTTACTCGCACGTTGCGGACTAATGAAAAAACTGAAACAGATCGAACCTCGTTCTGCTACTAAAGAAGAAATTGAATTATTTCACACAGCCGAATATGTGGAAAAGGTAAAGCTACTCAGTGATACGACAGGTGGCGATGCAGGCGATCATGCCATTGTAGGAAGAGGGTCTTATGAAATCGCGCTTTTATCTACCGGTGGCGCGCTTCGGGCAGTCGATGCTGTCATGGAAGGCGAAGTGGATAATGTCTACGCGATGACTCGTCCACCAGGTCACCATGCTGAACGTGATAAAGGTATTGGATTCTGCATTTTTAATAATGTCGCGATTGCCGCAAAATACGCACGAAAAAAATACGGGTTAAAACGTGTCCTCGTTCTAGACTGGGATGTGCATCATGGTAATGGTACTGAGCAGGCATTTTATGATGATTCGAATGTCTTGTTCCTGTCTATCCACCAAGACTTGAGCTTCCCTAGTAATACTGGTTATAAAGAAGATGTCGGTATTGGAGAGGCTCGCGGTTACAATGTCAATATTCCATTGCCTCCTGGGACAGGTGATGCAGGATATATTCATGCCTTTGAAACAATCATTGAACCAATTGCAGCAGAATTCCAACCCGAACTGATTATTATTTCAGCAGGACAGGATCCTGGCATGTTCGATCCACTCGGCCGTATGATGATGACCGCCGAAGGTTTTGGAAAATTGACCGATATCATGCTACGTATTGCAGATGCCCATTGTGGGGGTAAAATTATCTTATGCCACGAGGGAGGATACAGCAATGCATATGTACCATTTTGCACACTAAAAATTATTGAGCGCTTGAGCGGGTTGGCTACAGACGTAACTGATCCTTACACAGCAGGTGCGCAGGGATATCCTGACAAACTTTATTCCAATCAAAAAGAGGCTATTGACGACATTATAGGAATACAGCAAGAGTTTTGGCAAACATTACGTCCGGTAATCAGGAAATAGGAAAGGTCATATTACATTGGTTACTAACGAGGGTCCCTTCCCTTTTTTACTATATTAAGGAGGCGTTTAAATGGGTACAAAACAACAGTCAATTGAACAAGTAGGATTTGAATTTATCCCTGAAAGTGAGAGGAAAGGTAATCCGAGAGAATTGTTCTTTACTTGGTTTGCCGCAAGTACTGTATCCACGACGCTAGTAACAGGGGCACTCGCTGTCATGATCGGACTTAGTTTCTGGTGGGCAGCGCTGGCAATTCTATTAGGTCATGCAATTGGTTCCGTAATTATGGGACTGCACTCCGCGCAAGGTCCGAAATTAGGTATTCCCCAAGTCTTGCAAAGCCGCGCACAGTTTGGTTATTTTGGTGTTATTTTACCTATGTTAATTATTCTGACGATGTATTTCGGCTATGGCGCGATGAATACCATCTTAGTAGCACAGGGTATACAAGAAACACTTGGATTTAATATCAATGTTACTGTCCTTTTCAGTTTGATTCCCATGGTTTTACTAGCTATTTACGGGCAAAACATTATTCAGAAGTATATGAAACTTTACACAATCGTATATACAATTATTTTTGTAGTGCTTTCAGTAATAGTTATGAGTCAATTGTCGATGGATTTATTGAGTCAAGGTACATTTAATTGGACACTTTTCATCCTAGCGACTTCCATTTGTGTAACGTGGCAGATTACATATGGCCCATATGTATCTGATCACTCTCGATTCATGCGTTCTGAAGAAGCCCGTAAAACATTCTTCTATACAGCGGGCGGTAGCTTTCTGAGCTCTGCCTGGTTGATGTTAATCGGTGCAGCGATTGCAACAATGGTTGTCAACGGCAATGTCATGGCAGAAATTAAAGACATGGGTGCAACAGGATATGTCATCGTCATTTTACTGTCATTAGGTGTTTTAATCATTAATTCTTTAAATATCTATGGCGCGGGTATTATCGTGTTATCAATCGCCAACAATTTTTGGGCTTTTCGGACTTCCGCACGTTTACGTATCCTCACCTCCATCGTTATCGGAATTATTATTGCCTTTGCCGCCACGGCAGGTGCAGGTAACTTTATGTCTAACTTTCAAATTTATCTAGGTTTCGTTTTATTCTTTATCATTCCCTGGAGTGTTATCAATTTAACAGATTTCTATGTGTTGAAAAGACGCTTTCACCATGAAGAATTTATGAAGAAGGACGGACAATTCGGTAGGCTGAATAACAAAACAATGGGAATCTATTTATTAACAATAGTATGTCAAGTCCCTTTTATCAATACAGAAATATATCAAGGATCACTTTCTAAGGCTATGAACGGTTTAGATATCGCCTGGATTGTTGGTATCATCGTTGCTTTCACATTCTACATTTCTGTTGCAAAAATTAGTAATCGCTATTCTAGTAAAGAAGTTTCATCTATTCGTGTAGCGAATCCAGCTGAGTAGAGGGTAACTATCTGAATAGTATTAAATGTTTACTGATGAATAGATATCGTGTCGAATGTTAATTACCAAACAAGCAACCTGCAGAGACCATTCCCTGCAGATTGTTTGTTTCATAAAAAATACCGTCCTACAGTAAGGACGGTATTTTTTCTTTCATTATTTAGTTGCTTTTGTTTCTTGTACAAATGTTTCTCCGCTTTTGCGTGCTTGGATATCAACGCTATGTTCTGGGTATTCTTTTTCAAGACGTTCATAGTATTTTTTACTTATCTTTTCAGCATCTTCTTTTTTCATGTCTTCCGTTACTTCAAAGTCTAGCAAGACGAAGCCACCTGCATCTTCAGTAATGATTAAACTTACTTCTGATACCCCTTCTTCTTTCTCAAACTCTTCTTTTAACTCATCATTAGTAGTTGTTGTTTCAGATTTATCTACAGGCTCTTTCACAACATTTTCAGTTGGTTCGGTTTGTTCCTTGTCCACATCTGTAGCTTTTTCAGTATCCGCATTACAAGCTCCTAATAATAGAAGTGATAGACTTAGCGGAGCAATAATTTGTCTTTTTTTCATGGTAAACCGACCCTTTCTTTTGTTAACTATACTGTGTATCCTATCATATCTGTAAAACCTTGACAAATAAACCGATACTATGAAACGTGCAGTCAACCAGTTATGTAACTATATGATCAGACCCGAATATGAGTCCTTTTCTTCACATCTATTCCAATTGACCGATATAGAATGTATACGATTATTTTTGGAGGTGGGACAAATAGTAAATAGTAAATGGTGTGCTATTTTCACATGCTATATTGCAATTATCATTGGGTTCCTATTTAGTGTAGCAAACTCAGCGGAAGCAAGCGAACGGATTACTGGCACATTTATCAAGGCTAATTATGAAGATGTAGTAGTAGATAAAGCCACTACCAAGAAAGAATTACGCAGTGTGACAATCAAAAACGATGCAGGAGTTGCAGCTACTTATACAATCGATCGATACACAAGGTTATCCGTGGACACAATCGCTGTTAAAATCGATGCTTTTAAGTTAGGTATGATAATAGAAGCGGATCTACAAATTCGCCATCTTAAAACTCTTCATGGTAAAACGGATACACCAAGTGCGGTCATTGAACCAAACGCTAAAGCCTATAGCGGTATGGTCACGTATGTGGATAAGAACCGAAAAGGTCTAACCATTACATTAGATGACGGCCGTGTAAAGAATGTCTATATTAATTCAGAAACTCAGTTTTTTAAGAAAGGGAAACTTACGACTAGTAGCTCTTTATATGAAGGAGATCGTGTCAACATTAAGTTCTCCAACTATAATTCTAACTACATTACAATGTTAGAAATTTTAGATCCAGGCGTTCAAGTTGCAGGCTTATATAAAGGAACACTTCATCAAATCGACCCGATCAATCGTAAAATTATCGTGCGTAACGAGACGAAATTTCTAAACTGGCACTGGTATGAAAACAATGTCAAAAGCACTTCTAGCTATTACTACTCTGCCAAAACACCTATTTACTTTGAAAATAAACCAGTTCCCCATAATCAGTTGCGGAAGTATGCAAACCTGAAAGTCTACCTAGCAACTGTAAATAAACATGGCAAAGAACAAGTAGAACGTCTCATTATACAAAAAAATGCGGAACGTACTTTTTACGAACCATTGAGAAGCTTTAATGGAAAAACAAAAGAAATTAGCCTGATGGATTCACACCGATTCCGCTATCACGATGGATCTATTCTGATCCGCAACGGCCGCTTAGTCTCGCCTGAATCATTAGGCGCTTATGGAACAGCCTTTGTTGCGGCATCCGGACCGATCAAAACACAGTACGCAAACATTGTACATATTAGCAATGACGGATTAGACAGTCCGAACTTATCTGATCAGTCTATTTACTTCGGCAAAATTGCTGGAGTGCTTGGCTATAAGTTACGTCTGTCAGATGCTTATGAACTAAAGAATAATGTTTGGTCTTCTATGAAAGAAAAAGATGTAGATTTTAATAATGAGACGTATGCAGTGCAAGAATATAGTAAACAATTTATCACACTTATCCCCCAAATGGACCTGCGCTTCATGATGGACTATTACGGATATTTCTATATTTCCGATGACAATCAAGTGACTGCTATCCACTTAACAGACAGCAACAAAGCACTCGCTACTATTACGTTAGTGGGACGTTTATCCAAGTTAGACCCTGTACCAAAAGGAAAGGTCACTCCTACGAAAATCAGTGTACGGAATGTAAGTAGATGGATGAACGGTGCATGGGCTGATCAAGCCGAAGTGAAGGATATGAATATTCAACAAGCTACCTTCATCAAGGATGGTGTAGTCATTCAACCAAGTGATTTAGAAATTAATGACCGACTATTTATACTTGCTGAAAGTATCGTCAAAGGAAAAATTATTCTAGTAGATTAAAAAATCAGGCAGTGAAAGTATCATCTCCCTGCCTAATAGAAGGTGTTGTATTAATGAAGTTCTTTAAAAAAATAAGCGTATGTACTCTTTTCTCTCTTCTTCTAGTCATAACCTCACTTCATGTTAGACCAACATTCGCAACCCCGATCGACGTAAATGGCGGGGTCATGAACGAATATGAGTATAGCGAAGTATTTTTCCTGACAGGTGAGCCTATAACCTTTTCTGGAAAAGCGAGTATCACAGAAAAAGAAAGTAAAAATATTCTTACTCGTACTTACCGCTTTACGTTAACCGGTGATAAAGAGAATCCGAAGTATAAGGATGCAAAACTTACTAGAAGCTTAAACTATGTAGCCAACGTTAATGAACACGAAGGTAAAGGCCAAACTACTTCCCAATTTGAAGTGAAGAGCTATTCCGAGAAAGTAACTATCAGTAAGGATACGTATACACTTGCTGACTATCAGTATTCGGAAGGAATGGTGGCAGACAATCTACCTGCTTCCACTTTTTATTCAGGCAATATGGTTGGCCGGAAGATATACAAATATGTAAATGGCTCAACTAAAGATGAAGAGATCATTACCGTTCACTTAAATGGACGTAATATGGGCTATAAAAACTTCTGGGGGGCTACTGAAACGCAGTTGATGGATTCAGAGATTGTTACGCCTAAAGGTTCTGCTTTCATTACAAGCAAAGCTTCCGACAGCAAATCTCGCGTCATGGTATACGAACCATTCGACCCTTCCATATCGAGCTTTACAGGTGGACATTCCGTAATCAGCTCTTCCGATATGGTAAGTGAATATACGTATAACATTCCTTTCGGTGCAGGTAAAGGAAAACTGGAATTGCAGAAAAAGAATTTACCATTGGTAGAGCGCTTAATCGTGCCTAAATTCCGTGATCTAAATCGGCACAAAGCAAAAGATTCCATTGAAAAGCTTTATTCACTTGGTATTTTCGATGAAAATTCTCAATTCTTCTCCCCGAATACACCCATGCAGCGCTATCAATATACAATCGGCATTTTAAAAGCAGTGGACCTTCGTGTTCTGGAAGAACCAAAGAAAAGCAAAGTACCACGAATTCCAATTTTCAAAGATCTGTCCACAAAAGATCCTGACTATATGTATATCGAAAGTGCAGTAGAGCAAGGAATCATTACCGGGGTTACACCAGACCTATTCGAACCTGATAGCCCCATCACACGTGTACAAGCGATCGCCATTCTCGTTCGGGCACTTGGAATGGAAGGTCGTGCTCCAAGTCCAGGCTTCAAAACACATTATGTTGACGACTATAAGATTTCCGCATGGGCTAAAGATAGTGTCTATGTTGCAACAGAACTTGGATTGGTAAAAGGGACCGAACAGAACTACTTCAATCCGAAGCAACCCCTGACAAGAGCACAGGCGGCATTGCTAACATCCCGTTTCCTGGATTTTCTGGAAAATGACTTAAAGCAAAATTATCGCGATGATATCTTATTCCAATAAGAAAGGAGCTCTACCCTATTGAATCGACGCACTATCTATATATGGAGTTTATCACTTGTACTATGTGCCCTTTTGCCACTACAAGTTTCTGCTAAAACTCCTTTCACAGATGTAAATGATCGCTACTGGGCTAAAGATGCTATTCAATGGGCTTCTGAAATCGGCTTAACATCCGGTTATCCAGATGGGACATTCAAGCCGGAACAATCCATTACGGAAGCCCAACTCGTAACAATGCTCGTTCGCTTTGATCTCAACTCCCCTCATTCATTCCTTTCAAAAAAGGGTGAGCATAAGGCGATGGGAAATTATCGTTACCTAGCTAAATACCACTTACCGTTACGCGGGCTTAACAGTGGTTCTGCAAGAAACATGGCTTTACAGCGATCATTTGCAGCGAAGATTTTCGCCGCGTATCAAGGAAAAGATTTGTATGCACAGGAAGCGATCTATTATCTTTACACACATAATCTGGCCAATGGAGTAACAGGTAAGAATGATTATCAAGATTTTGCGCCAAAAAGAAATCTTACGCGTGCTGAAGCGGTTCATATTATGTATCAAATGTTCCTTAATCAAGGCCGTTATATTCAAGGTCTTTCATCACCCGCAACAGGTAGAGATAATGCACAATATGCAAAACCTCCCCTGTTCATTGAAGAGGATGAGCTAGAATTCGAGCGCCCAGTCCCACCTTCCCTACCCGGAGTTAATCCCGGCAAGCCTTTTGAAAGAGTGGATGTGGATATCGAAAAGCCAACCTTAACCGCGAATGGTCGAGATGAAACATTCATTACATTTACATTTAAGGATTGCAACGGTAAGCTCATTCCTTATGAACAAGAGATGGAATTTGAAGTGACTTCCAAAGAAGGTGCGGCAATTGAGGTAGATATACCTATCCCACAACCCGATAAGCCACTAATTTCGCCCACGCCTAAACCCGAGCCGGTGCCGGAGCCTGAACCTAAACCTGAACCAACACCTGTTGACTCGCAAAAATCAGATGAAGATCCTGATCGTGCGTTTCCGGAAAATGGAAATGCAGTGAAATCGGCTGCTACAGTTGCTGCTGCGAACCCTTGGTATCGACATGCGATTTCAGATGGCCCAGAAGTTACGGTGAAAGTGACTGCGCCCCGTACAACGACTCAAACCGTAGACGTGATTACTTTGACGCCTATAACGAAAATAGGATCTTGCTCACTTCCTAGAGCAACCGCAACTATTACGTATGTCCCTAGAGCTGAAATTCAGTTAGATATTTATGACGGAAAATATAATGACTTAGGAAGAACTTTCATTACTGCTACACTAGCACGTCCAGGTGGTGCACAGATTACGAATTTCAATGGGTATTTAAAAATAGACTCTTTATATCATCTACCATTTGAATCATCATTCGTAAAGTTTAGTCATGGTCAAGCCACGACTTCTTTCATTACCCCCACTACTTTAATGAAGAATGAAATCATTGTTACAGCAATAGCAAACACGTCGGTAACTGACAGTGCAGTGCAATCTATACTAGAGAAAAAATTTAGTGCACCCGTTTCGTATGCACCACCATTATCAGCAGATAAGACGTGTACAAATCAAAAGCCTGAAATCGGTTTCCTAATAGATTCTTCGGGCAGTATGAAGCGTAATGATCCTCAGCGATTGCGTGTTACTAAAACAGAAGAGTTCATTGACACACTGCAAGCAGATGTCAATATAGCAACGCATTTCACTACTAGCGGAATGTTTTTAGAGAAAGGTACACCAAATCCTGTTATCAAGTCTTTGGAAAAAGTGAAACAAAGTGGCGGTACAAATATTGCTACTGGTCTAAAAGTAGCTTTTGATAAATTTACGACCGTTCAACCAAAAACGCTTATACTTTTGACCGATGGCAAATCCGCCAAGGCACCTATTTTAAAAGAAGTCGAGTATGCCAAAAATCATGGCATCAAAATCTATACGATTGGACTTGGACAGAATGTAGATACTGATCTATTGAAACAAATAGCCTTGGATACGGGTGGGAAATACTTCTCTATTAAAGAGAATATTGAATTACCACTTGTATATCAATCGATTTTACAAGAAATTAATTGTGGCATACCAATTGAATCTTGCTCACTGAGTGCATCCATTTTCGAGTCCCCTTCTGTAAAACTGGAACATAACGATATCCGAATGAACACCGAACTGTTGACTGCATGCGGTCCTATTAGCAAAGTAATCGTCCGCTTCTCTTCACAAGACGGTAATTTGGATTATGAACTTACGCACAGAAGACAAGGAATTTATATGCTGAATAAAAAGCTTTATGAAATTCAAGACTTCTTACTAAATCCCAATGCAACATTCATAGCATACGACAGTGCTGGGAAAGAAATCGGCCAGCAAATAGTGCAAATTTAACAATAATAAGTAAGCGTCGCTGCAGAGTTCCTACACTCTGTAGCGACGTATTTTGTTTACACTATGTTTTACATTTCATACACCAATCCCCTGTCAACGTTCACCAGGTTTTTGAAGAACGATAAACGGGTATGCTATATAGCAACTATAAAGAAGGAGGCTATATAATGGATGAACTGATAAGCAAAACATTTATTGGTGTGTATTACAACGACGCTGACCTTCTAAGCAAGATAGAAGAATTAAAAGTGACCGGCTATCTCGATGATAATATTTATGTAATTGCTAAAAATGAAACTGACGTAGCTATGCTGCGTAGTAGAACAGGTGCAGATGTGTACTCCGCATATGATACGTGGAAAGATCGCTTTATGGATTTCCTAACAGGTGAAAATCATATTAAACAAATGATGTATGGCATCGGGATGGATACGGATCAAGTAGACCGCTATTACGAAGAAGTTCAACACGGTGGCATGATGTTATATGTAGATGAAGGTTGGGCTTTCAGTGTATATTCGAAAGACAAGACGTTCCAAACAGATAGATTATCAAATCATACGCCTAGACCTGTCACCGATTCCACTAAAACAACAATTCCATTCATTGAAGATATAGAATCTGAACCGTCTTATGGAGGATATGAACCACTGCAAAACCCTGCACATCCTGAAGTGTTGAAGTCAACTAGCCAAGCTGGGAGCATTCAGACAAATAATTTAACTTCTAAAGAAGAGCGTACCGTATTGTCCGAACAAATCGAGCATGAAGATTCTGCTGCTTTCCCTAGAGAATGAGTACTTTCGTGATGGGCCTTCCTTTCCTACAGGAAGGCTTTTTTGCTTTGTTACAATCTGTTTACAAAACGCTATTCTTGTAACCTCTTCTTAATATGAACGTAATGTTTACTCTGTAAGCTGTCGTGTAAGATATAACTTGCAGCTAGAGAGTGATATATAATGTTTCGGAGGAGAATTATTCATGAAAAAGTTTTTATGTTCAATTTTGATGGCATCCGCCATGTTCGTCGGATTCACTGGCGGGACAGCCGATGCAGCAGGTAAAGCGACAGCTAAGAGTGGTACATACATAACAGTACATAATGCGAATGTTCGAGCAGATGCTGGAACCAAACATAGAAGAGTCTTTACATTGAAAAAAGGTACACGTGTCCAACTGACACATCAAAAATATGCAGATAAGCAATTGTGGTATAAAGTAAAGATTAACGGTAAAATGGGATATGTTTCAAGTTCCCTGTTAAAGAGATCTACAGGCAAGGCAGTAGCAGCAGCTTCTAGTGCTAAAAGTGGAGGATCTGGTGTTGTGAAAACAGCAATGAACTTGCGCGGAATTCCGTACCGTTTCGGCGGCACTACAACTAGAGGATTCGACTGCAGTGGATTCATTCAGTATTCATTCAAGAAAAATGGTAAGTCTGTATCTAGAACAACAACTGGGCAATTCAATCAATCGTCTAAAATTAAATCCCCAAGACCTGGAGATCTAGTATTCTTCCACAACACATATCGCAAAGGGATTTCCCATGTAGGAATCTATGTTGGAAACAACAAATTTGTTCATGCTGGTGGCAAGAAGTCAGAGGTTGTCAGCCTAAACAATCCGTACTGGAAATCTAAATTCAATAGTTTCAGAAGAATATAATCGAGTAGGAGGGAGTGATTAACTCCCGACCTCTCACACCACCGTACGTACCGTTCGGTATACGGCGGTTCAATTAAGATTGATGACGCAAAGTTTCGTAACGTGATAATAGACTTTTGAGCCCTTGGGAAC
>NZ_PDYY01000007.1 GCF_002743255.1 Sporosarcina sp. P2
TCATGTGAGTCCTCCTTGGTTATTATTAGGGGTCAAGTAGTCGATGCCTTGACACCCCCGAATCATACCAAGGGGACTTTTCTATTTCAATAGGGCTCCACTAACCAAACAGGAATGCTCCGGGAGGATCAGCGAGAGCCGTAGCGAAGGACGGCTTTTGCGAGTAAAAGCGTAGCGTTAGGAGCATGTACTTTAATTGCTAGCATTTGAGTAAGCCACGCCCTCCGGAAAGCGTCCCCAGCTGGAGCTTCAATCCCATGCCCTAACTAACTAAACATACATTACAAACATCATTCGACCTTGAACTTCAGCACTTTCCACCACACACTACATCAACTAGTGTGCGGTGTTGTTTGATCACATATAAAAAAGGGTACTCTTACTACACATATTCCCATAACAAACACTAGTAAATACCGCCCGGCTCGCATATCCATATAGTATGAAATGCGTACCTAAAGGATAAAATGAAAATACCAATCCCGCGCGAATCCAATCTTTTGACGGATTGGCAGTTTACGCGCTTCTGCGTAAACTAGTTATACTAGCTGTACATATCGAAAAAACCTATTCGGAGGTGGGTACCATGAATGCTGTAATAGGGTTTGCGAACGCCGCCGAACAACTACAGCGGTATGATGCAATCCGGAAAAAGAATGCTGAAAATGCTTATGAACGACAAACAGAATTTCGTGAACTAGCGCAAAAGACCAAAGATGAATTGGTCACATTGCTGCGCGGAAACTCGCAACCAATTGAAATATCGGAAGAAATGCAAACAGACTTTCAGAAGCTTGGTGCGGGACAGATGAAGAATATCTCGATTCCGCTCGGTAATAACTTGGATGAAACAATTGATTTATGGCGTGAAGTCCGCAAAGAGGCATACTCTAAATCACCACCAACGACAGCGGATTATCAGCTAGCTAGTAATGCATCTGCGAAAATCACACAAGCTGAACTACAATTAGCGTTACATAATCGGGCCAAAACTATTCGTGATCTCATGAGTAGCGTCGACAGTACCGCAGCAACTAATAGACCGAATCGTATGCAACAACAATATAGTCATGCATTTACTCTCTATCAAGTGCAAAATCAAGCCAGAATGAATCAGTACGACATGGATCAGCCACAAATGAATATCAGCATTTGATCTGATTCGTTTGAAAATGAAGCCCGTTTTGCTGGAATCCAGTGAAATGGGCTTTTTCACATTATATATTCTGCTAGCTATCTACTAAATTGAAGAAAAGGGGAGTACTACTTATGTCAAAGAAAAAGTTGCCGAAAACCAACGCAATTCGCATCATCGAAAGCGAGAAGATTCCCTATGAAATTCATAGCTATCAAACGGATGACAGTCAGAATGATGGGGTTTCCGTTGCGAATAAAACGAATGAACCGGTCTCTACCGTTTATAAAACGCTCGTTGCCATGGCAAGTAAAACAGACTTACTCGTCTTTATCATTCCCGTTTCGGATGAGTTAGACTTGAAAAAAGCAGCGAAAACCGCAGGCTTTAAAAAAGTCGAAATGCTGCCTATGAAAGAATTGACGAAAGAAACGGGCTATGTCCGTGGCGGTTGTTCGCCAATCGGTATGAAACGTGAATTTCCGACATTTATTGACCAACAAGCTGAAACGCTCGACTATATGTATGTCAGTGCGGGCAAAGTCGGATTGCAAATGAAATTGTCACCACAAGACTTGGCACGGGTTGCAAAAGCACAATTTAGTGATCTCGTAAAGTAAGTACATAGCAACTTTCTTGATTTCTGTTACAATGAATCCATGAGTACACTGATATTTTAGAAGAAAGAAGAATGTATATGCGTAATTTATTAGCTTGGCGATGGATATTTTTCATCGCGGGAATGATGATCATGTCGCTTGGCATCTCGTTGATGATTAAAGGTCAGCGGCTTGGGATTGCTCCGTGGGACGTGCTCCATCTCGGTTTGTATCAAAACTTCGGATTAACGATAGGATCATGGAGTATTATATCGGGTTTTGTTATCATTTCGGTGACATCGATTATTTTGAGGGAATGGCCGAGACTAGGTACATGGCTTAATATGTTGGTCATCGGATTATTTATCGACTTTTTCAACTGGCTTTTACCTGATGTGACTTCATTGACAGTGCAAATTATTTATTTCATCGCCGGTGTATTCGTCTTATCCTATGGGGTAGGAATATATGTATCACCGAATCTTGGGGCTGGACCTCGGGATAGCTTGATGCTGTTGTTTGTTGAAAAGTTTGGCTGGAGTCTTCGATTGGTACGGACCGCGATTGAAGCGATTGCCACACTTATCGGTTTCTTGCTTGGTGGACCTGTAGGGGTCGGTACATTGGTTGTCGTCCTATTCTCTGGTCAAATCATTCAAATTGCCTTACCACAATGTAAGAAAATGTTATTGAAGATCACTCATCAAACGGACGAAAAAGTTTTATTACACTATTAAGGAGCATAAGCCTACTCGGCTGTGCTTTTTTTATTTACCTATACATATGATGAAATGAAGAAAGAAAGGATGGTCAATATATACGGACATATTACAGAATATATGGGAACGGCTTATACAGGACAAGGCGTGCAACATAAGTTTGAAGAGTTGCTCACGGAGTCAAAAAAGACGATATTTTTGAAGTGTTTGCCTACGCATTCCTTATCGCAAGTGCTCAATGACTTGGCGGTCTATTTTGTCAACAAGGGCTTTAGTGTGGATCGATTCATGAATCCTGGACATGTGGATAAAACCGATGCAATTTTCGTTGAAGGACTGGAACTTTTCATCTTGCAAGCATCCCATCCGGTTTCCTTCGAGCCGACAGATCTTGGTAACCGCCATAAAGTCTTTTGTTTTTATGACGTCTATCATCAAGATCAGCTACTCGGACGGCATGATGAGGTGAGTGCTTTGTTGAAAGAAGAGAAAACACGTTTTGGTCAGTCGTTGAAAGAGTTAAAACGGGCAAAAGCGATTCATGATGAATGGGAAGCAGTGAATATCGCACGCATGGATTGGTCGCGCCACGAAGAGATTACGGAAGAATTAAAGCGAGAATTATTTGGAACGATTGAACTAACGAAATCAGCTCATGTCTCGCATCGGATCGTCGGTTCATTATCATCTGGCAGCGCACATGATTTCATCCCGTCTATCACGAAACGTACAAAACGTCGCTTTTTGATCAAGGGATTACCGGGCACAGGCAAGTCGACGATGATGCGGGCGTTAGGAGACGAAGCGCAGCGACGTGGGTTAGATGTGTTATACGGTTGGTGTGGATTGGATCCCGCAAGTATCGACTTAGTACTGTTTCCTGAGTTATCGGTGTGCCTGTTCGATTCGACACAACCTCATGCCTACGATGCGGAAAGTCCGCGCGATGAATTAGTAGATATTGTGCCGTTATGTGCAGAAGATGAAGAAGCCGAGAGACAAATCGATGATATACGACACCGTTATCAAACAGTAATTAGAGAAGCAGGAAGTCAGATGCAAATCGCGGTACAATCACAAAATAACGTAAGAATTCAAATGGATCGTGCATTAAACGTGGAAGTGTTTGAAAAGAAGTTGCAGGATTTATATGCCTTTATTAAAGCGTTTGAAGAGAAGTGATTTTGTATAAGATACAAAAAAACCGCAGATTTGCGGTTTTTTACGTGAAATCATGAATATAAAACGCTTCGTTATATAACCAGTCAAGTGCATCTTTATCGTTTGCAGCCCATCGTTTTTCCATGTCGGGTAGCATCCAAACCGTCTGGGAGGCATGTGCACGTAAGGCGGCAATCTTTTTATCTGCCACGTCAGGTGTATGATGCACAACCTGCGGCTCACCAAGTTGGTTCAACGTGTCATTATCGAAGGCTTTCATGTACAGTACCGGTCGATTCGCTTCCGGCATGCGGCTCATCGCTTCAATCACAGCTACGCCCGTTGCGTTGTGGTCGGGGTGTACAGCAAGCGTTGGGTGGAATGAGATGACCAATGAAGGATGTAATTCATCAATGAGGTCAGTCATCATTTTAACCAGCTTTTCCGGATCTTCAAATTCTATCGTTTTGTCGCGCAGTCCCATCATGCGTAAATCTGTCAATCCCATTGCATCACACGCATCTAGCAACTCTTGTTTACGGATTTGTGGTAGTGTTTCGCGGTTTGCGAAAGGAGGATTTCCTAGATTACGGCCCATTTCGCCTAGTGTCAAGCAAGCATACGTAACGGGTACGCCCATTTCAATATATTGTGCAATCGTTCCAGCGATGCCGAATGATTCATCATCAGGATGAGGGAATACAACGAGTACGTGTCGTTCTTTTTGCAACATCAAAAAATCTCCTTTCTTAATAAGTAAATGGTGTTTCGCTAATTTCAAGCGCTACCGCTAGTTTTCCATCAGGTCCGAGTCCCGCCATCAGTAAACGATTATGTTCGTCAACTGTATAGTGCGTGATCCCTTGTGCGTAAATCCAACCACTCGGCAATTTCAAACCGATACGGTGTGGAGATTCGCCCGTCACCTTACCAAGTTCGTAGCGAATAATGACATTACGAATAAATGCGCCGGCATTAAAAAAACCTTCTTGAAAATGGGAAGCATACGATCCATTTGTCGTTTCTAAATGTATGTAGACATCTTTATTGGCAAAGGAGTCCAGTAACTCCTGTAAACGTTTCACGTCAACCGTTTCCATACTCATCCTCCTAAATCTTGCAGGCATTACGCTGCAATCTTTCTATTTAGTATTATATAGATATTGCAGTTTGAATGCGATTAGACGGCTTATAAGTCGGGACTACATCTGACTTATAAGCATTCATTATACTTCCTGCAACTTTACATGTGGCCCGTCGAACTGATTTTTCGCGCCGTGCATGACAGGTCCTACATACTCATTAAGCTTCCAACCGTGCGCAATGGCTGCTGTGACAAACTGCTTCGCTTGAATGACTGCGTCTTTGATCGACAACCCGTTTGCCAAATTTGCTGTAATAGCAGCTGCAAATGTACAGCCCGCTCCGTGATTATGATAGGTATCGGATCTTTCTGATTTCAGTAACGTAAACGTCGAACCATCGTAAAACAAATCCACCGCTTCTTCATGATCGAGTTGTTTGCCGCCTTTAATCACGACATTACGAGCGCCGAGTTTATGAATTTTCTGCGCCGCCATTTTCATGTCATCTATTGTTTTCGGTGTTTTCATAGAAGCTAATTGTCCCGCTTCGAATAAATTTGGTGTGACGATTTCTGCTTTCGGTAGGAGATAGGTAATCATTGCATCCGTATTCCCAGGATTCAATACTTCATCCTCACCTTTACACACCATGACAGGGTCGATCACGACATGATCCAAACCAGATTCATCAATTGCCTGACCTGCCGTTCGAATGACTTCTTCTGTGCTCAACATGCCGGTTTTGATAGCATCAATTCCAGTAGATAACGCTGTTTTCAATTGGGCCTTTACGACATCAATCGGCAATGAGTAGACATTATGTGACCAATTCTGATCGGGATCCATCGTGACAATCACTGTCACTGCCGTCATACCGTACGTACCGTGCTCTTGAAAAGTTTTTAAATCTGCTTGAATTCCTGCACCGCCTGATGTATCCGATCCTGCAATCGTCAAGGTTTTCTTTAATGACATAATAACTCTCTCCTTCGCATCCTACATTTTGTTGTTACGTATAGTATACAACTAATTGTCGAAATACAAACAACTCAGGTATGATGAAAGTCTAGAAAGCTTGTAATACGTACAGATCTTGCCAATGAAACTTATTATTCGACAGAACGTATAAATAGAAACGGAGTGTTGGAACAAACGAGAGGATGTGAGCCATGAGTAAGCATGAATCGTCTAAAAGAGAGAAGAAGGAATGGACGGAAGCCAATGCCCAATCAGCTGTAACATTCGCTGGACGGAAAAAGACCAAACGTAAGCGAAGGGGAGGGATTCTCGAACTTGCTTTTACTTTATGGTCTTCATGGAGAAGGACATATATTTTAGTCATTGTACTATTAGTCGCCGCACTTATTACCCTGCCAATCGCAGGCTTTTATTTAATGCAATTGGGCTCTACTTTTTCGGAACAAAAGACGGCATTTGTCGAGCGTGTCCAAGAGCTACAGGAACTGACAACGGCAGAAGCTTATTCGAAAGTGCTCATCAAACGCACTGACAATGAATTATTCGGTAAAAACATCGGAGTCAATTTTCCTGGGACGAAGCGGAATTTATTAGTAGTCATTCCAGGTTCTATCAAAGCCGGAATTGATCTTAGTGAAATCACCCAGCAAGATATGCGAGTGGATGAAGACGAAAAACGTATTGAGCTGACAATACCGAAAGCTGATTTTCTCGGTGGTGCAGAACTGTACTTCGATAAAGTAGAAGTCTATTCTGTAGAAGGGTTATTCCGTGGAAAAGCAGATATTAAAGAAGGCTATGAGCTAGCGAATGAAGCCAAAACATTAATAATGGAAGAGGCATCCGAACAAGGTGTCCTAGAATCCGCAGAGCAAAATGCAGTAAAAACGCTAAAAGACATGTTTTCATTTGCAGGCTATCAACTAGATATTGAATTTAAGGAGTGATGCATATGGTAGCAGAGTTTCGCAATGATTGGGATCACATACTAAAAGATGAATTCGATAAAACATATTATCAGGAATTGCGTACTTTTCTTCGCGAAGAATACACAAATCACATCATCTATCCGCAAATGTCTGATATGTGGACAGCTTTTAAATTGACGCCTTTTCGGGATGTCAAAGTCGTGATTTTGGGCCAAGATCCTTATCATGGACCCAAACAGGCTCATGGTATGAGTTTTTCTGTCCAGCCTGGCGTAAAAGTGCCACCGAGTTTACGTAATATCTTCAAAGAACTATCATCAGATATTGGAATTAATGTCCCGTCTGAAGGAACGTTGACAGGGTGGGCTGAACAAGGTGTATTATTATTGAATACTGTACTCACTGTGCGCGAAGGAGCAGCCGCTTCGCATCGTGGGAAAGGTTGGGAACTCTTTACGGACGAAGTCATTCGTAAACTGTCGATGCGCAGTGCACCAATCGTTTTCATTCTATGGGGAAGACATGCGCAGGAAAAAACGGCATTGATCAACCGCAGACGCCATGCAATTATCGAATCGCCTCATCCGAGTCCATTTAGTGCATCCAGAGGATTCTTTGGCAGTAAGCCGTTTACTAAAGCGAATGAGTATTTACGCGAGTGGGGAGAAGAGCCGATAGATTGGGCGAAAACGACCAAGTGATGAATGAGAAAGGATGTGTAACGATGGCAGTCAATTGCTTCGACTGTATCTTCTTTTATACGACTTGGGATCCCGCAAGTCCGCGGGGCTGCAAGGCATATGGATTCAAGACGAAAATGTTACCATCTATAGTGGTAAAGCGCTCCTCTGGTATGGAGTGTATGAAATTTGAACCGAAAAAGGGGATGAAAATGCGATGATCACAGCTGCACAAATGCTCGGAGAAATGGAGCGACAAGTCCGCTTGGCGAAACAAACACAGGATGAAGCAGCACGAAGAGAAGCGATCTATGCTGTGCGAACATTATGTAATTTGATGCTTGGTGATGAAAGGCCATCTGTACCGTCCATCCCGCAAGCTATACAAACGAGCACTGTACATGCGACGCCAATTACGTCGCTGAACGAGCAACCATTGCGTGAAGAGGATGCCAATGGAGAGTCGCTGTTTGACTTTTGATAGCACCAAAAATCGTTTAAACACCTGTCATTTTATATGTTTCAATATGGTAGACTGGAAACAGGATATACAACATTCGTTAGAAAGAAGGAATCATTATGCCGTTTTTCATTATCGCAGGAGCTATTAATGCCGCGATTGCAGTTGCATTTGGGGCATTTGGTGCACACGCATTGAAAGATCGCCTTTCCGAACATTACTTAGCCGTCTGGGAAACCGCGGTACACTATCAGATGTTCCATGCGATTGCATTACTCGCAATTGGTATTTTGATGAGCGACACATTGCTTGGACCATCGACGCAACTATCATGGGCAGGCTATTTAATTCTGGCGGGTATCGTTATTTTCTCTGGAAGCCTGTATGTACTCAGCTTATCTGGAATCGGAATACTTGGCGCCATCACGCCGATTGGTGGCGTTGCATTCATCGTAGGGTGGATGATGTTGATCATTGCTGCAGTGAAATTTGGAAGGTAACATAGGAAAACCGCTCACGCATGAGCGGTTTTTTCTTATGGCGTTTGGTTGAAGTAATTTACTTCCTCTGGGAACTCCGCATAATCGAAGTAGATCATAGGGAATAAATAACGTCGACCTGTCTTGGCTTCACTGAGGATGACGTGATCGCGTCCTGCAGCTTCTACCATACCCGTGATCGCTTTTGTGTTCTTGCCTGCTTCTACCGCATGTTCGAATGAAAAATGAAAGACACCGGGTTTTCCTCTGTTAAGCCGTAAGATATTCTCGATGTAGGACTGCTCTCTAAAAGGCGGTGTTGGTACGTTCCCCTGTACATTTGTTTGTGGTGGGACCATTTGTTGCTGGGCATAGCCGGGATTCCAATAATATTGAACCATTTCAACATCCTCTCCAGATCTGTTAGTTTTACTCGCGGGCAGTCTTGTAGGGCGAGGGAAGTGTGCGTTGCGTGTTGATGGAGTCTGTGTGAGACGGGCAAGCGCTTTTATTCCCTCTTGTTTGTCGCGGTGACAGCTAAAGCAAAACCCCCTTGGTTGTATCTTATGTTGGAGGGTGAGTGGGTATGAATGAAGTTTTTTGAAGAGGTAGGTTCAAAGTTAGGGGAAGGCACCGTTACGCTACGTTCCAGGCGGACGCGTTCGGGAGGGCCCGCGGTAAGCCCCCTAGTCGCTTTGCTCCTTTAGTGGTCTTACCTGTCGGGCTGATCCTCCCCGAGTCGCCGCCTTCCACTTCGCTTCACTAGTGTTTCCATTTTGAATTGGAGTGGGGAGTTCAAGAATTGGGGAATGCAACGTTACGCTGCGTTCCAGGCGGACGCGTTCTGGAGGGTCCGCGTTGAGCCAACCAGGTCGCAAGTGCAAAGATATGCTCCTAACGCTTTGCTTTTACTCGCAAAAGCCGTCCTTCGTAACGGCTCTCACTTCGCTTCACTAGTGTTTCTATTGTGAATTGGAATGGGGAATGCAATGTTACGCTGCGTTCCAGGCGGACGCGTTCGGGAGGGCCCGCGGTAAGCCAACCAGGTCGCTTCGCTTCCTTTTGGTTGTCTTACCTGTCGAGCTGATCCTCCCCGAGTCGCCGCCTTTAGTGCAAAGATATGCTCCTAACGCTTCGCTTTTACTCGCAAAAGCCGTCCTTCGTAACGGCTCTCACTTCGCTTCACTAGTATCTCTTTCTGGTGTTGGAGAGTGAAATTCAAGACCTTATGTTGTGTCTAAAGTTAACTAAGTTAGAAGCCAACAATAATTCTCTTGCTATTAACAGTGATAGTTCTAAGTAACACCGTAGCGTTAGGAGCATGCACTTTTATAGGTTGCATTTGAGTAAGCCACGCCCTCCGGAAAGCGTCTCCAGCTGGAGCTTCAATCCCGAACCACTAGCCCTATTTCTCTCTTTCTTCGCAACAAAAAAGCCGCGAAGTGTTTCATTCGCGGCTTGGATCTAACCTATTATACTTCGAAAAATGCTTCGCGCTTGTCTGCATCTAAAATTGTACCGACGAAGAATGAGCCGAATACGCCGTAGCGTGCGCTGACCTCGTCAAAACGCATCTCATAGATGAGTTTTTTGAACTGTAACACGTCATCGGAGAACAGCGTGACGCCCCACTCGTAATCATCAAAGCCGACGGAGCCGGAAATGATTTGCTTCACCTTACCTGCATAACCGCGGCCGATCATGCCGTGGCTGCGCATTAAACTTTTGCGGTGGTCCATGTCGAGCATGTACCAGTTATCTTCGCCTTCGCGCTTCTTATCCATTGGATAGAAACAAACGTATTGGCTACGAGGTAATTCAGGATACAGACGTCCGCGTACATGCGGATTCTGGTATGGATCTTCGTCAGATTCACCTGCTAAGTAGTTCGATAACTCCACTACCGATATATAGGAATACGCTGGGATTGTGTAATCCGCAATGATTAACTTATTGAATTCTGCTTCCAACTGCTGAAGTTCATCCATTGTAGGACGTAATGTCATTAGCATGAAGTCTGCCTTTTGACCAACGACTGTATAAAATGCATGACTACCTGTTTTAGCATCATCCGCTTCTTGTATACGCTCCAAAAAAGTTAGGAATTCATTGACTGCTGCCTGACGCTCTTCTTTTGAAATCAATTTCCAAGAAGCCCAGTCCATCGTGCGAAAATCGTGAAGTACATACCAACCGTCTAATGTAATAGCTGCTTCGTTCACTTGAATTCAGTCTCCTTTTAAAATAAAGTAGTTTCTATATCAAGTGTATCATAAACAGTCTTTACTCGTTAAGGAATAAGGTTAGACCCACAATAGACATTACAAAAATGAATATCTAATGGGCAGTTATCTGAAAACTTCAGAATTCTTAGTGTATTAATGGGGCTTTTCAGGTATGATAAATAGGAAAATATAACAAGGGTGGGAATTACACATGGCAGATCTTTTTGAAGGTATTCGTAAAACATTGGAAGGTAAAGGAAAGACGATTGTATTACCTGAAGGTGAGGACATAAGAATAGTAGAAGCGGCTGTACATCTTCAACAAGAGGGGATTATAACGCCAGTTTTATTAGGTAATGAAGAAGCGGTAAATAAAGTAGCAAAAGAAGGTGGCTTTGATATTTCCGAGATTAAGTTGATTGATCCTGCAAACGCTTCCTATTTTGAAGAACTGGCGGAGAAATTCGTTGAGCGTCGTGGAGGAAAAGCTACAATCGAGCAAGCGCGCGAGCAATTGAAAGATGTAAACTATTTCGGAACTATGCTAATCTATACAGGACGTGTAGACGGTTTGGTGAGTGGAGCTGCACATTCGACGGCGGATACAGTTCGTCCTGCATTGCAAATTATCAAGACTAAGCCTGGCGTTTCAAAAACGAGTGGTGCTTTCATTATGATGAAAGAAGAAGAGCGTCTAATTTTTGCGGACTGTGCCATTACTGTGAATCCTTCAGCCAAAGAGTTAGCTGAAATCGCTGTGGAAAGTACGAAAACTGCAAAGGCATTCGGAATTGATCCACGCGTTGCGATGCTTTCATTCTCTACTACAGGTTCTGCTGTGACAGAAGAGACGAAAAAAGTGGTGGAAGCGGCTAGAATTGCTAAAGAATTGGCACCTGACCTATTGATTGACGGAGAATTCCAATTTGATGCAGCGTATGTACCAAGTGTAGCAGCGAAAAAAGCTCCAGAATCCGTCATCAAAGGCGATGCAAACGTCTTTATTTTCCCGACATTGGACGCTGGAAACATCGGCTACAAATTGACAGAACGTCTAGGTGGATACGAAGCGATTGGTCCGATCCTTCAAGGCTTAAATGGTCCCGTCAACGACTTGTCACGCGGCTGTTCTGCAGAAGATGTCTATAAACTTTCTATCATCACAGCAGCCCAGAGCCTATAATGACAGGCTCGTAGTTTGTGAACCGTCTACATATAATCCAGATCAATCACTATAGGAGAGCTAGACATGTCACAAGATAAACATTTACTGAATCAACCAGCTTGGCGTTTCATCGACGAATCCATTTCGGCACGCAATCGTTCTGCGCTCGAATCCTTCGCCATGGATGATACGTTATGCCAATTAGTTGGGCAGCAACAAAGTGTACCGGTTGTCAGGACATGGGTACATGATAAGACGATCGTGTTAGGTATTCAAGATCATCGAATGCCATTCATTCAACAAGCGATGGAAGGAATTGAGCAGCATGGCTATCAGTCGATCGTTCGCAATTCGGGAGGGCTTGCAGTCGTCTTAGATGAAGGGATAGTAAATATTTCCTTAATCTTCTCTGAACAAAAGTCTTCTATTGACATTCCGATAGGCTACGAAGCGATGGTATCACTAGTTCAGCTATTATTTCCTGAGCTTGGCGAACGGATAGAAGCCTATGAAATTGTCGGATCTTATTGTCCTGGATCATATGATTTAAGTGTCGATGGCAAGAAATTCGCTGGGGTTTCACAGCGTCGTTTGCGTCAAGGAGTTGCTGTGCAAGTATATTTATGCGTTGAAGGCAGTGGTTCCGAACGTGCGGAGTTAATACGTGAAGTCTATGAGAAGGGCTTGCAAGGCCAACAGACGAAATTCAGTTATCCTGTAATCCAACCTGATACAATGGCATCGTTATCGGAAATTCTGGATACGCATTTGACGGTCAATGAAGTCGTTATTCGTCTGCAAATATTGTTGCGCTCGTTGACGGAAGATGTGCGTCACGATGGGTTAACAGACGAGGAAATGGAATTGTACGGATTCTATTTGCGACGTGTCTTTGAACGCAATCAAAAGATGTTATCCTAGTACGAAAAAAAGCTGCCAATCAGTTATTGATTGGCGGCTCTTTTGATGTGATTAGATTACCATTTGGCTCCATTTTAAATAATGGTGCAACGTGCTCGCTTTCTTCATTTAAAGCGATAAATCGACGTGCACGATTCATGATTTGGACGAATTGCTCATAGTCTTCTTTCAACGTTTTATTCTCTTTTTTCAGATCTTCAATTTGCATTTCTAGCGATTTCATTTGTTCCGTCGCTGTTTTTGCCGTTTGTCTCCATCGAAGTGCATCCGTATCCGCACCGCCGTTATGATGCATGCGAATCAAATAGGCAATGACCGTGTCGAGGGATAGGGCTGATAATGGAACCTGGATTTTTTCCTGGCCATCTGCGCCTGTCTCGGGGCTGTACATTTGCTGATTACGTCTTTTAAAATCTGTACCTAGCACACGTAACGTTTGCTTTCTTTCTTTCTTCGCTTCAGAGAGTTCACTCTCATAGTCTCTTCGCACAACTGCATTCCATCTGAACCCACAAGCTGCTGCTGTTCGGTTCAGGGCGTCACCTACTTCTTCAAATGCACCTAGCTGTGTACTTCCTTCTCTTACATGTCGTAGCACCGTCTCTGCCAATAATTCATCGTCTTGTTCTAACCAAGCGTCTTGTCTAACTTTCACCATCTCCATGCCTCCTGTCTTGTACTCTCTTTCTACTGCCATTATGACCACGGGATGAGTCTTTTATTCAGAGAGTTATAAAATTCTATGAAGATGGTAATAAAATGGGCGGGTTTTTAGGTGAGTGGGAGTTAAGTAAAGTCAGTCGGGTGAGGCTGGCAGGGTGTTGGGGTGGGAATTTGCGCTACGGAGGGGAAGCTTCCTGAGGGCCCGCGGCAAGCCAACCAGTTCGCTAGTGCAAAAGACGTTCTTCATGACGGCTCTCGCTCCCTTGGTTGGCTCACCGCGGGCCCATGGGAAAGCGTCCCCCAACTGGAGCTTCCATCCCCGAGTAGACACTAAGTCCTTCACGTTTGTAAACACGTTCCATCATCAACCGTTTAAAATCCGTCATAGAGTACTATGTCACGTTCCATCGTTTTTTGTTATACTGGAACGAATGAAGGATGAGGTGACGACATGGCGTACCAAAACGAAAAACTGCCCGAAGAGAAAGTGTTTAAAGACCCTGTACACAGCTACATACATGTCCGGGATCGCGTAATATGGGACCTAGTCAACACACGCGAATTCCAGCGCTTGCGCAGAATTCGCCAGCTTGGCACTACTTACCTAGTGTTCCACGGTGCAGAACACAGCCGCTTCCAGCACTCGCTTGGTGTCTATGAAATCGTCCGACGAATTCTCGACGACGGCTTCAGGGGGCGTAAAGAATGGAATGAAGAACAGCGACTCGTCGCCCTGTGTGCAGCATTATTGCATGATCTGGGACATGGTCCATTTTCCCACGCATTTGAAAAAGTATTCAATCTGGATCACGAACAATTTACCCAGCAAATTTTATTGGAACAGACAGAAGTCCATGAAGTGCTGCGTCGTGTGTCGCCAGATTTCCCACAAAAAGTGGCAGATGTGATCGACAAAACGTACACAGACAAACTGGTCGTCAGCTTGATCTCCAGCCAAATTGATGCAGACCGTATGGATTATCTTCAACGCGATGCATATTACACAGGCGTTTCCTACGGTCATTTCGACATGGAACGGATTTTGCGTGTCATGCGTCCGACTGAAGACCAAGTAGTCATCAAGCATAGCGGCATGCACGCGGTGGAAGACTATATCATGAGCCGCTATCAGATGTACTGGCAAGTGTATTTCCACCCCGTGTCGCGAAGTGCGGAAGTAATTCTTATTAAAATTTTACACAGAGCGAAATTTTTATTTGAAACAGGGTATGCATTTAAGCAAGAACCCATGCATTTCATTTCGTTCTTCGCTCAAGAGTTCAAATTGAAAGAGTACATAGCTCTTGATGAGGGCGTGTTATTAACATATTTTCAACTGTGGATGGAAGAAGATGACACGATTTTAGCGGATTTATGCGATCGCTTCGTTAACAGACGGCTATTTCAATATGCCGAGTTCGATCCCGCTGTGCAATATATGAAATTCGGTGAACTGATTACATTGTTTAAAGAAGCAGGGCTCGATCCCGAATATTATTTAGTGACGGATTCTTCATCGGATTTACCTTACGACTTTTATCGTCCAGGTGAAGAGAATGAGCGTGTGCCGATTTATTTACAACTAGAAAATGGCGATTTGCGTGAACTGTCGCGGCTGTCCGATGTGGTTGAAGCGATATCAGGAAAACGCAGAACAGATCATAAAATTTATTATCCTGAAGACTTGTTAGTAGATGGAAACCCGTTGCATGAGAAGATTTTGGAATTGTTAAGAGGTTAAGAGAGGGGTTGCGGGACTTGCTGCAAGAGCATGCAAAAATCGTTCAGTTTATATCGTTGGCGAATGAAGTAAATGGCCGTAAGAAAATGCAGAAGATGGTTTATATATTAAAGAAAATGAATTTCCCGTTTGCTGAGAAATATGAGCTCCATATGTATGGTCCTTATTCGGAAGAACTGACATTGCGAGTGGAAGAATTATGTGAAATGGGCTTTTTGGCTGAACGTTTTGAGGACAAGGGTTCGTATAAGCAATATTGCTATCAAGTGACGGATGAAGGATCGAAATTCCTTACGACAGCAGAAGCACCAAAAGAACAGTTGCCAAAATGTATCGAGCGATTGAATGAGAAGTCGTCACGCTTTTTGGAATTGGTCTCAACATTGCTATTTTTCGATCAGCTCGACAAAGAGGACCAAATTGCTAAAGTGCGTATCGTGAAAAACAAATTGAACTTCACTGATCAAGAAATGGATCAAGCTTTTGCCTTCATCGAAGAGATGCAAGTGAGTTCAGTCAGCTAAATGGATCAAGTAAAAAGGATTCTCACGATGAGAATCCTTTTGCTGATTTTACTGATCACTCATACGTTTTCCATTTTTAAAAAGATGGTTTTTTGGCATTTCTTCAATGAAAACTGTTACGCTGTCAGTAGTAGCACCAGTCGTTTCCACAACAGCTTGCGTAACTTTTTCACAAAGTGCCCGTTTTTGGTCGTCAGTGCGTCCTTCAAGCATTTTTACTGTGACGTATGGCATTTAGTTTCCTCCTTAGCAGAAAATTCAGGTATAGTACATATAATAACAGAGACGGAGGTCGATTTATATGGCAAATGAGCAAAATTCAAAACCAAAGTTAGGCTTTACGATAATAAAAAATGACCCAACAGATGGACATAAAGGGTTCGGCATAGGTTCGTTGTCGTTGGAAAACATTTCGCCTGTGATCATCGATGTAGAAGAGGGCACTGCACAAGTAGAAATGGGGGCTATGCATGCCCGTAGTGATACGGAACGAGGAATCAAATTCACCACAGACCGCAAAGATTCTGAAGGCGGCAAACCATACTGGCTAGTTTGGGTGACAATTGATTACCGTGAGGAAGGTCCGTATTACGCAGGTATCACAGCTTGCGAAATGATTGTCAACCGTGAGAAGAGACGTGGCTACAAGTTACTGGCAGACCACGTCAACCGTATGGACAAATCCATGAAGAGACATATTATCGTAGACGAAATGGACGATCGTTCGAAAAAAATTCTTAAGGACTTTCTGAAATCACATAACGCAGAACTTTGGGAACGTAGTACACCTGAATTACACGAAGGTTTGCGCACAGAGTAAGACGTCCAACGGCATACGTAAAAAGTACAATTTTCGTCAAATGCGTCAAAAATGTGACAATTTGCATTACGTACTCTTTGAGGTTGAATGTCTGCAACAAAGGAAGTAAACTAAACATACAGCTTTGCGCTGTAATCTAGGACACCCGCTATGTAGAGGATCGTTTGATGAAACCACAAACCCAAGCAGTGCAGATTCACTCGATTGCTACATAACGGTCGAAAAAGCCTCGCTCTCCGCGGATACGGAGAACGAGGCTTTTTTTATGTGGATTTAAGAAGTGAAGTCTACTTCCAGCACTCATAGTATGTGGCTACGCGCTCTATGCTGCCGTGCGAACGCACATATTCTGTAGCTAAGCGTACATCCGCTCTATCACTCCCGCTATCCGCTCAATCACCGCAGCTTACCGCTCTATCTGGAGACCGATCCGCTCAAACATCATCGCGATCCGCTCTATGCAAACGTCCAAGCGCTCTATCACGCACGTCAGCCGCTCAATCTCTACAGTTTCCCGCTCTATCACTCAAAAAACGAAAACGGGAATAACTCCATTTTAGAATTTTCCTCTTCTCCCGAATGTTGTTCTCTCAACGAGCGATCCGTGCATAACTTCTTCGGTACATCTTTATCCTTCACATAGATCAATCGTTGCTTCGCGCAATCATTGACCGCAATCCCGCCAGTTTCGATATCCACAATGACGCCTTGTACGCCTGAAGGGGGAAGGAAGGGTTGTGGGGCTGTTCCTTCATGCGCCGCTTCCATGAAATCGATCCAGACTTTTTTTGAAACGGTTTTATCCTCCAAATTCTCTAGTTGCTTGCCACGGTCAAAGCCTGTCCAGATGCCTGCAGTTAATGTGGGCGAGAATCCAATCAAATACTGATCCGATATCGTTGTTCCGGACTTCGCTGCATAAGGTCGTGTTTGTTTCGGTCGCATTGATAAGCCTGTAGAAGTTAAATAATCATTGAAAACAGGGTCGAACATCCCTGTCATCAAATGCGTTAGCACAAATGCGTCTTGTTCCGACATGGCTTGCTTTGGCTTCTTAGAAGGGTGCTCATAGACCAGTTTTCCGTTCGCATCCGTAATCGATAGAATCATTTGGGGTTCGACTTGTTTACCTTTTGACGCAATACGATTATACGCTGTCGTCATCTCGAATAATGTCACATCGGATGTTCCAAGCGCGACTGCTGGGGATTCGGGAAACGAGACATCGATGCCTAGTCGCTGCGCCATTTTTGTGTACGGCTTGTAACCGACTTGCTCAAGCGTTTTGACTGCATAAATATTATCTGAAATGGCAATCGCCTGTGCCAATGAAATCGGCTTCACCGCAAACTCCCCGTTAATATTGCTTGGCTCATATGTCGAACGACCGTCATCATACGTAAACACTGTCTTTTCAGCTGTCATGAATGTTAACGGATTCATACCTTTTTCTAGCGCTGCTGCATAGAGGATGGGCTTCATCGCAGATCCCGGCTGACGTTTCGCTTGAGTTACTCGGTTGAAGGAGCTGTCGCCAAAATCCACTCCGCCTATCATCGACGTCACGAATCCCGTGTCTGCAGCCATGGAAATAAATCCGACTTGCAGGTCATTTGCGGGCATAGCTTGTTTAATTGCTTGTTCTGCTGCTTGCTGGTGCTGTTGATTCAACGTCGTTCGAATTTGCCAGCCGCCTTCTGCAGGTACACGTCCTTTTGATGCGAGAATGTCTTCTGCCTCTTGCCACGCAGCATCCAAAAAGTACGGTGCCACTTGCTTCATATCTTTCCAACTCTCCGTCTTCAGTACGATCCTCTCATCTACCGCGCGTTCCTTTTGCTCGGCTGAAATATAATCGTACTGCTCCATTTGATCGAGCACGAGTAGTTGGCGGTTGCGTGAATTCTCGGGATTATCAAGAGGTGAATAAATAGAAGGGCCTTTTGCAATCGCCGCAATCGTAGCCGCTTCTTCCAATGTCAACTCTTTTGCCGCTTTTGAAAAATAAAAACGGCTCGCCGCTTCCACTCCGTACATTCCATGACCAAAGTAGACGGTATTTAAATAACCTTCCAAAATCGTATCCTTGTCATAGAAAACTTCCAGTCGATAAGCAAACAATGCTTCATGCAGTTTCCGTGTCCAAGACTTTTCGTGCGTCAAATACAGATTCCGCGCATATTGCATGGTAATCGTACTCGCTCCTTGTGCCTTACTCATCGTTTTGACGTCCTTCAGAACTGCACCCGCAATCCGTTTATAATCAAATCCATTATGCGAATAAAATTGTTTATCTTCAGTTGCCACGAAAGCATCCGTAAGAAAAGGGGATATATCGGACAGCTTCATCCAGTAACGTCTATGTTGCGAAAAGTGATCCCCGATCTGATGCCCGCTATGATCGAGGAACAATGAAGCCTTCGGTACGCTTAATGATGGGGCACCAAGTACTTGAGCATATATTCGAAGGGCGATTAAGACCGTCACGATCGCGGCTATCGACGTGATCGACAGGGAAAATACAACCATTTTCATTTTTTTACGATTGGTGGATTTTATATAGTCGGTACGTTTCATTACTCATCACATCCCGTTCCATTCAGTATCTTTTGACAGTATGGGACGGTAATGGACGGATTAAACGGACTGTAGGAAAAGTTTAGACGTGTAACATTGAAACTGGTACCAGAAGAAGTGTATAATGAGTGAATCTATTTACTTAAGGCGGTGAACGAATGGAAGCGCCAAAATTGAAAGTTCAGCTCCGTTCCGTTATTCAACATCCAGACCAGCAAGCGGAAACGCATACGATGCAGGCGACTGGAGAGATCATTGAGAAAAAAGGGCAGGCCTACTTATTGTTTGAAGAACGGACAGAAGGAATGCCAGCAGTCCGAACGACCGTGAAGCTACATGCCGAAGATGCCTTCATCATGCGTAAAGGCGGCGTGCAGATGCGCTTACCGTTCAGACAAGACGATGTCCGTTTTGGCACGTACGGTAATGGTCCTGCCGTTATGGATTTAGCCGTTTATACCAATCAACTGGAGTGGGTACCTGGACGTTTTACCGTAGCGTACGACTTACATTCAGATGAAAGTTTATTAGGGAAATACCATTTGACAATAACCTACTCGGAGGTAACACAATGAATGCAGTAGAGCAGATTCAACATGAAATTAAAGAAGCGTTGCACGAAGCGATTGAGAAAGCACAACTAGTTGAAGGTGCGGATATTCCGGAAATTAAACTGGAATCACCAAGAAGTAAAGAGAACGGCGATTATGCAGCGAATATCGCAATGCAGTTGACAAAACTAGCGAAAAAGCCACCACGTGCAATCGCGGAAAGTATCTTGGAGCATCTTGATACGACAAACACGGCAATCGACTCCATTGAAATTGCTGGACCCGGTTTCCTCAATATCCGCTTGAAAACAGACAGTCTCGGAGATATCGTGAAATCTGTCCTGGACCAAGGAGCAGACTACGGACGTTCCGACAGCGGACAGCAACAGAAGATCCAAGTTGAATTCGTTTCAGCGAACCCAACAGGCGACTTGCACTTAGGACACGCACGCGGGGCATCACTTGGTGATTCATTATGTAATATTCTTGACAAAGCAGGCTATGACGTAGCGCGGGAATACTACATCAATGATGCGGGTAATCAAATAAATAACTTAGCGTTATCGATTGACGTTCGTTATTTCGAAGCACTTGGATTAGAAAAAGAAATGCCGGAAGACGGCTACCGTGGCGCAGATATCATCGCCATCGCAAAAGGCCTCGTTGAACAATATGGAGACAAGTATGTCCATGTTCCAGAAGAAGAGCGACTTGCATTTTTCCGTGAACACGGCTTGAATATCGAATTGGATAAACTAAAGAAAGACTTAACGGACTTCCGCGTTCATTTCGATAACTGGTTCTCGGAAACATCCCTATATAACAACGGCAAGATCGAAATCGCACTCCAAAAACTTCGTGAAAATGGCCATGTCTATGAAGAAGACGGCGCGACTTGGTTCCGCTCCACTACATTTGGTGACGATAAAGACCGTGTATTAATCAAACAAGACGGATCATTCACGTACTTAACACCGGACATTGCCTATCACCAAGACAAGCTAAGTCGTGGATTTGATAAACTAATCAATATTTGGGGAGCAGACCACCACGGATATATTCCACGTATGAAAGCAGCAATCCAGGCGCTAGGTTATGACCGCGATACGCTCGAAGTAGAAGTGGCGCAAATGGTTCAGCTCTATAAAGACGGAGAAAAATTCAAAATGAGCAAGCGCACAGGAAAAGCGGTCACATTGCGTGAACTCGTAGAAGAAGTCGGATTAGACGCTGTACGGTATTTCTTTGCGATGCGCTCAGGCGATGCACAAATGGACTTCGATTTAGATTTGGCAGTATCCAAATCCAATGAAAACCCTGTCTACTACGCACAATACGCGCACGCACGTATCTGTTCAATCCTACGTCAGGCAAAAGAACAGAACGTGGAAGCGTCAACGAAAAACGTCACGCTATTGCAAGATGAGAAAGAATTGGAGCTACTGAAGAAGCTCGGAGATTTCCCGAAACTTATCAGCGACTCAGCTCGCATGCGCGCACCGCACCGCGTGACGACATATATTCAAGAACTAGCAGCTACATTCCATAGTTTCTACAATGCGAATAAAGTGCTCGACCCGGAAAATAAAGACCTGTCCGAGGCACGTTTGGCTTTGATCACAGCAACTAAAACGACGATTGCGAACGCATTGAAATTAGTTGGCGTTGAAGCACCGGAAAGAATGTAATATCTCGAAAACGGCCAAGCAGATTATTTACTGCTTGGCTTTTTTATGTCTTTGGAAGTACTGCCTGTCAAAGTTTCATCAAATCCAACGAAATATCCCAATAGCGCGATCTTCAAGCAGTTTGGCGCGGTTACACATCATAATAGCGCGGATCACTCAACGATTAGCGCGGTTACATAGAGTAATTGCGCGGTGTTAAACACGAAATGCGCGGTCTATTCCAGTTTTAGCGCGGTTCAACCTACCACCACAAGAACAGGTAGGAAGTGGGATGACTTTTGAAAGATCAGCACCGCCCTGTACAACCCTCACTATTACCGCTATAATAAAGCATAATTACATATCTTCTAAAAGGTTCTCAATACTAGAGATGAAAAGTGAAATCGGTTCAAATCCGATGCGGTCCCGCCACTGTACGTGCTATGCACAAGCCAGGTCACCTGCCTTTTTAGAAAATGAAGTTCCGCAGCAACCTACGAGGATAGGTGTAATGGAAGAAGTCACGTCCTGATTTCATCCCACCTAATCCTTCGAATGATCGAAGGATTTTTTCGTGTCTGCGACTTGCGTAATGCAACACACATATTAAAGGAGGAACACACATGAAGAAGTTTTTACAACTACTGCTGACAGCAATGCTCGCGGTACTACTACTCGCAGCATGTGGAAGCGATAGTGCAAAAGAAGAAACGCCAGCAGATGAAAATCAAGCTGGCGAAGAAACGAAAACAGAACAAGCATCAAAGGATACAACGAGTTATCCATACACTCTGACAGATGCGATTGGCAAAGAAGTTACATTTGAAAAAGTGCCGGAAACTGTCATTTCATTACTTCCAAGCAACACGGAAATTTTATACGGGATTGGTGCAGGAGATAAAGTCATTGCAGTAACAGAAAACGATGACTATCCTAAAGAGGTAACAGAGCTAGATACAGTAGGGGACTTTACGGTCAACATAGAAAAAGTGATTTCATTGCAACCGGAAGCGGTGTTCGCACATGAAATGATGTTGGGTTCGAATGAAGAAGGATTGAATCAGATTCGTGACGCAGGCATCCCTGTGATCGTTATACAGAATGCAGGAACATTTGAAGAGACATATGAAACGATTGAATTGATTGGTAAAGTTATGGACAAAAATGTGGAAGCGAATCAAATCGTTGAAGATATGAAAACGAAAGTCGCTGATATCGAAAAGAAAGCAGCGGACATTACGGACAAGAAGCGCGTGTTCATTGAAAACTCCGATGCGCCTGAAATTTACACGGCAGGAAAAGGAACTTTCCCACAACAGTTTTTGGATATGATCAATGCTGAAAACATCGTGACAGAAGAAGGTTGGATTATGATCAGTCCTGAAACGATTGTAGATGAAAATCCGGATGTAATTTTGGCAATATATAGCTATGTTCCAAACGTTGTAGAAAATATTAAGACGCGTGACGGGTTTGATGCAGTTACTGCGATCAAAGAAGATCGAGTCATTCAACTGGATGAAGATATTACAAGCCGTACAGGTCCGCGTTTGGCTGACGGATTAGAATCGTTTGCGAAAGCAGTCTATCCTGAGGTATTCGGTGAATAAAACTGCGCTCGCCTATGTCGTGTCGATTGCCACGCTCCTTGTGGCAATCTGGCTCGGCGTATCGATCGGTACAGTGAAAATACCAATAGAGACGCTATGGAATCAATCGGATGCGACCGCGAGTAATATTTTGTGGAAGATCCGTATGCCACGTGTGTTGCTGGCCGGAATTGTCGGTGCCTCACTGGCTATATCAGGAGCCGCGTTCCAAGGGCTTTTGAAAAACCCGTTAGCTGATCCTTACACCCTCGGAGTGTCATCCGGTGCCTCTGTCGGCGCCGTGATCACACTCTTTTTTGGTATATCGCTGCCGGTTCTTGGCGCGTTCACCTTACCTGTATTTAGTATGATGGGTGCCGCAATCACGATGTTTTTAGTGATCGGTTTTGCTCGAATGGTCGACCGATCAATGAAAATGGAGACGATCATTTTAACAGGAATCATTTTTGGCTCATTTCTCGGCTCCGTGCTGTCGCTGATGATCGCGTTAACGCAAGAAGAACTTCGTCAGATCGTCGGTTGGCTGCTTGGTAGCGTATCGATGCGCGGCTGGAATTATATTCTGATGGTCTTACCGTTTTTTATCATCGGTACATTTATGCTGTGGCTTAATCGCCGTGAATTGAATGCTTTATTATTCGGCGAAGAACGTGCGCATCATCTTGGAGTCAATGTCAAACAACGTAAATTGATGATTTTGCTAGGCGGTTCGGTCTTAACTGGTTCCGCCGTTGCCGTGTCTGGAACAATCGGCTTCGTTGGCCTAGTGGTCCCGCATATGACACGTATGTTATGGGGCTCCGATCACCGTCACGTCTTGCCGTTATCATTGTGTAACGGCGCTTCATTATTGATTATTTGCGATCTCGTAGCACGAACGATTATTTCACCGGCTGAATTACCGGTCGGTGTCATTACCGCATTCATTGGCGCTCCGGTGTTTGCCTATATCTTTTACAAACAACGTAGAAAAGGAGCGATGTGAAGATGTTGCAAGTGGACAATTTGTCGGGAGGTTACGGAAGAGAACCGATTGTGCGAAATGTGTCGTTCCACGTGGAAAAAGGAGAAGTTCTCGGGATTTTAGGGCCGAACGGGAGCGGGAAATCTACATTACTGAAAATTATATCGGGGATTTTGCCGAAACAAAGCGGTAGGGTAATGATTGCCGGAAAGCCTTCTGGTGCCTATACGCAGAAACAATTCGCACAGCAAGTAGCGGTCTTGCCACAGCTTCATGCCCATGCGTTTTCCCATAGCGTCAAAGACACTGTCGCGCTAGGTCGTTATCCGTATCAGACCGGAATTTTTTCAAGTTGGTCGGAGTTTGACGAGCAAGCAGTACAAGAAGCGATGAATTATACAGGTGTCACGCGATACGAAAATACCGCCATTGAATTATTGTCAGGCGGCGAGCAACAACGCGTATTTGTTGCACAAGCACTCGCCCAGCAAGCACCTATTTTATTATTGGATGAACCGACAAATCACCTCGACATCGCACATCAGCAACAATTGCTCGATACGATCCGTAATCAAGCGAGACAGAAGGGGATCACGGTCATTTCGGTATTTCATGATATCAATCTCGCTGCTCTTTATTGCGATCGCCTGTTGCTATTAAAGAACGGAGAAGTAGCTTCAATTGGCGTGCCGCAAGACGTCGTGCTCGAGCAAGAGATTCATCACGTATACAATGCGCGTGTCAAAACACAGCCTCATCCTGAAATGCCGAAGCCTCAAATGACGCTGTTGCCGAACTTGCAAGAAAAGGTAGAGCTATTTACTGTAAGGAAGGCAGACATAACGATTAAGGAAGATCACGTATTGTTGCAATCAAGCCAATCGCTGAAGACGATTTCTTCCGCTGTCCATAATGCGGGACTTGGCTGGTACAAGACATTCGTCAATCGAGGCGTACGTGCGGATTATATGATTGATGATGTTCAACGGGAGAACACGGACTATTTGCGTACGCTTGGCTATCATCTGACAGATACAGTCGCGATGATGACAGCCGTTAGTCCCGAGCACGTTGAAGTAGAAGAGTACGAAGGAGAGTTCGGCTCGATTGTCGTGGCGGTGACTGCAGGTGTTGGAAATGCGGTGGATGTTTCGAAGTCTTGGCAACGTGAAGATATTCCTTACATAGGTACGATCAATACATGGGTATTCATTAACGGGGAATTAAGTGAAGAAGCTTTCGTCCAAGCGTTGATTACCGCAACAGAAGCGAAAGTGAAAGCACTGCAAGACGAGCAAGTGAAAGATCCAGAATCCGGCACAGTCGCTACAGGTACTTCGACAGATAGCATGTTAATCGCATCTACACAACAAGGAGAATACTTGCCGTACGCGGGGCCCATTACTCAACTTGGGAAGTTGATCGGTAAAGGGGTCTATGATTGTACGGTGCGAGCTATTCATTCGTATCGATTAGCAGTTGGTGAGCACGGATGATACCTGCACATTTTATTGCGATCGCCATTGGCATGGTACTCGACCGGCTCATTGGAGATCCGCCTAACTGGCCGCATCCAGTCAAGTGGCTAGGTACGACAATTAGTAACTTGACGAAGCTGTTGAATAAAGGCCGTATGCGGACAGTAAAAGGGGCGATAGTCTGGTTGCTTATATGTATGACGACATTTCTGCTCGTTCTCTGGCTTGTCAGTATTGCGTATCGCCTGCATTTGTTGGCGGGGATCGCAATCGAAGCGCTGCTCATTGCGGCGGGACTTGCACAAAAGAGTTTGCGTGACGCGGCGATGCTAGTTTATGAGCCATTGAAGTCAGGAGACATGGACGAAGCTCGTGAAAAACTCAGTTGGATTGTCGGTAGGGATACGAAGAAGCTCGATGAAAGTGCGATAGCCCGCGCTACGATTGAAACGGTTTCAGAAAACACGTCTGACGGGATCACGGCCCCATTATTTTGGGCATTCTTGCTCGGTGCACCTGGTCTATGGCTGTATAAAGCGATCAATACACTTGATTCCATGGTGGGGTACAACGATGAGCGTTATGGTGAATTTGGGAAAGTTTCGGCTCGTATGGATGATCTCTTTAACTGGATACCTTCAAGAATTACAGGATTGCTCATTCTATTGTTCACTCCAAATGAAGGTGGACATTCATTTACCAAGCGAATTAGCGGTTGGTTGGGCGATGCGAAAAAGCATTTGAGCCCAAATAGCGGCTATCTTGAAGCAGCAACGGCTTGGCAACTCAATATTCAGTTGGGCGGACGCAGTACATATCGCGGAGTAGTGTCGGAACGGGCGATACTGGGGCCGGCAGTCATTGCGAATAAAGAACATATCCGCTCCGCTACTTACCAAATGCAAGTCGTGTCTTGGACATTCTGGTCACTGGGCACAGTAATAGGAGGGATTTTCTATGCGATTGCCTGAACACGGCGCAAACAGTAAACGACTGTACACATCAATGAATATTCCTATGCCTAATGAAGTGTTGGATTTCAGTGAGAACTGCAATCCAGCAGGACCTCCGCCGTCTGTAATGGAAGCGTGGCCTACGTTGATATCAACACTCAACAGCTATCCCGATCCAGACGGTCAGCCATTTCGTTCAGCGGTTTCGGTTTTTCATCAAGTAGACGAACAACAAGTGCTCGTCAGCAATGGTGCGGCAGAAATACTCTCTTTATTGGCAGGGAATTACCGAGGCAAACGAGTAATCTTGATTAATCCAACCTTTTCCGAATATCGCGCTACACTTGAAGTGAACGGTGCAGAGGTCGTATCGCTTCAAGCTTGTGAAGCAGAAGGTTTTGAATTGCCTATGCGTCAAATTCTACAGGCATTACCTACAGTGGATGCGATATATATATGCACGCCAAATAATCCGACAGGCTTGTTACCTTCAAAAAACGAGCTAATAACGATTATAGAAGCGGCTAAAAGTAGTTCGACAGATGTTGTGCTAGACGAAGCATTCATTGATTTCATCGATGAATCCAAGTCCTTTATTCCACAAGTCGCGAACTATCCGAATTTGTTAATCGTGCGCTCGATGACGAAAATGTATGCGATTCCTGGCATCCGTTTAGGGTATATCATTGCACATGCCAAACGAATTGAAACGTTGAAACAACGAGCTTCGCATTGGCATGTCAACGGACTCGCTGCCGAAATCGGGGTGTTCTGTTTACAGGAAGAAGCGTATCGTGAACAGGCGATTTTGCACGCGCAAACAGAACGCGTAAAGATGACGCAGTTCTTGCGCTCAAATAGTTGTGAAGTCCTCGACTCTTCCGCTAATTATCTCGTCATGAAGCCTGTGCAAGATGCGAAAAAGCTTTATCAAGATTTATTGAATCAAGGGATCGTCCTGCGGCATTCAGAAAACTTCCGCGGGATGGACGGGCGCTGGTTACGGATCGGAATGAAGTCCGAAACGATGATGGATACACTGCGGGAGGCGATGGATCAATGGTTCAAGCGACAGTAACATTCATCAGTGGCGGAGCGCGCAGCGGAAAAAGTGTGTATGCGGAACGACTGCTTACGAATCAAACGGCAGGTCGCCTCGTCTACATTGCATCCGGTGTAGCAGCCGATGAAGAGATGAAGCATCGGATTGATCAACATAGAGAAGATCGTCGACATGCAAATTGGCACACAATCGAGCAACCGAAACATCTCCATAAAGTGTTGCCGTTTCTAAAACCAGGTGATCTCGTTTTATGGGACTGCCTCACTACATGGCTCGCTAATGAAATGTATGAAGGATACGAAGAAGGTACACCTTGCGTTCATCGCTCGGGGTGTTTAGAACAAAAGCAAAATCAACTACTTCACACGATAAAGCAAATGAAAGAAATTGTCTCACAGCTAGTCATTGTTTCAAATGAAGTCCTCGATGACTGGCAGCAATATGGAGAAGAGACGGAAATTTACCGCAAAACAATCGGCACGCTACATCAACAAATCGTGGAGTTTGCAAATCATGCGATTGAAATGGATCACGGGTTGCCAATCGTCTGGAAAGGTGAGAGTTTATGAACGGATTAATGATCGTTGGCACTGCTTCAGATGTCGGTAAAACGATGATTTGCACCGCACTATGCCGGCTACTTGCGAATGAAGGTGTTCATGTTGCACCATTCAAATCACAAAACATGTCGGGCTTCACTGAAACATTAGCGGACGGACGTGAAATCAGTCGGTCTCAATTCCAGCAAGCACAAGCAGCTCGCACACAACCGATCGTGGAAATGAATCCGATTTTGATGAAGCCGCGAGATGATATGCAGGCTGATGTTCTATTCATGGGCGTACCGCTTGAGACGATAGACGGACAATCCTTTCGTGAAGAGTGGTTCGATAAAGGTCTTGAAACAATCCAAGGAGCGTTAGATTATTTGTCCGATCACTACGATATGCTGATCATCGAAGGAGCGGGAAGTACAGCAGAAGTAAATTTGATGGATCGTGAACTGACGAATATGCGCGTTGCGGAACTGGCAGGTGTGCCTGTTATACTAGTTGCGGACATTTCCAAAGGTGGTGCATTTGCATCGATTGTTGGCACGCTTCAACTACTTTCAGAAGAAAGACGTCAGCGTGTCAAAGGTATTATCATCAATAAATTTTACGGTGACGCGTCTTATTTCGAAAGTGGCGTGAAATTTATTGAACAATACACCGGGATCCCGGTGGCTGGTGTCATTCCCGTCTTAGAAAACCATGGAATACCAGAAGAAGACATGGATCGTACCACGCTTCCTGCAATGGAAGGTGTCGATGTCTACGAACAATGGGCTGAGCACGTCAAGCAACATATCGACTGGCCGTTGATTCAATCTATTTTGGCGTAAAGGAGCGAGAAGATGAATAGCATTTTACTAGCGCTCCAATTTTTCACGTCACTTCCTGTTCATAAAGAACTGCCGCTAGGGAAAAAAGAAGTTTCCGGTATGTACATCGCGTTGCCGTTCGTCGGTGGAGGAATCGGTTTACTGCTAGCAGGCGTTGCGTATGTTACAAGTGATTTCAATAATTTCCTAGCTGCGGTACTCATTTTACTCGCGGGATTGGTTGCGACTGGCGGCTTACATGTAGACGGATTTGCGGATCTCGGCGATGCATTCTTTTCTTATCAGGATCGTGAAAAACGTCTAACTATCATGGATGATCCGCGACTCGGTGCATTCGGCACATTGTCGTTACTCGTTTTGCTCTGCATGAAAATTGGCTTATTCATTGAAATTCTGCAGCTTGTAAACGGTTGGGCATTGCTTGTCGCGGTGCCGATTCTCTCTCGCGCTGCTGTAGTAGGGTATTACACACTGACGAAAACCGCGAAAACAAGCGGCATTGCGTACTTTTTCAAACAACAATTTTTACGCGGACGGATGCTAGTTGCATCGAGCGCGATCAGTGTAGTGACGATTGTTCTGTTAAGTATTCATTTCCGCTCCATTTTATTACTCCCCGTTATGCTACTCGTCATATGTTTAGCGATCTGGCTTTATCATCTCTGGACGATCAAACATTTCGGAGGCGTCACAGGGGATCTATGCGGGGCATTCATTGAAGGAATGGAGGTGCTATTATGGGGCGTCCTTATCGTGTATTTCTCGTTCGGCACTTAACGACGACTGCCAATGAACAGCGACTCTATTGTGGGTGGACGGATAGCGAATTGGTGTCGCAAGAAGGCGTGGCCATTGAATTTCCAGTAGCCGTCCAACATGTAATGGGAAGTGATTTGATCAGAACCCGTCAAACAGCAGCCATTTATTTTCCACGAATAGACTTTACGGCTGATGTGCGCTGGCGGGAATGTAATTTCGGGGACTTTGAAGAGCAGTCGTATGATCAATTGAAAAATGATCCCGATTACCGCAATTGGCTAGACGATGCGTGGAACACACCACCGCGCAATGGGGAAACATTGCAGCAAGTGAAGTCACGCGTGCTGGATGCATTAGCCGAGTTGCCGAATGAAGCGGTCGTCGTGACACATGGCGGCGTGATTCGCGTAGTGCTCGATACATTCACACAAGAGCAACGTTCATTTTGGGAATGGAACGTTACGAACGGATCCATTTGGCAACTCGAATGGGCTAGCGAGAATGAATTCAAGGAGGGGAAGCCATGCACGTCGTTATCGGAGGTGCCTATAACGGTAAAACGGACTATGTGAGACGTTGGATTGGCGATTCGTCAGCGTGTTTCTGTACAATGGATACAGCAGCAACCGCTAAACCCGGTAAATCACTCGTCATTTCGGATTTGCACGAGTGGCTGATGACTATGGATATAACAGAAATAGAGGCCAGCAACGCGGTACGCGAAATCAGCGGACCGAACACTGTCTTCATATTAACGGAAATCGGGCGGGGCATTGTGCCGCTTGATGCACAGCAACGGGAACTGCGCGATCGATGCGGCCGTTTGTATCAGCAATTATTCGCAGAAGCAACAACGGTTACAAGAATTTGGTATGGTATTGCTCAGACAATCAAAGGAGTGAAGTGAAATGAAAATTTATACGAAGACTGGTGACAAAGGTACGACAAGTTTAATTGGTGGACGCGTCGCAAAAGACGACTTGCGCGTCGAGGCATACGGCACGATTGATGAACTGAATTCATTCATTGGGAAAGCTATGACAGAACTGGATGGAGGGACGTTTGCGGATATCCTAACCGATCTTGAGACAATTCAAAATGAATTATTTGATGGTGGCGGTGACTTGGCAAACGTCATGAAAGAGCGTCATTACAAACTTGACGATGAACCTATCACAGTTCTTGAAAACCGAATCGATAAACTAATGGAAGAAGCGCCTGAACTAGAACGTTTCATCCTACCAGGCGGTTCACCAGCAGCTGCGACATTGCACATCGCGCGTACCGTAACACGCCGTGCAGAACGTGTAACGGTTACACTGATGAACGCAGCGGACGACGTATCACCTGTCGTGGGGCGCTATTTGAACCGTCTGTCGGATTATCTATTCGTAGCAGCACGCATCGTGAACGCTCGACTCGGCATTTCAGACAATGAATACGTCCGCAGCGCAAAAGTGTTCCGCACGAATGAGAAAAAGGATAAGTGATCATGCGTAAACAGGGGTCTCTGGTAATGCCAGAGGCCCCTGTTTTTTGGGGGCGCTCAATGAATTCATGTATCCGCTCAATCGCGGGGCTTGAACGCTCTATCAAGTCCTGTATTCGCTCAATCGCAATGCCCGAGCGCTCTATCAAGCTTTGTCTCCGCTCAATCACAATGCCTGAGCGCTCATTCAAGTCTCACATCCGCCCTACCTCCATCAAATCAAACCCGAATCACATCATACAATTCCGTAAACTCTGGCTTACTTAAAATTTTCGGCACAGGATACAATGGATTCGCTTCCGCTAAGGCGCGTTGTACCATTAGTGGAATATCTTCCACCATAATTCCATCCACCTTCTCCGGAATGTTCATCGCATGATTCAATGCCCGAATTTCCTCGATGAACTTCTCTGCTTTCATTCGCATCGTATCCGAATGATTTGTGATGCCAATTAAATCAGCTAACTCGGAAAGAGGTTCATATACGCTTTTTCCGTAATACTCGAGTACGTGCGGTAAAATAATTGCATTCGCTAATCCGTGTGGCATGTTGTAAAAACCACCGAGCGTGTGTGCGATGGCATGAACATTGCCGACGTACGCTCGAGTGAATGCTTTGCCGGCCAAATAAGAAGCCTGTTGCATATTCGTTCTGGCAGTCAAATTCTCCCCATTGCGGTAGGCTTCATATAAATTTGAGAACACGAGTTGCACTACTGCACGGCTGTCATTCCGTGTATCATACGTATTACTGTTGCCAATATACGCTTCGACTGCGTGCGTTAAGGCATCCATTCCGGTGGCTGCCGTAAGGGCGGGCGGCAACTTCATCGTCAACAATGGGTCGAGTACAGCATAATGGGGGATCAGTGACGTATCATTGATTGCATACTTCTCATATGTCCTACTATTCGTCACTACCGCAGCGAGCGTTGCTTCACTTCCAGTTCCCGCGGTCGTAGGTACCGTGAACAACGTAGGAATTCGCTTGCGCACGTGGAATAAGCCTTTCAACTCGGGAATCTGTTTCTCGGGTCTTGCAATTCGTGCACCTACCGCTTTTGCGCAATCCATTGGAGAACCACCGCCGAACGCAATGAGTGCTTCGCATTCATTGGCGACGTACAATGCTCGCGCTTCTTCGATGTTGACTATCGTAGGATTTGCGACAGTTTGGTCATACACCAAGTATTTGATACCGAGTGAATGGAGACCGACTAGCAGGACATCTAGTAAGCCGAGCTTGGCGACGTCGTGATCCGTAATAATAAGCACACTACGAATACCGAGACTTTTTACTTTCCCAGCAAGGCTTTCCAAACTACCAGGTCCAACTAGCAACTCTGGCTCTCGCCAAGGTAAAAAGTTCATTCCGACTTTGAGTCCTTTTTGAAATAGCCGTGCATATAATCGATACATAACAAAACCCCTTTCTAATGCTAGCAGCATATTATGAAAACGTTAGCATGAAGTAGGTGAATTTGCTATATTTAAATACGATGAAACGGAATGTTCCAACTAATCTGACAGTAATGTTATGCTAGAGATGAAAAACGCACACTTTTTCTAATTTGAAAAATCCACATCCTAGATTCATTGATAAATTTAAAAAACGTAGCGATAAAGCCGATAAGAGCGGGCTTTGATGAGAGAATAATGGTAATAACTACATAATTACTTGACAAAACGACCTCTCATACATAGTAAGAAAATAAAAAATAAACTTACAAAAAGAGTTGACTGAATGATCATTCATTATTACACTATACATAGAATATAATTGAAAGCGGTTTCTCAAAGGGAATCACAAGTAGAAGAAATGGAGGGGGAATAAGGGATGAATATATTACTTATCGCGAACTGGATATTATTTACAGCAGTCGTTATATACGGCTTTGGTTTATTCCTATACTTACTAAAAACTCGCTACGAATTCATCCGACTGGGGAGAAAAGAAGAATTCGATAATGACGTCAAAGCGCGTTTGAAGAAAATTTGGGTTTACGTATTTGGACAAAAGAAACTATTGAAAGATAAAAAGAGTGGGGCCATTCATGTGATGTTCTTCTATGGTTTCCTACTCGTTCAATTTGGGGCAATTGACCTGATCTGGAAAGGCTTAAAACCGGGATCGCATCTGCCACTTGGTCCGTTGTATCCGGCGTTTACATTCTTTCAGGAAATTGTCGTATTTGTCATCCTAGTAGCGGTCGTATGGGCGTTCTACCGTCGTTACATGGAGAAGTTAGTTCGTCTAAAGCGCGGTTGGAAGTCCGGTCTAGTTCTTATATTTATTGGACTACTAATGATTTCCACACTGGTCGCAAACGGCGCGAACATGATTTGGCATAATGAAGGTACTACATGGACAGAGCCAATGGCGTCGATCATAGCAACAGTATTCAGCGGTGTTCCGACGGGCGTAGCCGTCACCATATTCTTTATCGGCTGGTGGGTACACTTACTAACATTGTTGACGTTCCTAGTGTATGTTCCACAATCTAAGCACGCGCACTTGATCGCAGGTCCGGCAAACGTCTATTTCCACCGCTTAGATCACGCAGGACGTTTAAAGCCAATCGATTTTGAAGCGCTTGAAGAAATCGAAGACGAGGATGAAATGCCGCCACTTGGTGTAGGCAAAATTACCGACTTCACACAAGCGCAAATGATAGATTTTTATGCATGTGTAGAATGTGGACGCTGTACCAATATGTGTCCGGCGACGGGTACAGGTAAAATGTTATCACCGATGGACTTGATAACGAAGCTACGTGACCACTTAACAAACACAGGTGCTGTCATGACGAAGCAACAACCGTGGGTACCGCAGTTCATGTTCAACAACACACAAGGAAATCAATTGGCATTCGCTGCTACGGCGGAAGGCATGACAATCGATGAATTATATAGTCCTTCATTGATCGGAGACGTCATCACGGAAGAAGAAATTTGGGCATGTACGACGTGCCGTAACTGTGAAGACCAGTGTCCAGTAATGAATGAACACGTAGATAAAATTATCGATCTTCGCCGTTATCTGGTGATGACGGAAGGGAAGATGGATCCCGATGCACAGCGCGCGATGACAAATATCGAACGTCAAGGAAATCCTTGGGGTCTTAACCGAAAAGAGAAAGAAAACTGGAGAGACGCACGTCCAGACTTGCACATCCCGACAGTGAAGGAAGCGAAGAATGCTGGAGAAGACTTCGAATACCTACTGTGGGTTGGTTCTATGGGTGCGTTTGATAACCGCTCACAGAAAATTGCTCTATCTTTCGCACATTTATTGAATGAAGCAGGAGTAAGCTTTGCAATTCTTGGTAACAAAGAGAAGAACTCCGGAGACACACCACGTCGTCTCGGAAATGAATTTTTATTCCAGGAGCTCGCAACTGCGAATATCGCGGAATTCGAAAAAGCCAACGTCTCAAAAATTGTCACGATCGATCCGCACGCATATAATATCTTCAAAAATGAATATCCCGATTTCGGTCTGCAAGTTATTGTCAAACACCATACCGAGTTGCTTTATGAACTGGTCATGGCAGGCAAACTAGTACCGAAATATGCCATCGACGAGGTCATCACATTCCATGACTCTTGTTATCTAGGACGCTATAACGACGTCTATGATCAGCCAAGAGAAATCCTTAAAGCGATTCCAGGCGTTCAGTTGGTAGAAATGGAACGTAACCGTGAAGAAGGCATGTGCTGTGGAGCGGGTGGCGGTATGATGTGGATGGAAGAAGATACAGGCCAGCGCGTCAACGTAGCACGTACTGAACAAGCGCTTGAAGTTAGCCCAGGAATCATTTCATCGGGCTGTCCGTATTGCTTGACGATGTTGTCTGACGGAACGAAAGCTGTTGAAGTCGAAGAACAAGTCGGCACATACGACATTGCTGAACTATTGGAGCGATCGATCTTTGGAGAATTCCAAACGGTTGCGGAGCCCGAAGAAGAAGTGGTAGAAGAAATAGTAGTTGTGGAAGAAGTAGTAGAGACAGAAGAATTGATTTCGGAGCCCGAGTTAGCTGTAACGGTTGAAACAGGGGATGAAACACCGAAAAACGACGATGGAAAACGGAATTAAAAGTATTGTGAATATCGTGTCAATACCGTACAATTAAGTTATCTAAAGCGCTAACAATTGAATGAACTATAATAAGAGGGGCTATGCACCCTCTTATTTAGTAGGCAAATATCGAGCGAGCGTTCAGTCAGCATATAAATAGGGGGAATGGGAAGATGAGAACAGTTATTTTACAAGGTGCTAGAACACCATTTGGAAAATTAAGCGGTGCATTGCAATCACAAACAGCAAGCGATCTAGGCGGCATCGCCATCAAAGAAGCATTAGTACGTGCTGGTGTACAAGGTGATCAAGTGGATGAAGTAATCATGGGGACCGTTTTACAAGCAGGGCAAGGCCAGATACCTTCACGTCAAGCAGCAGTCAAAGGCGGCATTCCATACGGTGTCAAAACGGAAACAATCAACAAAGTATGTGCTTCCGGAATGCGTAGTATCACACTTGCCGACCAGCTAATCCGTCTCGGTGATGAGACAACGATCGTCGCTGGCGGTATGGAGTCGATGACCAATGCACCGTATTACGCGAATGTCCGTTCAGGTTTGAAAATGGGCGATAGCACATTAGTGGACGGCATGGTATACGACGGACTAACTTGTGCATTCGCGCCGGGCAATGTTCATATGGGTAGGTATGGAAATAGTACAGCAAATGACTTTTCAGTTAGCCGTGAAACACAGGATAAATGGTCATTACGTAGTCATGAACGTGCACTTGAAGCGATGGACAAAGGAGTATTCGCAGAGGAGATCGTTGGAGTTAGCATTCCTCAACGTAAAGGTGATCCAGTCGTTGTGACAGAAGATGAAGGCCCACGTAGAGGCAGTTCACTTGAAGCGTTGGCAAAACTACGCCCAGCTTTCGGTAAAGACGGTAGTGTCACAGCTGGAAACGCACCAGGCATTAACGACGGTGCATGCGCTGTCGTGTTAATGAATGAAGACGAAGCGGAAAAGCAAGGCAAAGAACCGCTTGCTGTTATTCTAGGTCACGCGGAAGTAGCAATCGAACCGGAGCGTTTCCCTGAAACACCAGGTCACGTCATTAAGGCATTACTCGAGAAAACAGGGAAAACAGCAGACGACATTGATTTATACGAAATCAATGAAGCGTTCGCAGTCGTTGCGCTTGCAAGCTCACAAATTGCTGGACTGGACGAAGAAAAAGTGAACGTCAATGGTGGCGCAGTCGCATTAGGTCACCCAATCGGTGCAAGCGGAGCGCGTGTTGTACTTACATTGGCGAATGAACTAAAACGTCGCGGTGGTGGAATCGGTATCGCAGCAATCTGTTCAGGTGGCGGTCAAGGAGATGCCATCATGATCGAAGTTCCAAAAACTAACTGACCGGGGGCATTATAGATGACAATTAAAAAAGTATTTGTAATCGGCGCAGGACAAATGGGCGGAGGAATTGCTCAAGTCTGTGCACAGGCAGGCTATCAAGTCACTCTTCACGATCTTAATGAAGAAGCATACGATCGAGGTTTTAAAGTCATCACGAAAAACTTAACACGCAACGTGGAAAAAGGACGTATGACGGAGGTAGAGAAAGAAGCAGTCCTCGGTCGTTTCACACAATCACTAGATATGAAAAATGCGAGAGATGCCGATATCGTCATCGAAGCCGCGGTTGAAAATATGGCAATCAAAATGAAAATTTTCGCAGAACTAGATGAAATCACACCAGAACATACCATCTTGGCAACGAACACATCTTCGTTACCCATCACGGAAATCGGTGCAGCTACAAAACGTCCAGGAAAAGTAATTGGCATGCATTTCATGAATCCGGTACCGGTCATGCAACTTGTCGAAGTCATTCGCGGACTCGCGACAGATGACGATGTCTACGAAGCGGTCGAAGATATGACCAAAAAGCTCAACAAAACACCGGTTGAAGTGAACGATGCACCAGGATTTGTTGCGAACCGTGTATTGATGCCGATGATCAACGAAGCCATCTTCACATTATACGAAGGTGTCGCGACGAAAGAAGCGATTGACGACGTCATGAAAATGGGGATGAATCATCCGATGGGGCCTCTGCAACTAGCAGATTTCATTGGGCTGGATACATGCCTGTACATTATGGAAACATTGTATGAAGGATTTGGCGACTCAAAATACCGTCCATGCCCGTTGCTACGTAAATACGTCAAAGCAGGTTGGCACGGTAAAAAAACAGGACGCGGTTTCTATTCATACGAATAAATGAATTAAGTTGAAAGCAAGAGGTGAAAAGGATGGACTTTACATTAACAGAAGAACAACTAATGATGCGCCAAATGGTTCGTGATTTCGCAAAAAACGAGATCGAACCTTGGATTCCACGAATGGAAGATGGGGAATTTCCACGTGAACTACTAGAAAAAATGGGTGAGCTCGGATTGATGGGAATTACAGCACCTGAACTGTATGGGGGTTCAGAGATGGACTTCTTGTCATATATCATCGCAATTCACGAACTATCAAAAGTCAGCGCCGTCATGGGAGTTGTGTTGTCTGTCCATACTTCTGTTGGAATGAATCCGATCCTCTACTTTGGTACTGAAGAACAAAAGAATCGCTACTTACCGAAAATGGCATCCGGTGAATATCTCGGTGCATTTTGCCTGACCGAAGCATCGTCTGGATCAGATGCAGGTTCATTGAAAACGAGAGCGAAGCGAGTCGACGACCAGTACATCATTAATGGCTCCAAAATGTTCACTACAAATGGTGGGGAAGCGGACGTCTACATCGTCTTTGCTAACACCGCTCCTGAAAAAGGAACGTATGGTATCACTGCATTTATCGTCGACCGGGACACACCGGGATTATCTATAGGCAAAGATGAAAAGAAAATGGGCCTACACGGCTCGCGAACCGTCGCGCTCAGCTTCGACAATATGAAAGTACCCATGGAAAATAGACTAGGTGAAGAAGGGGGCGGCTTCAAAATAGCCATGGCCAACCTCGACGTCGGTCGAATCGGTATCGCCGCTCAAGCGTTAGGCATAGCAGAAGCCTCACTAGAAGCAGCCGTTGCCTATGCAAAAGAACGCGAACAATTTGGTAAACCAATCGCAGCCAATCAAGGCATAGGATTCAAACTAGCTGACATGGCCACCGCAACAGAAGCGGCCCGACTACTAGTCTACCGCGCGGCTTGGTTACGTTCTGAAAACAAACCATGCGGCAAAGAAGCCTCCATGGCCAAACTATTCGCATCTCAAGCAGCCGTAGATAACTCTATAGAAGCCGTCCAAGTATTCGGCGGCTACGGCTACACGAAGGATTATCCAGTAGAACGTTACTTCCGCGACGCGAAAGTATGTCAAATCTATGAAGGTACAAGCGAAATTCAAAGAGTAGTCATCGCCAAACATCTGACAAACTAAAGGTAGAAGCGCTTAGGGGAGCGCATTGCGCGGTTCTGCTGCACTTTGGCGCGATCAGACAGTAGATTGGCGCGGTTATTCCAATGAATAGCGCGATACTCGTAGACCATCGCGCGGTTTAGGTACAGAATGACGCGGTTAGCAACACCTTTGGCGCGGTCAGCGCAAGCTGAGGCGCGTGATCCATAAACAACCGCAAACCAATTTCAAGCTTTCCTTCTTCAAAACTAAAATTTCATTAACCAAACAAAAGGGTGGGAGAACAATGGACTTTAAATTATCAGAAGAACATGAAATGATTAGAAAGATGGTACGCGACTTTGCACAAAAAGAAGTAGCGCCAACTGCAGCACAACGAGACGAAGACGAAACATTCGATATGGACATCTTCCACAAGATGGCCGAACTTGGACTCACAGGCATTCCATGGCCAGAAGAATACGGCGGCATCGGTAGCGACTACCTAGCTTACGTCATTGCTGTAGAAGAACTATCCCGTGTTTGCGCATCTACAGGTGTTGTCTTGTCTGCACACACATCTCTAGCAGGATGGCCGCTATTCAAATACGGTAACGAAGAACAGAAACAAAAATACTTACGCCCACTTGCGGAAGGTACGAAGATGGGTGCATACTGTCTAACAGAAGCAGGTTCAGGATCAGACGCGGGCGGCATGAAAACTACAGCGAAGCTTGACGGTGACGACTACGTGCTAAATGGCTCGAAAATCTTCATTACAAATGGTGGGATTGCTGACACCTATATCGTCTTCGCTGTAACCGATCCGGAATCCAAACATAAAGGCACAAGCGCATTCATTGTAGAAAGCACATTCGAAGGATTCTCTGTAGGTAAGAAAGAGAAGAAAATGGGAATTCGTTCTTCACCCACAACAGAAGTCGTACTAGATAACTGCCGCGTGCCGAAAGAAAATCTTCTTGGAGAAGAAGGTGACGGCTTCATTATCGCAATGAAAACGCTCGATGGCGGACGTAACGGAATTGCTGCTCAAGCAGTGGGGATTGCACAAGGCGCACTTGACGCTGCTGTCGATTACTCAAAAGAACGTACACAATTTGGCAAGCCCATCGTTGCCAATCAAGGCATCAGCTTTAAACTGGCGGATATGGCAACGGCGACAGAAGCATCTCGTCTGTTGACATATCAAGCAGCGTGGCTCGAATCTAACGACCTGCCGTACGGGAAAGCGTCTGCTATGGCGAAACTGATGGCTGGTGACACAGCGATGAAAGTCACAACAGAAGCCGTTCAAGTATTCGGTGGCTATGGTTATACAAAAGATTATCCGGTGGAGCGCTATATGCGTGACGCGAAAATTACGCAAATTTATGAAGGTACACAAGAAATTCAACGTCTCGTCATATCTCGTATGTTGACGAAATAACAGGAGGTCTATGCAATGCCAAAACATGAAGTGAAATCCACCGTCAAAGATGAAGAACTTATTCAGAAGCGACGTGCACAGATTAGCCGCGGCGCTGTGAAATTATTTATCGACAAAGGATTTCACCGAACGACTACACGTGAAATCGCCAAAGAAGCGGGCTTCAGTATTGGCACATTATACGAGTATATTCGGACAAAAGAAGATGTCCTGTATCTCGTCTGTGACAATATTTATGATGAAGTCAAAGTTCGTTTGTCTGAACTCGATAACAATGACAACACGGTAGAAGGGCTACGTGTGGCGATTGCACGGTATTACGAAGTCATCGATCAAATGTCTGATGAGTTCCTCGTCATGTACCAAGAGTCGAAATCGTTACCGAGCGAAGCGCTTCGTTATGTACTCACTAAAGAACTAGAAATGGTCGAGCAATTTGAGACGATCATTCGTAAGTGCATGGAAGCTGGGAATCTACGCATCGGACCGGATGAAGTATCACTGATCGCGCACCACATCCTCGTATCCGGCCAAATGTGGTCATTTAGAAGATGGGCGTTGCGCAAACCATATACGTTAGAACACTATACGAAAGTACAAACTGATCAAATTATCAAAGGTTTGGAGAAATAAATAACTTGGGGACTCCGCCATGAAAGTTTCGTGGCGGTGGTCAGCATGTACGGAAGGTGGAAGGCAAATGGTAACTGGGGAAATCTATAAACCGAAACACCATATTCGTTTCGTCACGGCATCTAGTTTATTCGACGGGCATGACGCATCGATCAATATCATGCGCAGAATATTACAAGCAACCGGTGCGGAAGTTATTCATCTCGGACATAATCGATCTGTTGAAGAAGTTGTAAACGCTGCCATTCAAGAAGATGTGCAAGGAATCGCGATGTCCTCCTACCAAGGTGGTCATGTGGAGTATTTCAAATACATGCATGACTTGCTGAAGGAAAGAGGCGCTTCCCATATTAAAATATTCGGCGGTGGTGGAGGAGTCATCATCCCAAAAGAAATCAAAGAATTGCATGAATACGGCATCGAATGGATCTTTTCACCGGAAGACGGTAGAAAACTAGGTCTACAAGGCATGATCAATAAAATCATGGAACTATCGGATTTCTCCACGACTCCCGAAAGCGAAGAGGCCAACCTCGAACAACTGACAGCGGAAACACCAGGTATCTTAGCGAATTTAATCACGTACGTAGAAGAAAACCATTTGAACAAAGACGAAGCGACGAAGCAATTACTCGATCGTGCACGCGCCATGTCCAAACAAACGCCAGTGCTAGGGATCACAGGTACAGGTGGAGCAGGTAAAAGTTCATTGACGGATGAATTAATACGTCGTTTTTTGCGTGAGTTCCCTGACAAAAGAGTAGCAATCCTTTCCGTAGATCCAACGAAGCAAAAAACGGGCGGAGCGTTACTTGGCGACCGGATTCGTATGAATGCGATCTTTAATAACCGTGTCTACATGCGCAGTTTGGCAACGCGCGGATCACGTTCAGAGCTAACAACGGCTATCCATGATGTGCTTGATGTCACAAAAGCAGCTGGCTATGACTTGATTATTGTAGAGACGAGCGGAATTGGGCAAGGGGATGCACGTATTACGGATGTCTCCGACGTTTCGATGTACGTGATGACGAGTGAATTTGGTGCGCCGACACAGCTTGAGAAAATTGATATGATCGACTTTGCTGACTTAATTGTGATCAATAAATTTGAACGAAAAGGTTCGGAAGATGCATTGATCCAAGTACGCAAACAATATCAACGTAGCCATTTGCTATTTGATCATGATCTTGAAACGATGCCTGTGTATGGTACGATTGCAAGCCAATTTAACGATAAAGGAACAAACACACTTTTTGCAGCGCTTGTTGAAAAACTTAACAACGCAACGGATTCTGATTGGACGACAAGTTACACAGACTTCGTGACGAATCAAAAGCAAACCGTGATTATTCCGCCTGATCGCAGCCATTACTTGCGTGAAATCGCGTCGACGATTCGTAATTACCACGCGAAATCCAAACAGCAAGCAGAACTGGCACGTCGCGTGTTCCAACTAGAAGGTGCGATCGAAGCAGTAAAAGAGGCGGACTCTAATGAAGCATTACTAGAATCATTGAATAGCTTGAAAGAAGGCGTCGAAGAGCAATTAACAGGTGAATCGAAGCGGGCTTTGAAAAACTGGGGGCCTTTGAAAGAGTCTTACGAGCAGGATGAATATGTGGTGAAAATACGCGATAAAGAAATCCGTACGACGCTCAATACTGTCAGTCTATCTGGTTTGAAGATTCCGAAAGTAGTGCTGCCGCCATACAAAGATTATGGTGAAATCCTACGCTTTGTATACAGCGAGAACGTTCCGGGTTCATTCCCGTACACTGGAGGCGTCTTTCCATTCAAACGCGAAGGCGAGGATCCGCGCCGTCAATTCGCTGGGGAAGGGACACCTGAACGTACGAATCGTCGTTTCCACTATGTATCAAAAGATGACGACGCAAAACGTTTATCCACAGCGTTTGACTCTGTAACATTATACGGTGAAGATCCCGATGAGCGTCCTGACATCTACGGAAAAGTTGGCGAATCAGGCGTGAGTATTTGTACACTTGAAGATATGAAGAAGCTCTATGACGGCTTTGATCTCTGCTCGCCTACGACGTCAGTGTCTATGACAATCAATGGACCGGCACCGATTATCCTAGCGATGTTCATGAATGCAGCAGTCGATCAGCAAGTACGTAAAAAAGAACAAGAACTTGGACGGACACTTACTGTCGAAGAGTTCACTGAAGTGCGTGAAATGACATTCCAAACGGTTCGTGGAACAGTACAAGCCGATATTTTGAAAGAAGACCAAGGACAAAATACCTGTATCTTCTCTACAGAATTTGCATTACGTCTGATGGGTGATATCCAACAGTACTTCATTGATAAAAAAGTTCGTAATTACTATTCCGTATCGATTTCTGGCTATCATATCGCAGAAGCGGGATCGAATCCCATTTCACAACTTGCGTTCACACTCGCAAACGGCTTCACGTATGTGGAATATTACTTGAGCCGCGGTATGCATATCGACGACTTTGCACCGAACCTGTCGTTCTTCTTCTCCAATGGTCTTGATCCAGAGTATACGGTAATTGGTCGCGTGGCACGTCGAATTTGGGCGATTACGATGCGTGACAAATACGGAGCGAATGAACGCAGCCAAAAGTTGAAATACCATATCCAAACATCTGGCCGTAGTTTGCATGCTCAAGAAATTGATTTCAACGACATTCGCACGACATTGCAGGCATTGATGGCGTTGCAAGATAACTGTAACTCCCTTCACACAAATGCATACGACGAAGCCATTACGACACCGACAGAAGAATCTGTTCGTCGTGCGATGGCGATCCAGATGATCATCATGAAAGAACACGGCTTATCAAAAAACGAAAATCCGCTTCAAGGGGCTTACATTATAGAAGAAATGACAAGTCTCGTAGAAGAAGCGGTACTACAAGAATTCGATCGACTGAACGACCGTGGCGGTGTACTAGGCTCTATGGAGACGCAGTACCAGCGTGGCAAGATCCAAGAAGAATCGATGTATTATGAAATGAAAAAGCACTCAGGGGAGCTACCGATCATCGGCGTCAATACCTACTTGAATCCGAATCCGCCATCTGAGGAAGATATCGATAATATGGAGTTGGCACGTGCGACACAACAAGAAAAAGAGTCCCAAATTACCAACTTGCGCGCATTCCAAGCCAAGCATGCTGACGAAGCAGGGCAAGCGCTTGCTGATCTTCAGGAAGTAGCGATTACGGGAGGTAATGTATTCGCTGAGTTGATGAAGACTGTGCGAGTAGCGAGTCTCGGACAAATTACGAATGCACTGTACGAAGTAGGCGGGCAGTACCGCCGTAATATGTAACACATCTCAAGAGGGGATGTCACAGAAGCCATCACTTCTGGCGGCATCCTCTTTTTGCGAAGGGCTAGTGCGTGGGATTGCAACTCCAGCTGGGGACGCATTCCAGAGGGCCCGCGGTGAACCAACTGTTCGCTGCAATCCTTACTTAGAGAGTGGTAGGACGTAGAATATTCACAGGCTATGGAGTGTTAATTATTGTTGTCTTAGGACATATTTTAGGTCAAGTGCTGAATAGATTATGAGACTGGTTTTGGTGGGTGACAATATGTATTACTCACTGCTGTTAGTCTGTCAATTCGTAATGTCTCTGACGATAGTTAAGTTTAAGGCCAGAGTGAGTATGAAAGATAGGTACTAAGCCAATACAAGCGCAGCTTCAGTGAGTAACAATAAGTGGCATCCACTCTCATTGCAAGGGATTGGCGCGTAGGAGGGGCGACTCCTGGAGGATCAGTTCGACAGGTGAGACAACCAAGGGAGCTTGCGACTGGTTGGCTCACTGCGGACCCTCAGGAAAGCGTCCCCTCTGAAGCGCCAATCCCCTACCGAACACTAATGCCAGCCACTCTATTTCAAGTATCCTATAAACCCCACCCTTGCATAAAATCTATTCCCCATCAAAGTGGATAATTTAGTATGTTAGTCAGTATAATAAGAACAACAAAGAAAAGGGACGTGCTGAATGTGAGATGGTACTATCATGCAATCATAATAGCTCTCTTAACTACACTCACACTCATCCTCTACAGCAGCGGACTCGGCGTAATCCCTTTCACCTTTACGGCGGTCTACCTGGGGTATTTGGCCATTACGGAGTATATAAATATAAAGAGAAGTAAAAGAATGTAGCATATTGGTAGAAATAACGTATATAATGTACACTATGCTTATATGCTACAAGATAATAAACATCGATCGGCCAAATCAGTAACTGACTTGGTCGGTTCTGCGTGTGATTGATAGAAGAAAGGACGTGCCATACATTGAATATCCATGACATGACAAAAGAAGAACTTTTGGAAGAATCGTTAATCAACATCACTCATCAGGTGCTGACCGAACGACGTGAATCTCTTACGTTGGCGGAATTGATGGAAGAGTTCCGTAAACTTACAGGTATTACCGAGAACGAATTAAAAGCGAAACTCCTTCAATTCTATACAGACCTGAACATCGATGGCAGATTTCTAGCGATCCAGGACAACCGTTGGGGCTTACGCGAATGGTATCCAGTTGATCAGATCGAAGAAGAAACTGCACCTGTCGTGAAAGTGCGCAAGAAGAAAAAGAAGAAAAAAGATTATGACGAAGATGACATCGAAGACGAAGATGATGACGAAGAAGAAATTTTCGATGAAGAATACGTTGAACTTGGCGAAGAAGATGACGCTGACGACGAAGAAGAGGAAGAAGAAGAGGAAGTAGTCGAAATCGATGAAGATTTAATCGATCCTGATGATGACCTGGAAGTTATTCCTGAAGTAGAACTCGATATCGATGAAGACGATGAAGAGGAAGAGGATGAAGAAGAGTACGAGGAAGAGTAATAATTGGCTTGACTTTTAGTGCCCAAAAATATAAGATTTGGATGGGCTCCTGAAAAGGACACATTAATTCGTGTATACGCGCTCCTTATTGTAGTTACGCTACAAACGGGGCGCTTTTTTGATTTTATATCGACCCTAATAATTTGGAAAAAGAATAAATGGAGGCACTACACATGACAAAATATATTTTCATTACAGGCGGCGTCGTCTCTTCTTTAGGTAAAGGTATCAACGCGGCATCACTCGGACGTTTACTTAAGAACCGCGGTTTGAAAGTTACGAACCAAAAATTTGATCCATATATTAATATCGACCCACGCATGATGAGTCCGTATCAGCACGGGGAAGTTTTCGTAACGGAAGACGGAGCGGAAACGGATCTGGACATCGGTCACTACGAGCGTTTTATTGACATAGAATGTAACCGTTACTCCAACGTAACAATGGGAAAAGTGTATGATCTTGTGTTACGCAAAGAACGCGCTGGTGAATACAATGGGGCAACAGTTCAGGTAATCCCGCATATTACTAACGAAATTAAAGAATTGATCAAACGTGCAGGTCAAACATTGAACGCGGATGTCGTAATTACAGAAATTGGTGGAAGTGTAGGAGATATCGAATCATTGCCATATCTCGAAGCCATTCGTCAGTTGAAAACGGATCTGGCGAAAGATGACGTAATGTACATCCACAACACACTCATTCCATATTTGCATGCAGCTGGTGAAATGAAAACGAAGCCGACACAGCACAGTGTAAAGGAATTGCGTAGTCTAGGAATTCAGCCGAACATGATCGTTGTGCGAAGCGAGTATCCTGTACCACAAGAAATGAAGGACAAAATTGCCTTATTCTGTAACATCAAGCCAGAAGAAGTGATTGAAGCACTTGATGCAGAAACTCTATATGAAGTACCTCTTCGTTTGCATGAACAAAACATGGATCAGCTAGTCGTCGATTACTTAGGTCTTGAAACACCCCAGCCTGAACTTTCTGAAGTGAATGACCTAGTGAAGTTGGTTAAGTCACTAAAAGAAAAAGTAACAATCGGTTTAGTTGGGAAGTATGTAGAATTACAAGATGCATACATTTCAGCGGTTGAAGCTATGCGTCACGCTGGATACGCGTTCGATGCAGATATCGATATTAAGTGGATCAACTCGGCAGATGTGACTTCTGAAAATGTAGCAGAACTTCTTTGTGACGTGGACGGTATTCTGGTACCGGGTGGCTTCGGAGATCGTGCAATTGACGGTAAAATTGAAGCGATCACGTATGCACGTGAACAGAAGATTCCATTCTTTGGTATCAGTTTAGGTTTGCAGTTAGCAGCTACTGAAATTGCACGTAACGTCATCGGTCTGAAAACAGCTCATTCACTTGAGTTCGACACAGAGACGGAGCACCAGATTACGACATTCCATCCGGATTGCCGTACAGCACGCGAAGCAGATAGTACATTGCGCTTAGGTGCTTATCCATGTAAAGTAGCTGAAAACACGAAGGCTTCTGCTGCATATGGCGAGGAGTTAGTGTACGAGCGTCATCGCCACCGTTATGAAATGAACTTGGCATATCGTGCGCAGTTGGAAGAGGTAGGGTTCATCGTTTCTGGAATTAGCCCGGACGGTCGCTTGATCGAAATTATGGAGATGCAAGATCATCCATACTTCGTTGCTTGCCAGTTCCATCCGGAATTCGCTTCCCGCCCAAATCGTCCATCTCCACTGATCCGCGACTTTATCCGCGCGGCGCTTGAGCATAAAAACTAAAAAACAATGCCCACAGAAGACTTTTCTTCTGTGGGCATTTTTGACTTAATATATGACTGGAGATAAGAAAGTGGAGTGAGTGCATGGGATTTCCGCTCCAGATGGGGGACGCGTTCTGGAGGGCGCGGCCCAAGCCTCCTCGTTCGCTACGCTCCCTGCGGGGTCTTGAACTCGCGCTGATCCTCCCAGAGTCGCCCCCATCTTCCGCTACAATCCTACTTTTGTAGTGGATGGATGTAGACGACTTACTGGAAGTAGTATGCAAATATTCTTTAGCCCTAAACTTAGTTCAGTTCAAGTTCAAATAAAAGTCCAACAGAAAAAGTAATTACAATCGGAACTTCAATGGACCTTGATAAGTATCACCCACTCACATTGCAAGGGATTGGAGCGAGAGCCGTTGCGAAGTACGGCTTTTGCGAGCATAAGCAAAGCGTTGGGAGCACATATTTGCACTAGCGACTTGTGGTTCACCGCCCACCCTCCAGAACGCGTCCGCCTAGAGCACAAATCCCTACCCGACACTACTTCCAGCCTATCCAGAGTTATAGCTCCTCTACTTCATCCGCCAACATATCATCGATCGACAGCTTTACTGCCTCATACACAAACAACGCAGCAAGCGCGTGAGGTTGTACGATTCTTTCGCCCGTAGGACCTGGAATCAGTCCTTTTTTCAAACCTGTCGAAATATACGTATAGGCAAGAGAAGCGAGTTCATTGTCATCATCTTCTTTATCTGCAGCCAACACAGCGAACGGAACGAATTGATCTGCTAGCTTCTGTGCCAACTCAAGAGCGACGGGGTGATCTGCCTTTCGCACAAGCAACCATACGCGATCCGCTGTCGTCAGCTCTAGCTCTTTTGTGTAACGAATAGCCCCATCTAACGGTTCGACACCGTCTAGTGCAGTCGCAGTAACAGCTTCTAATTCATCAAAAGCTGCCAAGATGATTCGTCCTTCGCCTACTAACGCTTGCGCCAATAAACGTGCAGTTTCTTCCATCGACTCTTCTTGTCCTTCTGCAATTCTCTCCAGAAGACCTCTAATTTGTGTCGTCAATATTTTCATATAAATCCCTCCAAAAGCTCAGTATAGGTGACAAAAGAGAGAAGTGCAAAAATAGTATACGAAAAATAGAGGAGTTATTTGAATTTTCTTGAATAATATGACATAGGCGAATAAAATAGAAATATAGGCGTATGGATATTTTTCTATAAATGCAATACTTTTACATACGGATCATAAGAGTCGCACAAAACTGTCGACGTATAATCAAACGTGTAAAATTAGGGGATAGGAGTTGTATGGATGAAGCATTTATTAATTGTAGATGACCAACCAGGGATTCGATTATTACTGGAGGAAATCTTCAAACCAACAGGAATAATGACAGCGCTTGCATCAAATGGAAAAGAAGCGTTAGAAATAGTTCAGAAACATAATCCAGACTGTATTTTACTTGATATGAAGATGCCAGGTATGAATGGCGTCGAAGTACTACGGGAAATCCGAACCCTCTCGCCTGACGCAATTGTCATGATGATGACGGCGTACAGTGAAATAGAATTACTTGAAGACGCCGATAAACTTGGTATTGATCAGCACTTTACCAAGCCGTTTGATATATTCGAAGTGCGTGATAGTATCTTAAAAAGGTTGGGGGTACTAGACGTCTGATAGTAGTAATCAGCGCATGAATTTGATATGCTAGTGGATAGAAATTAATATAATGAAAACTCATAAAAATTCGTGGAAAACTCAAGGAGGAATTTTACATGCCACTGGTCTCGATGAAGGAAATGATGATTCAAGGTAAAGAGAAAGGCTATGCAATCGGTCAATTTAACCTGAATAACCTGGAATATACGCAAGCGATCTTACAAGCTGCTGAAGAAGAGAAATCGCCTGTTATTTTAGGTGTTTCAGAAGGCGCTGCTCGTTATATGGGCGGATTCAAAACAGTCGTTATGATGGTCAAAGGATTAATGGAAGACTACGGTACAACTGTGCCGGTAGCAATTCATTTGGATCACGGTTCTAGCTTTGAGAAGTGTAAAGAAGCGATCGAAGCAGGATTTACGTCTGTTATGATTGATGCATCTTCTAAGCCACTTGAAGAAAACATTGAAATCACGAAGAAAGTGGTAGATTTCGCAAAGCAACATAATGTATCGGTAGAAGCTGAACTTGGCGTAGTAGGCGGTCAGGAAGATGACGTGATTGCAGACGGCGTTATTTATGCAGATCCAGCTGAATGTAGAGAGCTTGTAGCTCAGACGGGTATCGACTGTCTAGCACCTGCACTTGGTTCTGTACATGGACCGTATAAAGGCGAACCGAATCTTGGATTTGAAGAAATGGAAGAAATCTCTAAACAAGGAGATATTCCACTCGTGTTGCACGGCGGTACTGGAATTCCAACGAAGGATATTCAACGTGCTATTTCACTTGGCACATCCAAAATCAACGTCAACACAGAAAATCAAATTCAAGGCACAAAAGCTGTACGCGACATCTTAAGCGAAGATTCCGAAGTCTATGATCCACGTAAGTACCTTGGACCAATGCGCGAAGCGATTAAAGCAACAGTAATCGGCAAAATGCGCGAGTTCGGCAGTTCAAAGCAAGCGTAATTACAGAGTTTCGATAGAACAAAGGAGGAGCGCACTATGTCTCCTTCTTTTGCTTTTTAGCTAAATGAATAAACCACAACTAGGAGGACAACACACGTGAAATTTTTTATTGATACAGCCAATTTTGAGGAAATTAAAGAAGCGCATAGCTGGGGGATCATCTCTGGTGTCACAACCAACCCATCGCTTGTTGCGAAAGAAAATATTTCATTCCATGAGCGCTTGAAAGAAATTACGGCACTCGTACCCGGTTCTGTCAGTGCGGAAGTAATCGCTCTGGATGCAGAAGGTATGATTGAAGAAGGGCGTAAACTTGCAGCACTTGCGGAAAACATCACGGTAAAATTACCGATGACACCTGAAGGGTTGAAGGCTTGTTCTGTATTTGCGGCAGAAGGTATCAAAACGAACGTCACGCTCATTTTCAGTGCCAATCAAGCCTTGCTTGCAGCTCGCGCAGGCGCGACATACGTTTCACCATTTATCGGACGTTTAGATGACATTGGCCAAAATGGTGTCGAATTAATTGAAACTATCTCGGATATCTTTACAATTCACGACGTAGATACACAAATCATCGCAGCTTCTATCAGACATCCACAGCATATTACAGCTGCCGCACTTGCAGGAGCGCATATTGCAACGACTCCATTCAACGTACTGCAAAGTCTGTTTGCACACCCATTGACAACTAAAGGAATCGACCAGTTTTTGAAGGACTGGGAAACCAGAGCGAATAAGTGATAGAACAAAAGGAGCTTGAAATGGACGTTTATAAAATCAAAGGGGGAAAACGACTGCAAGGAACGATCAGAGTGAGCGGAGCGAAGAACAGCGCAGTGGCACTTATTCCCGCTGCTATTCTAGCTGACTCACCTGTTACAATTGCAGGTCTTCCCGAAATTTCAGATGTCTATACATTGCAGGCGCTCGTCGAAGAAATCGGCGGCAAAGTGGAAATGAAAGATGGCACGATGATCATCGATCCAACTGAAATCATTTCTATGCCATTGCCTAACGGTAACGTAAAAAAACTTCGTGCATCCTACTATATGATGGGAGCGATGCTTGGCAAGTTTAAGCACGCAGTCATCGGGTTACCTGGAGGTTGTCACTTGGGTCCACGCCCGATAGATCAACATATAAAGGGCTTTGAAGCACTTGGCGCAAAAGTCAAAAATGAACATGGCGCTATTTATTTGCGTGCAGATGAACTTCATGGCGCGAAAATTTATTTAGACGTCGTCAGCGTGGGGGCTACGATTAATATCATGCTGGCCGCAGTTAAAGCAAAAGGCAAAACGATTATTGAAAACGCAGCGAAAGAACCTGAAATTATTGATGTCGCGACTTTGCTTTCCAATATGGGCGCGAATATTAAAGGTGCAGGAACGAACGTTATTCGTATCGAAGGCGTAGAAACATTGCATGGTACGAAACACACAATCATTCCAGACCGCATTGAAACAGGCACACATATGATCATGGCGGCTGCAATTGGTGATGGTGTCACAATCGATAACGTCATTCCGTTGCACGTTGAAGCTGTAACAGCAAAACTTCGTGAAATGGGCGTGAAAGTAGAAGTCGGTGAAGAACAGATCTACATTCCGAAAACCGAAAAACTTCACGCTGTCGATGTGAAAACTCTCGTGTATCCAGGATTCCCAACAGACTTGCAGCAACCATTTGGTGTTTTGTCGACACAGGCAGAAGGTTCATCCATCCTGACAGACACAATCTATCCAGCGCGCTTTAAGCAAATCGATGAGCTTCGTCGAATGAATGCGGACGGTAGAGTAGAGGGTCGATCAGCCATCATAACAGGACCAACGGAATTGCAAGCTGCAACGGTTGAAGCTACAGATTTACGAGCGGGAGCTGCGCTATTGATTGCAGGATTATTAGCAAGCGGAGAAACAGAGATTCATGCAATTGAACATATTGAACGTGGCTATGGCGATATTATTGAGAAGCTGCAACATCTCGGCGCCGATATCAATAAAGTGAACGTGCTCACTCCATCTTCAATTTCTGAGTGACGCTAATTGCCAAAACGTGTATAATGGACTCAAACGACACATCCATTACTAAGAAAGTAGCCGATGGATGCGGACGTAGGCAAATGAAAGGTAATACGCAATACGCGCCTTACCGCAAACAGGAGGAACAAAACATTATGGAACGTAGTTTATCAATGGAACTAGTACGTGTAACAGAGGCAGCAGCCGTTGCGGCAGCTCGCTGGATGGGACGCGGTTTGAAGAACGAAGCAGATGACGCAGCGACAGAAGCAATGCGTACAGTATTCGATACAATTCCTATGGAAGGTGTAGTCGTTATCGGTGAAGGTGAAATGGACGAAGCACCTATGCTATATATCGGTGAAGAGCTTGGAACAGGCCACGGACCTGCTGTAGATATCGCTGTTGATCCAGTTGAAGGTACAAATATTGTAGCAGCAGGTGGATGGAATGCGCTAGCTGTTCTGGCAGTTGCAGATAAAGGCAACTTGCTAAATGCACCGGATATGTACATGGACAAAATTGCAGTAGGACCTGAAGCGGTAGGTAAAATTGATATCGATGCAAGCGTTACAGATAACTTGAAGGCTGTAGCAAAAGCGAAAAATAAATCAGTATCTGACCTAGTGGCATCTGTTTTGAATCGTGAACGTCACGCAGCAATCATTGAAGAGATTCGTGAAGCGGGTGCGCGTATTAAATTGATCGAAGATGGCGACGTTGCAGCCGCTATTAACACAGCTTTCGATGATACAGGCGTGGATATTTTATTCGGTAGAGGCGGTGCTCCTGAAGGGGTAATCGCAGCGGTTGGATTGAAATGTCTAGGCGGAGAAATCCAAGGACGTCTCGTTCCTTCTAATGATGAAGAGAGAGAACGTTGCATGAAAATGGGCATCGACGTGGACAAAGTTCTGATGATGGACGATTTGGTAAAAGGCGACGACTGCATTTTCGCAGCAACTGGCGTAACAGATGGCGAATTGATGGATGGCGTGCAGTTTAAAGGTGCATACTGCCGAACTCAGTCGATCGTTATGCGCTCGAAATCAGGAACTATTCGTTTCGTAGAAGGTCGCCACAGCATGAAGAAAAAACCTCTTCTCGTAATGCAAAACTAACTCCCTCAATACCCGGTGTCACAACCGGGTTCCTATTTCCTAAAACTATCTAGATCCATAATGTCCGGCTACTGAAGGAAAGGAAGTACATTACGTACTCTCCTTTCTATTTACTGTGCCAAATATTCTATACAATAAATGAAGAGTGGTGTACGCATAGATGACAATGATTACCCTCGCGGACCTCGAGAATATGACGCTCAAAGAGCTTTACTCTCTGGCAAAGCAGTTTAAGATTACCAACTATAGCAAACTGACAAAGAAAGAATTGGTCTTCGCTATATTAAAATCTCGCGCTGAACAAGAAGGTTTCTTCTTCATGGAAGGCGTCCTCGAAATTATTCAAACGGAAGGATACGGATTCCTACGTCCTATTAATTACTCATCCAGTTCGGAAGATATCTACATCTCCGCATCTCAAATCCGTCGTTTTGATCTACGTAACGGTGACAAAGTAACAGGTAAAGTCCGTCCACCAAAAGAAAACGAACGTTTCTATGGTTTACTACAAGTGGAAGCAGTCAACGGGCAAAATCCGGAAGTCGCACGTGAACGCGTTCATTTCCCGGCATTAACACCCTTGTATCCAGACCGTCAAATTAATTTGGAAACATCAAAGAACAATGTTTCCACACGTATCATGGACCTTGTCTCTCCAGTCGGATTTGGTCAGCGTGGCTTAATCGTCGCCCCCCCAAAAGCCGGAAAAACGATGTTGTTGAAAGAAATCGCCAACTCAATCACAACAAACCATCCCGATGCGGAACTCATTGTACTACTGATCGACGAACGACCAGAAGAAGTAACGGACATCGAACGGTCAGTTAAAGCAGACGTAGTCAGTTCCACATTCGATGAAGTGCCACAAAACCATGTTAAAGTAGCGGAACTCGTTCTCGAACGCGCAATGCGTCTTGTCGAAAGTAAACGTGACGTCATTATCTTAATGGACTCTATCACACGGCTGGCACGTGCATTCAACCTAGTCATCCCACCGAGCGGCCGAACACTGTCCGGAGGAATAGACCCAGCGGCCTTCCATCGACCAAAAAGGTTCTTTGGTGCTGCACGTAACATCGAAGAAGGTGGAAGCTTAACCATCCTTGCCACAGCCCTAGTCGAAACCGGCTCGCGCATGGACGAAGTCATCTACGAGGAATTTAAAGGAACTGGCAACATGGAGCTACACCTAGACCGCAACCTGGCCGAACGCAGAATTTTCCCGGCACTCGACATCCGTCGCTCGGGCACACGAAAAGAAGAACTACTCATTCCGAAAGACAACTTGGAAAAACTGTGGGCCATCAGAAAGACATTTTCAGATTCCCACGACTTTACCGAACGCTTCATGAAAAAATTGAGCCAATCTGAAACCAATGAAGAATTTTTCAATAAGCTTAACGAAGAAATGAAAGCGAAAAAAGGCAAAGGACTTATCTGATTTACTAAAATTTAGGGTTTGGATTTTCTTGTTTTGTTCTTAATTAAATGTAAATGAGTGATATGCGTACTTACTAAGTAAAGATTGCAGCGAAAGCTGGGAGACGACTCCAGGAGGATCAGCCCAAGCGTTGAGACAACCAAAAGGGAGCCTCACGACCTGGTTGGCTCAACGAGTGGCCCTCCGGAAAGCGTCCCCCAGTTGTAGCGGAAATCCGACTCATTACCAAGTCCGTCAATCCCATTAAATATCCAAATCAAACAGTTGCACAACGTATCGGATTTTGCTATACTAATCAAGTACAGTATTTCTGTACACCGCATATACGGCTGACAAACACGGGTCGTGTACGGCATCGATCGTTTTATTGACAACTGGTTAATAAAACATCCATAATTTCACACTCTGTTCCAGATGGTTCAGGGCGAAAGGAGAGATATCGATGAAAGCAGGAATTCATCCCAATTACAAACTTTCAACAGTAACTTGCTCATGTGGCAATACATTTGAAACAGGTTCTGTAAAAGAAGATATTCGAGTGGAAGTATGCTCAGAATGTCACCCATTCTATACTGGCCGTCAGAAGTTTGCTACTGCAGATGGACGAGTTGACCGTTTCAACAAAAAATACGGCATCAAGTCAGAAGGACAAGAGTAATAAAAGCCAGATACCCGTCAGGTGCAATCATGCCAGACGGGTATTTTTATTAATTTATTGCGTAGTTCCACGTTACCCGCTTTATCTGCGTGTTTACCCGCTCATAGTCGCGCGTAATGCGCTCTATCTGCGTGTTTACCCGCTCATAGTCGCGCGTAATGCGCTCTATCCGCGTGTGTATCCGCTCATAGCCACGCGTAATGCGCTCTATCCGCGTGTTTATCCGCTCATAGCCACGCGTTATGCGCTCTATCTGCGTGTCCAACCGCTCATAGCCGCACGTTAACCGCTCTATCGCATCACCACGTATACATAAGCACAACATCGAAAGGGGATTGACCATGTACGTTTCAATGCAAGGCGGCTGGATGGAAGTCATCTGCGGCAGTATGTTTTCAGGTAAATCGGAGGAACTCATTCGCCGCATTCGCCGGGCAGAATTTGCCAAACAAAAGATTGCGGTATTCAAACCAGCAATTGATGATCGGTATAGCGAGGAAGCAATTGTCAGCCACGACGGTGCATCCACTATCGCCAATCCTATTTCCAAGGCGAGTGAAATACCGAACCTCGTGTCAGATGATTTCGATGTGGTCGCCATTGATGAAGCTCAATTTTTCGACCAAGATATTATTGAGGTCGCGATCACACTCGCTGATCGCGGATTTCGCGTGATCATTGCAGGACTCGATCAAGACTTCAGAGGCGAACCGTTCGGACCGATGCCAGAATTAATGGCAGTGGCCGAACTGGTGACAAAACTCCAAGCGGTCTGTACCGTTTGTGGATCGCCTTCGAGCCGAACGCAACGATTAATAGATGGACAACCCGCATGCCAAGATGATCCAATCATTCTTGTCGGTGCATCCGAAGCATACGAACCACGTTGCCGCAAGCACCACGAAGTGCCCGTTAGTCGTGCGCAACATGTAAAATAAACATATTTCCGTCTATCCTTAAGCAACAAAGGATAGACGGTTCTGCTATATACTAGTATATACCCCATAATTTCAGAAGAGGTGAACCAACTATGTTCGATAGACTGCAGGCAGTGGAAGACCGTTATGATCGACTCAATGAATTACTTAGTGACCCGGAAATCGTAAATGATCTGGATAAATTACGAAACTATTCGAAAGAACAATCTGATTTACAAGACACGGTCGAAGTATACCGTGAATACAAAAATGTTTACACTCAATATAACGATGCAAAAGAAATGCAAGATGAGCCACTTGATGACGAAATGAAAGAATTAGTCAAAATGGAAATGGATGAACTCGAAGACCGTATCGAGTCTCTTGAAGAACAATTAAAAGTATTGCTGATTCCAAAAGATCCAAATGACAATAAAAGTGTCATCATGGAAATCCGTGGCGCTGCAGGTGGGGACGAGGCGGCATTGTTTGCTAGTAGTTTATATCGTATGTATACACGCTACGCGGAAATGAATCATTGGAAAGTGGAGGTCATCGATTCTTCGCCAACTGAACTTGGCGGTTTTAAAGAAATTATCTTCATGATTGATGGCAAAGGGGCCTATTCCAAGTTGAAGTACGAAAATGGAGCGCACCGCGTGCAACGTGTACCGGAAACGGAATCGGGGGGGCGTACACATACGTCGACTGCTACTGTTGCGTGCTTGCCTGAAGCGGAAGAAGTAGAAATTGAAATTCATGATAAAGATATCCGTACCGATACATTCGCTTCATCGGGGCCGGGTGGACAATCCGTCAACACGACCATGTCTGCAGTGCGCCTTACGCATTTGCCGACGGGTACGACAGTATCGATTCAAGACGAAAAATCTCAAATTAAAAATAAAGAAAAAGCGATGAAAGTCTTGCGTGCGCGTGTCTACGATAAGTTTATGCAAGAAGTGCAAGCCGAATACGATGAAAAACGGAAAACTGCCGTTGGATCAGGGGATCGTTCAGAGCGTATTCGCACATACAACTTCCCGCAAAATCGTGTGACTGACCATCGAATCGGGTTGACCATCCAAAAACTCGATCAGATTATAGAAGGGAAATTGGATGAAGTAATCGATGCGTTGATTATAGAAGAACAAGCACATCGCTTGGAAAGTTTGGATCGCAATGACTAAGACCGTTCTTGAGTCTGTGCAACAAGCACAGCAATTATTGCAGGAACGCGAAATGGACACGCATGCAGCTGAAATGGCGATGCGTTTTGTTGCAGGAATGAGTCAGGCTAATTATTTAGCCAGTTTTCGTGAACATATTTCGGACGAAACGTCTTCACAATTCTGGGCAATCATCACGGAATTATTGACCGGTAAACCCATTCAATATATTCTCGGTGAAGAGTCATTTTACGGCTATTTATTTGAGGTCAATGAACACGTCCTGATTCCACGTCCTGAAACGGAAGAACTCGTCCATTATGCATTGCAACGAGCGAACCAATTATTTGGAGATCGAGTCATTCAAGTGGCGGATATTGGAACGGGAAGTGGGGCGATTGCTGTCGCCTTCAAAAAAGAACGACCGACTGCAAAAGTAACTGCCACTGATTTCAGTGAAATGGCGCTTGAAGTCGCAAAACGCAATGCTGGGCGTAATGAAGCAGATATAACCTTTATGCAAGGGGATATGGAAGAACCGTTGAAATCGCAAAAATGGGATATCATCCTATCCAATCCGCCGTACATCGCGGAACATGAAAAATCCGTTATGTCACCAACTGTTTACGATTTCGAACCGCAAACTGCGCTGTTCGCTGAAGAAGAAGGTCTCTATTTTTATCGTAGACTAGCGGAAAACTTATCGCCGCTGATGAATCATCCTGCGCTTATCGGTTTTGAAATCGGCTATCAGCAAGGAGCTATTGTACAAGAATACTTACAAAAATCCTTTCCGGAAGCGACAGTGGAAATCGTTCAAGATATCAATAAAAAAGATCGAATGATATTTTGTGAGATTCGATGAATAAAATCTCCTCCTGCGGGTCAAGATAGAGTGCAGGAGGGGATGACATGTTACAAGATTATCCGATTAACCAACAACCGAATCAAACTTCGAAACTATTGGCGTTTATAGAATTTGTACTTATATTACTTACTATTCAAGCGGTGTTGCTTGTATTTGGTCAGCAGGCAGCTACAAGTGAAGCGACGCAATTTCGTATTCTTGCAAACTCTAATACTGTGGCAGATCAACAAGTGAAACGAGATGTGCAAGAAAAAATTGCGCCATTACTTGAACAGGCGATCAATCAATCGACAAACGTGCAGCAAATAAATGATAAACTTCAAATGTTAGAGCCAACGCTTCTTGCAATCGCGAAAGCAGAAGTGAATGGCGCGCATGTAACGCTTGAGCACAGTACCGCAGTGATTCCACCGAAACGGGTAGGGTATTTCATTCAGCCGCAAGACGTTTACGATGCCTATGTTGTAAAAATCGGAGCAGGTCGAGGCGATAATTGGTGGTGTTCATTGTTTCCGAATGTTTGCTTCCCAGAAGAAGCGACAGTGACTGAAACAGAAGAACAAGAACCTGTTACATTCTTCGTTTGGGAGTGGATAAAGTCGCTGTTCAAATGAACATATTCACATTTATTGTGGATAAGATAGAGAAAATGTGTATAAAGAGGGGTTGAGCAAGTGGACACTATGCGGGAAATAGTGGATAACCTAGTGGATAACGATAGAATCTATGAACAAGCTGTGGATATCCTGAATTCCGGGGGGATTGTTGCCTTTCCGACTGAAACAGTTTACGGTTTGGGAGCCATTGCGACTGATGAGCAAGCAGTACAGCGGATCTTCGAAGCGAAAGGAAGACCTTCAGATAATCCGCTGATCGTACATATTGGGAACCAGTCAGACATTGAAAAATACGCAACCGATATCCCAGAAATTGCAAACATATTAATGAAAGCATTTTGGCCAGGTCCATTGACGTTAATTATGAAGAAAAAGCCTGGGGTCATTGCAGATGTCGTCACGGCTGGACTTAGTACAGTAGCCATCCGCATGCCTGACCACCCGATAGCTTTGGCCTTACTGCGCAAATTAGACCAGCCGTTAGCAGCACCGAGTGCAAATCGTAGCGGCAAGCCAAGCCCGACGGAAGCGGATCATGTCTTTCATGATTTAATTGGTAGAGTTCCGTTGATTTTGGATGGTGGTGAGACAGGGGTAGGCCTTGAATCCACCATTTTGGATATCACGGTTACACCGCCTGTCATTTTGCGGCCGGGCGGTATTACGAAGGAGCAATTGGAGGATTTGATTGGCACAGTCCATATGTCCACGTTACCTGCAGATCAAACGTCAACACCACGTGCGCCGGGGATGAAATATATCCATTACGCACCTGAAGCACCGCTGTTGATCATCGAGCCGAATGCGAATTCTATTGCCCATGCGCTAAAGACCATTCATCAACAAAATAAACGTGTCGCAATCATCGGACCTGATGAGTTATACACAGAACAAGCGGATTGGTACTTTTCCACAGGCTCTATCCATAGTCGTGAAGCGATGGCATCAAGTCTTTATAAAGCAATTCGTCAATGCGACAATACAGAGGCAGATATGATTCTCGCCGTTGAGACTGATCATTCGGGTATCGGTGCAGCGGTTATGAATCGTCTCGATAAAGCTTCAGACGGCAAGCGTTTCACTGAATAACATTTCGCTAATGATGAATAGCCTCCTTCAGCAACCGCATAGGATGAGTAGATGCGAGACTTGCGAGGGGGCTTATTTTTTGATAGAAATCATAGCGGCTATCGTTACAACGATCGATATCCTAATCGTCTATACATTTCTCCAACTGCGGCGGGGTCGATTGATGATCTTGCTGTGGACTACTATACTGAACATGTTGCTGCCACTTATCGGTTTCTACGCAGGGGAATGGGCGATGATCTATTTCGCGGGATGGGGCCATGCGCTCTCGAGTGTACTGCTTTCACTCATCGGACTTCACATTCTTCTCTCGGACAGCGATGAACCGTCAGTGGTCAATAAAATCTCCCCGTTTTTCTTAGCGCTGATCGTCAGTGTGGATGCATTCGGGGTGAGTGTGACATTCGGTATGATGCAACTGAATAAATGGCTGTTTATTTTCGTATCGGGCTTCTTTTCTTTTACGTTTTCGGCTATTGCTTTCTTGTCCGCAGGCCGTCTGCGTGTAATTAATGGTACATTTATTCGAAGGTTAGCAGGTATCGTATTCATATGTATGGGTGTATTGTCCTTTATTTATTAAAAATAGTGTATCTTTTCTCTCATAAATCCGTTATTCTGTAAAGTAGGTGAAGAAAATGAATATTTATTTTATTTGTACAGGCAACACATGTAGAAGTCCTTTGGCAGAAGCGTTAGTCAATCATGCCAATGTGCCAGGTATTACTGCGAAATCAGCAGGTATTCATGCGATAGATGGCTTGCCGATTTCCGCAAACTCCGCACAGTTGCTGACGGAAGAAAAAATCTCTTTTACTCCATATTCTAATGAAGTCAAGTCTGCTGATATGGAGTGGGCGGATATTGTTTTAACGATGACAGCGAATCATCGAGATTTCCTGCACAGTCGTTTTCCTGCAATGAAAGAAAAAGTGTTTACGTTAAAAGAATACGCGGGTACAATGACAGGTCTTGATGTGCATGATCCATATGGTGGTGATTTGGAAACCTACCGCACCACATTTCATGAGCTGACTCAACTCATTAACTCCGTCATCCGACAACAAGCGGAGGGGAACTTATGAACGAACCGAAAAAAGTAGGACTACGGGCGAAACTCGTCTTATTTATTGTGATTCTAGCAATCATTACGTATACGACAAGTGCTGTATTCATTAACTGGGTACAGCCAACTTTCTTTCCAAATGTACGGCCATTCGTTTTTCAACTGCTTACATATGCGATGGGCATTATGTGGTCGGGTATTTTAGCGGCCATGTTCAGTACCATTTTGACCAAGCCGTTGCAACGTTTGGAAACTGCCGCTATGAAGGTGGCGGATGGGAAAATCGGTGCGGACATTCAGTTGCCGAACTCATCGGATGAAATTCATTCCGTTTCCAAAGCATTCCAACAAGTGGTCGTCAATTTACGCAGCATTATTGAACAAATTGAATCCAACTTTCAAGCTACTGCCCAATCTGTCGATGAATTGACGAATGAGACAAGCGCTGCGTCCGGCCAATCCGATGCCATTGCGCGCACTATTGGTGAAATTTCCAATGGTGCAGAAAACACATCGGAGTCGATTCGGGAAACAGTCAATGCGATTGAAGATATTCGTCAACTGGCTGTGGAAGTCAATCATCGAGCGGGACAATCATCCGAGCAATCTAAAGTGATGTTAAAAGAATTACACGCGACAACGGAAATTTTCCAATCGGTATTAGCGGGGATTCATCAAATGAGCAATCAAAGCGAGCATTCATTGGAAACGATACAAGTACTAGATGAAAATGCGCATAAGATCAGCGAAATCGTGGAACTTGTCGGCAACATCGCGGGGCAGACAAACTTACTGGCGTTAAATGCTTCTATAGAAGCGGCGCGGGCAGGAGAGCATGGTAAAGGCTTCGCTGTCGTGGCAGAAGAAGTTCGTAACTTAGCGGATGAAAGTGCAAATGCCGTCCAGATGATTTCCGGACTTGTTCAAACGATCCAATCTGACGTCAAACAAGTCGTAGCGGAAATGAAGCAACAAGTAGAAACGGCATCCACTGAGGCTACACGTGCGACGAAAACAAATGAAAACGTTGAAACGATGACCGCCACCATTCAAACGATGGCGCATTATGTAGAAGAAATTGGCCAAATCGTCAGCAACCAAATGCAGACGATCGAGCTTACGGCCAAGCAGTCGCTAGAAGTAGCGATGATTGCAGAGCATACTTCAGCGGGAGCAGAAGAAGTTCGCGCGGCCACGGAAGAGCAGGTAGCGTCTATAGATCAAACGAAAAATAAGGCGTTGGAGCTGAAGGAGCAATCGGAAGAGTTGCACAAAGTGATCCGGAAGTTCGACCGAACGCCCGTGTAATAAATCATGACGATGCTGAGGAGTTTTACGCTCTGGATCGTTTTTTTTTATTTGTGAAGCAGGGGTCAAGGTACTCGCGCAGATCCGGTGGGTGGAAAATTCCGAATTAAGTGCCTGATCTTCTTCTTGCAACGAGGTGAATACGACTTTGTAGTTCCAAAACACGTACGATGATTTAGTTTTATTCATATAACATTCGTCTTTATGACAAAACTTCAACGTTTCAAAATGAAAATTTCAAAAAGAGTACAGTAAAACCGATGATTTTTTTATTGAACAATGATAGAATAAGCGATAAGTAAAAATAGAAATGAGGGTGCGCAGTGAAAGTTGCAATTTCTTCAGACCACGGAGGCAACAATCTCCGAAAAGAGATCACCAATCTATTAACCGAACTCGACATAGAATATATCGACTACGGACCGGATACCGACACTTCCGTCGATTATCCAGACTATGCAATACCCGTAGCGAACGACGTCGTAGCGGGGAAAGTAGACCGCGGAATCTTGATTTGCGGCACAGGAATCGGCATGTCCATTTCCGCCAATAAAATCAAAGGGATCCGTTGCGCGCTCGTTCATGATGTATTTAGCGCTAAAGCAACACGCGAACATAATGATTCCAACATGTTAGCAATGGGGGAACGCGTTATTGGACCAGGGCTGGCACGAGAAATCGTTAGCACTTGGCTTGAAACAGAATTTGAAGGCGGCCGTCATGAGCGCCGTATAAATAAAATGATGGAACTTGAAAAGAACTAAAGAAAGCAGGTGGAACAAGTGGATGCCATTCAATTATGGAAACTGCAGCTAGAACAAGCATTGACCGAATTTGCCGAACAAGCACCACCTGCCGAAGGGACGATTTTCGTCGTCGGCTGTTCTACTTCTGAAGTGGCAGGTGCGCGCATCGGCACGAACGGCGCACTTGAAATAGGAGAGGCTTTATTCGCGCCGCTCCAAGCGTTCGCGGATAAATACCATGTACATTTAGCTTTCCAAGGCTGCGAGCATATTAACCGTGCCATCACATTGGAACGCAAGACGGCGCAGCAATTTCATTTGGAACCTGTATCCGTCGTACCCGTTTTTAAGGCGGGTGGCTCGATGTCTACCTATGCGTACAAGCAATTTAGCGATCCCGTCGTAGTGGAATCGGTGCAAGCAAATGCAGGTATCGACATCGGACAAACGTTAATTGGCATGCAAATGAAGCCGGTTGTAGTACCGATCCGCACGTCGATTAATAAAATCGGTGAAGCGGTCATCACACTTGCGACCACTCGTCCAAAATTAATTGGCGGAAGTCGTGCGAAATACGAATAAACCGTGTACAATACAAGAAAATATAAAACTATCAGAAAAAAGGGGATACTATCCAATGGACTTAAGCAATGTACAACGCAATGATGCAGCAGTTTATGAAGCAATCATGGCTGAAAAGAACCGTCAAAACTCGAACATCGAATTAATCGCATCTGAAAACTTCGTAACGGAAGCGGTAATGGAAGCACAAGGATCATACCTGACGAATAAATATGCTGAAGGATATCCAGGCAAGCGTTACTACGGCGGATGTGAGCACGTAGACGTAGTCGAAAACATCGCACGCGATCGCGTTAAAGAAATCTTCGGTGCGGCATATGCAAACGTACAGCCACACTCTGGTGCTCAAGCCAACATGGCTGTGTATTTCACAGCACTTGAGCCGGGCGATACAGTTCTTGGGATGAACCTTTCCCACGGCGGCCACTTAACACACGGTTCACCAGTTAACTTCTCTGGAAAGCTTTATAATTTCGTAGATTACGGTGTAACAAAAGAAGAAGAAGTGATCGACTATGAAGATGTTCGCCAAAAAGCGCTTGAGCACAAGCCGAAAATGATCGTTGCGGGTGCAAGTGCATACCCACGTGCAATCGACTTTGCAAAATTCCGTGAAATTGCGGATGAAGTCGGTGCATACTTGATGGTAGATATGGCACACATTGCGGGTCTAGTCGCAGTAGGTGAGCATCAAAACCCAGTTCCACATGCACACTTCGTGACATCCACAACGCATAAAACATTGCGCGGACCACGTGGCGGTATCATTCTATTGAATGAAGAAACAGCTGAAGAATTTGGCAAGAAAATTGACAAAACCGTATTCCCAGGCGTTCAGGGTGGTCCTTTAATGCACGTAATTGCTGCAAAAGCGGTAGCGTTCAAAGAAGTATTGGATCCTTCATTCAAAGAATATGCACAACAAGTGAAGAAAAACGCCGTAGCATTGGCTGAAAAACTTCAATCAGAAGGTATCGACGTTGTTTCTGGTGGCACAGACAACCACATTGTACTTGTGAAGCTAAAATCACTTGACCTAACAGGAAAAGTAGCAGAGCACGTACTAGACGAAATCGGTATTACAGTAAATAAAAACACGGTACCATTCGATACAGAAGGACCATTCATCACTTCAGGTATCCGCATCGGTACACCAGCTGTTACAACTCGTGGTTTCGTAGAAGAAGATATGGTGGAAGTGGGACGTATCATCGCAACATTATTGAAAAACCACGAAGACCCATCAGCAAAAGACGAAGCACGCAAAGCTGTTACAGCTCTAACGGATCAGCACCCTTTATATAAGTAAGAAAACTAACGCCTTGACCTTGTGTCAGGCGTTTTTTTATGTGGGGGCGGGTGTTTATGGGCGGATATTGGGGGTTATAGAGCGGTTGGACTGGTTGATAGAGCGCTCAGGTGGAAGGATAGAGCGGATTGACCAGCTCATAGAGCGCTCAAGCAGAAACATAGAGCGGTTTGACCGGCTTATAGAGCGCCCAAGTAGAAACATAGAGCGGATCGACCAGCTTATAGAGCGCTCCCCAAAGAAATATGATTCTTCACAAAACTAAATATTCTTCTCGCATTATTTTCATTACAACAAATCATACAAGTTCACTGCGCTTGACGATCGATTTCTGTTATAATGTACAAGATATTCCGAAAAGGAGCGATACCAATGGGAAAAGTACATGTATTTGATCATCCATTAATTCAGCACAAACTGACGTTTATACGAAAGGCCGATACAGGAACGAAAGAATTTCGCGAGCTTGTGAACGAATTAGCCACACTTATGGCGTTTGAAATTACACGGGATCTTCCAACGCAGGAAATTACGATTCAAACACCTGTCTGCGAAGCTAAATCTCGTATCTTGGCAGGGAAGAAATTGGGGATTGTTCCGATTTTACGTGCGGGAATTGGCATGGTAGATGGCATCATTGATTTAATTCCGGCTGCAAAAGTGGGACATGTTGGATTATTCCGCGACCCAGAAACTTTAAAGCCTGTTGAATACTTTGTAAAGTTACCTTCTGACGTGGCGGAGCGCGAATTCATCGTAGTGGATCCGATGCTTGCGACAGGGGGAACGGCGGTCGAAGCGATCAATTCGATGAAAAAGCGTGGCGCGGTGAACATTAAATTTATGTGTTTAGTCGCTGCTCCTGAAGGCGTCGAAGTGCTGACGAAAGCTCATCCGGACGTGGACGTGTATATTGCAGCACTTGACGAAAAGCTGGACGAACACGGCTATATCGTCCCTGGACTAGGTGACGCGGGTGACCGTTTGTTCGGCACGAAATAATGGAGGGATCATTCATTGACTAAGAAATGGAAAGTGATGACGATATTCGGTACGAGGCCGGAAGCTATTAAAATGGCGCCGCTTGTTCTTGAACTAGAAAAGCACCCCGATGAAATCGAATCCATCGTGACAGTCACTGCGCAGCATCGTCAAATGCTAGACCAAGTGCTGGAAACTTTTAACATCACACCAGACTATGATTTGAATATTATGAAAGACCGTCAAACACTCATCGATGTGGCAACACGCGGCCTTGAAGGTTTGGACAAAGTAATGAAGGAAGCGCAACCGGATATCGTGCTTGTCCACGGTGATACATCGACGACGTTTATCGGGAGTCTCGCTGCGTTTTATAATCAAATTTCGGTTGGTCACGTTGAAGCAGGATTACGTACGTGGAATAAGTTTTCACCGTATCCTGAAGAAATGAATCGCCAACTGACGGGCGTTATTGCGGATCTTCATTTTTCACCAACTGAGAAATCAGCGCAAAATTTACTAGATGAAGGTAAAAACAAAGAGCGCATCTATGTCACAGGCAACACGGCAATCGACGCGTTGAAAACGACGGTAGATCCTGAATACCATCATCCGATTTTCGATCAGCTTGGAGACGATCGTTTGGTGCTATTGACGGCACACCGACGTGAAAACCTCGGCGAACCTATGCGCAATATGTTCCGTGCCATCAATCGTTTGCTCGACAAACACGATGATATTCAAGTGATCTATCCGGTACACATGAATCCAGCTGTACGTGAAGTGGCGGATGAACTGCTAGGCGACAACGACCGCATTCATCTGATCGAGCCGCTTGAAGTGTTGGACTTCCATAACTTCGCAGCGCGTTCGCACATCATCCTCACAGATTCAGGCGGTATCCAAGAAGAAGCACCTTCGCTTGGAAAACCTGTCATTGTTTTGAGGGATACAACCGAGCGCCCGGAAGGTATCGATGCGGGGACGTTGCGCTTAGCGGGAACAGAAGAAGAAAACATCTTCCAACTAGCCGACGCACTGTTATCCGATGATGCGGAATATGAAAAAATGTCCAAGGCCCACAACCCATATGGCGATGGCCACGCATCAGCACGAATAGTAGAGTCCCTACTCAAGTATTTACATTCACTATAAGACTCAAAACAGCAGAGAGCTTTCATCTGCTGTTTTTTCTTTGCAAAAAAGTTGTTAAGACAAGAGAGGGGAGGGGGGCTTGTAGCTGGGATTGAAGCCCCAGCTGAGGACGCTTTCCGGACGGTGTGGCTTGCTCAGGGGGAGCTCGCGACCTGGCGCGGGCCCATGGGAAGCGTCCCTTCCGAAGCGCCAATGCCTACCCCCGACACCTCGTCAGCATTTCATAGTAATAAACCCATGTACCCCAGAACATTTCATTCTAAAAACATTAACAATATTCCACTCTAAAAAAACAATAAAGTAACCATATATAGCCAGAAAACAAATATGTCGAATGTTTGACAAAGAGAACACATTGTGAATTTATTCACCTGAATCAATTGACATAAAAAACCCTCTATTGTATGCTAACAAAGGGTAAGATTGATAAGGAACTCATACATAAATTGAGTACAGAAATCATGTTTCGTAGGTTTCAAGTCTTCACTCGGAAGCGCTACTTCCTAACACATTGTAGACGTCGCACATGGCAACGTCACCTGGTGGACGGAAAAGGCGATTCACTTACAATTTCCAGATTTCTTCACAAGGAATCTATGTCGTTGAAAAATCTCAAAACGACAAAGACTCAACGCTCGACACAAGTCGGGAATTACTGAACACTTCAGACGCTGTAATCCAAAATACGAATTGGGAGAATCGACAATGCAAAGTATGCAGGAAATTTTCAAACAGCAGAAGAAGAGTTTCTTTTTTTTGCTTGCATTGTTCGTGCTCGGTTGGTTCTTCTTGGACTACCGGACAATCTTCGCTGGGCTCATCTTAGGTTCACTTTTCGGTATGTATAACTTTTGGATTCTCGTTCGACGGATGGAACGGTTTGACCGCTCTATCGATGAAGGGAAGCGAGCGAAGTCATTAGGTATGGGCTTACGTTTTGCATCAGGTGTAGGGGCTACGGCCATTGCACTCGTTATGCCGGAGGAGTTTGATCTGATCAGCACGGTAATCGGGTTAATGATACCCTATGCATTGCTGTTTACTGGTCATCTGCTGTTCCATTGGAAGCAATGACACTTTACTAGCAAGGGGAGGTGAACAAAAACGTGAATCATGAAAATCCACAGTTTATTTTATTCGGAATCGGGTTTAACCCATCGAATATACTGATGTTATTTGTAACGTGTCTGATTGTCTTCCTGATTGCAGTTGCATCTACACGGCGGCTTCAAATGAAACCTACGGGTATGCAAAACTTCATGGAGTGGGTCATGGACTTTGTCAAAGGCATCATCAAAAATAACATGGACTGGAAAACGGGAGGCCGCTTCCACGTACTAGGCATCACTTTGATCATGTTTGTCTTCGTTGCAAATATGATTGGACTTCCATTCGCAATCGTATGGGATGACCAACTTTGGTGGAAATCACCGACAGCCGATCCAGTTATCACGTTAACCCTCGCTGCTACAGTTGTTGCGTTAACGCATTACTATGGTGTGAAACAGCTCGGAATGGGCAAGTACTTGAAATCATATTTCCAGCCAATACCATTCTTGGCACCACTAAAGATCATTGAGGAATTCGCAAACACGTTGACACTTGGTCTTCGTCTTTACGGTAACATTTTCGCAGGTGAAATCTTGATTGGTTTACTTGCAACATTGGGTGCTTCAAGCATCTTCGGTCTTGCCGGAGCTGTTATACCAGCACTTGCATGGCTCGGTTTCTCGGTATTCATCGGGGCGATCCAAGCATTTATCTTCGTTATGTTAACGATGGTCTATATGGCTCACAAAGTCAGCACAGATCACTAAACATATATTTACCCTGTTATCAGGGAACAAAACCACAAAGAATATTAGGAGGAAATACAAAATGGCAGGTATGGGTTTATTAGCAGCAGCTATTGCAGTTGGTCTAGGTGCACTTGGTGCAGGTATCGGTAACGGTTTAATCGTTTCTAAAACAGTTGAAGGGATCGCTCGTCAACCAGAAGCACGTGGCGTTCTACAAACAACAATGTTCATTGGTGTTGCATTGGTTGAGGCACTTCCAATCATCGCAACTGTTATCGCGTTTATCGTAATGAACAAATAATATTTGTGTTATATGGCGAAGCATGCAGTCTCGGTCTTCGCCATTGCTTTATGTCAACATTTAAACAACTGATAGATCTGAATAATAGAATGTTCCAATTAGAGTAAGAAACGAAAGAGTCATGAGCTCTTGAAGGGAGTGAAACAATCGTGTTGGATACCTTCGTCCTCTTATCAGCAAACGCTGACGCAGGATTTTTAGCAAGTTTAAACCAACGTCTAAATTTAGGCGACATTATCGTCACTGTAGTATTTTTCACGATTCTCATGGTACTTCTAAAGAAGTTTGCATGGGGTCCGTTAATGGGCGTGATGGATCAACGAGCGCAATTAATCGCTACGGAGATCGAACAAGCCGAAGCAAGTCGTCAAGAATCTGCAAAGCTTCTTGAAGAGCAACGTGCTCTATTAAAAGAAGCACGCGAAAGCGCACAATCTATCGTAGAGAATGCGAAGAAACAAGGTGATACTCAACGTGAAGAGCTGATTATGGCTGCACGCGCTGAAGCTAACCGTATGAAAGAATCTGCAACTCTTGAAATTGCTACTGAAAAAGAGAAAGCAGTTGCAGCAGTTCGCGAAGAATTCGTATCTCTTTCTATCTTGGCTGCGTCTAAGGTTCTTGGGAAAGAAATTTCTGAGGAAGACAACCGCGCATTGATTGAAGAAACGATTGTGAAGGCAGGCGAAGGGCGATGAGCCAATCGGTAATCGCAAAACGCTATGCCGTTGCATTATTTGAAGCAGCGCAGGAAAAGCAACAAACGCTTTCCGTGCAAGCTGATCTAAAAGAATTACAAAAAGTATTCGCTGATGAAAAACAATTTGACGAGTTATTAATTTCGCCAAAGTTTTCTCTTGAGAAGAAGAAAGAATTGATTGGGCAACTTTTCAGTGGAGCAAACCAACTTGTATTGAACACACTATATGTGTTGATCGATGCAGGCCGTATTGAAGAAATAGGCAATCTAATCGAAGACTTCCAGGAACTCGCTAACGAGGCTTCCGGAGTTGCCGAAGCGAAAGTCTACTCTACACGTTTGCTATCAGTTGAAGAAAGTACAGCTATCTCTACTGCCTTTGCGCACAAAGTAGGAAAACAATCATTGCATATCGAGAACATTATTGATCCAAGCTTGATCGGTGGCATTCGCCTTCAGATCGGCAACCAAATTTACGACAGTAGTGTCAGTGCAAAGCTGGCGCGTCTGGAACGTCAATTAATCAATTAATTTGAATTAAGAGGGGTGACATACATGGGCATCAAAGCTGAGGAAATTAGCGGTCTGATCAAACAACAGATCGAAAATTATCAGTCTGAAATGGAAGTAAGTGAAACAGGTACTGTAATCCGTGTAGGTGACGGTATCGCACTTGCTCATGGCCTCGACAATGTCATGGCGGGGGAACTTCTTGAGTTCTCTACCGGCGTAATGGGTCTGGCACAAAACTTGGAAGCGAACAACGTAGGTATCGTTATCCTTGGGCCATACACAGACATTAAAGAAGGCGATGAAGTTCGTCGTACAGGCCGTATTATGGAAGTACCAGTCGGAGAAGAATTGATCGGACGTGTAGTCAATTCACTTGGACAACCGGTTGATGGACTAGGTCCAATCAATACAACAAAAACTCGTCCTATCGAAAGCCCTGCACAAGGGGTTATGGCGCGTAAATCAGTTCACGAACCATTGCAAACAGGAATTAAAGCGATTGACGCTCTTGTTCCGATCGGTCGTGGACAACGTGAATTAATCATCGGTGACCGTCAAACAGGTAAAACGACTGTTGCAATTGACGCAATCCTAAACCAAGCGGACCAAGACATGATCTGTATCTATGTTGCAATTGGTCAAAAAGAATCTACTGTTCGTGGAGTTGTTGAAACTCTACGCAGAAACGGTGCACTCGATTACACAATCGTAGTTACTGCATCTGCATCAAGCCCGTCGCCAATGCTATTCTTGGCACCATATACAGGCATCTCGATGGCAGAAGAATTCATGTTCGAAGGCAAGCACGTGCTAATCGTTTATGATGATCTATCTAAACAAGCAGCAGCTTACCGTGAACTGTCCTTGCTACTTCGTCGTCCTCCAGGTCGTGAAGCATATCCAGGGGATGTCTTCTACCTACACAGCCGCCTACTTGAGCGTGCTGCAAAGTTGAATGACGAACTAGGAGCAGGATCTATTACAGCACTGCCGTTCGTTGAGACACAAGCCGGAGATATCTCTGCTTATATCCCAACAAACGTAATTTCTATTACAGACGGACAAATCTTCTTGCAGTCTGACCTATTCTTCTCAGGTGTACGCCCAGCGATCAACGCTGGTCTTTCCGTATCCCGTGTTGGTGGATCAGCGCAAATTAAAGCAATGAAGAAAGTTGCCGGTACACTTCGTTTGGACTTGGCAGCATTCCGTGAACTAGAAGCATTCTCACAATTCGGTTCGGATCTTGACCCTACTACAAGAGCGAAACTGGACCGCGGTCACCGCACAGTTGAAATCTTGAAGCAGGACTTGAACAAGCCGTTGAAAGTCGAATACCAAGTAATCAGTCTATATGCACTGACACGCGGTTACCTCGACGATATTCCAGTAAGAGACGTATTGCGTTTTGAAAGTGAAATCACTAGCTGGTTAGAATCCAACCATACGGAAGTGTATGATCATATCCGTACAACGAAAGATCTTCCAGCTGATGACGTAATGAGCGCAGCGTTCAACGAATTCAAGAAAAACTTTGTGACTTCTGAAGCTTAATTTTCCTTGAATGGATCTTAAAATAAAGGTGGTGAATAGCCAGTGGCGTCCTTACGCGAGATAGAAAGCCGTATTGCTTCAACAAAAAAGACGAGTCAAATCACGAGAGCGATGCAAATGGTATCTGCTTCCAAGCTGAACCGTGCTGAGGTCAATGCGAAGAAATTCGTACCTTACATGGATAAAGTAGAAGAAGTGGTGGGTGCTATTGCAGCCGTAACGAAAGATTCAGGGCATCCTTTATTAACTGCACGTCCCGTAAAGAAGTCTGCGTACATCGTAGTTACTTCTGACCGTGGACTTGTTGGTGGATATAACTCGCACATTTTCCGTGCGGTTACCCGTGCAATCGAACAACGCCATAAATCGAAAGATGAAGTGGTCATTATCGCGATCGGTCGTAAAGGCTATGAATTCTTCGGCCGTCTGGGCTTCCAGATTGAAGAAAGCCTGATCGGACTTTCGGATCACCCTCGTTTTGAAGAAGTAAAAGATATCGCGAATCGGGCTGTTGGCATGTTCACAGAAGGCGTTTACGATGAAGTGTTCTTGTATTACAACCACTTCATCTCCGCCATCTCCAACGAAGCAACTGAACGTAAATTGCTTCCACTCACAGATATTTCATCTGTATCAGCTTCATCATCTTATGAGTTCGAGCCTTCAGCAGAAGCGATTCTCGAAACACTTCTCCCACAATACACGGAGAGCCTCATTTATGGAGCGGTACTCGATGGAAAAGCGAGCGAACATGCTTCCAGTATGACAGCGATGAAGACGGCGACAGACAATGCGTCTGACCTAATCGATTCGTTAACATTACAATTTAACCGCGCTCGTCAAGCAGCGATCACTCAGGAAATCACTGAAATCGTAGCCGGCGTAGCAGCACTCGAATAATAGATTTGAAACAGTAAGACAGGAGGGAAAAGCATGAGTAATGGACATATTCTTCAAGTTATGGGTCCAGTTGTTGACGTAAAGTTTGAAAACGGACAACTTCCAGAGATCTATAACGCATTGAAGGTTAATATCGATCGTTCCAACGGAGTGGTTGAAGTATTGACTTTAGAAGTAGCACTTCACCTTGGTGATGATGCAGTTCGTACGATTGCGATGTCCTCGACAGATGGTCTGAAACGCGGTACGTCAGTTATTAATACAGGCGCACCAATTTCTGTTCCAGTCGGCGACGTTACACTCGGACGTGTATTTAACGTACTAGGTGAGGAAATTGACCTGCGTGAGCCAGTTCCTGCCGATTCACAACGTGACCCAATTCACCGTTCTGCACCAACATTCGAATTCCTTTCTACAGAGGTAGAAATTCTTGAAACGGGAATTAAAGTAGTTGACTTGCTAGCACCATACATCAAGGGTGGTAAAATCGGACTCTTCGGTGGTGCTGGAGTTGGTAAAACAGTTCTAATTCAGGAATTAATCAACAACATCGCACAAGAACACGGTGGTATTTCCGTATTCGCTGGTGTTGGAGAGCGTACTCGTGAAGGAAATGACTTGTACTTTGAAATGACAGATTCAGGCGTTATCAAGAAAACGGCAATGGTATTCGGTCAAATGAACGAGCCACCAGGCGCACGTATGCGTGTAGCACTTTCTGGCTTGACTATGGCTGAATATTTCCGTGATGAGCAAGGACAAGACGTTCTATTGTTCATCGATAACATCTTCCGCTTTACACAAGCAGGTTCTGAAGTTTCTGCACTACTTGGACGTATGCCTTCTGCGGTTGGTTACCAGCCGACATTGGCAACTGAAATGGGTCAGTTACAAGAGCGAATCACTTCTACAAATAAAGGATCGGTTACATCGATCCAAGCAATCTACGTACCAGCGGATGACTATACGGATCCAGCTCCGGCAACAACTTTCGCTCACTTAGATGCAACAACGAACTTGGAGCGTAAACTTTCAGAGATGGGTATCTACCCAGCTGTTGATCCACTAGCTTCTTCTTCACGTGCATTGAGTGCAGAAATCGTTGGACCGGAACACTACCGTGTAGCACGTGAAGTACAAACAACTCTTCAACGATACCGTGAATTGCAAGATATTATCGCAATCTTAGGTATGGACGAGTTAGATGAAGATGACAAGCAGGTCGTTGATCGCGCGCGTCGTATTCAGTTCTTCTTGTCACAAAACTTCCACGTTGCTGAGCAGTTTACAGGACAAAAAGGTTCGTACGTTCCAGTTCCTGAAACAATCAAAGGCTTTGCTGAAATTCTAGAAGGTAAGTATGATCACTTACCGGAAGATGCTTTCCGTTTAGTTGGACGTATCGAAGAAGTTATCGAAAAAGCAAAAGCAATGGGTGTAGAAGTCTAAGAAAAGGGACCAGGAGGGAAAAAAATGAGTAAAATCAAAGTGAATATCGTCACTCCCGACGGCCCTGTTGTTGAAATGGATGCGAACATGGTGATTGCAGTTACCGAAGCTGGTGAGATCGGGGTTCTACCCGGTCACATCGCGATGGTCGCGCCGCTTCAAATTGGTGCACTTCGCCTAAAAACAGATGGCAAAACAGAAACAGTCGCAGTCCACGGAGGCTTCATCGAGGTCCGTCCTGAAGTTGTCACTGTATTGGCACAGAGTGCGGAACTGGCTGAGTCCATTGATATTGCACGTGCAAAGAAAGCTGCTGAAAAAGCTGAACAAGATCTTCAGAACAAAACTGACGCCCTTAGTCAAAAATTAGCAGAGCTTGATTTAAAACGTGCTATCAACCGCATGCAAGTGTATGAGCAACGTATTTAATCTATAAATGAAATGGGCGGACAGACAATCTCTGTCTGCCCTTTTTCTCTATATCCTAGAAAAGAGGAGTGGAAACAATGGACAGCATGCTAGGGAGCAATCCATTACTCGCGATCGTATCGCATATATTCTTCATCGGCATAAGTTTCGTCGCTCTACAAGCAATCTTGCCAGAAAACATCATACGGAAAAACCGCGTGTTCCAAACACAACTTTTGTTTATTTTGTTAAGTATTGCTATCGGCTCCACCGTATCAAAATTCTTTTTAGACATATCCTACTGGTCAGGAAGATGGGCAACTTGGTTTTGATTTCCTCCAGCTGAAGCTCTATCGGTATGACCGACGGAATACAGAACTCTAGCTGAAGGAAATTAAAACAGAAGTTCAAGATATGGTGTGGTTTTTTTACATGAATAAGTAAAGACTAAATAATTCACTGCTTGTCAACAACGGAGACGTAAATCTCAAAACGCTCTCTATTTTGCTTAAACTGTAATATACATGTAATAAAAATATCACCCATTGCGTGTAAAATGTAGAATTAGCGGGTAATAACAGTAATGTTGCTATAAATGAATGATCAAATGCAATCACTTTGTGTCAGATCCCCACATATACTACATCACGCAAGAAATAACACAAAACTGCGCCGGAAGTTACTTGTTTAGTAAGGTTTTCCAAGGTACAATAGTATATGTTTTATATGTGGAATTTGAATTTAACAAATGAACTGCAACACCAATGAAAATGTTTATAGACGATTACTGATAATAGGCTGTGGGTGAAGGATAAATTGGACTCGGAGGGGCTACTGGTGGAAAAAATTATTATTAACGGCGGACGGACTTTACAAGGGAACGTACGTGTAGAAGGTGCGAAGAACGCGGTATTACCGATCTTGGCTGCTGCTTTATTAGCATCTGAAGGAGTGAATGTCATTCGTGACGTTCCAAATCTATCAGATGTACGGACGATTAATGAAGTGCTTAAAAGTTTGAACGCAAAAATCACGCATGATCCGGAAAAAGGGGAAGTCATCGTAGATTCACGTGGAAGACTAGCAGACGAAGCACAATTTGAATTTGTACGTAAAATGCGCGCATCCATTTTAGTAATGGGACCGTTACTAGCGCGTAACGGATTCGCGCGTGTCGCATTGCCAGGAGGCTGTGCAATTGGTTCAAGACCTATTGACCAACATTTGAAAGGCTTCGAAGCGATGGGAGCAGAAATTACATTTGGACATGGTCATGTGGAAGCGAAAGTAAACGGCCGATTAAAAGGCGCGAAAATCTACTTGGATTTCCCAAGTGTAGGCGCAACAGAAAATATTATGACGGCTGCTGCTCTTGCTGAAGGTACAACCATCATTGAAAACGCTGCTAAAGAACCTGAAATCGTCGACTTGGCGAATTTCATCAATGAAATGGGCGGTAAAGTAGTAGGTGCGGGTACGGATAATATTCGTATCGAAGGTGTAACGACAATGTATGCATCGACTCACCATATTATTCCGGATCGTATCGAAGCTGGGACATTCATGGTAGCTGCAGCCATTACGGGTGGAGACGTGACAATCGACAACGCAGTACCAGAACACTCTACAGCATTAATTTCCAAATTGACGGAAATGGGCGTAGAAATTACTCAGTTGGATGAAGGAATTCGTGTGAGAGCGAATCATCCACTTAAGGCAGTCGATTTGAAGACTATGCCGCATCCAGGTTTCCCAACTGATATGCAATCACAAATGATGGCATTGATGTTAACAGCTACCGGTATCGGTGTGTTAACGGAAACTGTATTTGAAAATCGTTTTATGCACGTTGAAGAATTCCGCCGTATGAACGCGGATGTAAAAATCGAAGGACGTTCTGTTATTGTTTCAGGCCCTTCAAAAATCCAAGGTGCGGAAGTCGCAGCCACAGACTTGCGTGCCGCTGCATCACTCATCCTAGCTGGACTCGTAGCAGAAGGCGTGACACGTGTGACTGAATTAATTCACTTGGATCGCGGTTATGTAGACTTCGATAAGAAGCTCAAAGCACTAGGTGCAGACATAACACGTGTCTCAACTGAACAAGAAGTTACGGAATCTCAATTAGTATAAAGATCGAAGCCATGAACAGTTTGCTGTTCATGGTTTTTTCATTCTTCACGATGAATACACAATCTCCTCACAACATATAGTCCAGTATGTACAAAAAACTATTGCTTTTATTCATCATTCTCACATTATTTTTTATTCCGGTTCTAGTAAGACAAGCGCCAGAATTCAAACTGGTAGACCAACGAGAGGAGAAGTACTGCGATGTGCTGATCACGGTCATAGGTGTGGACGAGCCGATTCCGCTTGAAGAGTATGTGGTCGGAGTGGTAGCAGGTGAGATGCCTGCCGATTTTCATCCAGAAGCACTGAAAGCGCAAGTCATTGCAGCCCGCACATATGCCGCCAGAAACACCGATAAAGGAATCAAGCCGATTGCTAAAGATGTCTCCGCGCAAGTTTACCGTACGGAAGCTGAACGTAAAGAGCGCTGGGGCAAGTCGTTCAAGGACAATGAAAAGAAAGTTCGCCAGGCTGCGAAAGAGACGCAAGGCCAAATTATTGTGTACGGGGAAGAAATTATATCGGCCATGTTCTTCTCTACATCTAATGGCAAAACGGAAGCCGCGCAAAACTTCAGCGGCAATCCGGTCGAATATTTGCAGAGCGTTGAAAGTCCCGGTGAAGAAGAGGTAGCACCTACCGTGGAGCGCAAGCAAGAACTAACATTGACCGAATGGAATCGAAAACTAGGTTTCAACTGGGGCGCCAATCAATTTCGAGAGCTGAAGCTTGTCCGCAATCAAACCGGACGTGTCCAGAAAATCATAGCGGGACAATATGAAGCGAGCGGACGGCAAATTCGAGAAAAACTTCATTTGGCTTCAACTGATTTCAATATTGCGTATGACATTAACAACCAAATCGTCCATATTACGACCGTTGGCTATGGCCATGGCGTCGGGATGAGTCAATACGGTGCAGAAGCCTTCGCACAAAAAGGATGGACCGCAGATCAAATCGTGTCACACTATTATACAGGCACAAAAATCCAAAAAATAAATTTACCTGAAGATCGATGTTTAAAATCCCCGTAACTTGCAAAGAATGCAAGTGAGGTGATGAATATGCGAGAAGAAAAACCAAAGGCCCCTTCTCAGGAGAACAAGAAAACGAAGAACGGCTGGTTCTGGCCTGCCATTTATACGAGCGTAGCGCTTTTATTCATCGGCATGGTATGGGGATACACCGCATTGACGACGGAAGATTCTGTCCCGTCTGAAGTGGCAAAAGTAGATCAGCCAAAAGAAAGCGGTACGGTAGAAACAAACGCAACAAAAGAAACACTGAAGTATCCATTCGATGAAAGTAAAGTAGAGCAAGTCGCCATCTTACAAGAATTTTATGATGCAGAAGCAGACGAAGCAGTGCGTGAGAAAGCACTACTCGTATTCAACCAGACGTACGTCACCAGCAAAGGACTTTCTCTATCGATGGATGGTGAACCATTCGAAGCCGTAGCGGCAATGAGTGGAACAGTTGAAGAAGTCATCGTGGATTCATTCAAAGGAACAGAAGTTAGATTGAAACACGCGGATGGTAAGACGACGATTTATGGCTCATTAACAGGCGTACTCGTTAAAGAAGGCGACGTCGTCCAACAAGGACAAGTGCTTGCCACGACCACTCAGAATGAATGGAACCCTGAAGCAGGCGTCCACTTGCAATTTGAAATCCAGCAAGATGGCGTATCTGTAAACCCACACGATTTCCTAGCATTTTAATACGTAGCACTCAAGCCATTCCAGCCCCCGGAATGGCTTTTTTCATATGTTGATACATGTTCGCATAGACTACATTAGTCAAAGGAGTGAATAGAGAAAGGAAGAGGGCGTGCACGAGCAAATTAGAAAACGCTGCGTACGACTGGGCAAGCTACTGATCGAGACCAACTTGACAGTGCGCGCGCTAGCCACTGCGACCGGCTACTCCAAAAGCACGGTCCACAAAGACTTGACCGAACGATTGCCAAATGTAGATCCATGCTTGTCACGGAAAGTCGCGGAAATTCTGGCCTACCACAAATCCATCCGCCACTTGCGCGGAGGAGAAGCCACGCGTCAAAAATGGAAAAATGAAACTGAAGCACAAAAAGCAGATGCCTAGTCACACTGAAAATGAAGCCGTAATATACTGCACCTATACAACCAGCCTAAAATTATGAAAAGCTATCCAGAGGAATGTATCTGGATAGCTTTTGTTTGATGGATTGTGTTCTAGCGTGGGAGGGGGTCGCTCAATCGTGCTCGCTATCTGCTCTATGTGGGTCCGCGTGCGCTCAATGGGTTTCCTCGCCCGCTCAATCGTGCTCGCTATCTGCTCTATGTGGGTCCGCGAGCGCTCAATGTGTTTCCTCACCCGCTCAATCGTGCGCGCTATCCGCTCTATGTGGGTCCGCGAGCGCTCAATGTGTTTCCTCACTCGCTCAATCGTGCGCGCTATCCGCTCTATGTGGGTCCGCGGACGCTCAAAGTTTTTCCTCACCCGCTCAATCGCGCGCGCTATCCGCTCTATGTGGGTCCGCGAGCGCTCAAAGTTTTTCCTCACCCGCTCAATCGTGCGCGCTATCCGCTCTATGTGGGTCCGCGAGCGCTCAAAGTTTTTCCTCACTCGCTCAATCGTGCGCGCTATCCGCTCTATGTGGTCCGCGGACGCTCAAAGTTTTTCCTCACCCGCTCAAAGCCAGTCCACGAACGCTCAATGCATCCCCCCACCCCCAATCCAAAAACATGTATAATAAACACCAATCAAAGCAAACGGGAGGAATGCATCATGACGAAAAAATATATTTTGGCACTCGATCAAGGTACGACGAGCTCACGTGCAATTTTATTCGATAAAAAAGGCAACATCTTCCACACGGCGCAACAGGAATTCACGCAGTATTTTCCGCAGTCTGGCTGGGTGGAGCATAATGCGGATGAAATTTGGAGCTCGATTCTTTCCGTCATCGCGGCGGTCATTTCTGAAAAAAACATCGCGGCCACGCAAATTGAAGCGATCGGTATTACCAATCAACGCGAAACGACCGTCGTCTGGGATAGGCATACTGGCGCCCCCGTCTACCATGCGATCGTTTGGCAATCCCGCCAGACAGCTGACATTTGTGAAGAACTAAAAGCAGCTGGACATCATGATGTATTCCGAGCGAAAACGGGCTTACTGATCGATTCGTATTTCTCCGGAACGAAAGTAAAGTGGATTTTGGACAACGTAGAAGGGGCGCGTGAAAAAGCGAACAACGGCGACTTGTTATTCGGCACCATCGATACATGGATCATCTGGAAATTGTCTGGTGGCGAAGCGCATGTAACCGACTACTCCAACGCATCGCGTACACTCATGTACAATATTCATGACCTGCAGTGGGATGAAGAACTACTCAACCTATTAGACGTACCGAAAACGATGCTGCCAACCGTCTGCGAATCGTCCGAAATCTACACGCACACAGACACCAAGCACTTTTTCGGTCACGCAGCACCGATCGCGGGTATTGCGGGTGATCAGCAGGCGGCTTTATTCGGTCAGGCGTGCTTTGAAAGTGGCATGGTGAAGAACACGTATGGTACCGGTTGCTTCATGCTAATGAATACAGGAGATAAAGCCGTAACATCTGAACACGGTTTACTGACGACAATTGCTTGGGGAATCGATGGGAAAGTGGAGTACGCACTGGAAGGCAGTATTTTCGTTGCGGGCTCCGCGATTCAATGGCTGCGTGACGGACTTCGTATGTTCCGTAAAGCGTCGGAAACCGAAAGCTATGCGAAGCGCGTCCAATCTACTGACGGTGTCTACGTTGTACCGGCATTTGTCGGACTCGGCACGCCGTACTGGGACAGCGACGTCAAAGGTGCCGTATTCGGCCTGACACGCGGTACGACGAAGGAGCATTTCGTGCGGGCGACACTTGAATCACTCGCGTATCAAACGAAAGACGTGCTGGACGCAATGGAAGCGGATTCTGGGATTTCATTGAAAACGTTACGGGTTGATGGGGGAGTAGTGAACAATAATTTCCTCATGCAATTTCAAGCAGATTTACTGAATGTGCCAGTCGAGCGTTCGACAATCAATGAAACGACGGCACTTGGCGCGGCCTATCTTGCGGGGCTAGCGGTAGGGTTTTGGAAGGATCGCAAGGAAATCGCAGAATACTGGCGTCTCGACCGACCTTTTGAGCCCAATATGGAACAAGCTGTACGTGAAGATCTCTACAAAGGGTGGCAAAAAGCCATTCATGCAACGATCGCCTTTAAATAAATCACGAGCCGCCGCTAACTTGCTGGCGGCTTTTCGTTTTGACGACTGCCCTCGAACACTGCCAAATAAAGTAGAAATATGATATAATAAACAGCTAATGAGTGTTATCAGACAGGACGTACGAGGAAGGGGTCGAGGCCACGATGTTTTCAAAAGATATTGGGATAGACTTGGGTACCGCCAATGTATTGATATACGTGAAAGACGACGGTCTCGTCATCGATGAGCCGGCCGTCATTGCGATCGATAAACGTACCGATGAACCTGTGGCCTTTGGTGTAGAGGCTTATCAAATGATTGGTCGTTCACCGGAATATATTCAGATCATACGTCCAATGAAAGCTGGGAACATTGCGGAATTCGAAATGGCCCGTGTGTTGATCAGGCACTTCCTTGAAAAAGCGCTAGGAAAAAGCCGGCGTATCAAACCTCACGTTACGATTGGCTGTAAAGCGGATACGACGCGAGTGGAAAAAAGTGTGATCCGCCAAGTGGTGATGGGAGCCGGAGCCAAACAAGTCGTCATTGAGGAAGAATCAAAAGTGGCGGCGATTGGGACAGGTATGGATATATCTTCGCCTTCAGGCAATATGATAGTCGATCTCGGTGCAGGCACGACAGATGCTTCCGTTCTTTCAATGGGAGAAATCGTCTCGTTTGAAAAAACGAATATCGGTGGCCTTCATTTTGATCAGTGTATCATCCAACATATTCGAAAAAAACATAATGTGTATATAGGAGAAAAAACAGCAAAACAAGTGAAAAAAGACATGGGTCTTGTGTTGACGAATGGGGAGAAACCGAATGCTATGAACGTACACGGTAGCGACCTCGCGACAGGTATTCCGAAAACAATTGAAGTGACGGCGGAAGAAATTCATCAGGCATTGCGTCTGCCGATCAGTAAAATCGTGGAGACGACAAGGAATGCACTGGAAGAAACATTGCCGGAGCTTGCTGCGGATATTGCACAGCGCGGCATCCTATTAATCGGTGGCGGTGCATTGCTTCCGGGAATAGATACGTTATTATCCGAACATCTCCAAGTTCCGGTATTCATTGCAGAAAATGGGCTCACTTGTATTATAGATGGAACGGCCTTGCTCATGGAGTGGGATGGTAAAAGATCAACACGCATAATTTGACCTACCATCAGGCGGTAAGTAGTGTATACTAAAAACAACGATTATTCGACATGAATATGCAAAGGAGTGAAATGAAATGTTTCGTGGTTTTTATACAGTAGGATCAGGCATGATTGCACAGCAGCGCCGTACAGAAATGCTATCAAATAATATCGCGAACGCCAACACGCCAGGCTATAAGGCGGAGCAGTCGACGATTCGTGCATTCCCTGACATGTTGATGTCTCGCTTAGATTCGATGCGCGTGCCGACGGAAAAAGGCTTGAACTTTAGGAATCTATCCAAAGTAGGCGAACTGTCGACAGGTGTTTATATGCAAGAAACTTTGCCATTATTTGCGCAAGGACAGTTGCGTGAAACGGAACAGAAGACTGATATCGCATTAGTGGATGGACCGATGGAAGTAAATGAAGAGACAGGTGTTGCAGGAACCGTATTCTTCACGCTAGAAGGCGAGAACGGCGGTCAATTCTACACACGAAACGGCAATTTCACTGTCAATGCAGAAGGGTACCTAACCAATCCATCCGGCTTATACGTCCTTGACGATGCGGGCAATCGGATCGAACTGACAAGTGATGATATTCGCGTGACGGATTCAGGAGCGATCTTCGCAGGCGAAACGGAAGTCGCGACACTAGGTATTGCTTACTCTGACGGTCCGGACACTCTATCCAAACAAGATAACGGACTCTACACGACAATCGACGGAAATGCGTTACCAACTGGCGGTACGTACACGTTGCAACAAGGGTTTCTTGAAGATTCCAACGTCGATGCCGCGCGCTCGATGACGGATATGCTGACAGCCTACCGTGCCTTTGAAGCCAATCAAAAAATCCTGCAAGCCTATGACCGCAGTATGGAAAAAGCAGTCAATGAAGTAGGACGAGTCAATTAATGTCTACATATAGAAGCATGCGTAAAGGAAGTGACCTGTAATGATTCGCACAATGACCACAGCGACGAATACGATGAACCAACTGCAACACCGTCTCGACTTGATTGGCAACAATTTATCGAATGTCGGAACTCATGGATACAAGTCTTCGGCCGCTACATTCCAGGAACTTTTATTCCAACAAATCAATAACGACAAAGCCGATCAGGCCGAGCGCAGCTCAGATTTCGGCATTCGAATGGGCACCGGCGCGCACCTTGGTAGCCTGCAGATGAACTGGAAAGTAGGCTCTGTCCAACTAACGGACCGTCAGCTAGACTTTGCGTTAACGGAGCCGAAACAACATTTTAATTTAATACAGCCGACAGACGGCGGAGAAGAAATCATTTATTCACGTAAAGGAAATTTCTACTTATCACCGACTGCAAATGGCAATAATGCGCTAGTTAATGAAGAAGGACTCGCAGTAGCAGATAGCGCTGGCCGTCCAATCGTCTTTTCAGGACAAGCGACCGATTATCAAATTCGTCCGAATGGTGTATTGCAAGTCACGACACCACAAGGAACGCAGGAATTTAATCTAGGTGTCACCGTCTTAGAAAAGCCTGATTCAATGGTTCAGCTTTCGGCAACCAGCTTTGGTTTGCCCACAGATCTAGCGGCAATCGGACTGACAGCAAATGATTTATTGACGGAATTGACAGGTGCTGGACGAAATCAGATTGGCTTACAAAATCAAGCGCTCGAAACTTCCAACGTAGAGTATGAAAAAGAAATGGCGGATTTAATCTCGACGCAACGTGCCTATCAATTCAATGCGCGTTCCGTAACCATGGCGGACCAGATGATGGGCTTAATTAACGGCATTCGCTAACGCGTGCAATAGGAGTACTTACTATGACAGAAAAAAATTTCAAAAAAATAACAGAACCACTCTCACCGGTGAAACCATTCGAGCCCTTGAAGACTCCGGAACCGACAGAAATGGAAGATCCGATTGAGCTTACGGAAATAGATCCGGTAGTTACATCTGGAATGGATGAAGTGGCCATAACGCTTGCAGAGCCTCCTACGACAGACGAAGAACTTCCGGAAGATATTCAGTCGATAACGGAGACCGAAGTGCTAGAAGAAGCTCCTGGTGCTTCAGAAGAGGTAGTAGAACAAACACCTCTAGTCGAAACGGATCCTGTAGAAAAACTACCTGCATCAGAACAAACGGACGCGACATTTTGGACGAAGATTACGTCAAAATGGCCACGTAAAGAACGTTCTAAAAAGGCTACAAAACCGATAAGCGAAATGCGCTGGGTTCAAGTGCGCATGATTCCCATCTGGCTGCGGCTACTACTGATACTGTTGTTGATTGTCTTAGCGGCCATAGCAGGTACAATGGTTGGTTTTAGTGTAATCGGTGACGGCTCAGCAGGCGATGTCTTCAAAAAAGAGACATGGCAGCATATTTTTGATATCATGAACGGTAAATAAGGAAAGAAACATCTGAATTCTTCAGAACCTCTGGAATAAAGGAGACAAATTTCATGCTAAACGCTCAACAAATACAAGAAATCATCCCGCATCGCTATCCATTCTTGCTCGTCGATCGCATCGAAGAACTCGAAGAAGGCAAGCGCGCAGTCGGGTTAAAAAATGTTTCAATTAATGAAGACTTCTTCAACGGCCACTTCCCGGGCTACCCGGTTATGCCAGGTGTCTTAATCGTGGAAGCGCTCGCCCAAGTAGGCGCGGTCGCTTTACTCAAAAAAGAAGAAAACAAAGGCCGTCTAGCGTTTTTTGCCGGCATCGACAACTGCCGTTTCAAGCGTCAAGTTATACCAGGCGACACGCTTCGTCTCGAAGTAGAAATTGTCCGCCTGCGTGGAACAATTGGTAAAGGAAAAGCCATCGCAACCGTCGAAGGCGAAGTGGCATGTGAAGCAGATATTACGTTCGCACTCGGACCCGTCCAAGAGCAATAACATCATGATGCCGTACTAAATATTGATATAATAATCATTGGAATGCCAGTATGGGCATACAGTGGGAGGGTATACTACAGCATGTTAAAAAAGCTTTCTCCAAATATTAAGAGCAGCATCACTCGTTCCATTTCTCAATCATTCGAACAATATATGAGTGAAATCGGCTGGTCTGCAGAAGAATATAACATCGAACAATTTTACGCGAACTGGCGGGAATACATTACGACCAAAGCACTTTGGTACGACAAGATTCCTGACGACGTCAAAGTAGATCCCGATTTCCATAAAGAGTTAGCGGAGCGCGTGGAGGAAGTACTAATTCGCATCCTCAACGATCCACCAACGGAAGAGCAGATCGCGCAAATTGAAATTTTACAACAAAATCTCGACACCTATTATGATTATGGCTGCAAAGCGGAAGCCGTATACGTTCAAAACGTATTGGAAACCACATCAGGTCATACGAATAATTAAAACGAATAGTTCTCTCCTTTCCGCACAAGCTATCGATGAACATACCAAAACGTATGGTTCACAGCTCGTAAAAAAGGAGGGAATTTTTTTATGATTAGAAAAGCTCTGCCCGTAGTTTTTGCTTCCGCACTCGTTCTAACCGCATGTAACACAAACAACGGTGCACTACCAAGCAATAACGAAACGCCGATGCAGGAGACGGAACGTAACAACACGCCTAACGGTGACGAACGCATGGGCCCAAATCTCGACGGTCTTGACGACAACAATGACCGTGGCATCATGAACGGCAACGGTGATGGCATCATGGAGGACACGCGCGAAAGTCTAGATCGAACCCGTGATGAAATGATCGATGACAACAACGATATCAATGGCGCTCGCGACGACAAAAATCTCGACGGCAACATGAACGGTAACGACGCGGCTCCAGACGGCGTATTGCGCGATGAAAATCGTAAAGTACGATGATTCCCACCTTTATAGAAACGGCCCTGCATATTGAATGCTTGGGCCGTTTTTATATGGGTTGTGTTCAATGCAAGTCTGCACGCGCTCAATATGTCATGTTACCCGCTCTATCGCTCGCGCTATCCGCTCTATGTAAGTGCGCGTGCGCTCGATGTGCTGGTTTACTCGCTCTATCGCTCGCTCTATCCGCTCTATGCAGGTCCGCGCGCGCTCAATATGTCATGTTACCCGCTCTATCGCTCGCGCTATTTGCTCTACGTAGGTCCGCGTGCGCTCAATATGTCATGTTACCCGCTCTATCGCTCGCGCTATTCGCTCTACATAAGTCCGCGCGCGCTCTATATGCTGGCTTATCCGCTCAATGAAGCGCGTTACCCGCTCTATGAGTCCGTACATCCGCTCTATATCCACCAAACACAAAAAAAGCCACCCAAAAAAGGGCAGCCCAACCTTCACAACTTCGTCTTCTCATCCATCTCCATATCGCGCTTCAACTTCGGTCGATCCCACATGGCCGTTTGGAATTGCTCGAGCAACGCATCGCCCTCCAAACCTTCATCCAATAACTCCTCAAGCAGATATTCCGGATACTTCGAGCGGACGCGCTTCAGACGTCCTTTCATCAACACAGAAATCCGGTCACCAATCTGACGCCAGTTTTCCACCGCCACGTCGAAAGAAGCGGGCTCATTGCCGGGATACGAAATGACAACGCGTACGGTCAGCAACGTCTCCTCGGCTTTCCACTTTTCCATAATATCCTTGTACTTGGCATCAATGAACAGCTCAAGCACCCACAAACGGTGACTGTTCTCCTGGTTGATGATAATGCCGTCAAACAGTGGAAATGCAAGCACGCCGCTCTCTTGAACCACTTCCACCGAAATCATCTTAAACGTCTTCAATCCCATCACCTCGGTACAATTTTCCCAAGTATAGCATAAAAATCTTAAAATACTCGAGAATTCAATAATGCCATTTACCTCGTTACATAGAAATCGCTTACTACCGCGAAAGTCTAAAAATCCCTTCGAATGAAAATTGAAAAACTACGCCGAAAATCGCATTAAAATTCAATTTTGCCACTTTGCCATAATGATCCCATGTAGATTACGATAAGGGCAGCACAAAGAAAGGAGGAACAAACTCGTGAACCAAGTGGCTTTAGTAGGGCGCATCACCAAAGACCTCGTATTAAAAGAACACTCGTCAGGACGTGTCAATACTACGTTCGCCCTCGCAGTCAATCGCAGCTTCAAAAACGCAAACGGGGAAATAGCAACCGACTTCGTGCCGTGCTCCGTCTGGGGACGATCCGCCGAAAACCTAGTCCGTCACTGCGGCAAAGGATCGCTCGTAGGCGTCAGTGGAAGCATTCAGACCCGGAACTACGAACGGGAAGACCGATCGAAAGTGTATATCATGGAAGTCATGTGCAACGACATCCGCTTTCTTTCGAAGTCATCCAAACCTCAACAGTCAGAAATGAAAACGCAATCATCTACTGAGTCCGAACGTTTTGAAGAAGCGAAATCAACCGAAACGGCACTACCTATTTTCTAATCATATCTAAAATGAAAGGGGAAGTTACAAAGGCAGATCCGCCGTCGCACATCCGTTGCTGATCAATTCCTGAAAAGAGATGGATGACACACAATTAAAGAGAAATGAAAAAAGAGAAAATTACACGACACTACAAGCATATTCGCCAACTAGCATGACTCGGCAGAAGCAAGAGCGGGTGGGGACCCAATCCTCTGTGATGCCGGGAGTACATTCAGCATAGGAACTGAATCAATTTTACGCCAACTCATCCGTCGCCCGTTTTCGTCGGAGACCACTTCCACTTGGCGGGCTGACGGAATACATACCCGCTCATAGAAAGGATGAAGCCCACATGCACAGCACACCTACAGTCGCGCAGAAACAAGATATTCAACGCCTCGAAGACCAGATTGGCCAGCTGATCCGCATTATTGCCAACCTGAACGAGCGCATCAATTACCTGGAAACGATCAAAACAAACCCTTTCCTCATTCCCTCCGATGTACAATGAACGCAAAAAGACCTGCATCACATTTCGATACAGGTCCCAGTGATTACTATGTTAATTAAACGTCAGCAAATCCTCGAGCTCTCGATCATTGAGCTCGGTCAACCATTGACTCGAATGAATCAAATCAGCTGACAACGCTGCTTTCTCGACGAGCATCTCGTCAATTTTTTCTTCAATCGTCCCAACCGTTACAAATTTATGCACATGCACGAATTTGGTTTGCCCGATACGGTACGCACGATCCGTTGCCTGGTTCTCCACAGCCGGATTCCACCAACGGTCTGCGTGCAATACGTGATTCGCCTGCGTCAAATTCAAGCCGGTGCCCCCAGCTTTTAATGACAGGATGAAAATCGGGAACTCTCCGTTTTGGAACGCCTCGACCAATGCATCACGTTGTCCTTTTGGCATACTACCCGTCAAGAATGGCACGTCAATCCCGTGTAGCTCGGACAAACACTGACGGATCATCTGCCCCATGCCAATATACTGCGTGAAAATCAAGCATTGCTCACCGTTCGCCGCAATCTCCGCTGCCATCGAAACAATTCGCGCCATTTTATTGGATCGCTTCGTCAACTCGGCAGCAGGGGCTGGCGGTTCTTTCAGGAATAATGCCGGATGATTACATAATTGTTTTAAACGACTGAGCATCTTCAAAATCAAGCCTTTGCGCTCAAATCCTGTCAGAGTTTCGAGTTTGAATTTCGTCTCCGAAACAAAACTTTCATACAATGCCGCTTGCTCAGGAGTCAGTGGGACATATTCATTTTGCTCGAGTTTCTCAGGCAAGTTCAGACGCAATTCCGGATCATTTTTCGTCCGGCGCATCATGAACGGCTGAATTCGAGCACGCAATTTCCGTTTCTCCGCTTCAAGATCATCACGCTCAATCGGCACGATGAATTCATCGTTAAATTTACGGAAGCTGCCGAGATATCCTTTATGAATGAAATCAAAAATAGCCCATAACTCCGATAAACGGTTCTCGATCGGCGTACCCGTCAACGCGATATGATGCACACCGCGCAACTTCCGGATCGCCCGAGACTGCTTCGTCTGCAAGTTCTTAATATTTTGCGCTTCGTCAATAGTTACATTCGCAAACTCGTACATCGACAGCATCTCGCCATCTTGCGTAGCGGTACCATACGTCGTCAAAATAATATCCGCTTGACGCTTGCTCATAATATCCGCAAACTGTTCCTCACGCGCACGATTCGTCCCGTAATGTACGTGTACCGTCAAAGAAGGCGCGAAACGTTCAAGCTCTTTCTGCCAGTTACCCATAACACTTGTCGGACAAATGATCAGCGAAGGGGAGTCGGTTTCCGGTAAATTATGCACATACAGCAAATACGAGATGAGCTGTACGGTTTTACCAAGTCCCATATCATCCGCCAACACCGCACCGAATTTATTGGCGCGCATGAAATGAAGCCACTCGAAACCTTCTTGTTGATACGGACGCAACTCGGCATGCAATGTCCCAGGTACCGGAACGGGCGGCAAACCTTTCTTGTCATGCAGCATATTCATCACGTTACGCAAAGATTGCTGCATTGAAAACGCAACTAACGGATCGTCTTCTTCCTCTTCATCATAGACAGGCGCAATTTCTTCCGGCACTTCATTGAACAGCAAATCCTTCACTGTCCATTCGCCGTCGTCTACTTGCTCCATCAACTCACGAATCCGTTTGAGCCATGCGGGATCCAAATGAAACCACTCATCGCCTGCGCGAATGTACTCGCGGTTCTCATCGACCATCTTCTGGAACTGATCCTTATCGATCTTTTCCCCTGCAAGTGAAAACTGCCAATCAAACGACAACACTTGATCGAGACTCGCTGACGAACGATACGACTGCATACCGGCAGACGTCCGAATCTTCAACTTCGTCTCTGTCACGGTCTTTAACCAAGCCGGTAGTATAACCGGATAATCAAACGCCTGACATAGTGGCAGATCTTCCTGAATGAAAATCCGCACTTGCGCATCATTTAGCGGCACATGCATGAACTGTCGCGGTTCATACCATTCGACGGAACGGAAAATCCCGACCATCTCGGATTGACGCTCTTCAATTTCCTCCGCGTACGGCTTACGTTTTGCAGGTAAAGCATTTTCGATCGATCCTGCTATTTTGCCGATCGCCGGCGACCACTGTGCACCGCGATCACTAATTAGAATCGTCTCAAGCAACCAATCCGTCTCATCGATATCCGGCTCCGTCAAACGAAGTGCTACGCGGAACGGTAACTTCGACTTTTCGGTATTCGGCCATCCATACTGCTGAAAGTGCGGCAACAAAGCAGGGAAGTCTGCCATCGGGACACCGAGCGTCGCCAACTGTCCACGCATCGCAAGCGAGATATACCGTCCCGCCTGCTCGGATAAATGGGTCTTGTCGAGATTAAACGACAATCCAGACTCACTCGCTTCAACATATGAAAACAGCGCAGGGTCTTTCCATAACGTCGCTGCTTCGCGAATGTCTGTAAGTATTTGTTGATCGTTAGAAGTCGCACCAGAGTATTGCACGTACGGATGACTACCAGCCGAGAACAAACGCAGCAACATATCAATCGATACATTGAGCCAATTATCACGCTGCTCCACCAACATGCCGTACATCGTAGGTTCATCCGAATAAAATAAATACGATACGAGCATATCCGCATCAATCTTGCGCGTTTCACCTGCGACGTTTGCAGACACGATGAACATGCCATCTTGTGCTTCTTGTAATGTTAACTCTAATGAAAGTTGTAAGATGTTCGAATCGGTCATAGAAGTAGATTTCCTTTCTCCATCTCTTCCATCAGTGCACGTAGACGTGGAAATTGCTCGCGGACTGTATGGACATAGCGGTTCCAAAATTCATTGCGGCCATCGCGCTTCGCAGCCGTCTTCATTTGCTTCCATAAACGCACTGCACGGCGATAGCTATCTCGATTTTTCTCTTTGACTAATTTCAAAGCTTCAGCATGCATGAGAGGGAACACCGCTTGCGAATCTTCCGCAAGTGCTGTTTTCATTGCCGAACTGTCGATCATGTCGACTGACCCGCGAGTTAAATGCATAAGCGCAGCCCATTCAGCATAACGATTGCGCTCGAATAAAAACTTACCATACGCACGACTGGCTTCCGGTCCATATGATTGAAATAGTTGGTCGCGCTGTTCTTCTGAAACATCGGACAGCGCCAGCAACTCGTCGATATCCTCGGCAAAAGCCGAACGGTTACGCGTCGCAAGTTGCTGATAATGCTCGGCTAAATGAGGAAGCAGTTGCAACATAATCGACTGCACGATATCAAAATCCTCATCTTCTTTCGCATAGAGCGCAAATGCCAACCACTGTGGAACAGCGGTAGCATCTAGAGTATTCAATTCCTCATCGAGCTCGTCAAAACGTCCCGACGTCAAATAGAGAAATGCACGGAATAATGGCGCGTCTGCTGCCGTTTCCTTTTGCAGGCGTTCAATCTCCTCTGTCAATTCGGCTTCATCGGAATACAGCTCAGTATAGACAAGACGGAACGCTTCAAAACGCTTCGAGAATAAACCATCTTCGTCCATTGCGAACGAATGAATCAAATCTTTGAGCTTCGTGTGAAAGGCGTCCGTCTCAAATAGACGCGATTTCGTACTTAACTGTTTAATGCTAGCTTTCATTTCGGACATCTGCTCATTGAGCCAAATCGTCAGCTGCCATTTGCCGTAATGATAGGAATCGTTCGCCGATAGTTCGTTTTTAAGGAAAGGCCACGCCGACCGCAATAATGTTAGCTGATAGTACAGCGAAAAGAGCGGCTTCCATTCCCATTCAAAAGGAGAAAGCCGCGTCTTCTGGTGTTCAATTTTGGAAGCGTAATGCAAGAATCCAGTCGGTCCGTCACTCGCATTCAACTCGCTAAGCGGCTTCACTAATACGGATAATGCGTTTAACCAAGCTTCCGGTGTCCGTTCATTGATCGACAATTGTGTCTGCACAGTTCCTGACTGGCGCCACGTATTCAGCCAATCGGACAATGAATGAAACTGCGAGTACAAATGAAAGACGACCGAGATCTGATGCGCACACCAGTCTCCGTCAGCACATGTGCAGTACGGCTCCATCGTCATGAAAGAAAGACGTGCGAATTCCGACTCTGTACCCGAAATATTTGCCATTAAGGATTGCTCGGTTTCGGTGTAGCGATACGCACCGATTGCGTTCATACGTACAAGTGAAGCGGCTTTGCGTATTATTTCCGCCTGTGCAGGGTCAGACGGCTGAAATGTATGTTTAATATGATTCATGAATTCTTCAATTTGTGAGTCGTGCATATTTGCGATTCGTTCAATAGTGATGGTCACCGAATCCACTCCTTACTTAAGCATTCCTCCTATTATACCGTTTTTTACGGTTCTTTACCACAACTTGGGGAGCAGAAAAACAATCAGTTTTCATTTACCTGTTTGATTTTCGAATAACTGCATGAAGTTCAACATGCCTGACAGCAGCAACTGGCGGTTTTCGTAGTCCAATGAATCAACCCGTAAAATAAATTCTTTCAACAATGGCTCATTGTCAATTAGTGATCCGTACTGCGTAAGAAACCCTTTTTCGTACGTGGCGGTACTGTCGAGTGTCTGGCTCGAAAAAGGGCGTACCGTCTTTAACGGTTTGTCCAAAATCATCGCGAGTAATACATCATCAGGTATGTTATAGATTTCCTTAATGAGCGGCACCAAATCAATCGGGAAACCCCGTTCACTCGATTCGTATCTAGACATCGTCGCACCATCGACTCCAAGATCTTCAGCCATTTGTTTTTGTGAAATATGTAAATACTCATCGCGGTATTCTCGTAATTGTGTTCCAAAACTCATTGTCATCACCCGTTTTTCTCGCCATCGTATAAGAAAATAATCCGGTATTTCGTAAAATTGTCATTTAGGCAATGCGGATTGACGAATTAGCAATTTCAAGGCTTTTCTACAATATTGTGAGAAGATTGTGGTAAAAAAGAGAAAGTAGGCGAAAGCGATAGAAAGAGTGCAGTTGATTTTACACTTTCCACAATTGCGGCACCGTTTACAAAAGCCGGAACCCGTTAGCACAAGTGAACCACGTTTCTTTGAATCTCTCGAACAGTACTCCGAAAAATCTGTCCATGATTCAAATGGGAAAGTTTCATATTTATATAACGTCATGCATGATGAGATGGTATTCGAACAAGTCGTCATCTCGTACGCAAATAGCCAAATGATTTTTTCTTACGAGAAAACGAATGTAGATGCAAGCGAACAATTACTGGAACAATTAAAAGAAAGAAACATCGAGTATCAGCCGGTGTCCAAAACTTTTCTAGTGGGGCATGATGAATAACCCGAAAGACCGCGTGATTTGCTACTATGACCGTTTTCTGAAAAATTCTCTTGGTATATTAGATGGTTTCCGACTCATATCATGCACAAAATCCTCTTCGATGTGATATATTAATAATAATCGGAAAATTCAAATTAATGGAGAGGAGGGGGAAGAAATGCTAGTCGTACAGCGGATCAAGCCATTTTTTACCAGTAAAGAAGAATTTAACTTACGCCTTGTATTCGCTTATCAATATTTCTCTATTAAGCGAAATGACGAGGTGTTCCAGTTTATCCCCGCAGAAGGGAAGGAAATCGTTGTAAATACGAAAAGTTTGCAGATTGAAAACTTAGGAGAAGTATTCGTCTTTCAGCGAGGTAACAGATTTATACGAATCCCACTTTATCAATTATTACTAGTTTCCGATTTACATTTGCATTTGTCGACTATACTCGAAGGAGCGATGGAATTGGAAGGCCATCTACAGGAAGAGTACATGCGTGAAGCGGACGGTTTGGTGGAGAAGTTGGAGCAAGATAATTGGGAACGAATGGTAGATTATGCACTAGAAACGAAAAACCAGCTCTTGTTCAAGGAGTTGATGGAAGGACTGCGAATGATTTGATCATCACACTAAAACGATAAAAACACCTCAATTGGAAGCACATCTATGTGCGTCGACGTTGAGGTGTTTTTATGTGCGTTGTGTTTTGCGTTTTCTCATAGTGTAAGGAAATGGAGCGCCACTACGAATAGTCCCGATCCACCGAGGCCAAGTGCAAAGTCCTGCCATGTAAACTCAATCGTTTTGTCCAAGTTCATCGCTCATCACTCCTTTATGTAATAAGAGCCATCTGACCCTATTACTTCCTATTATATCCTGTTTCTTTGAATTAAAAACATTCAGACAATTAAATGAATCTAATGGACTAAGGGTTTTTTAAGTGGTTAAGGGATGACGGGGTGTTGGGGTAGGGATTTGCGCTTCGGAGGGGACGCGTTCTGGAGGGCGTGCGGTAAACCACACCGCTCCGCTTTGCTTCGCCGGGTGTTTCACCTGTCACGCTGATCCTCCTAGAGTCGCCCCTCCTACGCGCAAATCCCTGCAGAGCGAGTGGGTGATAGTTATTACAGTTGTTGAAGTTAGGCTTGTAATTGAATTGAACTAAGTTCAGTGACAACACTAGTTCACATACTATAGCCAATGAGTGTTTCCATATCCATCCACTATAAAAGTAGGATTGTAGCGGAAGATGGGGGCGACTCTGGGAGGATCAGCGGGACAGGTGAAACACCCAGCGAGCTACGCGAGGGGTGTGGTTCACCGCCCGCCCTCCAGAAAGCGTCCCCCATCTGCAGCGGAAATCCCATGAGTAATGTAACTTCACTCAGCATCTTTAATCGTTTAAATCTCCAACTCTCCTACCAAATTCCACAACATAACACTACATTCGTTGCAAATTCGTCATTTTTTGATAAAGTAAGAGAGATAGAAACTGATATAATCAGTCGAATAAGTTGGAGGCAAAGGAGAAGTACATATGTATTCTACTTACGGTTACTGGCGTTCACTAGTTTATCCTGACCGACTTGCCGTTGATATTGGGCAAGGAACTGTGACTGGATTCAAACGCCGTGTGTTTAGCGTATTCATTTTGGGCATCATCCTGTTCGTCCTCCGCGATATGTGGGGCATGAACACCGGGACGATGACGTATCTCTTGGCTAACGGTTCGCTCGATGAATTCACCATCGGCCGCATCACCGCATTAGTCGGCGCCATACTCTGGGCCATCATCTACATGTCGTTTCATTTCTGGGGCGTCGCATGGATCTTAAGCATGCTGACGAAAATTCCATTTAAGCCATTGCTGAAGTTACAGCTAGTGGTCACGGGATTATTACTAATCGAAAAACTCATCAATTTCCTAATCTTTGCGGTGGCTGGAAAAACAGCAGCGGTTTCGATTCTTTCATTCGGACCCCTCGCGGTAACGTTCCTGGATAATTGGTATATCATTCTTTTCGTCAATCAATTGACGATTTTCTCTGCATTGATCGTGGCGATTCAGTACCGCTTCATCAGCTTCTCGAAAGTGGAAACGTCACTTGTCGGTGGAGAAGTTATAGAGCATAAAGGTATCCGCAAGCATGCATTGTGGATGTTGATCGCATTGCAAGTGGTCTTTGCATTGATCACTGCGGCAGTCGGCTTTGCTCCGATCGAAAAAATGTTGAACTTGTTAATGATTGGGGGACTATAAGATGAAAGCGCAAAATATCATCGTGACGGTCCTCGTTACAGCGTTCCTAGCTTTAAACACATTTTTGGTGTTCGCTGAAAAAAGTGTCATCCCGAAAGCGCAGTACGTCAGTGAGTACGAACGGTTATCTGCGGATGATTACAAGAAAGAGCTCGATAAAGAAGGCTTCATTTCACCGAAAGATTTGCATACGATCTACCTAAAAGACGGCCAGACTATTGAATCATGGCTCGTTCAAGAAGGGGAGGCAGTGGACTTTGGAACGGAGCTTGCTTCATTGAAAGTGGATCATATCGATTCCAAACGCAATGGATTAGAATCTGAACTAACCGCGTTGCAAAATCAGTCGTCTTCGATTTCACAAACGATCAGTAATTTGGAGTATGAACAGTCCTCAGCGGGCGGTTCGAAAAACAACAGTGATTATTATGATACGAACGATGAGAAAAAAGTGCGTGTCAATTTGAATGTGGGCATCGAAGTGAGAGAAGACGGAGCGTTTGCGCAAGCGATTGCGGAAGCGGAACGGGATCTCGCAGAAGTGCAACGGAAAACGGAAATAGTTGAATCACAGCTCGCAGAATTGCCGAATGAATCCGCGTTGACGAGTCCAGTAAGCGGCTATGTCGTGGCGATCAAACGCGATAGCGAGTCACCGTCGATCGATATTTACAGCACCGACCAAACGATTGTCACTTATGTACTCGACAATGAATGGCCAAACGTGGAAACGGGCGCGCCGGTAACCATCCAGCATGACTCGATTCACACACCGTTCACACCGAAAGTCGATCCAAATCAACAACCAGAAGAACCCGCATCTACGGAAGACGGAATCGGCAGTGAAAAAGGTAAATCAGTCGCGTCTCTTTCTGCTGACGGTGTGCCACCGAGTACCGTACCTTACGACGATCCGAAAACGGAAATCGACGGGACGGATGCAGAACCACCGGCAGTGAATTCGAACGCTAATGAAGAAAACTTCGACGGCACTTCCGGCAACCCGGACGGTTCGCTCGACAAGCCGGATACACCGGTATCTTCGCCGGACAAGAGTATCGACAGTTCGAACAATAATAGTTCTGGTACGGAAAACAAACCGAACACGGAGACACCGCCAACGACAGGCACTCCGAATACGGATAGTAAGACAAATCCCGATGCAACACCGAATCCAGATGATACAACAACAAATCCGGACGGAACGATTTCTAATCCAGAAGTAAATGATTCACCTGAAGGTAAGCCTGAATTAACGAATAAAGAAAAGAAGCTCGCTGAAATCCAAGAACGTATCGCGCCGGACTATCCAAATGACATCTCCACAATTAACGGAGTCGTCGTATCGGTATCCAAAGTACCTGCGAAAGACGACGAATGGCTGAAAGCGTATAAAGCACTTGGCAACACACAAAAAGACAATCCACTAGCATATTATGAAGTACGCGTTGCACCGTACGACGAGCAAATGGACTTGCCATTCGGCACGAACGTCAACACGTTCATTCAAACGAATGAAGCCAACCAAGTGGTCAGCGTCAAAACGAACTGGCTAACAGATAAATACCAATACAGTGCAAAAGTTTGGACGCTAGACAACAATGGACGAGCAGTCCAAAACACGGTCGAAGCGCCATTCACTTCACTCGATCGAACAGTCCTCACAACGGGCGTCGAACCAGGAGTGATCGCACTACACAACGATGATTTAGACAGCAGCCTCGAGCACCAATCCGTCTTCCACCCACTTCCACTTTATTTACCGGAATGGGAACAATGGAAAACAATACCTTGGCAAAACTATGTCCGATATTTGATTAAACAATAAAAAACTGCCTGTAATTGGGCAGTTTTTTCGTTTTTGTAGTGATGTTTTTGGTGGGGCGCTCTATAAAGCTTGTTATCCGCTCTACCTGTGTTGCTAACCGCTCAATGTTCATGCTCAAGTGCTCTATCCGGCCATCTATTCGCTCTATCGCGACCAATAACCGCTCTATCAAGCCAATCAACCGCTCATTGGAGTATTACATCATGAAATAGGGCAAGGCAAAGTCGGGCCGCTCATACTTTCTGTTTAAGCGCTCTATCACCCTGGCTAATCGCTCAATGTCTATGCTCAGGCGCTCTATCCAGCTAACCGCTCAATGTCCACGCTCAAGCGCTCTATCCGGCCAACTATCCGCTCTATCACGACCGACAAGTGCTCTATCAAGCCAATCAACCGCTCATAATCGCAACCCCACATGACTAAAGACATATTTTTAAACAAAATCACAGCATATATCACTCTTCAATCCGACAAAATTGAATTCCTCCCAACAAATCCACCCCAAAATTCAATTTCATCCTCAAAAAACCACTTAAAATCGATTTTCACCTAATACTTCCCAATTCATAACACTCTTGCTACAATGTATATACTCCCCAACAATCAATATAGGAGGTGAAACAACATACTCTTTAAAACTCGCACGATCCCCAAACTGATCATCGGCCAACAGGCGCTTCTAAAACGTTTACCAGTTAATCACGACAAATACGAAAAAATCCGCACTGACTTCTACAACGGCAAAGCGGGCTTCGGAGGAGAGAGGGAATTCGACTACCAATTACGTGACTTCATCCCGCCGTATCCGCACGCAATCCTCCACGACGTTTTCCTGAAACATGAACATGCCTATTTCCAAATTGACTCTATTTTAATTACCCCGAGCGCCATTATCTTGTTCGAAATCAAAAACATCGCAGGCAAACTACACATTAAGCAAAATCCGACCCAATTCATTCGCGAATCAGTCAACGGGGAACGCACCGTGCTGAGAAGTCCAATCGAGGAAATGGAACGCAAAAAACACTACTTCACCAGCTGGTTGCAAGCGCGTAACATCGACATTCCCCTCGTCGACTACATCGTCTTCGCCTACCAAAACGAACTCACCATCGAAAACACATCCTCCCATCGGCTCGTATTTTCGTATGAAATTCCCAACCGCCTAAGAAATTTAGAAATGAGGAGTGAAATTCTGAACGCAAATCAGATCAAGAGATTGGCGAATGAACTCCTAAACACACATCGCCACTATGATCCATTTCCGCTGATCGAAAAATACGCACTTTCCATAAAAGATTTGGCAACCGGCGTCGCGTGCCCGAATTGCGAACAATTAACGATGCTGTGGCGGACTCGAAGTTGGCACTGTCGTGCGTGCGGCCATATCGATCGTCATGCCCATCATGCCACGCTGGCGGAATGGTACTGCATCGGCGGCGCGCAACTCACCAATCAGCAATTCCGTCACTTCACCAATATCCACTCCCGCCACATAGCGAAACGAATGCTAGCGAACCCCTTCACCGAAATGTCCGGCAAAAAGCGCAACGCCATCTACCAACTCTCTCCGAGACTTCTCAACACAGAAAATCTATATTTGTAAAAGCAATTAAACCAGCGCACAAGCTTTCCATGCGCTGGTTTCTTAATGAAATTTAATAACGCATCCGCTCAATCCCCACGCCCAACGGCTCTATCACACTCGTTCAGCGCTCTATCTGCCCCAATACCCGCTCAATCAAGCCAGTACTCCGCTCTATGTAGGCCAATATTCGCTCTTACCCATGGCGTGACCGCTCATAAGGGGATCCTCGCTAACCAAAACATCCGCGCGCTCTATGTTTCTCATAATTCGCTCAATCCCCGTGCTCAACTGCTCTATTAATCTCGTCCAGCGCTCTATCAGTCCCGATAACCGCTCAATCAAGCCAGTGCTCCGCTCTATGTAGACCAATATCCGCTCATACCCACTACCGACCCACCCAATAATCCACCCCCAACCCCCAAAAAACAAAATCATCCAACAAATTTCAACAATACCTCTACCAAAACACATGCTGAATCCCGTATACTCTAACAAAAGGGGGACGTTTATATGAATCTATCTCACGACAAAAAGATATTCTTAAGTACTATTGCGATGACTGTGGCGGTGTCTGCGGTGGGAGTATCTGCATCTTTGCCGGTGGAAGCGGCGAAATCGGTGGCGTTTAAGGACGTGCCGGAGAAACATTATGCTTACGATGCGGTCATGTATATGGCGGCCAATGGAATTATCAAAGGCTATGCCGACAATACGTATCGCTTGAATAAACCTGTCACTCGGGCTCAGGCGGCCAAGATGATCGCGGTTTCTATTGGGGCGAAACCGAGTCATGCGTATAAAATGGATTTCAAGGATGTAGCGAAGGACAACGGGTCGTATGATCATATTCGTGCGTTGACCCAGCGGGGGCTGTTCAAGAATGCGGATACATTCAATCCGAATAAACCGCTGACTCGCGGACAGATGGCGAAACTACTAGTCCTTGGTTACCATATTGTCACGGACGACAATGATTTCATTATTTTTGATGATGTCCAGAAGAGCAGTGGGGCATATGCATACATTATTACGATTGCCGAACTCAATATCACCACGACGCGCCCAGGTGGGAAATTTAATCCGAATGAACCTGTTACACGTGGCCAAATGGCGGCGTTCTTGTACCGCACGATGCAATTCGATGAAAATCGCAAAAATGGACTGATTACGTATGATAATCAAAAGAAAGGCTATGTCGATCGAGATCAAAACTTGATTAAGCCGAACCCCAATAATCAAAAGCCAGCACCTGAAAAGCCTAAACCAGTACCACCGAAACCGGCACCGGCACCGCCAAAACCTGTTCCGCCAAAACCAGCACCGGTACCACCAGCACCAAAACCGGAGCCACCGAAGCCGACACCTGTACCGCCAAAACCTGAACCTGAAAAGCCTTCATTAGCGGCACAGGCGATTATCAACATCAACATTAAACGACAAAATGCTAAAATTGGAAATCTACGAGCGGATCCTGCACTCAACCGCATTGCTAGCGCAAGAGCGGAAGACTTGGCGAAGCTCGGAGAATTATCGCATATCACGCCGACATATGGCACGGCTGCAGAGATGCTTGAGAAATTTGATTATAAATGGACGGCATATGGTGAAAACATTGGAGCTGGCTATCATGATGCGCTTGAAATTACAAACGCCTGGTTAGCGTCTCCTGCGCATAAGGAAAATCTATTAAGCCCAATATTTACGCATATGGGAGCAGGCACGGCACCCGATTCAAATGGTAAAATCTATTGGGTTACACTATATTCGAAAAAATAACTATAGGTAGCCGCTTAATCGCTGGTGTATAGGGTATAGTTGAAAGATACATACTTTTACCAACCCCACCGAATAAAGGAGGAAGCGCAATGAAACAAACCCTTATTGCAGTAGTAGCTGTTTTCGCTTGGCTCTGCTTAACACCCGCCACCGAAGCCGCGACTCTTGACGAAGTGAAAGAAATTGTCGATTTGTACTATTATGGCGATAAACCTACTAATCTTTACAACGCGAGAAACGTCACCGAAGTCGTACGTCAGCTCGATGAATACTCGGTGTACATGACGCCCGCTGAATATAATGATTATCTCAATCAATACGCAAGCGCTAAAGCACCGACACAAGTCGCTACTCTTGCGGCGCCGCACAATCCGGACAATGTGAGTTCGAATATGATGTACGGAAATGTCGGATATTTGAAAATCAAGGCATTCTCTGCGCATTTACAAGAAGACGTCAATGCTCATTGGTCACGTTTGAAAGCGGCGGGAGCGAAGAGATTGATTCTTGATTTACGTTTTAACGGTGGTGGCTACGTAGACAGCGCCGAACAATTACTAGGCTTCTTCCCGAGAGTAAAAGAAGCGTATAAACTGCAAACGCGCATGGGGACACAGGCAGGGAAAGTCGTCCCAGCGAAAAATCAATTCCCGGTAGACACGTACGTACTCGTCAACCGCTATTCAGCTTCCGCTTCTGAAATTGTGGCAGTCAGCCTAAAAGATCAAAGCGCGGCGAACATAGTAGGGGAGACGACAAAAGGAAAAGGTAGCGTTCAGTCGTTATTCGAATTGGAAAACGGCGGTGCGCTGAAACTCACGACAGGTCACTATACAGGACCTAAAGGAACACTCGTACAACACATAGGCGTCGAGCCGAATATCAAAATGAAACCAGGCACGGAGCATGCGGGTATGCACAAGCGCCTCGTCACTTCTGACTTGGTCGCGCGGGGCTACCAGTCCATCAAAGGACCAACCGGCGTAGCGCAGTCAAAAGTATTCAACGTCGAGTTCACGCAGAAAATGAACTTTGGTCCAGCGAAGGATTTCAATAAGATGGAACTTGTGAAGTTTGGAAGCGTCTCTATACAAACGGCTAAAAAGGCTAGCAATGATAAAACGATGACGATCCAGCCAGCGAAACCTATGGCGCTTGGAGCGGAGTATATGCTTATTGTGCATCCGGGGATAGCGGGGGCTAACGGGTTGAGTGTTGTGAAAGGGACGTATACGCCTTTTACTGTGCAAGCACGAGCGCTGGCACGAGCTAAATAAATTGGTGATGAGGAAGAGAAGTTGGTATACTGTATAGATGGAGTGAGGGTGGAGGCAACGTGGATCGACGCTGCAGGCGGACGCTTTCCCGAGGGCGTGGCTTGAGCTTCCTCGTGCGCTTCGCTTCTGCGGGATCTCAAGGCGCACGCTGATCCTCTGGGAGTCGCCGCCTTCCGCTTACGATCCACTGTGTATTCTTCTGGATTTAATATGGAAGTGCCTAAACCCTAGAGTACCCTATCATTTTTAAGATGTATCTATTAAAATCCAGGGATGAAGAAATTCATCCTTTCTCTTTGAATTTAAACGTGTTGGGATCTTCAGTTCTAAGGTCTTGAATTGAAGATCCCAACATAAAGATAAAAGTGGTTGCTTTGTGCCACCACACCATTAATTAGGATCGGAACGGCAGGCGGCGACTCCCGGAGGATCAGCGTGAGTTCGAGACCCTGGACAGGTGCCTTAATTTCTGCAAAGTACACAGAAATACGGCAAAGCGAACTCTCCGTTGTTCGCTTGGCTCGGGCCACGCCCTCGGAAAAGCGTCCGCCTAGAGTGCAGATCCCAACCCCAATCCAAAGTCTACCCAGACTTTTACTAACCACAACCTAAAACAAGAAAGCGAAGGTATCATACACTATGGAAAAGAAATTATGCGTAGTAGGCCTAGGTTATATTGGTCTTCCAACTGCTGTTATGTTCGCAAACAGCGGCTTGCAAGTACACGGTGTCGACCGTAACGAACACGTCGTTCAACTGATCAACAATAAACAACTACATATAGAAGAAAACGGTTTGCAAGAGCGTTTGGAGAAAGCGGTAGACGAAGGACACTTCCAAGCCTCTACTACACCAGTAGAAGCGGATGTTTACATCATCGCAGTACCGTCACCCATCAATCCGGACAATACAGCGAACTTAGAATTCATCCGTGCGGCAACCGCATCGATCGTGCCGTTCGTCAAAAAAGGCGCACTCGTGATCTTGGAATCAACAGTCCCACCAAAGACGGTTGAAAACGTCATGTTGCCTGAATTACGTAAAACGGATCTCATTATCGGGGAAGAACTGTTTGTCTCTCACTCACCTGAACGCGTAATTCCAGGTAAAATCTTCGAAGAACTAGTAAACAACGACCGCATCGTTGGCGGTGTCAATGCGAAATCAGCAGAGATGACAAAAGAGCTTTACGAAGTGTTTGTCAGAGGAACGATCCACTTAACGGACGCTACCACAGCGGAACTGGTTAAAGTTATGGAAAACACGTACCGCGATGTCAACATTGCATTCGCCAATGAACTCGCAAAAATTGCAGAAGGAATCGACGTGGACATTTGGGAAGCAATCAAGTTTGCAAACTTTCATCCACGTGTCAATATCCATACACCAGGTCCAGGCGTCGGTGGTCACTGTATCGCAGTTGATCCATGGTTCTTAGTGGAATTGGCACCTGAAAAAGCAGATATTATCAAAAAAGCACGTCTAACGAACGATGGCATGCCGATGTATACAGCGAAACGCGCACAGCGTCTGCTTCAAGAATATAATATCGAAAACGGTAAAGTGGCGGTTCTCGGTCTTGCATTTAAAGGGAACGTTGACGACATGCGTGAAAGCCCGTCAACGAAAGTGATTGATTCTCTGCAACAATTAGGTCTAGACGTCGTATCATTCGATCCGCACATCAAAGAATTACAGCATTCGACGCAAGTTGCAACACTTGAAGAAGCAATCGGCACAGCTGATCTTCTTCTATTAACTACAGACCATGACCAATTCAAACAACTGAATCCGGCAGATTTACGGACGAAACAGCCAAGACCAATCATCTTGGATACGAAAAACGCTCTCCCAGCAGATGCGTGGGAACAAGCGGAATATCGCTTCTTCAAATTAGGAGATGGCAAAAAAGAGGGGCAGCTGTATAAATGAAAGAAGAAATACTAGGCGTCTCCGTCAACACCGAAAACTATGATGAACTCATTCCAAAAGTCTTTGAGAATATTGAAGAAGGAAAGAAATCACTCATCGTCGCGATCAATCCGGAAAAGCTCATGAAAGCCAAAGAAGATCCAGAACTGAAAGCACTGCTTAACCGAGCCGAATTCCAAATCCCGGATGGCATAGGTGTCATACTTGCATCCAAGTTGAAAAAAGGTGAGATCCGTTCACGTGTTACAGGAATCGACATGATGGACCGCGTCGTACAGGAAGCCGCCGTACGTGGGAAGCGCATTTTCCTCTATGGTGCGAAACCAGGCGTGGCGCAAGAAGCAGCGGCAAGATTGCAAGTCATGCACCCAAACATTCAAATCGCTGGCATCCAGCACGGCTATGAAAAGGATGTAAAAGTCGTACTCGATACGATTAACCAAGCGAAACCGGATATATTATTTGTGGCGATGGGTTCACCGAAGCAAGAGCAGTGGATTGAACAACACCGCGACCAGCTACATCCGATGTTGTTCCAAGGAGTAGGCGGATCGTTCGACGTACTGGCTGGAAATATCAAACGCGCACCGGCAGTGTTCCAAAAGGCAGGGGCGGAATGGTTGTATCGATTAATGCTTGAACCGAGCCGGATTAAACGACAAATGAATTTGCCGAAGTTTTTGGTAGAGGTGTATCGGAAGAAGTAATTTTGGACACTGGATGAGCAGAGTAGGGTAAACGAGGCTAGGGGTTGGGGATTTGCGCTTCGGAGGGGACGCGTTCTGAAGGGCCCGCGGTGAGCCAACTAGTCACTGCGTTCCTTTAGTTGTCTCACCTGATCGGGCTGATCCTTCCAGAGTCGCCTCTCCTACGCTCCAATTCCTTACGATGTGAGCGAATCATACCTATTGACGTTCATTGAATTTAGAATTGTTATTGTACTAGAATCTGAACTTGTACGAAGTAACCAAGCTTAAAGATAATATTAAATAACAAACTATCTCCACTAAGTGATTTAAGTACCTCCACTTTCAACATAGGTTAGAAGCACCAGTTAGGGAGTTCAAGAGCGCTTCCCTCGCTGGAGCTTCAATCCTAACCCACAAACCTATCTCTCTACTATTCCAAAGTAAATCTACTAATAACATCAACCTACTAACAAAAGTTAATAAGGAAATTTTCTACTAGTTAGTTACTATCTTGTAATCTAGTAGATTAGGTGGTAGAATACGAAGTTGTAAGGGTAATTTTCTCTTTAGTATATAGCACAGTACGTGCGAAGCGTTACGGTTGGTTGACCGCAAACAAAAAGGCTTGAACAGTTCCCATCTGTTCAAGCCTTTTTGTTCGGCAAAAATACTTTGCATGCCCAAGATACTCTCTTTTTAAAACGCTTTGGAAAATACTTGTATTTTATTAATCTTTCGATACAATAGTAGATGGGACATAAATATTTTGTCGCACTGTGCTATTAGACTAGTATATTACCAATATTCAATTGACTTTTAGCACTTTCTTATCTATACTTTAAAGTGTAATGCCTACTACTTTCATACATAGGTAGTTACTGGCAAAAACAAGAGATATTCGAGGAGGAAATTATTTAATGGCTAACCAACCAACGAAATACCGTAAGTTTGTAGTAGGGGCTGCTTCAGCTGCACTAGTAGCATCAGCAGTAGCACCAGTAGCAATGGCTGCAACTTTCACGGATGTAAAAGACAACAACTCACACAAAGAGGCAATCGACGCTCTTTCTAATGCAGGTGTAATTTCAGGATATGAAGACGGAACATTTAAACCTAACAAAACACTTACTCGTTCTGACGTAGTAAAGTTGATGGGTAAATGGTTAGTATCTGAAGGGTATAAAGTACCTACAGACTACAAAACTAAACCACGTTTCTCAGACTTGAAGACTACATCTAACGATGAGCTTCTAAAAATGTCTGCACTAGTTTATGACAACGGAGTATTCGTTGGTAAACCAGACGGTTCACTTGATCCAGCAGGCGACATCACTCGTGAAAACATGGCAATCGTTCTTGTTCGTGCATTCGACCGCGTACATGACGTTGACCTAACTTCTTACGTGAAAGACCAAGATTTCAAGAAAGACGTTACAGACCTAGGCAAAGCGAAAGCTGAAGCTCGTCCGGCTATCGACGTTCTAGACTTCTTCGACATCACAAACCCAGCTGCACCAGAATTCAACCCTAAATCAACAACAACTCGTGGACAATTCGCTTCATTCCTTTACAAGACTACTCTAGTAGACTTTGATGGAATTGGTGGCGGAGTTGTAGCTCCTGGAGTTGCTACTGTTAAAGGCATCAACGCTACTACAGTAGAAGTAACAATGAAGGATAAAGTTGAAAACATCAACTCACTAAACTTCACAATCGATGGTTTGACTGTAGCTAACGCTGCTGTAAAACAAACTGACGACAAAACTGTTGTATTGACAACTGCTACTCAAAAGGGTGGAGAAAAGTACACAGTTAAGTTGAACGACAAAGCAATCGGATCATTCACTGGTATCGAAGCTGTTGTTCCAACTACAATCAAAATCACTAACCAATCAGTACAAGGTAAAACTGGACAACAGGTTATCCTTTCTGCTGACACTGGCGTGAAAAAAGCTGGTATCCCTGTAACTTTCAACGTGAAAGCTAACACTATCGGCACAACTAACAAAGACCAAGTCTTCGAAGCATTGACTAACGAAGATGGAATCGCAACATTCTCTTACACTCAATACTCTGCAGGACAAGATCAAGTAACAGCTTACCCAACAGGTGCGCCAACAGTACGCAGCATCGGTTATGTATTCTGGGGCGTTGACACAATCCTTGCAGTTGAAGATGTAACTGCTGGAAATACAATCAGCAATGGTGCTAACAAAACTTACAAAGTAGTTTCTAAAGATGCTACAACTGGTAAGCCAGTAGCTAACCAAACGTTGAACGTTTCTTTCAAAGAGAACATTGAAGTTACACCTGATCAATTGAAAGACGCTACAGTTAACGGCGTTGAAGTTGCTCAATTGTCAAACGGTACAGTTACAAGAGCTGCACAAATCACTACTGACTCAAAAGGTGAAGCTACTTTCACTGTTTCTGGTAAAAACACATCAGTAACTCCAGTAGTATTTGTTGCAAACAACACTGTAACTACTACAGACTACAAATATGATGCATCTGATCTTCAAGCAACTGCTTCAAAAGTAACATTCTCAGCTAACCAAGCAGAATATACTCTTGAAATTGTTCGTGAAAATGGTGAAGTTGCAGCAATTGGTGGAACTAACGGCCGTAAATACACATTGACTGTTAAAAACAAAGACGGCAACATTGCAGTGAATGAAATCGTTAACGTTGCATTCAATGAAGACTTAGACCGTGTGATCTCTACTAACACTGAAGCTAAATTCATCGAAGTAAATAACGACAACACTCAACAGTACTTCACTGGAAACAAAGCTAAACAAATCTCTGTGAAAACAGACAGCAAAGGTCAAGCAACATTCGTTATCGGTTCTGATAAAGTGAATGACTATGCGACACCTATCGCTTGGATCGATGTAAACACTCCAAACGCTGTAGAAGGTAACTTTGATCAAGGCGAGCCATATGCAACTGGTCAAATTTCTTACTTCCAAGCTGCTTACCTAGACGGAGCTGCATTGAAAGTTTACAACGCTGCTGGTAAAGAAACAAAAGAATTTAAAGGTAGCGAAACTGCAACGTTTAAAGCAGAACTAGTTAACCAATCAAACAAAAAGGTTGCTAACACTTCAATCAAAAAAGCATCTTACACTGTATTCAATACAGGAGCTAACGATGTAACTGTTGAAGGCCAAATCGTTTCTCCTAACCGTAGCTATACAGTTACTAAAGAAACAGGAAATAGAGATCTTGATGTGAAGCCGACTACGGACAAAAACACTTCAGTACGCGTAGTTGCTACTGGCGTTGCTGTTGATACAGATGGCAAGGACTATGCATTCACTGCGAAAGAAGCTACTGCTTCATTCACAGCTACAAGTGCAGTTTCTGATCTATACACTGGAGAAGTAGTATCTTTCAACACAGACAAGAAAGAACTTACTTTCAGCGGTAAAGATGCAATTAAATATGCTGGCGAAAAAGATGTAACTTACGAATACAAAGGTCTTGGTAACACACCAATCGCAACTGCTGATGATTTCATCAAAGAGTTGAAAAAAGGTAAAGTTACTATCACTCGTGAAGTAAAAGGAAGCACAACTTCTTTCTATATCATTGAGCAAGATACTACTAAAGCAGGCCCTACTGATACAGCTACAACAAACGCTGCTGATAAAGCTGCTGCTGATGCTGTAACAGCAAAAGTTGTTGCACTTCCAGCTGTTGCAGACCTAAAAATTGCTGACAAAGCTAACGTAGAAGCTGCACGTGCTGCATACGCTGCGTTGACTACAGCTCAAAAAGGTCTAGTAACACCAGCTACAGTAAACGCTCTAGAAGCTGCTGAAGCTAAAATTGCAGAACTAGAAGCTGCACTTCCAGTTGAGTATGAGTTCACAAGCGTAACAGTTGATGCTAAATCTGCGGGAGTTGAAGGACTTTCAATCTTCACAATCGCTGGTACAGTAGCGGGAACTAAAGCTGCTGACGTGAAGTCTGTAAGCCTATCATTCAACCCAGAGGTACCAGCACAAACAGCAACTTATGACGCTGCTACAAAGAAGTTCACTTACAAAGATACTTTTATCACTACTGATAAAGTAACTGTTCAAGGAATGGATGAAGCCGGTAAAGTAATTGTGACTAAAGTTGTAGACGTAGTTGTAAAATAATTTCAGTTAAAATTCAAGAGCTAGCTTAGGAGGAAATAGGGTTTTTCCCTAAGCTAGCTTCTTATTTAGGAATGAGTGGATTAATTGTGAAGAAAAAAATTACCTCATTACTACTCAGTATTGGATTAGCAAGTTCGCTACTTCTAACTTCTGTTGCTACAACGCATGCCGCAGAAACTAAAATCGAGTCAGGTATTTATTTTGTCAGTTCAACTTCAACTGGAGAGTACTACAGCTTTCCTGCTTGGAGTAATTTAACAAGTACTCAAAGAGGACTGTTAATCGTTAAGTACGGACAATCAAATATCAAACCATATCTACAGTCTTTAAATAAAGTAACATCTTTAGAAAAAATTGCTCAGAGTGGAAAACCGTTTTTAGAAGCAAGTTCGAATTTCCAGTCAAACGATCTCCCAGGACAATTCAAGGATTTTGAAACAGGCAAAATCATTGATACTGGTGCAACCGTGGATGAAGAATTTAGTGTAATCGGTATTGAGTGATTTTAATAAAGTGTATTAAAAAAACGGAGGTTTAATTATGAAAAGAAAATTACCATTTGCAGTTCTTGCTGCTACAGTTGCTGTTCCAGCATTATTTGCACCAACGCCAGGTTTTGCCGCTACGAATGATGAAGCAAAAAGCGGACTTTATTTCTCTAAAGCTGATGAAAAAGGTGTATATTACACATTTGAAGCTTGGTCCGATTTGACGCAGATTGAAAGAGGTACTACTTGCCAAATATGGTTCAGCTAATGTACAAGTACTTTTAAAAGCACAGGGTCTTGAGAAAATTACTACACTAGGTGCTATTGCAGATGCTGGGAAACCTTTCAATGATACAGCTGTTGAGTACAAAGATGGCGATATCGAAGGAACTTTCGTAAATGTAGCAACTGGTGAGGATGTTGTTATTGGCGAAGTTACGCCGCCAGTAGTAGATTTAGCTGTTGAGTCGGTAATGGCGATTACCGATACAGTAACAAAAGAAACTACAGTAACTGCTACAGTTACAAATTCTGAAGAAAATGCTACAGCGACAGTTACAGTAACTCCAGACGCGGCTTTAGAAGCAGAGGATATTGTAGTTGAAGATGTGGCTATTGATGCTGAAGGAAATATTTCTGCTAATCTTGGCGTGCTACCAGCTGGAACTCACTCAGTAGTTGTAACAGTCGGAGAAGTATCTTCAGAAGCAGTTACATTTACTGTTGAAGAACTAACAGAAGATGAAGCAGCAGTAGTTGAAGCGTCAGCGGCTGTAGTAGTTGCTGAGGAAAGCAAGCTTCAGGACGATGTTGACGCAGCTACGGCATTAGTAGATGCTTTGGAAGACAGTGACGTTAAGACAGCTTTAACAGATCGTCTAACAGCTGTACAAGAAGCTATTGATACAGAAGCAGCAGCACAACAAGCAGCAGTAGATGCGGTTAATGCAGCTGACACACAAATCAAACTTGCAACAGCTTTGAAAAGTCCATATTTTGTAGACAACTATAAAGAAGAAAATATTGTAGCTTACTCTAATGATTTAACTAACGATTACACTACAGTAGCAGAAGTGAATAATGCAGTGAAAGCCATCAATGACGCAATCGTAGCGGGCAGCAAGTTTGATGTAGTTGAAGAAGCTTTAAATGAAGCGCATCCAAATCAACTTACAATCATCAGTGTTTTAAATGATAACTTTGAAAATGTAGAATCAGATTACATTAATGAATACGTTAATGAAATTTATACTACTGGAGCAGTTACTTTAACTTCATTGAAAGAAATCCAAGATGCTATTGATTTAGTAAATGCAGATAAAGCAGTAGAAGCAGCAGAAGATGCTTCTGGCGATTTAGCTGCTGATGGAAATGCTACTCAAAAAGAAATTAATGCAGCTCAAGGTCTCCATGACGCAGCTAATACATTAGTAGAAGCACTAGATGACACTGCAGCCCTTAAGGCTGGTACAGATCAAGCTGCTCTTGTAGGACAACTTGTTGTTGTTCAAAACGAAATTGATGCTGCACAAGATGCACTAGACGATATGAATGTAGCAGTAGTAGCTGCAAATGAAGCACTAGCTGCTTATAAAGCGGCTGAAGGTGATCTTACTGATGCTGTTTACACAGATTTAGTAGCGGCTTTAGCAGCTTCTCCTAAAGTTGAAGGTACAATTACTGCAGCAACGACAGCTTTAGTAGATGCAACAGAAGAAATTACAATTGTTGGTGTAGCTCTAGAAAACCTAGCTGGATTTGCAGACGCGTTTGGTGAAAATGCAGATCAAGAAACTGTATATACTGATGTTGTAACAGAATTAGGTGGAGATTTAGAAAATCCTTCAATTCAAACTGATGTAGATACGCTAAAAGGGCTTTTAACAACACTAAACGCTGAAACTAAGAAATGGGAAACATACAATGCAGTAGTCGCTGCTACAGATGCAGCTCAAATGAGAACATTATTGTTTGAATTTGCAAATACTGAGTATGTAGATTTAACCTCTGCTCAAAAGCTAGAATTTGCAGAAAGATTCATTGCAGCAGTAGCTGATGAAGACAATACTACAGCTAATTTTGGTGATATTAACACATTGTTGGGCACTGAAGTAACTACTTATGCAGGTTTAATTGATGCAGTAAATGATGCTGAAACAATTACTGCAATGAGAGCTGCTTTAGCTGCTATTAGTGCAGACTATGCTGCATTAGGTGCACAAGCACAAACTGATATTGCAGAAGATATTCTTACTAAGAAACCTTTCGCAACTATCACTGCTATTGTTGCAGCAATGGGACTTTAATATTCCAAAAAAGAATAATATTAGTCTATTATTCTAACTAACTGATAAGTGAATAATATAGAAAGGACTGGCCTTCGGGTTGGTTCTTTCTTTTTATTTAGTCTACCATCTACTATAATAGAAGAAAGGTATGTCCATAGGAGGAACTAACATGATTGAGTATTCCACCCTTCCCGGCAGTCTCGCTACTTCTGTAGTAGAACCAGTAGTGTCGGAAGGATTTTATTATACAGTAACACCTAGCAGGGATGAGGCGGCTATCTATCAAGAATTGAATGAACGCTTAACAAAGTTGGAGACGAGCATAGACGTTCAAATAGAAGAGTTACAAGAGATAGAGAAGGCCAGTACTGAATTGATCATCAATGTGGAAGCCAAAGGAGAGGTGGAGCTTCGAATTGATTGGCTCAAGCGTCTTTGTGACGTGAAAGAAGCGTTGCCTTTTGTTTCTAGCTATACTGAGGCTAAGCGTCTACGCACAATGCTTAGCCCCGTTCAGACATGTCCAATGAAGTCTGAATTACTCAAAGCATTGGATGGTTTAGTTGTATCACTTCCTGATGAAACTGAATCAATCTTACTGAGTGCCCGCGACAAAGTAATGGAAGTCGCGATAGAGCAGTCAGGAGAAGATTTTGTCAATCTCGGAAAAGCAGGTCGAGAGTATGTTATTAACGACTTATTAAAAAAATTTGGCGATGTTGTACCAATGCATGCCATTCAAGAAGCAGTTTTGCTACTGGAAAACCAAGTTGTTGATCTCACTGAAATAGAAGATACACAGACATTGCAGCTTCAATTAGTGACGCTGCCGTTGTTCAGTTACCTACGTCTATCTTCAGAAAGAAAACAAGTGGTCGCAGAGGAGTTGATTGAGAACAGAAAGTGGAAGGGATTAGCTTCACTGGATCGACTGATTCATCAATTGGATGCCAAACTAAATGTGGTAGATGAAGAAGAACAGTTTGAGATCATGAATGACTATTCCTCGTCAGTACTTGATGTTAAGCATTTGGATAGTGGTAAGATTCAGTTCAATAGATTGGGATAATCGATTAAAGGACTTTCCTTCGGGGTGGTCCTTTTTTGTTCTTTCGATAAAGTGTTATAACTCGGCTTTCATCTATATATTATATTCCTGATATCAATCACAAAGCCTTACTTCCCTAGACGGAGGTAGGGCTATTTTTATTGGAGGGATTGTAGATGAAGAAAATGTATAGTGAGAAAGCAGAACAGTTGGAATGGTCAATGGTGAAGGAAGGGGAAAATCAGAAACATGTCCCGGCTAAGCGAGTGGGTATTGTGTCCTTGCGGTTGGTAAAGGAGTCGAGTCTGTTGTACAAAGATCGTGCCATTAGAAGTCCAGAAGATGGCTACAATCTATTCAAGCAGTTCCTAGGGGAATTGGACCGAGAATACTTTGTCGTCATGTGGCTGGATGTGAAGAACCAACCGACAGCAATCAATGTCTGTCACATCGGCAGCCTAAATTCTAGCATAGTCCATCCAAGAGAGGTGATGAAAACAGCGATTCTCGCAAACTCTGCTTCGGTTTTACTACTACACAATCATCCATCAGGGCATCCGAAACCGTCTCAGGAAGACATTGATGTCACAATACGTCTGAGAGAAGCCGGGAAGATCATGGGGATTGATGTATTGGACCATCTTGTAATCGGTGAGGACAGCTTTGTTTCGCTGAAAGAGGAGGGACATTTGTGATGGAAGGAAAGTTATCTAGAGAATTGGAATGGTTTGTAAGTACCTTAGCAAGAGAATTTGGTGTGTTCGTTTCTACGAGAGAGGTGGCAGTAGAAGCTGTGGAGCTAGGAATTGAGGAAGTGGATGAATGGTATCTGCCACTTGAAGTGATAGAGAATCCAGTAGAGACCTTCCTGTATGAATTGATGATCGTGGATGATGCAACTTTAAATGAGTGGGTGGGTGCAATAATTTTTTACCCTGACAGTCCAGAATGGTGTCTGCAAATCATTACGAAAAATGGACAGCTACTGTACAGAAAACCGCTGCCTATGACGGAGTGAGAGTGAGACTCCCGACATTTCTAAGGAGAAGGTAGTTGCATCTTCCGACATTTCTATAAAGTAGATGTAGTGGTAAACGGAAACGTTGAGGTGGAAGGATTCATTGATAGTTTAGAAGATGTAGACTCCCGACATTATCATAAGACTGTCGCGAGTTGGATAAAATAGATCTATTTTGAAAGATGGTGAACCCAATGTGGTGGAAAGTAATACTGACAGTGGTAATTACCGCAGCAACTGCGATATTAAATGAAGTACTTTATGAGAAGTGAGCTATGAATGCGAAAATTGCGTTCATAGCTCCTTTTCTGTTTTTAGGAGGTGTTTATGGATTGGAAGTGCTAGAAAGATTCCAACAATGGCTAATTGAAGACGGTAAAAGTCCAAAGACAGTTGAATCATACTGTAATGATGTGAAACAGTTTCAGAAGTATTTACAGAAAGAAGCAGTAAATGAAGAAACATCATTAAGTCGCTATTCCTTTGTCCGCTACAAGCAACATTTACTGGATGAAGGATTTGAAGTGTCTACGATTAATAATAAGGTCAACAGCCTCAAAGTGTACAATGACTATCTCCAGATGAAAGGGATAGTAGATGACAATTACATTCAAGTGAGTAAGGATCGAGTAGCCATTGCATCAGGAAGTGAACAGATGGTAGAAGCGTTAACGGATATAGAGGTGGATCGTATACTGGCGTATGCAGAGGATGAAAATCACATGAGCATTCGTAATCGACTAATCATTCATCTTCTTCTCTATACCGCTGTAAGGGTATCGGAGTTAGTGTCCATTAAACTAAATGACATTGATTTTGTGCAACATACGTTAATGGTAAGGGGAAAAGGTGGCAAGGTCATAAAACCGGTGCATCACACAATTCAAATAACCAAGTTAGCCTCCTGATCAAAAAATCAGGAGGCAGTTCTATTTTATAAAAGCTAAATGAATAATCACATTATGTACCATGTAAATTATTCAGATGACCTGACGTCATATAATGGGGGCTTTCATTCAATCTAGTCATTATCATATAAAGACTTTCTATTTTTCAACAATAATACTACAACAAGAAGTTTATTTTGAATAGCAAACGCGAGACTGTCCAATGGTCACTAGATTAGCGCCTTAGCAAGACTTATTGTGCATAGCGAATCTAACAGAAAGGGAGTCGATTATGGGGGATATTGTCAGGGTGTTGGCCGGAGATTCTTTTTGCTGTAGAAATGTTATTGCAATAGGCTTTTGCTGGGTGTCATTTACAAAGAAATGCTGGTTACTAAGTAACTGGATAAGTAATCGGCATTTCTTTAGGAGTGACTGGTTACATAAGTTTCTGCATTCCCCGAGTAAAATGAGTAATACTAGAAACATATAAAAAAGTAGTATATATCAGGTCATAGTTTTCTGCTGAAACAGCCGTCATTGCCGTCACCTGTTGTCATCTAGAATCAGTAGAATAGGTACGTACTTCGATTAAAAAAGGAAGCCCTATGAGGCTTCCTTTTTTAATAGGTGACAGGCTCATTGAGGATTGGATCGAAACTATAGTAATCGACTGCGTCGGAAAGCAACGAGAGTTTATGCGTTAGGTTGATATCCAGCTTGTAAGCCTGGAACGTATTCAAGACGACAGGTTTATATCTAGGGTAGAAAAGAACAGTTTGGTAGTCTTTAAAAGCGACGATCTGATCTTGGATAGTGAATTGTTTCTTTTTGTATACGTTTAAATGTTGGTCATGAAAGTGCATCTGTTTTTTGTAGATGGAGCTTTCGTATTCATGTGCTACGTCACACAGCAATAACCGGTAAGTTTCTGTACCGTCGATTGCAATGGCGAAGAGGGGTCCATCACTTGCTACATTTTCTAGTAAGAATGATCGCTGATTGGGTTCGGTGTAGAATTTCAGGTGATCTTTGATTTTTGCTTTATGGAATTCGCGCTCTCTTTCCAATAGGATCGTGTCGGTTACTTGGTCGATAGTGGTTAAGATTAAGTTCAGGCGATGACTGTAGTCTCTCAGGACGCTGTAGAAAGCAGAGAGGATGTTATGCCAGCGTCTTTGTATGCCTTGTTCCCTGCGACGTGATTCCACAACGAATAGAATGCCTACAGGATGCTCTGCGTCTGTTTCATTAGCTGTGGCTTCAAAGTATTGCCTGTATGTCTGGAACTTCTGTTTGAGCTGTTCATGTGATTCAGTGGCACGGTCAATCTCTATGGTAAAAACTTTATTATTGATGATAATTTCTGCATCCGGCCGGTACCGTATCATACCTTCTTGCGTCTTATATTTCCGGGCGGCGTACAAGTTGTGCCGATGCGTAATCGTCTCGCCTAACTCATCGCTATGTGTATGCAGTTCTTTAAAGAAATCGATGAGTAACAGATGATGGGCGGTTTGCTTGAGCGGTGGTAAGTATACGTCATAGGATAAATCCGCCACGTCATATTCATCGTAGTCGGCCGGCAGCCATCCAGTCGCTGTTTGATCGGCTTCGATATTTAGCAAGTCTTTGACGTAGTCGTAGCCTGCTTGGCTCAGATAATAGAGCGAGCCTTTTGAGATGTTTTGCTGCAGGCGAAGTGATTTCACCAGCACTTGCTTTTTCAACTTAGCAAGATCGTTGTAAATGGATTTTTCTTGTGATAGCGTAATTTGCTCTGTTTGAAAAAAGATGAATGTCAGTTGTTTTGCGGTCATCCCGCGGTAGCAAAGTAACAGCTTCAAGATTCTTTCGGTTTTTGGTGCAAGTGAGTAGCCGAGTGCGTATGCCATGTTATCCCACCTCCACATCAAATGATATTTCTTGCCATGCTTTCAATACGATACCGAATAGTTGAACATTTTCTTTAGGTAGCATGTTTGCAAGATAGTCAGGATTGGTCGGCTTCGTAATATAATGGTTGTCTTCTTCTTGTATATAGCGAATGATGGCAGGCTTATTCTCGAATGTCAGGACGACAAGGTCTGTTGATGTAAATTCATCGTGGACTGCGACTAGCAACTTAGAGCCTTTCTGAATTCCAGACCGGCTCATGCCATTGTCGGAAGCTTGAAGGTATAACAAGTCTGTCGGTTTGTATTTTTCAGCTATTTGCTGATCTATCTGGAGACGTTCCTTGCCTATCAATTGATCCGGTGTTGTGTGGTAATGGCCTACAAGTGCTGTGTAATAAGGTATGAATAGGTGATTTTTTGTCATGCAGTGTGTCCTCCTAAGTTATCGGGGAATGAGTAGTTTATAAAGCGAAAAAGCTTTGGCGAATCACTCGCAAAGCTTTTAGAAACGTACACACTATTAGTTTTTAGACACACCAGTAGCGAGAAGGTATTTATTCTCCAACAAGAGTCCCGCAATACGGAATTATTGTTAACTACATACACTAGCATAAAGATAAGTTCTCCCCGAAGAAAATACCTTATTACAAAATTGTTTATTACACATAGATAACTTTAAGAAGTTGTTCTCATTGATCAGGTTTCACACATAAACTTACTATTGTTTAGATTACTCAAGTTTCTTTGTTAGTTTCCATTCTAGCATAAAACAGCTCTTTAGCAAGAGGAAGTAGTCGTCAAATAAGAATAGGAGTTAAAAATATCATGGGAAAAAGATTTCTTTCTGGACTGAAATGATTTTTCCTAAAATGCTGACTCGATCCTTTTGACAAACTATTGCTTGAAATAACGGGTTAACAGCATTTATTAAGTAAGAGCCTTCTATAATTTGCACCCTTCTAGGGATTGCTGGTTGATCATCAATAGTCAGAAGAACAATATCTGTCTTGGCGAGATTTGTTTGTTTCGCTATCAAAAGTTTATCTCCAGCACTAATCCCCTCTATGTCCATTCCTTCATCTAATGCCTCTAGGTAAAACAAATCTACACTTTCAACAAACTCTTGATAACTTCCCCTCGAATCAATCTCTTCATCTCGAATAAAATCTTCAAAATTTGTATAATAATCTCGATACATCTTTCTGTAGAAAGGAATAGTCTGCCTAATTTGTTTAGAAGATATTTTTTCGAGTTCGGTTAAGCTTATTGTAAGGTTTTTAGTTATAGAATCAGTCATATCAAGAGTAAATTCAAACTTTTTTATAGCAGATTGATACAAGGACCATTTCTCTAATATATTCATTTTTTCCTGTATTTCTGATAAGAATATATCGGGTTCTTGAATAGTGTAGTTATCGAACGTCAAATGCTTGATATCCTCCTGAGATAGCAAACTTTCAACAGGAAAAGTAAGAAAGAGTTGCTTGATAGATTTCATTAGCGCCTTTTCCAAATGATTGTATTCTGAAACAATATTTTTGAATTCTTGCGGTGATTTGGAAAAATGTGCTGACGAAATTAAATCGCTTTCATTGATGCCGAGTATATGAGCTAATGCAGTATTTAAATCATCACGAGCAGGCGGTATTTTACCGTTCTGCAATTTGCTAAGATATTCTTTCTTTGTAGAAAAACCCATATTAATTAGTTGTTCTGAAATGTCGCTAAGAGTTAACTTGCTTTTTGAAATATTTTCTTTTAAAAAGTCATGATAGAGTTTCATCTTTTCTCCTTTTCATTTGACAAATCCATTACAAGATTTTATGATGAGAGTGTAAGTAGTTGTTTTTAAAAAAACAACTAAAATTAGTGGTCTTTTTAAAGTCCATTTAAATTATTGTTTAGTCAAAGGAGTTGATATAATGACAAAAGCAAACACCGATGTCAGAGCATACTTGAAACAATCAAGCATCTTCATTTGGGAAATAGCAAAAGAGCTAGAAATGCATGAAAGCAGTTTTTACCGTTTGCTTCGCACAGAGATGACAGATGAACAAAAGCAGCAAATCATCGATGTTGCAACCAGAATACAGAATGAAAGGAGCGTGTAATTATGGACAAGACAATTCGCTCGGCTTTGCAGCTGTACGATTATGGTCTCACGCCAATGCCACTGTCAGGAAAGAGACCAATTGTAAAACAATGGTCTACTCGTTTTCTGCGCTCTCCACTGTCAAAAGAGGAAATTGTTCATGGTCTACCTGATAGAGCTGGAAAGGTCACAAGCTATGCAGGTATGAATCTTGGCATCGTTACAGGCAGTGTATCGAATGTCATTGTTTTAGATATTGATGACATGTCGTCGCTTACAAAGTTAAAGCAGATCGGTGAAATACCGACTACTTGGTCAGTTCAGTCTAACCGAGGGATACATCTGTACTTCAATTATGACGAACGAATCCCATCCATGAAATTATGGAACACGATTGATGTTTTATCGGACGGCAAGCAAGTAGTAGTACCGCCATCGCGTCATCCAAGTGGAAAAATCTATGGCTGGATCACTTCACCACGAATGACAGCGAAAGCGGATTTACCAACATGGTTAGTAGAATTACTTTTCGCTACAAAAAATAATTCTACATCTAAAGTATATCCAAAAAACAAGCAAATGAACAGAGCAATCGATTGGGAACAAATTGATTGGATTAGTTTTTACTCGACATTCGTAAAGAATATACGAGGAAATGGAGAGTGGCGCAGCTGTACGTGTCCTTTTCATGATGACAGTAAAAATTCGTTTGGGTTCAATATCAAAAATGGCAGTTTCTCTTGTTTTGCAGGTTGCGGTAAGGGAAGTGGGCTACAAGCAGTACAAACACTGAACGGTATCTCGCGTCATCAAGCAATCAGACTGCTGAAAGGCGAAAATGTTTATGTCTGATTACGAAGAGAAGCAAGAGAAGATGCAATTAGGGGGAGTGAAGCATCTTGATACGCTTCCGATAAAAGAGCAAATCAAAGTGCGCGTCGAACAAAAGGAAATTAACCAAGGACAAGCCTTGATTGAACTTGTCTATACTGCAGAAGAATTATTCGTGACTGAATCTTCAGAGGTTTACGCCACCATCAGAGTTAGAAGCTTGCTGGAACACGTATCGCTTGAAAGTGGAAAATTCCGCAAGTGGCTTCTAAAAGAGTACTATGAACTCTTTGATAAAGCGCCTTCTTCAAGCGCTTTAAAAGATTCGATTGAAACGGTAATTGCAAGAGAAGAACTCTCGTCGGAGAATATAAAAAACATCGCTATACGGACAGCAGAGAAAAATGAAGAGATTTATATCGATCTAGCAAATAAGGCAGGACAAGCCGTTATAATTTCTAAAGAGGGATGGAAAGTAATTGAAAATAATGAAGTGCCGATTAATTTTGTCCGGCCAAATAAGCTGTCGGAGATGCCGAAGCCTAAGAAAAACGGAAATATAAATAAGTTGAGAGAGTTCTTGAATATCCAAGGCGAGCAGGAGTGGATTTTACTCGTATCGTTTATATTAACAGTTCTGCGAGGAAGAGGACCGTTTCCAATTTTGATATACCAGGGCCTCTCTGGTTCAGGAAAGTCTACTCATTCGAGGATTATTAAAAAGCTAGTAGATCCTTCCTCACTGGAAATAGCAACGTTACCTAATAGTGAAGAGGATCTATTGATAGCGGCCAAGGAATCTAACCTACTAGTTTTTGACAATTTAAGCGCGATTAAAAATGAAGCGTCTGATAATCTTTGCCGCTTGACTACCGGAGCAGGTATATCTACTCGGACATTATTTTCAAATGGAGGAGAGTTTATACACTCAGCAATGCGGCCGGTGATTGTAAACGGCATAGATTATGTGGCCCACAGATCGGATTTAGCAAGCCGGGCAATTATTATTAATCTGCCCAGCTTATCTGGAAGAAGACTTGATGAACGTACATTTTGGAAAAGGTTTGACGAGGTGAAAGCTGATATTCTAGGAGCATTTTTCGATGTACTAAGCAGAGCGATTCATGATCTGCCTAGTGTCGACCTACCGTACTATCCCAGATTGGCAGACTTCGCGCTGCTATCTTCCGCAGCTGAGAAGCACTTTGGTTTTGAAAAAGGAGCATTTTTAGCGGCACTCGAAGAAAATCAGTCATCGGCAGCTATTGATGCACTAGAAGAGAGTTTGCTGGGCATTGCGATTAAAAACTGCTTGAAAACAACGGATATGATTGAGGGTACCGCATATGAAGTCTTGTCTATTTTAAAGACATTCGTGTCTCAAGAAGACATGCGCTATCAGCATTGGGTTCCGTCAAATCAATTAAAAAACTCCCTTGAGCGCTTGCAGCCTACATTAGTGAAGAATGGAATGCAGTATGAGTATATACGAAAAAAGGATGGTCGCATACACAAGATTTCAAAAGTAGAATGATTTTTTATTAACCATACTTGCTTTATTATTGCTTGTATTGGTAAGAAAGGAGAGGTGTTTGGTGACATTTGGTGACGCAATGGCTTCTTTTTTAAAATTCATACAATTAAAGGGATTCAGCGGAGAAACGATGCGAGCTTATCGGCGTGATTTACTTCAGTTCAATAACTTTTTGAGTGAGAAATATAACGCTGCCATCTATATAGATGAAATCACTATAGACGATATCGAACAGTATCTTCATTATTTGGCTGTAGAAAAAACGCTGAAGCCACGTAGCAGGAATCGTTATTTATCAACGGTTTCTTCAATGCTTACCTATGCAATGAAAAAAGAGTGGATAGATAAGAACCCGGCAGTCTTCATGGATACTGCCAGAGTAACCGATCGGAAGAAAGTTTCTCTGACAGAAGAAGAAATCTTTCAATTAGTAGACTCTGTTGAGAAACCGCTGTTAAGAATGGCGATTCTGTTCATGGCGAAGTCTGGCTTACGTGTTAACGAAGTCGTCATGTTGAAGCTATCAGGAGTAGATTTTGAAACAAATATCATTTATGTAGTCGAGGGGAAAGGCGGAAAGTACAGAGAAGTGCCAATTGCTGAATCTTTACGTACGGAATTGATTAAGTACGTGGAGCAGATAAGAGAAGCAGATTCGGAATACTTTTTTGCAACTAAGAAGACAGGTCGGCTTTCTGCTCAATATATTAACCGCGAATTGAAAATTGCTAGTGAAGTTCTAGGTTGGGACAAGATTATTACAAATCATACTATGCGTCGTAGTTTTGCTACGAATTTGCTGAAGAAAGGCGTTAATATCGTAACGATTCAGCATTTGCTTGGGCATGCAAGTTTACGTACGACGAGTATTTATTTGAACATAGTCGATCTGGATTTACGGAATGCTGTTGATTTATTAGATTAAGAGGAGGAGAAAATATGGTTTCTGAATTACAAAATGAGGATCGTGTTGAGCTTATCATTGAATCATTGCAGGAAGGCAAGACGCGCGATGAATTAGCGGTACAATTTGGTCACAGGGACTATCGAAGCCTTGACATCTATATGCGTAGACGTGGCTTCACATGGGATTCTGAAATGCAATGCTATATCAAGCGCGAGACGAAAACCGATTCGTATACCACGCAAGAAAATCACGGCGGGAAAGTGGCGCAGATTATCGGTTTATTCGCAAAAGGTTTGGATGCAAAGGCAGTCGCTGAGCAATTGTTTTTCCAGAGTCACCGTGCGCTTGCAGAATACATGAAGAATAAAGGATACCAGTGGGTTGCAGCGGAAAACAATTATGAAAGAGGGTATGGTGTTTCAATAGAAGACGGGAAAGTAGAAAATGCGAAATTGGATATGGCAAGTTCTCTTGGTACAGTAGAACAGATTCCGCGTTATTTAATTCCTGGCATCCAGCAAGGGAAGAATATTCACATCAGTCACCTTTTAAATCAAATGGTAATTGAGTTCGCACGAGAGAAGAATATTAGACAGCGTGAGATATTTGAAACGGCTGTTATTGACTTTTTTCAAAGATATGGATATGCGCATGAAGTAAAAGCTTTATTCAGGAAATGAGAAAGTCTTTGTAGTGCGTAGAATAGCCCTTCTCGGAACAAAGCGGTTTTAATTGCTTGGCTTTTGTTCCGAGAACGGGAAATAGGCTTATCCGAGCAGTTCCGAGAACAGTTTGTAAAGGATGTGACGAAATGAATATTGTAAATTCGTTTGCTTTATTTTTAAGTGAGGAAGCAAAAGATCAGAAGACGGTAAATTCTTATCGGCAGATTATACAAGATTTCTGCGGCTGGATTGGCAGTGAACACGAAGTACTGAATGCCAAGCCAATCACGATCAAAGAATACATCACGTATTTACGACATGAAAAAGGTTTGAGTGCGGTTACGGTCAATAAGTATATTGCTGCGCTCAAATCTTTTTATAGTTATATAGAAGAAACCAGTACGCTCATGATGAATCCGACAACGCGTCTAAAAGGTATCCCTGTTTCTGATGTTTTTCTGGACAAAACGAAATGGCTGTCTGTTGCTGAGCAAGAACGCTTCATGATGTACGCGGAATTGGAGCAGAACGAATGGCTGCGTACTAGAAACTTGGCAATCATCGATTTAATGCTTTATACGGGTCTTCGTGTTCAGGAAGTAGCTGACTTAACGGTCTCTGACGTAAGCGCTGAAGGGAAGCATATAAGCATCATTGTGCGCGACGGGAAACGCGGGAAATATGCAGTTGTGAAACTGATCCATAAGTATTCACGCAATCTGAAGAAGTGGCTGCAACTTCGAAAGCAGGTGTCGAAGACGATTCATCTAGATTCGAAAAGCTTGTTCGTATCTGAACGTTCAGGGCAGTTGAATGTGCGCAGCATCCATAAGTTCGTGAAAAAATACAGTGGATTAGCAGGGCTGCCAGCTGTCTCTCCGCACTGCTTCCGCCACAGCTTTTGCAAAAACCTTGCTCGGCAAGGAACGCCGATTGAAATGATTCGCAGGCTAGCGAGACACGAGAAGATTGAGACAACCGCCATTTATATTGAGCCGGGCAGTGAAGAATTGATTGATGCGCTGAATAAAATGTGAAGGGAAAGTGAGAAGCTTTGAATATAAGTATGAGTTCTGCTCTTGTTGGTGATACGGTTATGACACTTCATCAATTGGATGCAAGACCAGATTTAAAGGACTCCTTGCAATGCGTTGGATGCGGTAATAGGATTTCATATGTAAAGTCTCATCGCTTAAGAGACGGGACATTGAAACGCTCTTGTTTACGTGCAACCTGGAAGCATTCGGATGACTGTGAATTTAATGTCCTAGGAAAGTTACGGCAGCTAGTAGAAGATGCTGATGATTGGTTTACTGAAAATGAAGTTGGAGAGTTTCTTTTGCAAATCGATTTGAATGAACGCATTCAAGATAAAATACTTGTGCGATCTGTACGGTCAAAGAATGAAAGACTAATATATAGCAATCCCCAGCAGGAAGAAAAGCTCGATAGATATATTACAACCATTAAACGTATTATGGAAATCAATAACAAAATAGAAAAAGGTGACGATAGTGACGGTGGTGACGATGCTTTTCGAAAGAAAATTAGAGTACAGATTGCAGAAAAGATGGTCAGATGGGATCAGTTCCACTACAGAGAAGAACTTGAGGAACTAAAAAAGTGTTTCCGATATGGGAAGCAGCACAAGGACTCTATTGTTTGCATTGAAGGAAATTTTCACCTTAGAGAAGATAAAGGGTTTTATCGCTTGGAGCTCGAAAAGGCTTTAGTGCGAGATCGGAATACGAAAGGTATTCGGGAAATTCCGAGTGTTAGCTTTTTGATTCGTGATGAAATACTGAAAGAGAGGCTTTTAAAGAATTTTGAGGGTGAGTATCAGAAAAGGGGTGCCGTTTTAGCGAATATTCGATGCGCTGAGTTTCGTATGAAAGGAAAAGATTATTGCTTTTTGGATATTAAAGGGGAAGTATTTAGTCAGAAGCAGGTTTTGTTTTTAGATTAAGGGAAGGCTGCTAGAGAAGTTCTCTGGCAGCCTTTTTGAGTGATGCTACATGAATATTGTGCTTTTGTGATAAGTTTGAAATTAAGCTGTTAAGTTGAAAGTTAATAATGCGAAGCTTAGCTATAGAAATGCTAAGGCAAGACTTTTCAAGATACAATACCGAGTGTTTATAAGATAAAACTCATTAAAGTGGTGTCAGGCTATGAAGTAAAATTGTTAAGCTGATAGCGAAAAAAGCTAAGCATCAACGTTAAAAAGCTGAAAAACCTGTATCTTAGTGATCGTAATAGCTAAAAATAAGCTAAGCTTATTCAAGAAAGTGTTAAGCTGACAATGAAAAAAGCTAAGCTAACTTCAGATAAAAGGCTATAATGCAATTCTAAAGCGAAGAAGTCGATAAAAAAGACCATAGCTCAATAAAAAGATGTTAAGCTATGGCCGGAAATTGTTAAGCTTTTCATGTTCATGAAAATCACTTTTCAATATTTTTCAGAGAATAAAATTGATTAGGATCAGTAGGAGAGGTGCCATTTAGTACGAAAATGTCTTTATCGACCAATCCCTTCAATGTATTTTTGCATGAAGTTCTGCTCCTATTTATAATTTCCTTCAACTGGGAAGTATTAATACTTCCCTTGCTATAGGTATATTCAATAGCTCTTTTCTCGTGCTCGCTAAGATCATCCCATTCTGCAGAAATCAAAGTGCTGATTCGTTCTTCACGGCGAATTCTTCTCATAACAATATTGTTTTTCAAAGTTAAAATAACGGAGCTTTCAGTTTCCTTGTACTCAGGAGCATCCAAGAAGAGGACCTCCATTTCTTTATACATACGTTTTACACCTTCTCCGAGTTCCCTAACCCAGCCCAAATCGGTCAAAGCCCGTGCTATACGGGAGTTCCTTGAGTATCGGACTTGCTTAATATTATCTCGATTGACGATGTGAGGAAACCGACCGGGACTGCTTATTTCCAAACGATCATCAAACATCTTAATTTTAATGTCATCGCCTGTAATATTGTAAGCTCGGTGTGTAACGGCATTTACAACACCCTCTAGCCATGCAAATTCAGGATATTCAGGAACAGTTGCAAATCTGCCTGACAAAGGGTCTAAGCTGGTAAAATCACGTAATTGCGATGAAATGAACTTTTTAGCTTGCTCAAGCATAGTAGGTAATGGTCCTTCAATCATACTTTCCTTTATGATATTCATAGACGTTCCTACCTCTTCACTGCTTCCCTCGTATCTAATGAAGCGGACTCTCGAGTTAGGAAAGAATCGTATTGGATATTTGGCGAAGAGTAGCGCAGCTGCAGCAGTAACCTGTATACCGCCATCTACCATGGGATGTATGAAGCCGCGAGCATATAAAGGTTGTGTCAAATCGTCACCTTCATAGCCTACTGCTTTGCTGTACTGGCGCAGTAGTTCTTCATCTAGATCGTCTAGATTGCAGTTCTCAACAATCTGATCCTCGAAAGAACGCTCTCCTTTATCAAATTCAAGGCCAAGACGCTGTTCGTGGTTAAGCTTCACGCTTTCATCACCAATACGCAGATATACATCATCACCAGCGGTTTTATGGACCGTATTAGGTGATGGTTCTACTTGTATGAGCAATACGCGATCATCCTCACCATGCTCATTAATAACGTCCAAGTAGCGTTCTTTTGCTCTTACATTTGGATGACAATGAGCCATCTTACACTGTATATAATCATTGATTTTAATATTCCCTTGCCTTGAAATCCCCTCGATCTTCCCGTCGCTAACACCAACAGCAATGACACCGCCATCAGCATTTGCCATAGCCGTTAATGGAACGTTCAGCTTAGCTGCCTTCAATTCAGCCGATTTACGTTCAAAATACTGACTCTCGGGGAGTGTTAACACATCATCAATTGTCATTGTTTCAATATCCGGCGTTTTAAACACACTCATGCTCCCTTCTTGATCAATAACTTTAGTATATGTCTTATTAATTCGTTTAAACAAACGAGATTCCTCTATATAACTATATAGTCTTCTTATTGTACAACAGAGACCCGAAAAAGATATATAATTTGACAAAAAGGTGACGATGATGACGGTGGTGACGGCATATTTTGTTTGAAAATATGAGTGCATTTTGGAATTCATCATGAAACAAAAGGAGAACTGTTATTGTGTGTATGCGAGTGGAAGTGCTACCTATATGATTGGTAGGAAATTCAATGATAGGCGGATTGTATAGGGGAGGTAGATAGAATCGATCCAAATTTATGGCTTTACCTTAGTAACTGTTAAGTGCGATTAACAATAACGCTGTAACTGTAACATTCCCTGAAATTACTACTGCTATTGAAGATGCAAACGTTGTTGTTAAAGATGGAGAAGGTAAAGTTGTTGAAACTAAGCCAATGTTGCTTGCTGAAGGAACAACACAAGCTGATTTTGAATTCGTTACACCGTTCCCAGTTGACCACAAGTTTACTGGTGTTTGGGATGTAAACGGTGAAAAATACAATTTCGATGCTATTAACCAATTGGCTGATATCGTAGATGCAGCGGTTACAACTCCTAATCAAATTAAATTGCAAACAGCTTTAGATGCAGCGGGCATTACATATGCTGACGAGCTACGGATTGCTGATTACTTAGGTGCTCTTCAAGAAGAGGGTGCAACTGCATCACTAGAAGCAGTTCAAAAAGCAATCACTAAAGTTGACGAAGATGCAGCTAATGAAGAAGCAAGTAAAGCAGCTGTTAAAGCAGTTGTAGATGCAAAAACTCAAGCTCAATTGTTGAAAGCTCTATCAGATAACTTTGACGTTGTAAATCCTGAATGGATTGTTGCTTATGATGCTGCAATCGACTTTGCTGCAGAATTAGATCCTACACTTGAAACTGTTGAAAGTATCCAGGCGGCTATTAATGGCGTTAACTTTGACAAAGTAGCTCCTAAAGTTACAGCAGCTAATATGTCTCTTGACAGTGAAAAAGTAGCTGAAGCTAGAACGCTTGTTACTAAGTGGATTCCAGCTGACGAAGAAGATTCAGTTCCAGCAAAAGCATTGGTACTTGATGGATTGAATCTTGAAGATGCTTTGATTGCTGTTAACAATGCAAAAACAAACAGCACTTTAAAATCAGCATTGACAAATCTTGATACACTTGAGAATTCTCTTCTTAAGAAGTATAAGGATGTAGCAGGTTTTGACAAAATTGATGAATTCGATATCAAAACAGTCGAAGATGCTAACCTTACAGCTTATAGAACTGTAATTGGTGAAGCTTTAGTTGGAGAGAAAAACCAACGTAAAGATATCCAAAAAATTGTTACTGATGCAAATGATGCAGCAGTAAGTTCAGCAAAAACTAAAGTTCTTAAAGAACTTAACGAAGTAAATGCAAAAACTGCAGCAACAGACGTTGTAGCTCTTCTTAAAAAGAGCCAAGAGTTACATGAGCAAACAAACAAAGTAAACTCTGCATATGCTGAGGCTTATAAAACAGCAGTTGTAGAAGCAGAAGATCTTGACGCAACGGAAATTAATACATTGATTGGTACAGTTAACGATGCACAAGATGCAGCTAACGGTCTTGTTGATACGAAAGAAGAACTTGTGTCTGCACTCGCGGAAGCTAATAAAACTACTGGTGCAAAGTTTAAAACAATTAAACTAGAAAAAAGTATTGAAGTTGATAATGCAACAATCAAGTTAACTTCTGGAGTAACAATTGAAGGTAACAATCATACTTTATATGTAGGTGGTTCTGATGCGGGGGCTACTACTGCTGAGGGTATTGAAGTTACTGCAGGATCGAAAGATGTAGTAATTAAAGATCTAAAAGTAGTAGGTACACATGGTGACAATCTAATTGAAATTTATGGTAGTACTACACTTGACAATGTAACTACAATTGGCGGTAAAAAAGTAGGTATCTATGTAAATAATGATGGAGCAAATACGATTACAGTAAACTTCAAAGACATCACAACTGCTTCAAATGGCTGGGATGCTGGAGTTGGAATCGTATCACAACAAATCGGTAGTAAAGTTATTGCTAACTTCACAGGTATAAATTCATTTGGTGAATCTGTAGCTGTTTATACTGATGATTTCATAAAATACAAAGGTCAGTATGAAGTAAATGGTTTAGAAAAGCTCGAGAAGAAAGTAATTGGTAATCAATACAAATGGTTAACTGGGAATCCAGCTAAAACTCCTGCTGAATAAAACAAAACGAAACGTTACTTTATAAACTATGTTAATCTATTGATATAGTGAAAAAGGTGGACAAGACACCTTATGTGATTGCATACGAATTACAATTTGTATTACCAATTACATAGGGTGTTTTTTCTAACTATTACTTCCAATTAGTGGGTGGAATTCCTACTCATAACAACAGCCTTTTGTTATGTGCCTAATCCTCCTGCATCCAGTGAGTGTCTAACAACACGAAGGGATGAAGTCAGGTGAAGTCGTACTCAGAGAATGAGGCGGGGCTCCTTAAAAGGTGACTATGGTCAGGTAGACGAATCCATGTAGGCAGGGTGAGGTAGTGAATGCCATGACATAAGCTAGCAGGTTAGTATTCATCCGGATATGTGCAATCATATCGTGGAGATTGGAACAATTCAGGCTGTTAAACCAGTCGTTCTCACTCCTGGATAGTGGAGACCTACGGTCATCAAATCAAGGGATGGAAGTAATGGAACGTTTGAAGTCTTGCTGGAAGAGGTGTGTTAGCACTAGTGAAGCTAGGAAGATGGCAACGAGTTCATAGTAGTGTTGATCGCTAGCCGTTTGGACTTGTATGGTAACATGCGAGAAGGAGAAAACTAGCAGTAGCGAAGGAACTCAGTCAGTAGTAGTCTTATAACCTAATTCCCCAAAATAAGTGCAATACGTTTAGATAGCCAGTCCGGATAATATTCTGTGACTGGCTATTTTTCTTTGAACTATAGGAGACTGAAAAGTATAATAAATAAATTTACAAAATCATTAACATTCTTTAGTATTAAAAAAAATAAATGCATAATAAAATTGAATATGGGGAATAAGTTTTAAAGAATCTGTCGCTGACGGATCGCCGTGTGCGATGAAAGTCGCCTGCACGGTGAAGGCCCGATACAAAAGCCACTGTAATTTTGGGTGGTATAAGACGGGAATGGTGTCGATACAACCGCTTTAACTGATAAAATCAATAGTTCAACAACAATTTTGAGAGTAACGACTGTAGGAGTAGGAGTAGGTCAAGTCTCCCAAGAAGATAAGGATACTTTTGCTATAGCTATCACAACAGCTCAAGGTTTGTACGATGATAGAGCGAATAAGACACAAGGACAAATAGATGCAACCACCACAACTTTAAAAGATGCTATCACTACATTTCAAGGAAAAATCATTACAGCAGGTGATTCATCTGCATTAAGTACAGCGATTAATGAAGCATCAACACTTCATACAACCGTCTTAGAAGGAACATCAGTAGGTCAATATGTAGCTGGCTCGAAAGCGATATTAAAAACAGCGATTGATACAGCTCAATCGGTGTTAGATGATGCGTCAAACAAAACTATTCAACAACTAAGCGATGCGAAAGACGTATTGGATCAAGCTGTAGGCGTATTTGAATATGGAATAGTCAAGGCAGGAGATGCCACGACATTGACTACAGCTATCCAAGAAGCAACAACGCTTCACGCGAACGCAGTGGAAGGTACAGTAGCAGGTCAATATGTAGTCGGCTCGAAAGCTACATTACAAGTAGCGATTGATACAGCTCAATCGGTGTTAGACGATGCATCAAACAAAACCGCTCAACAACTATTGGATGCAAGAAATACATTGAAGCAAGCGGTGGTTGTTTTTGATAAGAGTATAGTTATCGCATTATCAGGATTAACAAATGTAACTATTACAGGAACAGCGATGGATTCTAGCAATCGCATCGCACTTGAGACTGGTGAATCACTTTCTCTTACATCCAGCGATGAAACTGTCGCAACGGTAACAGAAGACCCTGTAGGAACCATTAAAGTAACTGGTGTTGCATGGGGCGAACCGATTATTATCGCAGTTCAAGTGAAAAAAGATGGAGTGGTGACTAAAACTGGTGCCTTCACAGTGAGTACCTTACCTGCAGCTCCTATGAGTATAACAAGCAGAATGATGACGGGCTTAGATTTTTCAACTGTACCAACTACACAAGCAAAACTTGTGAGTAAGCCTGTTACTATAGGTGATTTCACCGGTAATCGGAAAGACTTTGCAATTAGAATCAATGGTGATCGCATTCCTATTTACGTAAATTGGAAGTTATCAACCGATTTTCCAAAAGGTGCATCAATGGGAAGTATTGTGGAGAGCCACATTCAAGACTTCTATTATCAAAAAGGTGGAGCAGATGGAATTATGAATCGTCCGATTGCAGCATATGGGTTTGATGATACATTCCAAATCAGTGCGTTCCAACCAGGTTCAGCTTCATCCTTTTCTTTAGAAGGTGCGGACTGGTCATACTTTTTTGAACAATCCACCGCACAAGGAACAGATACAGATACATCTAAGAATCGTAATTTTACCATTAGTGATGGCATCCACACGGCTACTATACAATTGACATCCAACTATTCAACATTTGATGCTTTCGTAAACCTCCTTAATAGTCGGATAGCAAATGCCGGGGTAAAAGCCCAAGCCGAAAAAGTAGGTACGACACAATTCAAAATCACGTCAACACTATCAACAGGAACTATAATAATCGATGGTGTAAACAAAGCAGATTTTTTTGAATGAAACGCTGTGCATTACGTAATAAATACACTACTCTGACGGTGTAGAAGAGAACGAAGAGTCTTCTGATCGACATAATTATGAAAGAATATGTTCTAGTGCGTTACACAAATAGTAAAAAATTGCAAAACAATTAACATCTCTCAATATTCAAATCAATATACGTATACTATAATTGACATAGGGGAAATAAGTTGTAAAGATCTATTGCTGACGGATCGCCGTGTGCGATGAAAGTCACCTGCACGGTGAAGGCTCGATCGAAATCCACAGTGATGATGGTATAAGAAGAGAATAGTGATGTAATAAATTATTTTTTTGTAGATTATAATTTTGGTATGTCTAAAACCGGTATATCAAAAATAGCTTTACAAACGGGTTTTACTCCTATTGGAGAAGAAATTGGGGATGTTATTGCATTCATCAATGAACCCGAACAAAAGCTCATGAGCTTCTTAGTGCCAGAAGTGGGTATGCAAGGTAAGTATATTATGTTCTCAGAGATAGCCTCAGAAGGAAAAGAACTAACCGATGTGTTAAGCGAGCATTGTACAAAGTATATGAGATTAAATCGGCTTGGTTTGCAGGAGACGGAAAGAAACGTGAAAAATGACTTTGGTTTAATAGCTTATCAAAATGGTTAGTATGAAGGATTTGTGCAAGTAAGTAAAACTGATGAATCAAATGTATTTGAAATAGTATATGTTATAGTCAATGGAAACTACTTTTCCGGTGTAGTGGACATGAGACTGTAAAAAAACAATATAATTTATTTGGAATGTATATTAATATGTCACGGGATTTATAAATTATCCTGTCTATCGAATAGCTTAATTGATAAGTAGGATATTTTTTGATCTTCTAGAAAAAAGAGACTCTTTCTTTTGTCTACTGTTTTTCCTTATCATTCATATATTATAATCTGAATACAAATCGAAAGACCTTACTGCCACCATCGGAGTAAGGTCTATTTTAATTGGAAGCATCTGTTTTAACACCGGTTGAAAAGATTCAACTCTATGAGTAATAATTTGTAATGAATATCAACGTATTAAACAACCATTCATTAGGCAGAATTAGATTAGCACGAAAGGAGTGTAAATAAGAAGGTCCCAGTTACATGTCGAGACACGTGCTGGACAATCCTCTTAAGATGAAATGAAGAATAAATGGAGGAGATGATGAAGTGAATCAGAAAATTGGTATCAGTTATTTCAGAATTGCAGCTACAGATCAATCAGCAAGCGATGTGGAAAAGGAATCAACACGTCAAAAGAAAATTGAAAGTTATGCATCTGAACAAGAGATCTTAATCGTGAGACAGTATGCCGACATTGGCTATTCTGGATTGGACATGGACAGACCCAGTGTCAAACAGATACTCAATGATTTACGGGCTAACGAAGAGAAAATTGATTGCTTGCTCGTTGACTCAACAGCAAGTCTAAGTCGTGATACCGTGGAACTCATGGAATTACTTAAACAATTGAATCAGTATGTAGAGAGTGTAATATCGGTAGATGAAGGGGAGTTAATTGATCTTGGCATTGAACTTGATTACAATGCGAATTGAAATATTGACGATGTAGAAGAAAAGTCAGCTACCTTTAATAAACTGTACCCTATATGATGGACACTTTGAAAAAGTCCCTCTTATAGGGTACTTTTATGTATACATGAAAAATGATGTCGAGGGTGGGATCAAATGACTAACATATTATTTACTAAAAAAGAACAGGATCAACTAAAATGTAATCCCAATGTGAAAGCAGTCAGTGAAAGAGGAATTACTTATTCAGATGAATTTAAACGTCATTTTATTACAGAATACGAAAAAGTTAAATTGCCAGGGGAGATATTTGAGGAAGCAGGTCTTGACGTTGAGCTAATCGGTAAAGAGCGTGTACATTCCGCTAGTAAGCGTTGGTGTGCTGCGTATCGAAAAGAGGGTGTGAACGGTTTACAGGACACGCGTAAAGGTAATGCTGGTCGTCCAGTAGATCGCGAACTAACACTTGAGGAGAAGATTGCTCGTTTAGAAGCCAAAAATCAATTATTACGTGCAGAGAATGAATTACTAAAAAAGCTCGATTTACTCGAAAGGCAGGCGTTGAAGATGAAATGAAAATCCCATCAGGAGTGAAATTTGAATTAATTCATTACACCGTTAACAAGTATAATTTGAAGCGGATGGATATTTATTTTCACTCAAGAAATTAGCCGATTTGCTTCAATAAATCGGAATACATATAACCAAGAAAGTGAATACATAAAAAAAGGCATGCCAAAGAAGTCTTTTTAGAGGGATAAAATTTATTGTGAAATAAAATCATGCTACTTTCTTTTAGGTATGATAGAGACCATTTAATACGGGTGTCGCTTCTAATTTCGTATCTTCTATTGCTGTCGGTATATAAGTGACAGAAGGAATGGGTGTCCCGCAATTTATTCCTTGATGTGTTCGGTCGGTATTGTAGTATTCTTCAATGTTTTCTTGGAGCAGTTTATGTAAATGTTTCTGATTTAACGGAATTACTTGGGCCAACAGTTCTCTTTTAATCATGCCATTGACTCTTTAGGCATATGGGTTTTGCCATGGCGATCTTTAGGCGGTTCTTTTTGCTGTAATATTAGATGAGGTTTTTATTATTAATTAAGATTATTACCAATCTCTATTACAGAGAAGTAATAAATTTTTATATTGTTCAGCTATTTAATAAAATAGTTCATTGGTTGTGGTACAATCATAATGGTTATTAGCATTAATATGTAATTTATGTCTATTTATATTTTGATAACGTAGGAGGAAGATGGATGAGAAAATGGTTAAGTCTATTGCTAGTAAGCATACTTGTGTTTAGTATTTTTGGGGATACTTCAGCAGTTTATGCAAAAAAGAATGGAAATACAAATGGTTGGGATAAATCAACCAATGTTGAATTAGATAAAGAATGGACAATTACCTTTTCTCAAGAGTTAAATAAGGGTTTATTGTTAGATGATTTTATCTATGTTTTAAATTCTAAAGGAGAAAAATTAGATAGCCATGTTTACTATGATAAGCTAGTACAAAAAATTCGTGTGCAGGCTCCTAGTGGTGGATATACTCCGCAATCTGATTATACCCTTGTAATAGAAGAAGGATTGCAGTCAAAGGGTAAACAAAAAATGAACAAGACTGTAAAAAAGCCATTTACAACAGGTGAATTGTTCACTCCCAAAGAACAATTCAAAGAACGTAAGGAATCTACCAATGATGTGTTATTTGAAGAGGATGTAACTTTTTTAGAAGAGCAAGTAGTGCTGACAGATCAGTATGATACACACACCATTCGTGTGGATTCTTCTCGTATATACACTACAGGAGATATTATTATATTACCTCCTACAGATCAATATCCATTCGGCTACGCTGCAAAGGTAGTTTCGGTACAATCGGTTACAGATGGATTTACTCTGAAAATAGTAGAACCTAATCTTGAGGAGGTTCTTACGGAGTTTGATATCTCCGAAAAAAACGAAGTCGATGCTGGTGATGTAGTGGTTTCAGACGAGTTACTAGATGGACAGTTTTCGTCGTCATTTGTTGATCAGCTAGGATTGCTAGAGCCTAAAATAGAGGTTATTGAGAAAGACACGGGTTTTTCTATCCATTTATCTGATGTGGGTTATGAATTCAAAAAAGAAGGAAAACCGGTAGATGGCGTCACTATTAATGGTGAAGGCGGCATTAGACTGAGTGGTACAATTGATTTTGATAATCCAGTAACAACATTAGATGTAGAAAAAGAGAAGTGGTATTCAATACCTGTAGTACACAATCTAGGATTTTCTGCGGAACAAAAGTTAGAACTAGCAGCAGATATGTATGGTGAAGCAATGGTGGATATGAAGTTTCCATTAGCAGATGTTCCGGTTCCATACGCCTCTCTTAAAGGTGGTAAATTCGCCAAAGCCGGCGTATTTGTTAGATTGTTTTTGCTCATGAAATATGATGCGGAAGGTAAAGCACATTTCAGTGTTAGTCAGGAATATCTAACAGGTACTGGACTCAATCGTACTGATAAAGGAGAGTATAAACCTTATAGTACCTTCGAAAGAAAAGATCCTGTATTTAAAGTGGAAGACTTAAAAGGTCATTTAGGAATGAATAAAGGTCTGCAAGTAGATGTAGCAGGTGTCATTTTACAATGGGATTTAGTAGCTTTACAAAATAAGGGAACTTTTGATGTCGGTGTAGAGGCAGGGAAGTTATTTGAAACAGCAGATATAGAACAGTATTGTTATGACTTTGGTGCATCATTAAACTATGCGATGACTGCAAATGTATTAGCGAAGAGTTATGAGATATTTGAAGGGCAATATTCAGTAGCTAGATTTTCAAATTGTGAGCTTAAGGACTTAAACTTTGCAGAAGAAAAGTTAGAATTAGACGCCGGTAGTCAAAAAAAGCTAGCTATACACGGTAACCTATTAGATGGAAGTAAAATAGATTTTCTTCTACCACATGACTTTATTAGTTTTTCTTCTACAAATCCAGATATTAAAGTGGACTCTCGAGGATATATAAAAGTGTCTGAAAACATTAAATCAGGTGCAGACTCACAAATAATAATGAGGTATAAGACCACACATACAGAAATCGAAAAATCTTTGCCACTAGTGATAAAAGGTTTAGAAGAAGAAGTGGATAGTGGCGATACGTTTGATAAAATAACCATGGGTGAAAGTATTATTCGTAAAATCAGTCCAGATAGCGACAGCGTATTCAAGTTCATACCTTCAAAAGAAGAATTACAGACACATACGCATGCTATGATTGGTTTTGAAAGCGATATTGCAGTACAAGTCTCGCTGTATACAAGTGCTAAAAAGCTTGAGATGGATAAACCGTATCAAGTTTCTTCAGAATACATCAAAGTACCTTTGGCGTTTGAAGGACCTTATTATGTAAAAGTAACTTCTAAAAGGGAAGGGGAGTTCCGTGCGGAGCCTGCTTATGAAACTGATGCGCCCCAAGATCATCCGAATGGCGGAGCTTGTGCCGTTGAAACTACAACTACAGATAGAAATGTTATAAGAAGTTTACAATATATTCGTGATGAGTTTTTGGTTAAAACGGAGCAGGGAGAAAATATTGTAAATTTGTATAATAAATTGTCGCCTACATTGGTGTGGAGTATTATGAAAAATTCTACACTTAGAAACAATTTGCTTAATGATTTGAAGAGTATAGATCAGTTGATAGTCGAACTATATAAAGTGGCTGAAGGTAAAGATAGTTCCTACGTTATTACGGAAGAAGAGGCCATTGCTGTACAAAGTATTTTGGAGACGATTAAGGATTATTTACCGGAACAACAGGTTGTTAAGTTGGAAAACATGCAAGATGAGATGAATGTTGAAAATATGGCAAATGAGAAGTTAACTGTATTCCTCGAAGGATCTGAATTAATAGGTGCAGTGGATGAGCTTAATCTATCGAGTGAAATAATTGTGAAACTGAAGGATCAAGACGTTTTAAAAAATCCATTAGCACAAGCTCAATCGATTGTATCCAATGCAACTTATGCAGAAACGGATTTGGAGCTACAAACAGAGCCTCTGTATACAAATGGTAGTGGGGAGTTAGCCAATACGTTTGTAGTTAAAGTGGAGAACGGTCAGCATGTAAGGCAACTGATAGCAGAGTTGGAAAATACAAAGGCAGTGGAATACGTTGAACTCAATCAACCGTATACGATTCAAACTTCTGATGTTAATTATTCCTATCAATGGCCGCTTTCGAATAGTAATTCAGTAGTTGGTGGGGACTTACAATATGAATCACTTATAAGAGAAAATAAAAATCATTCTATGAAGGATGTAATCGTAGCAGTTGTAGATACAGGTGTAAATCATGAGTTAGCTGATTTTAAAAATATTGTGCTGGCGGATAAAGGTTATGATTTTGTTAACAATGATCAGGATGCCATGGATGATAATGATCATGGTACACATGTAGCAGGTATAATAGGAGCACGGGCTGATAATGGATATTCAATGGCAGGACTTAATCAGCATACGAAAATTATTCCTATAAAAGTTCTTAATTCAGACGGAAGAGGAACATCTATAAATATCGCGCGTGGAATTGTGCATGCTGTAGATAACGGAGCGCAAGTGATTAATCTCAGTCTTGGAACAGGTTCAAAAGAGCAAACAATCGAAAATGCAATTACCTATGCTATTCAACATGAGGTAACTGTAGTCGCGGCTGCTGGAAATGATGGTAGTGGTAAAATTTCTTATCCTGCGTCATCCGCAAATACAATTTCCGTAGGTGCGACAACAAGTGCTGGCATCCTGGCAGACTTCTCAAACTATGGACAAGGGATCGATCTCGTTGCTCCGGGAGAGAGTATTCCCAGCCTAGTAACGAGCGGTGAAGTGATGTTTGCGTCTGGTACTTCGATGGCAACACCTTACGCGGCAGCTCAAATTGCTTTGTTCTACTCACTAGCTCAGGATATGGACTCTGATCGGGCATTAGCTTTGATTTCAGATCATCATATTGATCTGGGTGATACTGGATATGACTTGAAATACGGTTGGGGTTTGTTAGATACTGTGAAAGCTATCCAGTCTTTGAAGTAACATGTGGGTACACTCTGTTCAACCAAAAAACTAAGTCAATTAAAAAAGCAGTTTCCGATTTTGACTATAATCGGAAACTGCTATTTCTTTGGAAACCGGTACCTGTGCCATACACAATTATATGTTGAGGTAGCCAATGGAATCAGGAGAAGTGACAATCAGCCGTGTGAAACAGACGGTCAGTTATCCAGCTTCTTTTACGTTAATCTCTGCAACGAATCCTTGTCCGTGTGGGTATTATGGATCTCATGAACGATACTGTACGTGCACTTCTAAATAAGTGACGAACTATCAACTGAAATTATCGGGACCTATATTAGATAAGTTAGATTTTGTTTTGTCGTTGCAGAGCAGTGGACTGAAAGAAAAAACTACATCTGAAAGTTCTTTGGATATTCGTAAACGTGTAGAGAAAGCACGTGAACTGCAATGTTCGCGATACGGAAATAATCTTCGAAATGGCACAGTTTCATTTCAACAACTAGAGCGGACTGGGGGACTTACGGCTGAGCAGTTGAATAGAATTGGCCGTGTCTGTTTTGAACGAAAATGGAGCAATCGAACGCAGGTGAAGCTTATTCGTATTGCTCGAACTATAGCAGACTTGCAAGGAACGCCTGATAAATCGATGATGGCTTTAGAAGAAGCTATTGAATGGAAAAATCCACCTTCAAGATTGCAGATAATAGGGGGTGAAGGAGTTGGTCAGACGTAAACGAAATTGGCAGCCGAATGCGTATTATCATGTCGTGATGCGTGGAAACAACCGACAGAATATCTTTTCTACCGAAGAGGATACGTATCACCTGACGCGTTGTATTTCATATAGCCATGAGAAATATACATTTTCTTTGATTGCATTCTGTATTATGACGAATCACTATCATTTGCTAATCCGGTCTGAAGATGAGATGTCCAAAATTATGCGCGAGGTCAATCGTCGGTACAGTGATTATTACTCGAAGCGCTATCGGCATGTAGGTCGTATTTATTAAAGTCGTTATTTTTCCAAAGAAGTGGATACTCCTCAAGCATTGCTTGCAGTCAGCCACTATATTCATCGCAATCCGATTGAAACCAAGGTGCCAATGGTGGAAAGACTGGAAGATTATCCGTTTGGCTATTTTCGGTATTATCTTTCTTCCGACACAACTCCCCCGCTTTACTTGGATAACAAAACCATTTTGTGTTGATTGCCACCACCGTTTGAAAAGACCAATTCAGGCTATGTTCGGTACTGTTTGATGGAAGTTAAAGAAATAGTCAGTGTGGAGGAGTATATCTTCCAGTAACGTAAAAATCCTCCTTTTGAAAAAGAAGTATCAAATCCCAACACTCCACCCTACAGATTAAATCTGTGAAGTGGAGTGTTGTTTTTTATTTCAAGAAAATGTGAATTATCACGATATCAAGTTTCCGTCAAGAGCTAAGAAAAATGTGTAGTTAAAATAAATTTCACACTAAAATAAACGACTAGTTAGAATATTGTGTGGACTAAGCATTATTTTTGCGCTATACTAATCAAAATGGCACGGGGAGGAAGGCTCATGTTGGATGCAGGGCTTACTACCCGGATGAGTGGTAGTAGTTATAAACAGTTCGGAAAAGAAGTTCTTTGCACTCAAATACACTTTTCCATGCTGGAGGCGATGTTCGAAGTAGATCATGAAGTGCAAAGGCAATTGGACCCAAAGAAGCGTAGGGATATTCGGGATTTCATACTTGATAGTCTGAAAAAAGGGGAGCCGTTTTACTTTTCACCATTTGTGTTCTCTAGTCGGGGAAATATACAAGAAATAGATGGCGGTTTCATGTTGAAACCGGGATGTAGTATTTATGTCCTTGACGCACAGCACAGAATGTCTGCGATTGCTTCTGCTATTAGTCAGTTGAAATCGAAGAAGGAAGCAGCGGAAGAGACGGGGAATCAGGCGGAAGCTGAGGAGGCGCGGAAGTTCATTCAAATACTAGCGGGATATCCTGTTTCGATGCAAGTGTATTTGGATTTGAATCAACAGGAAGAACGGCAGTTGTTTACGGATTATAATACTGAACGACGAGAAGCGCATCCAGGATTCATGTTGTTGTATGATCAACGGGACGCCTATACCGAGCTGACGCGTACTATAGCAGAGCAGATGAAGACGCGGCTAGATATTGATCAGGTGCGTTCGCGGCTCACGGAAGCGAACACGTCTATTACTTCTTTGATTACGATGAAGAAGTGTCTGCTAGCGTTATTTGAAGGATGCTTAACGGTGAAAACAGGTAATCCGTATTACAAAGGTTGTAAAGCGAGTGAAGTACCAGCTATTGCAGAAGCATTCTTTTCCTCTTGGTTGCAACTGTTTCCTAAACGCATGACGGACCGAAAGAATTATGCGTGTGGCGTGACGGGAGTTCAAGTAGCTCTTGCTTATACGGTTTATACGCTAACGCGAGAGCAGTCATTGACGCATATGGAAGCTATTCAGCAACTGCAACTGTTGAAGAAGAGATGCACATGGAAACATGATGATCCTGCATTTGACCATATGTACAATAAACCATCCAAACAAGTACGGAATCATTCGAATTCCACAGCGATTAAGCGAACGATGCTGGAGTTTTTACTCATCATTCGTGAGGAAAGGGAGCGTTTGAATGATCGTCAATGAGATATTTGCGAAGAGACAGACCATAGTCGTCTATACGGTGAAAGAGTTGACGAAAATGCTTGACGATCAACGTTTGGTACTTAGGGAAGTCAATGCGGGGCAGGCTCGAATGATTCGACGGTATATACTTGACAATGTTATTCAGGAACAAATTTATCTTCCACCTATCGTTGCGGCAATCGAATCTGGAAGTCTTGCAGACGGCCGGCCGGATTCATTGATCATAATAGATGGTTCGCAGCGTATGAAAGCGCTCTCACAACTTGAATCGGCAGTTTCTCGCATGACGAGTAGTGATGATACAGCGGAGCAGAAGAAAGGTTTTACGTTACATTATATGCTCAATCAAATCGAAGTAGCCGTGCAAGTGTTTGAAGGGCTGTCGCCAAAAGAAATGGATCAGCTATACATAGATCTCAATACAAAAGGTAAAAAGGTGTCACTGTCGAAGCGGATTTCTTATGACTCGCGCAATGAAGTAAACTCGCTTACGAATAGGCTACTTAAGAGTCATCAGTTGCTTCGAAAAGCGGGAGTGGAGCTGGAGAAGGCTGCCGTCATGAGACCACGTAATACCAATTTGGTTTCGTTATCGCAATTGAGACGATTGGTTGGCTATTTTATGACAGGTAAAGTAGTGAGCGGAAAGATTGCGATGCATAGTGAAAATACAGGAGAAGTGGAAGAAACTTACGAACTACTGATGACATGGTTTGATGAATTGTTCAATTTGCACGATGCGAAAACGATAGGAGACTATACGGTATCTATGTTGGCAAGCTATTCAGTCTTGTCAGCACTAACTCAGTATGCCTACAGTGGAGTGGAAAACGAAACGTACGCAGTGAAACAGCAAACGATCCAGGAGCGTATGCGAAAGCTTTCTCATGTGGACTGGTCACCCAAACGGGATGTCTGGAAGAAGTTCGACGGCGATGTAAGAGGGAAGGACAAATTCTATTATCTAAAACACGATAAGAAAACCAATAAGGCATTGATTGACTGGCTACGCCTTGAAGGAGGTGAGTAGGTAATGACAGGAAAAAATCCCCGAGTGTTAGCAGTCTGCGGAGACTCACTCGGGGATTACCGATTGGAGTATACCAATCTATATCAAGTATACTCTTTTTTTATTAATTTCTAAAGAGATAAAGAAAAAAGGGGGAAACACAATGAAAGTCGAAACGAACTTTATGATTACGAAGGCAACATGCATGATTTATCCTACGTTCAACGAGGTAGGTAAACTACAGTCGGTGGCGATGGAAAACAAAGAGTTGATTCATGTTGATTTCAAGCCGACAGATTTACTGGACCAAAACATTCGTTACCATGGATCCAGTTTGCGAGGTGCGTGGGAAGGATCACGCGTCATTCTGGGCGGAAGATTCGCCATGATACCGGTTATAGTCAATGAGAAGCTGAATATGTATTGGTTTCCTCTTTACTCTCCATCTCGACCAGATTGTGCATGGTTTGCACTGCAACGGATCCACAGCTATCATCGTCTGAATAAAAAACAAACACGTGTCATGTTCGATAATGGGGAATACTTTATTGCGGACATTTCGTATACGAATTTTGATGGCAAATATGTACGAGCTTGCAGGCTGATGCACGCGATGGATAGAAGGACAGAGTCCCTGATGGTATGTGAGAGTCCGCAGTCTGCGACGTATTTGATCAGTCGGGATACGAGTGACAGCGGGTACCAGGTCCCCACACAACTTCCACACAATTAAAGAAAGTACCAGTTCTTAATACAATTATTTAGTCATCAAATATAGTTTCAGTAGTTCAGAATAGTTTATCTTCTGTTCATATTCACCGTATATAGTATAGCTATACAGAATGAATGGAGATGAAGAACATGAGTACTTTATTAATAGTTGCATCGTCTGCAATGGTAGTCGCTCTCATTTTATACAGTATTGGCGTATTCGGTGAGAAAATCAGTGGCACGATTCAATTCAAACATCTAGTATTCTTTGTGGGTGGGCTGATTTTCGATACGATCGGTACTACGCTTATGAACCGAATTGCTACGCAAGACGGAGGTTCGACATTTGGACTTCATCAAATCACGGGTGGTGCCGCGCTTGTATTAATGGCTTTTCATTTAGTGTGGGCAATCCGGGTCTATAACAAAGGCGATGAAAAAGCTAAGCACCAATTTCACAAGTTTAGCTTAGGTGTGTGGATACTTTGGGTTATTTCGTTTGTGCTGGGTATTTTGCTTGGGATTGGGGTTATTTAAATCGGTGCCAGGTCCCCACACAACTTCCACACAATCCTGATAACTATTATCCACTAGAATGATATAAGACACTTACTCATCACCTCTGTTGAAGTCGAGCACGGGTGCAACGAGTAGGTGTCTTTTTTGTTTCTTAAACGTGACGAGTTCATTGACATAGTTTTCAAAGTTCGTTGCGTTAAACAACGTGGAAGGTCGCAGGAATGCACTGAATTCATGGCGGTTTAACCACTGGTTGACCTTAAGGTCGATGACACGAATGAAGTCTTCCTGTGTATAACCTTCTTTAATTCGCCCATTGATGAATTTACGGGTGGCTGCGGATTGTGGTTTAAACTGTTTTCCGGTTTTGTCATTCAGGTACTGTATCACAGAATGTGCGACGTCGAGATTCTTCTCGACAATGGGTTTATTCTTTATATTCTTAAGTTCTTTGGTTATAGGCCGTCCCATAGTGGGATACGCCACCGTCTCAGTTTGAGTGGGCACAGCGTCCAATTGTGGGTTGGCAGTCGTCTCGTGTTGGGGTGGTGCCGCATCCCATTTTGGGTTAGTGGGTATGTCGTTTGGCTTATAGGAAAAAGGCAGCTGTTCGTAATCGATTCGATACCATTTCGTATTGTCGATTTTCATCTTATTGTGCTTCGAAGTGGAAACTAGATATCCTTTTTGTTCTAGGTCGTATGTAATTCGTTTGATTGTATTTAGTGACCAAAATGGAAATTCTTCCTTCCAGTCGTCGTATGAATTGAAGACCCATTTATGACCTTCACGAATGTTTTTTGAAATGTTCAAGCGGTAGTGTAGTTGCTGCAGAAATAGCGCTGCGTTTAGTCCAACTTTCATTGCCAATGACGGTAATAATGGAATCGGCTCTTCATTGATTAATAATTTCATATCGTGATCCCCCTAGAGAAAATTTTTGGAGTACTCAATTTGTACTTCTTATACTCCATATAGGGAGATTTCTCGAAAAGGATACTCTGTTTTTAAAAGAAGGTAAAAGGTCATGGATTGTTGCAAGTGCCATTCTGAATCCAATAAACACCTAGTATTTTTCATAACAAAAGGATCAACCATATCGATACGGTTGATCCTTTTTACTATTAGACTTTTGCGCATGTGATGACTTGCTGTTTATTTATAAGCAGAAGCCCATGGAATCCATTGCATTTTGTAATTTACTCTATTTTTTATTCCAAGATTCACCAACTTGAATCTATATCCATCCCGTGGTGAGAATTTAGGGGAATCAAAACGAGTGGTTCCGTTTTTATTGGCTATAACCGTTTTAATTGTCTGCCAGTTGGAACTGCCGTATGGTCTCTTCTGTATGTATAGCATGAATGATCCGCTCGCTGTACTATTCGCTGTGATGGCACCTTCCATTACAGTGAAACTTTTTACATTACTGCCATAACTTCCTTGATAATTTTGTGTCTCGACGTAATTAGTAAAATAACCACTTCTGCTTTTATAAAGCCAATTTGCTTCTGTCTTAGGTGAAACTAAACCTCCGATACCACTAATGATTACCGCAAACGCAATGATCATCATCCAATTTCTTTTCATTGTTTTCATTAGACATTCCCCATTTCTTCATTACTCGTTCCCGTACTAGTCTAATAGTTTAGATATTTAATGAAAGGTGCAATAGTCCTTCAGCACTTTAGTTGGGGTTCTATAAGGATAAAATAAAGGATGGTGACCATGCTGACTGTACGATAAGTAGTCATAAAAAAACTTCTGTATAATGAAATTACTATGCCTGTACGCATGTAATTTTCATTATACAGAAGATGATGTAGCGAGCAGGATGACTTATCCATCCGTGTCTTCGTCGACAAACTTCCCATAATCCGGAACAGCAATACGTTCAAATTCATTCACTAATTTCTTTAGACTCTTGGCAAGTAACTCCTTTTCCATAGGTAATCCATGGCCCGTGATGGCGACAGATGGATGTAAGGCTTCCAGTTTCATAACGGATTGTAAAGCGGCGCCCCAATCTGTAGTTAAATAGCGCGGTGGTCCACTTATTTCTTGTTCTTGCGTTAGCACCTTATAGAGGTATTCTTGCTTTACAGTCACAAATGCATCTCCGGCAATTAAAGCACCGTCTTTCTGCCTGAAGAACGAGACATGGCCCGGTGAATGCCCTGGTGTGTGAATCCATTTAAACTCCGGCAAAAAAGGTACACTGCCGTCTGGCGGTAAGCTTTGGATATGGCTTCCTAATTGAATAGGATCGGTTGGAAAAATAGAGGATATTTTGGCAATCATCCCGCCTTCTACACTCGTATCGGGGTCTGGATAACTGGATACGCCGGTTAAAAATGGCAGCTCTAATTCATGGGCATACACGGGCACATTCCAATGTTCCACTAGTTCAATTACTGCGCCAACGTGATCGAAATGTCCATGCGTCAATAGAATAGCTTTCGGCCGACTCTTCACACCAAAACGCTCTTCTACAACCGCTATAATTTTCTCAGCCGAGTACGGCATGCCGGTATCAATTAACACGAAGTCTTTTGAGTTCGGATGGCCCACTAAAACAATATTCACAATTTGTATGGTGTGGCAATATAGATCCGGTAACACTTCTAGTCCTTTTCCACTTCCAATGGACGTAGCTGGTATATATTTATAGTCTTCTCCGTTAGATAGTTGTTTATCCAAGAAAACACCTCTTTCATTGTCTTTAAAAAGTCACTTGCCTTATGCATACCCTTTTTCGATTGTAGTATTCACAAAAGGGGAGTGATTATGCAGTCCGGTGCCAGGTCTCCACACAATTTTCATCAGAAAGATACTACTATGACGAGTTATGTATGCTAAAATATTTCCTCAAAATTACCTCTTATAAAGTCCTATTAGTCATTATCTTCGAATAAAATGTAGGACATCATTTTATAGGAGGTTGATTTGTGAATTCACTAGTTGTCTATATGTTCCTTGGAGCATCTTTAGCTGCGCCAATCGGTCCTGTTAAAACGGTTCTGCTAAATACAGGAATTAAAAGAGGTTTTTTTCACGCCTGGGCTTTTAGTTTGGGTTCGGTGGCGGCGGATATTCTGTATATGTTCATCGTCTACTTTGGAGTGGGACAATTTATTGAATCACCTTTAATTAAAATCATTCTCTGGTCGTTTGGTTGTTTTGTGTTACTGTACACAGGGATAGAAAATTTGCTTACGTTGAATAAAGTGGAAATGAGTTTGAAATTCGGTAAACGAGTCAGACTACGAACTTCTATGTTGACCGGCTTTTTGATGTCATTGATGAATCCGCTTACGATTATTTTTTGGTTAGGTATATATGGTTCGATTCTTGCCAAAACAGCTGGTGGATCAACGGGATATCAAATCATCCTCAACAGTGGTGCGATTATGTTGGGAATTATCATTGTGGATGTGATGATGGCCTGTTTATCCAGTGGAGCACGTAAGTTCTTATCTGTCAGGCTGTTAATCATCGTTACCCTTATTTCTTCTCTATCTATGATCGGTTTTGGACTATACTTCGGCATTCAAGCGTATCAAGCGTTATTTTAATCAATTTCCACTGGGTATTTGCGTAATTTTTTACATACTATACGGTTAGCGACGATGAAAAATAAGTCATGAAGTATAAAAAGATCAAGTTAGGAGACCATACCTGTAATTATTTGAACACAATAAGACGAGGTGTGGTAATGGAAAAAGGTGCGGACAAAGTAAGTGTCTGGTGCATTGTTAGTCTGGCTTCAATTCCTCTAATTATGACGCTTGGGAATTCTATGCTGATACCCGTGCTTCCTTTATTGGAAGATAAAGTGGGTATTTCATCGTTTCAATCGAGTATGATCATTACTAGTTATTCGGTAGCGGCTATATTTCTTATACCGGTAGCTGGGTATTTGTCAGACCGTTTCGGACGGAAGATGGTCATATTGCCAAGTTTGGTCTTTGCGTTGATCGGAGGTCTGATTGCGGGGTTTGCGTCGTGGAAGATGGATGACCCGTATACGATGATTATTATTGGCCGAGTATTACAAGGTATAGGAGCGGCCGGTGCCATGCCAATCGTTTTACCGCTCGTGGGTGATTTGTATAAAGATGATGGTGAAAAAAGCAGTAATTGTTTAGGGATTATCGAAACGTCGAACACATTTGGAAAAGTATTAGCTCCTATCTTAGGCTCAGCATTAGCCGCTGCGTTATGGTTCTTGCCATTCTTCTCTATTTCTGCACTCAGTGTCATTTCGTTTGTTCTAATCTTGTTCTTTGTTAAAGTTCCGAAAGAAAAAGATGAACCAGTAAAGTTTAAGGTATTTCTACAGAACACGAAGGACATATTTGCGTCAGAAGGTAAATGGTTGTATACCGTGTTCTTGAATGGTGTTCTGGTCATGCTAGTATTATTCAGTATGTTGTTTTTTTTATCGGAAAACCTGGAGAAAACCCACGATATTGAAGGGATTAAGAAAGGCTTTGTGTTGGCTATTCCGTTATTATTCCTTTGTATTGCTTCCTTTTTATCGGGCCGGAAAATTAAAGGAGAGCTAAAAACGATAAAAAGAGTCATGGTCATTTGCTTAATCGCCATGTCTGCTAGTGTCATTTTTGTTGGATTTACAAGCAGAAAATTAATTCTCCTGTTGATCGTGACGAGTATAGTGGGAATAGCGATTGGCGCATTGTTACCCGCGTTGGATGCCATTATTACAGAGAATATTGAAAAAGAACTGCGCGGCACCGTTTCCTCTTTTTACAGTTCAGCCAGATTTATCGGTGTAGCAGCAGGTCCTCCGTTGATGTCGATTGCTATGAAAGATTTTCTGAACGGCAGTTATATCTTGGCCGCTGTACTGGGAGTTATTTTGACTGTTCTGGTTTTTAAGTTCATACAAGTCGAAGAAATTGAAGAATCTAATGAAAAAAATTGAAAAAGGACCTGACAGTTCATTGCTGTCAGGTTCATTTTCATTTACAGGTATGTACAAGGGGAAGAAGTTACTTGGACTTTAAACTAAAAAGAATGAGGAAGATCCCTGCGAATAGACAAATCATACGTAACAAAGATACTTTTTCCGTGAGGCCATGCAAGGCGATTCCTGTTGTCACGATTAATATAAATGGACCGACTAATGCTAGTAACGAGTTAATGTAAAACGCCTTTTCCAAGTCGTTGAATTTAAACATGAGTGCAGCAGCGGATATTTCGATGCTTCCTGAAATGATTCGTAAGATGATAATGAAAAGTAGCGCTCTTTCTATGATGGAAATCACGTCCTTTCATTGTATTTGGTGGGAGGTACCAGGTCCCCACACAATTCCCACACAATTTACTCATAATATGATAATGAAAAGTAGCGTTCTTTCTATGATGGAAACCACGTCCTTTAATTGTATTAATGCTATCTATATGCAAGGTGTCCATGAGTTATTTGTGCCCTGAATATAGATCGGTTATATGCGCATTGCATGCTCAACTGATGACATGAGTACTCTGGCCAAACATACATAAAATCAGCAACGCAACATAGTATGAATAGGGAAGAAGGTTGCAGGTGACTGAAAATGGAAAGCTCCTCACATTTGTTGGTGTGAAGAGAAGGTTTTCGCCAGGAACCTCGACGAATAGGGAGGGAATGTATTGAAGAGTTTACAGGAAGAGATGTCCTTTGAACTGCGTTTTTGGTTGCAGATATTAGGTGATCATGCACGCTTCATTCATGATTCATTAGCGCCGGATGAAGTGGAAACTATTCAGACGGCAAGTTATTTTATACAGGTGTTTGATGGTCTTCTAGCTAAAGCAAAAGAAGGTGCTGATACACAAACCCTGCAAACAGTAGCGCAAGAAACTCAAAAAGCGGCTGAAGAAATCCGCAAGTTTAAATTGCTATTGATCGAGCGGCATTTAGTCGGAAACATCAAAATTTCTTTGCCGCCTACCTTTATTAATCATATGGTGAATGAAGTAGAAGAAGCTATACGTCTATTCGCATGTTTTGCGAAAGGAAAGAAGCCGCCCACCGTGCATCCTCTTCATCATGACTTGCTTTGGTTGCTAGATGCGGTGGGGCATGCAAACGCTCTGGATACAAATTTAGACCGTGTGGAAACGCATTTGAAAAAGAAAAGTGAAAGATTTACTAAAGAGTGGGAAGCCTTTTATTTAAAAGCGATTGAGATGGCGGGTTATGTACGTACGAATCTGATGGAGTTCCCCGCGTTAAATAGATTTCACCAGGACATTAACTTAGAAATGACGATTTTCAAAGCGTTTTTGAAAGAGCTGGAAGAGATGGATTTGAAGAAAGAAACGCTCGGAACCCTCACTCCTTTAATGGCTGATCATATGGCGCGTGAAGAAATCTATTATTTAATGAAATTAGCTGAGTTAACGGATATTCCAGCGCCAAAGGGAGATCCGACGAAATCACGAGAGTGAAGTACCGGGCCCTCACATCATTTGGTTAGTTAAACATGAGATAAATAAAACCGTTATACAGAAGAAAGCATCCATTCCGTAATTTCGGAGTAGACGCTTTTTTTTTATGTGATGTACAGCTCCCCACATACTAGCGAAAGAAGTCGCGCCGGGTATGAACCGTTAGGAATAAAACGGCATGATGATTCATCCACGAGTTATGAACACAATAAATATACTGAATTGTAAGAGATCGAAATTTACTATATACTGAAGTTGGGATGAATGAACTAGATATATAGCGACTATATGACTAAATATAGTAAATTGAAAAATGGAGGTTGTTCGATGAATCAAGATATTCTCTTACGCAATAATGTGAAAGTTACGGGGAAAGGGGAAAAGACCATACTGTTTGCACCGGGCTTCGGATGTGATTTGAACGTGTGGAGCTTGACAGCGCCTTACTTTGAAGACCATTTCCAAGTGGTCTTATTCGATTATGTCGGTTCGGGACAGTCTGATTATCAAGCGTACCGTGCGGAAAAATATCAAGATCTCAATGGCTATGCGCAAGACGTGCTCGATGTGTGTGATGCTTTAGAATTAAAGGAAGCGATATTCGTTGGACATTCTGTCGGCGGTATTATCGGTATGCTAGCGGCTATTCAGGAGCCTGATTTATTTGAACATCTCATATTAATAGGTCCTTCTCCTTGTTATTTAAATGAATTGCCCAATTACTACGGCGGGTTTGAGAAGGAAGATTTAGAAGGTTTGATTCAGATGATGGACATGAATTATATCGGTTGGGCGAATTATCTAGCACAAGTTATTATGAAAAACCCTGAAAGACCAGAACTTTCACAGCAATTGGAGGATAACTTCTGCTCGACGGACCCAGAAGTCGCCCACCGTTTTGCGATTGCGACTTTCTTCTCTGACCATCGGGAGGATGTGAAGAAGGTTAGGGTGCCATCGCTCATTCTCCAATGTTCGGATGATAGTATTGCGCCTATTGAAGTAGGGCGTTATATGCATCGACACTTACAGAATAGCACGCTCGAAATCATGGAGGCGACTGGCCACTGCCCTCATATGAGTCATCCAGAAGAAACCGTTCAGCTGATTAGCCATTATTTGACTTCCGCATACAAACGTCCCGTCACAAATGGATAGACAGCTAGATTCTGCGCCGTTCGGCTATTTCACACTTGATGATGCAGGGATGTTGATGGAAGTCAATCAAACGCTGCTTCGTTTACTCGGTTATCAGCTTCATGAGGTACAGGGGAAACACATCAATTTACTATTGCCAAACGCTAGCCGGTCATTTTACCAGCTGTACTTTTTTCCAATGATTCGATTACAAAATAAAGTAGAAGAGATGTATTTTTCATTTAAGTCTAAAGATGGGCAGGAAATTTCCGTGCTATTGAACGCACTGCGTAATGAACGAGATGGAAAGGTGTTCAATGACTGTGCATGTTTGCGCATGAAAAACAGGATCGAGTACGAGGAAGTGATTCTTGCGGCCAAAAAAGACACCGAAAAACGCAATCTACTCAAGGCGAAGCAAATAGCAGAGTTAGAGAGCTTGCGAATCGAATTGGAGTCCAAGCAGAAAAAGTTATTGGCAGTAAATGAATCGCTTCTGGAGATGGCCAATACGGATGGACTGACAGGTCTTAGGAACCGTCACTATCTACAAGAGTGTCTTTCTTCATATTTCATGCCAGACACTGAACAGTTCCTGACTCTTTCTTTTCTGTTGATCGATATAGACTATTTTAAAAAGGTCAATGATACATATGGTCATTTGACAGGCGACAGCATATTGCAGAAGTTGGGGAATTTGTTGAGGGATGGAACGAGAAAAGATGATGTGGCTGCTCGTTACGGGGGAGAAGAATTTGCGTTAGTTCTCCCCGCAACAGGGAAAGTAGAGGCGTTAGAAATAGCTGAGAGAATTCGTTGCCAAGTCGAGAATGCGGACTGGAATACTTATGGTGTTACGATCAGTATCGGGGTAGCGACCAAGGTGCCGGGAGATACAGAGAATTCCTTGCAATCTAGGGCAGATTGGGCATTGTATTACTCAAAAGATCATGGACGGAATCGAGTTACATTTGGGACGGAAGAGTGAGGAGGTGCCAGGTCCCCACACAATTCAAACACAATTCGGGTAATTGGAAAGGAAAATGAAAACAGCCACTATAAAGAAAAAAGCGTCAACTCCAAAACTTCGGAGTTGACGCTTTTTAACATTTAGCGTATAAAAAAACAATACTTGTTTGGAAAACTTCATGTATGTTTACCCAATTAATGAAAGGATACATCATGGTATTCAGATAAAGTTATGAATGTTCGGAAGGATGGAAAGAACCAAGTGAAGCGTCGACTGGTAAATATGTAGCCCATCGTAATCCTAAAATGAATACACGCTATCGACGTTTGAAGGAACAGGGAAGTTGACTGACCATGCGTATATCGCAATTGGTGGTCATATAGTACGATTCGCCAATGTCATGAGGATACATCAAACGCTTTATTACAGCGCTTGTTCTGATTCTGTTTTACAGGTACGCTTAAAAAAAGTATTTTAATAGGAATTTAAGCTTCTTGTGCCAGTTTAGTCAAGAAGCGCTCTAGACCATCCATGCCTTTTACTAATTCCTCCATAGACTGTGCGTATGAGATTCGTAAATATCCTTCTCCGTATGAAGAGAATGCACTACCCGGAATGACGGCCACATTCGCTTCTTCAAGCAGGCGAGAGGCGAATTTTTCAGAAGTTAGCCCGGTATTCTTAATGGAAGGGAAAATATAAAAAGCACCCTCAGGTTTAGTCACTGTCAGACCCATTTCTTTTATCCGCGAGTAGACGAAGTCTCTTCTTCTTTTATAATCCTCTTTCATCATCACAATTTCTTCACGTTCTACGCCTTGTCTTAAAGCCTCGATGGATGCATACTGGCTTATTGAAGGGGCGCAAATAGTGTTAAACGAGTGAACGGCATAAAACTGATCTACTAGATAAGCCGGTGCAAAGGCGAAACCAATTCTCCATCCTGTCATCGCATGGGACTTTGAAAGACCGTTAATGATAATGGTCTGATCTTTTAATCCTGGTACTGCTCCGATTGAAAAATGCTTACTTTCATACACTAGTTCACTATAAATTTCATCAGAAATAATAAAGATATCTTTCCCTCGAAGTAATTCGCCAATCTCCATTACTTCTTCTTTTGTCAAGACGGTACCTGTTGGATTGCTTGGATAAGGCAGTAGAACACAACGGGTTTTGTCTGTAAGTTTCTCTTCAATCATAGAGGCGGTCATTTTGAAATCAGTATCAGTTGTGTCTACATAGACGACTTTCGCGTTACACATTTTAATTAAAGGTTCGTAGCCAACAAACACTGGAGCAGGCATAATGACTTCCGAATCCTCATTGAGAATCGTCCGTAGTGTAATATCCAAAGCCTCACTTGCGCCTACTGTGACAATTACTTCGTTTTCAGGGTTGTAATTCAATCCATACAGTTTTTCCACGTAATCACAAGCGGCCTGGCGGAGTTCGTATACTCCTGCTGTTTCTGTATAGTCTGTATGATTATCCTTCAAAGCTTTAATCGCCGCATCTTTAATGTAATCAGGTGTAGAGAAATTAGGTTGTCCAAAGGTCATATTGACGGTGTCAGACGATTTATCTATCATGTTTGAAATCTTGCGAATACCTGAGATTTCGATGTTTTTCACGTTTTTATTCAGTAAGTGTTTCATAACTGTTTCTTCCCTTCTATGCTTTTAATTTTGATATCCCATTTTCCAAGAGATTTTGTTTACTGTATTAGTGACTTGGTCAATGACCTGTTCTTTTTTTTCGGAGGTCATTGTAGAACTTTTAATCTTCACATTCACGGCTCCGATAATATCCCCATAATGATTCAATACAGGCGCTGCAACAGTAGTGATCTGGTCGTCATTATCCTCGCCAATAGCATAGCCATCTCGCTTGATGTTGTTTAACTGAAGAATAAAGTCATCTTTTTCGTTTTCTGGAATCAACTCTTGAATGATTTCTTCTATTTCATCTCTTTTCATATGAGCTAACATAGCCAAATTAGCTTGCCCTTCATGCAAAGAAACTCGCAATCCTAGTTTTTCATGAGCAAGAATGGTTTGGTTCGTACAATCAATTCGTTCAATGATGATTGATTCCGAACCAATCGGCTTTCGTAAATAGACGCTAGCTTCTGCTTGCTTCATTAAATATTCTAAATCAGGCCGTACTATACTGACATAATCCATAGTGTCATACATTTTCAATCCATATTCCAACCAAGTGATGCCGAGTCCGTATAATTTACGCTCTTTATCTTGTTGTATTAATTCGTGCTTGATCATTGCGTTAAGTATGCGATGAATAGAACTGACAGGTAAATTACATTGTTTGGAGAGCTCGGTAATTGATAAGAATCGATTTGGTTCGCTAGTAATAAAACAATCAACTATTTTCATCGCCCGAGTAATTGTCTGCATAAGCACCTCGCCTTTCTTTACAATAAAATTCTAGAGAGAGTAGAATATTCAGAACCCTATAAAGAAAAATATATTTAAAATAAATTTCTAAAAACTACTGAAAATTCTGTATTGACATTCAATTCTGTTTCATTATAATGAAAATATATCTCGTTTACAACAAAAACTTTCCGTATAGTGGAATGTTGTTTTGTTAATAAATTTGTTCGTGTTTGAAACCGTTTACATTTTAGTTTTTTACAAAAAATTAGGAGGAATGCAATATGTTATTTAAACAGACAATTGTAAAGAAGCCCGGAAAAAGTTATTTAAATGGATTGACGACTTCAGACTTAGGGGAACCAAACTTTGAAAAGCTTCTTCAACAACATGAAGAATATGTGAAAGCACTTAAAAGTTGCGGAGTTGCAGTTCATGAACTGGATCCGAGTGAAGAGTTTCCGGATTCTTGCTTTGTGGAAGATGCGGCGGTGGTCGTACCGGAGTTTGCGGTGATTACAAACCCTGGAGCGGATTCACGTAACAAAGAAATTATTGAGATAGAAGAAGTGTTAAAGAATTATTACGATGAATTCCGCTACATACAGGGGCCCGGCACATTGGATGGCGGAGATGTTATGCAAATTGATAAAAATTTCTATATCGGTATTTCCGATCGGACCAATCAAGAGGGAGCGAATCAGCTTGAGAAAATTCTTGAAGATGCGGGATATCATGTAACGATTTTGACGTTGGAAGAATTTTTCCACTTGAAAACAGGAATTACATTCCTTGGTGATCAAACAGTAGTGGTAGCAGGGGAATTTATCAACCATCCGACATTTGCTGGATATAAAAAAATAGTTGTGCCGGCTAGAGAAGAATATACAGCAAATACTATTCGTGTGAATGACAAAGTTATCGTTCCTAGCGGTTTTCCTGAAACAAAACAGAAAATAGAAGAAGCAGGCTTTAATGTAGTTGAAGTAGAGATGACAGAGTTTCAGAAACATGATGGTGGTCTAAGTTGTTTGTCACTGCGTTTTTAACTAAGTAAGCATTCACGTCTTTGTTCCATACTTATGAAAAAAATAGGGGGTAATTGTATGAAGAACAAATGGTCATTGATAGCAATGTCAGCATTATTCGCGGTTTTCCTGTCTGCTTGTTCCGGTGATAACGTCAAACCTGTTTCAGGCGAAGAAGTTGAGGGTGAAAACGCTACTTATACGTTAAAGTTTCCACATATTGTACCGACTGATCATCCAGCCCATAAAGCAGCTCTTGTTTTTAAAGATGAAGTAGAAAAGAACTCCGACGGCAAGGTAAAAGTAGAAGTTTTTGCGAATGGCGAGTTGTATGGCTCAGATCGTGAAATTATTGAAGCCATACAGCTTGGAAATGCGGATATTAGTATGGTTGGAACACCGTCACTAGGAACATTCGATGAACGTTTCTATGTACTAGATCTCCCTTTCTTATTCGCAAGTAAAGAAGCACCTAGAGAGGCTCTAGCGGGTGATTTAGGAAAAGAGCTCTCTGATGGCTTAGGAAGTATCAATCTAAAAGCTCTTGGTTACGGCTATGATGGATTTAGACATGTCTTAAATAATAAAAAGCCGATCAAAAAGCCAGAAGATATGAAAGGCTTAAAAATTCGGGTACAAGAGTCTGAAATTCAACAGGATATATTCAATAATCTTGGCGCGAATGCTTCTCCGTTAGCATTTGGCGAACTTTATAGCGCATTGCAACAGAAGACGTATGACGGTATGGATAACTCATTATCACTTATCGATTCAAGTAAGTTTTACGAAGTGCAAAAATATTTGACATTAACAAGCCATCAGTATTCAGGTTTAGCCATTTTGTTCAATAACAAGTTATTTGATGAGATGCCTGCTGATATTCAAGATATTATTACAGAAGCTGGTAAAAAAACAGAAGCAGAATACTATCAATTTGTTGATGAAGACGAAGAATCCATGTCTACAAAATTCAAAAGTGAGAATTTAATTGAAGTTACTGAACTAACAGCGGATGGGAGAGAGAAATTTATCGAGGCGGTTCAACCGGTCTATAAAAAGTATGAAGATATTATTGGAAAAGATTTAATTGATTTAGCTAAAAGCTATAGTGAATAATAAAAAACAGGAGGCGGCCAGCCTCCTTTTTTTTCATAAATCCTAAAGTTGCCTTTAAGGGGGGATACGCCTTGAGATGGAAAGAGCTCATAGATATTAAAATGGAAGAATGGTTACTTATAATTTCAACGCTCTTTATTGTAGTACTTGTATTTCTTCAAGTTCTCGCCCGTTATGTTTTCAATATATCGGTTGGCTGGAGCGCTGAACTGGCACGTTATTTGCTTATCTGGATTACGTGGATCAGTATGAGTTACACAATTCGTAAAAATGATCATATTAAAATAACCTTTCTTGTAGACAGACTTCCAGTGAATGTACAAAAAATAGTACAAGTAATTGTAATTTTACTGTGGTCTGTATTTGCTTTTGTGATGGCTATAGTAGGGACTCAGGTTGTGCAAACTATTAAATTAATGGGACAAAAAACTTCAACGCTTGGATTGCCAATGTGGGTAGTATATTTAATCATTCCAATTGGTGGAGTGTTAATGCTCATACGTTTAGTTCAACGACTGTACTTTATTTTTAAGCCTGAAAAAATTGTCGTAAGTGGGGATTGATGCATATGACTATGTTGATCTTATTTGGGAGTCTCTTTGCTTTTATTCTATTAAGTGTACCGATAGGTGTGGCAATTGGCCTATCTTCCATGCTAGTTATTTTTTTCTTGGACTCAGTAAGTCTTCCCATGCTCATTCAGAAACTTTTTACTTCTCTTGATTCCTTTCCGCTAATGGCTATTCCTTTCTTTATGCTAGGTGGTCTGTTGATGGGGAAGGGTGGTATTTCGGAGAGAATACTAAACCTGGCTAAACAGCTTGTCGGTTGGATGGTTGGGGGTCTGGCAATGGTTACTGTTGTTGCATGCGCATTTTTTGCTGCGTTGTCAGGTTCCGGACCTGCTACTGTGGGAGCAATTGGTTCATTCATGATCCCTTCAATGAAAGAAAAAAATTACAATCCCGCTTTTGCATCGGCTATTACAGCAGCAGCTGGTTGTATTGGCGTTATTATTCCTCCAAGTATTCCGTTAATACTTTATGGTGTCATCAGTGGTACATCCATTGGCGAGTTATTTAAAGCAGGTATTTTGCCAGGACTTTTAATTGCTGTGATTTTAATGTTCGTCTCTTACAGGACAATTAAGAAACAGGGCGATGAGATTGTAAAAGAAGAAATTGATATCAGTTTCTCTGCATTAGTGAGATCAATTTGGGATGCAAAATGGGCACTGCTTGCACCCATTATTATTTTAGGTGGAATCTACGGTTCAGTTTTTACTCCTACCGAAGCATCCGTAGTTGCAATAATCTATTCATTTATTATTGGCGCATTTGTTCATAAGGAATTAAAGTGGAAAGAAATCAAAGAGAGCTTGCTTGAAACAATCAATTTAACAGGCGCTACAATGTATATGATTGGAACTTCAATCGCATTTGCCTATCTATTATCAGTTGAACGAATTCCCGCGACTATAGCCGAATCAATCGCTTCGTTTTCGACTAATCCGATTATTATACTTCTTTTAATTAATTTGTTTTTACTTGTGGTAGGTGCATTTGTTGATACGATTCCTGCTCTCGCAATGTTAACACCGATTCTATTGCCAATCGTAGTGCAAGCGGGTGTAGATCCGGTTCATTTCGGGATCATTATGGTGGTTAATCTTGCAATCGGCTTCATCACTCCTCCTTTTGGTGTGAATTTGTTCATAGCTTCCAATGTCGGGAAAACTCCATTGGAAGACATTATAAAGAAAATGGTTCCGATTATCATGTACGTGATAGTTGGGCTTATGATTATTACCTACTTACCAGCTCTTTCACTTGCATTTGCAAAGTAAATTAAAATGAATTGGATACTTATGACGGGAGGTGACCAGTTCTGGAAGTAACTAGAAAAAAGTAGTTATTGTTGGAACCGGCTTTGTCGGATCTACTTTTGCCTTTGCTTTATTAAATCAATCGGTTACTGAAGAGATAGTTCTCATTGATATGAACAGTAAAAAAGCAGAAGGAGAAGCTATGGACTTGAACCATGCCGTTCCTTTCGCATCTTCTCCAACGAAAATATGGCAAGGAGATTATAATGATTGCAGAGACGCCAACATTGTCTGCATTACTGCCGGTGTTAGTCAAAGTGAAGAAGTAACACGCCTGACAGTTGCTGAGAAAAATACTAAAATTACTACTGAAATCGTTGAATGTGTTATGACATCAGGCTTCAATGGTATACTGTTGATAGCTTCCAACCCAGTAGATGTCATGACATACATGTCTTGGAAGGTTTCAGGTCTTCCAAAGAATAAAGTGCTGGGCTCTGGTACTATACTTGATACAGCGAGATACGTGCATTTATTAGGTAGCTATTTCGAAGTCGACACCAAGAATATTCAAGGATATATTCTTGGTGAACATGGAGATTCTCAATTCCCTGTCACGAGCCAATTGACAATCGGCGGACAGAATATTAAGGATTTAATTCAAAATAATAAAAAGTATAATTGGTCTGATATAGATGAAATAGCTATTCAAGCTCAACAGGCCGCTTATCTAATCAGTGAATTGAAAGGCCCTACGTATTATGGTATAGGAATGTCGTTGATGAGATTGACAAGAGCTATAGTAAAGAATGAAAATGCGATTTTACCAATCTCGGCATATGTAAACGGAGAATATGGGGAACGCGACATTTATATTGGTGTACCCGCTTTGGTGAACCGTAATGGATGGCAGGAAATTTATGAACTTTCTTTGAACGAAGACGAACATCGTAAATTTAAAACATCAGCCGATACTTTAAAAGAGACACTGGCCCCGCTACTGAAAATGTTGAATCAAGACGAGGTTTGAAGGAGGCGATTATAATTGTTTAAAGTTGTGCGTACCTTTACATTTCCAGGTGCATTGGAAATAGAAAAAGAGATATTTGGTAATCAGTTGGAGATACTTGAGATCCCCTCTGCAACTGAAGATGAAATCATTGAGAACTGTCGTGATGCGGATGCTGTCATTTGTGCATATGAACCATTTACAAAAAGAGTAATTGATGCGCTTCCTAAATTAAAATTAATTGCTTTTGGAACGATTGGTTTTAATTATGCGGATGTCGACTATGCAAGAAAGAAGAATATCCCTGTTACGCATATTTCGCAATACTGTGTCAAAGAAGTTGCCGATTATACGGCAGGTATGCTGATCATGTTGAATCGCATGATACTACCTTTCAATAAAAGTGTTAAAGAAGATCTTGTTTGGGATTATAACCTGTTTCCGGCTATGCGAAGACTTGAGAACCAAACTGTCGGGCTACTAGGGTTTGGGAATATTTCTAGGCTTGTTACACAACGCTTAAGACCATTCGATTGCAAGGTAATAGCCTATGATCCGTTTGTTAGTGATGAAAAAGCGGCGGAATATGGTGTGGAACTTCTCTCTTTTGACGATGTTCTACAGCAGTCTGATTTAATCAGTCTTCATTTGCCAGCCAATCAGCAGACGAAGGAAATCATCAATAATTCTAGTATTGCAAAGATGAAAGACGGTGTCATTCTAGTTAATGCGGCAAGGGGTCAAGTGATAAATGAGGATGCTATTGTACATGCGATTGATTCGGGGAAGATGGCATATTATGCAGCTGATGTTTTACAGGAAGAAGATCCGAATCTGCAAACACATCCATTTGTACAGAGGGAAAATATTATACTTACTCCACACATAGCCTATTACTCGCAGGAATCATTACGCGAGGCGACCATGGAATGCGCTATGAATGTAAAACATTTTGCGGAAGGCGACTACAGCAAATGTCAAATTGTTAATAGTGTAAGGTTATAGAGTTATGTTAATCGAGAAGGTAATGCATGTCTAGACGCCATCCAACTCAAAAGAAGAGTCTTCATCCTCGATAAATTAGGGGGTGCAGGCTCTTTTTGCTATTCAATCATGACTTAAAGCGGCCTACTCTCCATTAAAGGATTTGCAGGCCGCTTCTATTCATATATCTACAAGAAAATTTTAAAAGGGAGTTGTTATAAGATTTACCCACTCAACCAATTTTTGGAATATCCATACTTGTTTGTTGCTCGAGCATTCTTAATGTGGTTTTTCTTATCAAGTCAGGCAATATACTAAATGAATAAGGCTTATATACACGTTCTGTCCATCTATGTCCATCTTTGCCGTATACACCCATATTAATAGACGGGATGTTTAGTTTTTTTATTGTGTCAAAAGGAATTTCATACAAGTTGCCCCATTCCGGGAGATTATGTGTGAGTGGTTCCAGTTCATCCCTTTTTTCATGCAGGGACAAGAAGCTACCATCCGCAAGATAAGGGAAGAACTTTTTTAATTCAAAGCTCTCACCAGTCGCGTCACCGACCTCTTGGAGTACACTAGAAATTACTGATTGAATATGTGTATCGTGATCATCTTCCGCTCTCAAATAGTTATGTGGAAGAAATGGCGGTGCGAAGAATAAAATTACCCTTGCCTTTTTTTCAGGATCTTCTGCTTGAAGTGCTCTGACAATATCAAAACAGAGGTCTCGTAAGTCAGCCGGTTGCTTTTCTGCAAGAACACCGTCAATGATCGCACGAACATCAATGTCTCTGCTTGTCAGGTAAGCTACATAATCCTCATAAGTAGTGACATCAATTTTCCACGATAAATCACGAGTCGGAAGGCCTGTTACTTGAATATATTCTTCAAACTGCGCTTTCAGATAAGTTTCCGCTTCCAGACAAGCTTCCTTCGCTTCACGCATAAATTTCTCCAAGATAATACCAACGGAATCTTCATATACGAAGCAATTAAAATACAGATGGCTCGAAATAGCTGTTTGAACAGTATAAAGTTCTTTCATATCACGCTGTTTTAATACAGTCGGCGGCAAGACCATCTCGCCAGGAATTTTTTCGGCAAGCTTGTAGCGGTTATGAATGCGTTCAGTAATTTTAGCTGAAATAAAGTTCGGGTCAATCCCTGAAAGAGTGTCTCCAACGTGTACTTCACGTCCATAGATGTGGAAGCAAGGTAGAATTTTGCCAGCAGCGCCTGTATATATATAACGATTCGTATCATTGTCATATAGTGGCGTGATGAAATCAGTATTGATCGCAGCAATGAAATGAATCCCCAGTTCAAGTTGTATACGGTTAAGCTCACTAAGAGCCCCGACCATTCCACGATGTTCGCTTTCTTCGTCTCCATTACAAAGCAAAAGCACATTACCTTCCAACTCTTCAAGATGTTCTGAAAAATAAAGGATATTTGAGATATGAACAGCAGCTCCGCTTTTCATATCAACTGAACCACGACCGAACATCCAGTCTCCGGAGCTTGCTTCGGCTTGTAGTTCTGGGTCGTTGTCATAGTTGCGGAAGAAAGTTTCCAATTCATTTGGTGAAAATGCGTATTCTTTTAAAGGTCCGAAGTCTTCAACCGCAACTGTGTCAATGTGGGAGTGATATAACACGGTCTGGGAAGAATTGTGTGCACCTTCAACAAACGCAAAGACATTCTGTCGTCCTATCGGATCATGTTGAATCTTCTGCAACCAGAGGTTTTCTGGGTGTTCCTGGAAGTACGGGAATGTGGAAAGAATTCTGTAAATCTCTTGGACAATACGTACTTCTCCGAGAGTACCGTTAATGCTGTTTAATCCAACAAGATATTGAGTAATCAACTCAATTTGCTCATGTGTCTTCATATTCTTTAGCTGTTCATACATAATTTATTCCTCCCTTTATCATTTCATTTAAGTGATTTTAAGAATGTATTACCAAAAGGTCACTTTACTATAAGAGTTTTTATTGAATTCCGCATAGTGGAATTAATTCCACTAATCGGAATAATACTTTTATTTTAGCTCTTAATGATGGTTCATGTCAACATCATTTACGTCTTTTAAACGACTATGAACTTACTGCGGACGAAATGGAAGATATTTGATACAATATTGGAAAGATAGGAGGAGAAATGGCTATGATTCAATCGATTGATCGGGCAATGGCAATTATAAATGTACTGTCAGATACAAAGAAGACTAAGTGGTTGCCAGCAGAGTTGGCCGAGTCTACAAGTTTACCAATCAGCACAGTTTATCGGCTTTTACAATCTTTGGAGTCGCACGCCCTCGTTTCCCTTGACTCAGATACGAAACAATATGAACTAGGTTATAAATGGGTAGAAATTGGTTTGCAAAAATATGAGAAGCTTGACGTCCGTGCCGTTGCACGGCCGAGCTTGGAGAAACTAGCCGTAGATGTGCGTGAGACGGTTTATTTAAACGTTCCGAACGAAATAGTCTCTATTATTATTGACCGCATCGATAGCCCGCGCAGTATTCGAATCATAGACGGTATAGGAGAGCGAATTCCCATGCACCTGGGAGCTGCCAATAAGGTGATGCTTGCAAATCTACCTCAAATAGAATCAGAAAAGATACTTTGTCAGCTGGTCGGAAGGATAGAAGAGCAGGAGGAATTTAAAAAACAATTAAGAAAGATTAAAAGAAAGGGATTCTCAATCAGCCGAGGAGAGAAAACAGCAGGTACTGTTGCTGTTGCCGCACCTATATTTGACTTCGAAGGACGCGTACTCGCCGCTGTAAGTGTAGAGGCGATCGAAAGCCAGGTGACAGTTGAGCAAGAAGATTTGTTTATCGAAAAAGTAGTCGAAGTCGCCGAGAAGATTTCGGGAGAGATGGGAAAACATTAATAAGTGTAAAACAGCTACCAGGTCCCCATACAATTATGTCACATTCACCATATTTCATTGGAATGAATTATCCAATAAAATATAGTGAAAGAGTGAAGCTTTCCGATCATAAAAATGATTTGGAAGGCTTTTTTCATAAAAGTTCTATATCTTTCCACATGGTCATAAAGTATAATTAATTTGAACCAGTAAATTACTAATTTTAAGGAGCCACTGAATCATGATGATTTTAATTATCGGTGAAGTAGGTAATGATGTCCTTAAAATTCAAAAAAACTTACTACAACTAGACTTGCATACGATTCATGTATTTCAAAGTGCCTATACAGCGATTCAATACGAGCATTTATTTTTACAAGAAGAGATTAAGCTCATTATATATGATGCAAATTTAGATGTAGATAATTGTGAAGCGCATTGCCGGGAAATTGAAGCGCTGTGTGTATGGCGGGATGTACCTATTTTGTTGTCGACGTCTTGTGAGAAGCTGATTGTCTTTGAGCGTTTATTGGAGGTTGGGATATTTGATTTTATTCTAAAGCCGTTTGACTTTTTTCAGCTCAAGACGCGGATTCGCATTGCGCTCAAATATTATGAGGAAACGAAAAAGCGGAAAGAGCATGAGTTTCAGCTTGCGTTAGATTTATCTATAGCGAGGAATGTCCAGAAAAGCGCATTGACTCCTGGATTATCGCTACCTCATATTGAAGTGAATGGTATTTATTTCACTTCCCAGTCTCTTGGCGGTGATATGTTTTGCTGGTTTCAGCTCGATGATGATTTAACAGCGGTCATGCTGTTTGATGTGATGGGGCACGGGGTGGCGGCATCGCTTGTTACGATGTCGATTCGTTCTTTATTGAAGGAAATCATCGTAAAGTTGATCGATCCCGTTAGTGTGATGAAGGAAGTAAACAGAAAAATCTATGAGCTGTTTTCCACTGACGGATTGGATTCGTTTTTAGTGACGGCCATCTATGCGGTAATTGATAAGAAAAACGGTACATTGCAATATGTAAACGCTCCACATCCTGAAGGGGTCATGTTCGGGAAGTATGGGGAGACTGTGATGTTGCATGCGAATTCTCCTATTCTCAGGCTATTTCCGTCGATTCAAGTGCAAGCGAAAAGTATCCGTTTGACGGGTTGGCACCGCATTATTTTATATAAGGACGGATTAGTTACGTTATATCCCACACAAAAAATTGACTGGAGCTTTTTTCATTCGTACAGTTCACAAACTAGTCGCGCCATGTTGCGGAAGTTCACTGAAAAGTATGGATTGTCACATTTGCCATTGGAAGATGATATTACAGTAGTATCGAGAACTACTTCATTATAAGTGGGGGAAGCAATTATGGAATTCACGTTCGCTATTACACCAAGCCAGCAATCGGTCCTGTTGATTGACCAATTAATGGAGAGCTATTCGGAGCTGTATTCGATTCCATGTGCCAGAGAAATTTGTTTTGTGATGCACGAGCTGGTCATTAATGCAGTTGAGGCAATGGAGAAAGAAGGACGGTCCGAGTCAATTGAAGTACATATGCGAAATGAAGACGAGAAATTGCGGATTACAGTGTCTGATTTTGCGAAAGGAATTCCGGAAGAACAGTGGCCGGTAGTGCTCGATATGAGTGCGGAGGGTGACAGTTTTTGTGAGCGTGGCCGTGGTTTTTTGTTCATTCAGCATATGGTGGACCAGCTGTGGTTTGAACAAGTGTCCGATGCGCAGTTTTTAGTCGGTGTGGAGAAAAAATAGTGACAGCGGGGGAAAGTTAAATGAAGTGATCCATTGGGAGAAGGGTTAACGCAGTTATTTTACTAGCAATTTTACTGCTTTCAGGCATTTTAAGTGGTCTGAATTATAATGCGACGAAAGACAATTTATTGGAGGCGGCAGAGGCTAAGCTGCGATCTGACTTGATGCTAAGTTTGGAGTTGTTGGATTCTTCCGTGCCGGGCGAGTGGTCCATTACGAATGGTCCATTACGAATGGTTCATTGCATAAAGGCCAAATGGATATGTACGAGGCATAAGCTATTCCTGATCAGTTAGGAGAATTAACGGAAGGTAATACGATGTCCATATTCCAAGGGGATACACGTATTGCGACAAATATTATAGAAAATGGGGAGCGACGCTTAGGGACACAGATAGCGAAGGAAGTGGGAGATCTCGTACTAGGGAAAAAAGAACGTTTTCTTGGTACCGCAGATGTTCTCGGCAAGTCATTTCAAGCAGCTTATAATCCGATTCTAGATAAAGACGGAGAAGTGATCGGGATTATCGCAGTAGCGGTTCCTACAGCGCCTTATATAAAAATCGCGACGTCTTCTGCCATACAGACCATCGTTATTTCGCTTGGACTTGCGTTGCTTATTATTCTAAGCGCGAGCTTTTTCATCCAGCGTATGCTGGTTAGGCCAATCAACCGGTTGCGTGATAATGCGAACGAATTGTCCCATTTGAATTTGAACGTCGAGCTTTACGAAGCGAAAGGAACGGACGAAATTGCTGAATTATCCGTTGCTTTTCGGGATATGAAAGAGCAGTTAACCGCAACGATGCAAAACGTTGCGCGTAATGCCAATAAAATTGCTCATTCATCCGTCGCATTAGCGGAATCATCCCAGCAGACGAATGAAACCGCTAGCCAAATCGCTTCTACGATGAATGAAATCGCATCAGGTGTGACGAATCAATCTGAACAAGCGGAACGAATCGCAGGTATGATGCGTGATACGATCTTAAAAGTAGTAGGAAATGTAGATAATGTCGAACAGAGTTTATTGAATGCACAGGAATCTACAGTTATTGCGCATGTAGGCGAACAGGCAATTAGCAAAGCGATTGCCCATTTAGGCACGGTAACAGAAACGGTTAGCTATGCAACGGATTCGATTCAAAAATTAGGTATGCGTTCAGAAGAAATCGGCGGTATTATTACCGTCATTACAGCAATTTCACAACAGACAAATCTTCTCGCGCTAAACGCGGCAATTGAAGCAGCTAGAGCAGGGGAACACGGAAAAGGATTTGCTGTCGTTGCAGCAGAAGTTCGCAAACTGGCTGAACAATCAACAGGAGCTGCCCAGCAAATTACCGATCTGATTACGGATATTCAAGCGGAGACATCGGTGACTGTGCGAACGATGGAAAGTAATTTAACAGCGGTGGAAGAACAAGGGGTCATTATTAATCAAGGTGGAGAAGCGCTTAAGCATATCGTGGAGAAAGTTAGCGTGACAGAGTCGAGCATCTTGCATATAAAAGATGCATTTGACGCGGTTCATTCCAATTCACAGAATGTCCAAGATGCTATCCATCATATTTCCGCAATCATCGAGGAGTCTGCCGCAGCAACAGAGCAAATTGCCGCTTCATCTGAAGAACAATATGCCACAGTAGCTGAAATTGCTGACAATACAACCAGTTTGGCAGAGGTCGCTGATCATTTACGTGAAGAAGTTAATAAATTTAAAATGTAATGGGGGGATATAGTATGGAACAGAAAACTGCAACATTGCAAGTAGCAGAAAAAGATACGTATATGATTATCGAGTTTTCAGGTCATTTGCAATACGGTTTGATAGAAGAGCTAAAAAAACAGTTACAGACGACACCGCTTACAGAAGGACGGAACTTCATCCTCGATATGAGCAATGTACAAAATATCGACAGTACAGGATTTGGCATGATCGTCAACTTTGCCAAAAAAGTTTCTCAAAAAAATAAGAAAATCGCCATTATTATCGTAGATAAATTTGTCCGCAGATTATTCTCCATTTCCCAATGCGATAAAATTTTCCCGATTGTCGAAAGCGAAGCGGCAGCGTTAGGGATTATTAAGCAACCGATTGAGACGGAGTTGTCTATTACGGATTATTGAATGGTAACAGAGGTGCTAGGTCTCCACATAATACCCCTTGTAAAGAAGAAGCGTCAATTCCAAATTATCGGAGTTGACGCTTTTGATAATTGACGTATATGGAGGAAGGTTCTAGAACCTAACACGAATCTTTTATGCTATAAAAATGTAATATTGTGTTATTATAAGATTATTAATAACTAGAGAAGAGGGATGTGTTGAGATTAAAGGGGAGTATTGTACGTGTGTTTTTGTTTGTATTACTGGGAATGTTAGGTATTCATCCTGCCACTGGCAATGCAGAAATGCAAGGAGAGACTCATAGTTCTGAGTTATTAGTAGAATATGCAGAAGGCTATCGGTCATCTACTATCCATGAAGCGGCACCAGGGGTTGAGAAGCGGGAATACATTACTTCTCAAGTCGAGTTATGGAGTATTAGTGACGAAGTGGATTTAGAAACTCTTCAACAGCAATTGCTTGAAGAGAAGAGTATTTCACGTGTCGAACCCAACTATGAATACCGTAAACATAGTACTGCGTTAAGTGACACATACTTAAGTCAGCAATGGTGGATACCGCATGTTAAATCACAGTCTATATGGTCGAATGTCCAGCAACAAAAGAAGAATACAATCGTTGCGGTAGTTGACTCAGGTGTGGATAGCCGTCATGAAGACTTACAAGGGCGTATTCAATCCGGAGGTTATAACTTTACCGATAACAATACGAATATCACGGATCTGGATGGGCACGGTACACAAGTAGCGGGAGTAATCGCTGCCACGACTGGAAATAATATAGGCGTTTCTGGAGTGACTGGTCCGTATAATATGAAAATCCTTCCGATAAAAGTGTTTGATAGTAGAGGCTATACTTCAACAGCCACATTGCTTCTGGCTATGAGTCATGCTATCGATCATCACGTTGATGTTATTAATCTAAGCTTAGGTGGTCCAAACTATTCCGCTATATTTAATGATTCCATACAGCGTGCCATTCAAGCGGGCATCTCAGTGGTCGCATCGTCAGGAAATGAGGCAGAAGAAGGGAATCCTATTTCTTACCCAGCTTCTTACTCTAATGTAATTTCTGTGGGTGCTGTAGATCGTCAAAATAACCGTGCGTATTTTTCCAATTACAATGACTACGTCAGCTTGGTCGCGCCGGGAATGGACATCTTCACTACCAGTAATTACAATAGCTATAAATCGGTGAATGGCACTTCATTTTCGTCACCTATTGTGGCGGGGGCAGCAGCGTTAGTGAAATCGATCCGTCCGGAAGCCACTCCATCGCAAATCAAAAAAATGTTGGAGGATACAGCGACTGACTTAGGGTCGATTGGCATAGATAGATATTATGGAAGAGGCGTGTTGAATTTAGAAAAACTGAATTCAGAACTAGCCGCATCTAATCCAACTGTTCCCGTACGTGGAGTTACATTGAATACGAATGCACTGACGATTAATCTGGATAAAAAAATGAATTCTACGAGTGTCATGTCAACTGACGCGATCGAGTTGGAGAAAAAGCATGTGGAGGCTGCGGTTGATTATGAGCGCGAACCTAATAACACGTTTGCTACTGCTAATCGATTGAATCCAGGAACAGGAATGGCAGGGGCTATCACGGATTATTATTATGATCTTGATCATTATTCGTTTACTGTTGACAAACCAGGAAGATTTTCTTTACTTGCAAGTTGGTTGGAATCAAAATACGTCAGCCACTTAGATAATCAATATTTACGGGTAGCTATTTACAATAGCCAGCAAAAAATAATAGGTGTAGCGAACTTGGAGAGGTTATCAGACGGTACACGTGCGTTGTACTATTCAGATCAGTTAGAGAAGGGCACGTATTATCTTGTAGCTTTTCAAGGCTCATCCTATAAATACTTGTTTACAAATGAGCGATATCTAATTTCTACATTATTTACACCAGACCAACCGGTTGAACCCATAGCGAAGCCGGAATTCCTATTCGATAATGCGTTTATGACAATAGGACAATCTCGGTCCTTTGTGAAAAATGTGGAGGCTTCCGCAAAATTGACTTCTTCTGTTCCGCAAGTTGCGACTATTGATTCCAGCGGCTTAGTACGTGCGTTGAGTCGTGGGGTGACGACAATTCGTTACAACAGTGAAGTGGCGGTCAAAGAAGCGAAAGTGAAAGTAACAGGTGCGAACAGTTCGAATTCAGTTGCATTATTTGAAAATGTTCTTCCTACTAATGCAACTAATCAATCGGTCACGTGGACCTCATCGAATCAAGCGGTTGCTGAAGTGGACGAGTATGGCATCATAACAGGGAAAAAGTCAGGTGTAGCCGTTATTTCAGTTACAACGAATGACGGAAGCTTCACTGCCAACACAACTGTTACTGTAGTAGGCGGAGAGGTACAGCCTGAATTCAAAGGTGACTTCCCCGAAATGGAAGTGCCACCTACAAAAGTATTTACTGTAACATTTTCTAAAGATTTGCAGATAGGCAAAGATTATAGTGAAGACATACTAATTTCACGTTCCGAAAATGGAAGCAATGTTGTAAAAAAATTCACTGCTAAAGTGGATCCGACATCGCCTAACAAGCTGTTGATTACACCTACTTCTGCATGGGATGAAGGGGTTCATTATTTGACCATAAAACAGAATCTGCAAAACAACAAACTAGTTTCATTAGGCAAAAATATTCGTATGAAGTTTGATGTGGTGTCTAGTGTTTCAACATTAGAGGCACCTGATGAGTATGTACGTGTGTTGGAGGAAGTGCGTTGAGGGCAACGGGTTCTGTACAATATAGGTACCGGTTTATCCTCTAATTAGAGGTTATACTAATTTCCGGGCGTGACGGAGAGAAGAGTCTTTTGACCGGGTAACTAGTCAGGATACTCTTTATCTCAATTTTCCATCCGTTTAATCAAATATTTAACTGTTGGTCTTTACGATAGTGATGGGATACTGGTGAAGCAACAGTATAAGATGTAAAAATGAGAGTGGTAGAAAGAGGAGAAGAGATTATGATTAAATTTACGAAGAGAGTTTTACCGGCACTATTAGCATGCAGTATGGTTTTACTACCGGTCCAATCAACCGAAGCGGCAGCAGCGAAGTTTAAGAATTGTACGGAGTTGAATAAAACATATCCTGGCGGCGTTGCAAAGAATGCTAGTGTGAAAAATAAAGGTGGTAAGACCAAACTGAAGCCTACTGTAGCGGCTAGTATATATAACTCACACACAAAACTTGATCGAGATAAAGATGGTATTGCTTGCGAGAGATAAGGCAGAATAGTTACTAGCATACTATCGTTTGGATAGTAGATCTGTAGGGAAATGTCAAAGAAAGTAACAGATCATCGCGTAGTTATCTGATTTTTGATTTCCAAAGTGAATCGTCTATAGTGTCATCTAGACGAGATACCGGTCTCTATATAATTAAAAGGTTTTCTGATCATGGATATAATCAGAAAACCTTTTTCAGTTTTATAATAGCTACTTGTTCTCAACATAATTATCACGATAGATTAATTAGTCGTTGGCAGCCGGAAGAGTGAACGTTTGGTTCGGGTAAATCAAATCGGGATGTGCAATTTGAACTTTGTTTGCATCGTACACTTCTTGAACTTGCCGTGAAATTGCTATGTTCGTCTGCAAATTAGGATAGTGGATTTTGACGATTGTCCACAAATTGTCGCCTCGTTTTACAGTATAAGCTAACGGGTTTTGTTGTTGGGATTCTTCACTTGAAGTTGAAGTTTGTTTATCGCGATTGTTTACAAGTTCCGTCGTTATACTGAGACCACGACCTGAATCGATACTGCTATCACCGAATGTATAGATCGTTGAATACTTGGACAGGATGGTGCCATCTGCAAGTGCTTCGGCAAATGGGTTGGGTTCTCCGTTGTAGATGTTCTTGAACTGGCCGTCTTCGGTTTCTATATCTTTATTTAGTAGATAGGCTGCCATGTGGCGGTGCGTTTTGTTGCTTACATGATATTCGTCATACAAGTAAAAATCATTTGGCTCAAATCCTGCAGTTTCGGGCGTGTAGTATTTGCTATCGGTAGAGTAGAGACCATAGCCACCGTATGTTTCCTCATTTTCTGTAGTCGGGAAAACATCGCTGTTATCTTCAGAAGCCACTGCATAGCCGTATGCTGGTACCCAGTCGGAAATTAAATAGAATCCCATACTTTTGTAGCCGAATTTTTCGAAACCTTGTTCGTCAATGTTTTCTTTGAGCTGCTGATTATGTCCATATAGAACATGGACATCGTCTGGCGTAGAATCCAGCGCCAAGTAGTCATTGATCTTTTGGACAGTTTGCTGATTTCTTATGTCTTCAAATTCAGTCAACCCTTTACGGTCATCTTCATAGCGGTTCGGCAGTAGTATGTATTTCGCACCGCCTTCTAGTAGATTTTGTACCATCTTCAAGTAAAAGTCACTGGCAAGTTCGGCGGTGCGATCTACGCCAAGATCTTCAACTGCATAGCCATCATTTCCACCTACGCTTATGATATACAGAGCGTCTGGATCGATTTTCCCGTTATGTTCTGCGAGGAACGTCTTCACTTGCTGATCCGCGCTCCAGCCTTTTAGGAAAGTGGAATAGTTGGAACGTTCATCTTCGCTGCCTTCTGTTCCAAATAGAACGCCTGAAAAAGCACCGCCAACTGCATAGTTTGTCAAGTTGTCATAATCTCCGGTCAATGCCTTTGCCAGATATTCGGGAAAGACACGCCCGTTAGAGTAGCGGCCTTTATAATAGTAATCGCTTTCCGCTTTTACATAGATGCCGTCTTCCGGGTCATACCCTTCCGCCGGTTGTGCCGCGAATCCTGTTGTAGCAACCGCTACACTTAAAAAGAATGCAAAAAGTAGTGCTACCCATGATTTGATTTTCATTGAATCCCCCTGTCTGATAGTAAGAATCGTGATACGTTGTGTGTACGAAAGAGTTTTCTGACTTTTTCGTACTAGAATAATATACACGAATACTGAAAAGTCTGCAAATTTTAAAATCAGTTTCAAGTCTCAACATAATTAAAGAAACGGAAAATGCAGGATACATAGTGCGGATTGGTTCGCTTAAATAGGAAAATTTAAAGAAATTTAAGATAGTTATTCCTGATACGTACGCACAAGACAAAAGGACGTTGACATCATTCATTTCGTTATATGTATAAACAACCGCCACTATTAAAGTGACGGTTATTTTCTTATTTGTGTTTACGAATATGAAACAGCCGGGAAAGGCCTTTCAAAATGATCGCCAAGGCGAACAAGACGATACTGATCACCAAAATCACAGCAAGAGCAAATAGCAATAAGCTTCCAGCGAGAGTTGCCAATAGGCCCGGAACGATCAAAAATAAGCCGAGCAAAGCATATCCGGCTAAAATCCCGAAGAAGAAAAGCCATTCATTGCTTAGTTTTGCACATTTCGACATATATTTCACCTCCTTGCTGTACTATATGTCGCGTTCAGCAAGGCGATGTAATGCAATACACTCGGTTTGCGATAATAAAAGAGTATTTATCTACAAAACATGCGATTCTACCAACTACATCATTAAAAAAACGAGGCTTCCCATCGATAAACCGATAGGAAGCCTCGTTGTGATGCTCTCGATATGCGATTATGTGGTGCCGACTCTACTTACATTCTATCAAACGTCAACACAATACGGCCATTGATTTGACCTTTTTCCATCTTTTCAAGAATTGCATTCACATCGGAAAGGGGAGCCGTTTCAATCTGTGCTTTCACTTTTCCTCGTGCCGCAAAGTCAAGCGCTTCTTTCATGTCGATTCGTGTACCCACGATGGAACCTTTTACTGTGATTCCGTTTAACACGGTGTTGAAAATAGGGATCGGTAAATCTTCGTGTGGCAATCCGACCGCAACCAATGTGCCGCCACGTTTGACGGAACGATACGCTTGCTCGAAAGGTACTTGTGCTACAGCTACACTAATAGCCGCCTGTACGCCACCGATTTGTTGTTGGATGGCTTCGGCAGGATCTTCCTTTTTGCCGTTCACTGTTATGTCAGCTCCGAGTTTCTTCGCGAGCTCTAACTTTTCATCCGCAATATCTACCGCCACTACATTGAATCCCATAGCTTTCGCATACTGTAGCGCTACGTGGCCCAATCCGCCGATGCCGTAAATCGCGACCCAGTCTCCTGGTTTTGCACCAGATACTTTCAACGCTTTGTATGTTGTCACTCCTGCGCAGAGGATGGGTGCGGCTTCAACAGAGCTGAGGTTTTCTGGAATTTTCGCGACATAATCCGCTGCTGCGAGGCAATACTCCGCGTATCCACCGTCCACTGAATAGCCACCGTTTTCTTGATTGTGGCACAGAGTTTCTTTCCCTTGTAGACAATAATCACATTCACCGCATGCAGAGTAGAGCCAAGGTATACCGACACGATCTCCGACTTTAACAGCCGTGACGTTCGGTCCAATAGCGTCAACAATTCCTACACCTTCATGACCTGGAATGAGAGGAAGTTTCGGTTTGACAGGCCAGTCACCGTTGATCGCGTGTAAGTCTGTATGACAGACGCCGCATGCCTCTAGTTTGACTAGTGCCTGACCGGCTCCAGGTGTTGGTTTTGGTGTGTCTTCAATCTGCAACTTTGTCTGGAATTCTTTAACGATCGCTGCTTTCATTGTGGTCTGTTTTGTAGTCCCTCTTGCGTTACTGTTTTGAATTGCTGATTTCATGAATGATTCCTCCCTTTTCTCTTACCGACTATCTATACGTGGGAGGATTACAGATTAGTACACGTTACGTGAAAAATACTACAGTATGTAAAACACCTTCTTTCTGTCTTTCAGGAAGAAGGTGTTTTATATCATCAGAGAACTACATCGTATGGCCACTAGAGGCTAGTACACTATTTAACCTTCAACCCATCCAAAATAGTGGAAGTCATATGGTGAATTTCTACGACAGGATCCAACCGTTCTCTAAAAATAATCCAATCATAAATCGTCCCACGCATGCAACGTGTGATGAGCATCGATATATAATCAGCCGAAAACTCTTGTTTAAATTCGTTGCGCTGGATTCCTTCTTCCACATACGAATGAATGATTTGGTAAAGTTGTCGGTTTTGATTAGTTAAATAGTGATCCTCATTCATTGTTAAGGCTAGTGCGCTTGTGTAAATGGTATGGACAAAGTCTTTTCCCAATACGTCCCGTAAATACGTCATTTGCCCTTTATAAAAAAGAAGGATTTTTTCTGAAGCGCTTAAATCCGTTGGTATGCTCGGGATAAAGGATAAATAGAATTCATCAATGTCTTTAAATTTTTCCAAGAAAATATCATATTTCGAACTATAGTGGACATAGAATGCCCCCTTTGACACATTACATGCTTTCGCAATGCTCTCAACGGTTACGTTATCAAAACCCTTCTCATGGAAAAGCTCCAAGCCTTTTTCAAGGAGGTTTTGTTTAGTTTCTAGCGCTTTTATCTGTCTAGAAGTAAGTTCTGTCATACTCGATTCCTCCTCTACGATGCTTGTTCACTATGTACCATGATAGCATATTTTATTAAATTAAATAAATTGGTTGACTATTTAGATAATAGTGTTTATTATTGAGTGACCATAGTATGTGACTACGGTATGTGAAATAAATGCGTTCCGATTTTCATTGATTTGTAGGTCGGTAGTTTGGACTTTATTTTTTTGTGACGAATGACAACGCTTTCATTTGGTGAGCAATTAAAAAGGGGGAGTATGTATGGCGAACGGAAAAAAGATTGGGTTTATCGGTCTCGGGAATATGGGTTTTCCGATGGCTAAGAATTTATTGGGACATGGCTATACCATATTTGCTTTAGATATCAATAAGGAATCCGAAAAACGATTTGCAGAAATGGGTGGGCATGTAGGGATGACGACTACTTCGCTGCTAGAAGAAGTAGATCTGGTTTTCACTAGTTTACCTACTCCTGCTATTGCGGAAAGTGTGTATTTAGGAGAGGACGGAATTGTTCATAATTGTACCAAGCCATTGGTATTAGTGGACTTGAGTACGATTTCACCTGAACTGAACAGAAAGATTGAGCAAGAAGCGCTGAAACTGGGTCTTGAATATCTAGGCGCTCCAGTCAGTGGTAGTGTTAGTGGGGCGGAAAACGCTACGTTATCGATTATGGTCGGTGGTGAAAAAGATACGTTTGAATCGATATTGCCTTATCTAGAGGCTATTGGATCGAACGTCTTCCATGTAGGGAACGATCCGGGTGTGGGTACTATTGTGAAGCTCATCAATAATATGATGGCCGGTATCCATAATCAAGCTGTTGCGGAAGCGCTTTCACTTGCGAAGCTTGCGGGTGTGGATCAGGACATCGTCTATGACATCATCAAGGTCAGCTCGGGCGCAAGTTCTATTCTTACACGTAACTACAAGACGTATATTTCACAGGATGAGTATACGAAAGGTGCTTTCACGACTTCATTACTATTAAAAGATTTGAAGCTTGCGAAACACGTATCGGATTCTCTTGACGGGGAGCTACCGATTGCGTCGCAACTTATTGAGTATTATGAAGCGGAAGTAGAAAAGGGTCACGCGCATGATGATATGTCTTCTTCGTATTTGATGATCCAAGATAAGTTGAATAAGCAAAAGCAAAACGTATAACAAAATTCACTATAAATTGGGAGGAATGGACCTATGCAAAAAACAGATGTTCAGACATTAACTCATTTTATTAATGGAGAAGAAGTAGAAGGTAAAAGCGGACGATTTGGAGATGTGTTTAATCCGTCTACTGGAGAGAAGATTGCGCAAGTTCCACTCGCTTCCACAGAAGAAGTGAATGAAGTGGTGAAACTAGCGAAAGAAGGTTTTACCCATTGGTCGAAGGTTTCGGTTGGTAAACGAATGGAAGTTCTTCATAAATTCCGTGCGTTACTTCTGGAAAACACAGAAAGGCTAGCCTATGCGATAGGTGAAGAAAACGGAAAAACGCTCTCCGATGCAACAGGTGAAATCACACGCGGGATTGAGTCGGTGGATTTTGCGCTTGGCGCTCCACACCTATTAAAAGGTGAGCATTCCGTGGATGTAGGAGGCGAGATCAACTCCTATTCCATGCACAAGCCTTTGGGTGTCGTGACATGTATTTCACCGTTTAACTTCCCAGTCATGGTACCTGTTGCGATGAGTACGATGGCAGTAGCGGTAGGGAACGCCATGATTCTGAAACCTTCAGAAAAAGTTCCTCATTCCGCATTGATTCTGGCAGAGCTTTGGTCAGAAGCAGGGTTGCCAGCGGGTGTTTGGAATGTGGTCAATGGCGATAAAGAGGCGGTGGATGCATTGCTTACGAACCAAGACGTGATGGCTGTGAGTTTTGTCGGTTCGACGAGAGTAGCGGAAGCAGTTTATGAAAAAGGAACGAAACATCATAAGCGTGTCCAGGCATTTGGTGGCGGAAAGAATAATATGGTCATCATGCCGGATGCAGATATCGACACAGCGGTGAATTCATTCCTCGGCGCAGCATACGGTGCCGCATCACAACGATGTATGGCGGTTTCTACTGCCATTCCTGTTGGGGAGAAAACAGCTGACGCGTTCGTTGCGAAGCTCGCAGAAAAAGTAAGCGAGCTAAAAATCGGAAGGTTCGATGACAATGAAGCAGACTTCGGCCCATTGATCAGTGCAGAAGCAAAAGCGAGCGTTGTACAATCCATTGATCTGGCGGTAAAGGAAGGAGCCGTTCTAGTAGCGGACGGACGAAACCCTAACGTGGCGAATGATGATGGCTATTACTTGGCGCCGACATTGCTTGATCATGTGACTCCAGATATGAATGTCTATAAAGAAGAAGTATTCGGTCCTGCTCGAATTGTAGTGAGAGTGGAGACGCTTGAAGAAGCAATCGATTTGATCAATGAACATGAATACGGAAACGGTGTGACGATCTTTACCGACAGTGGTAAAGCAGCACGAACGTTTACTGATCAAATTGAAGTCGGAATGGTCGGAGTGAATGTGCCGATTCCGATTCCGGTTGGCTACCATAACTTCGGTGGATGGAAACGCTCCAGATTTGGCGAAGGGCAAATGTTTGGTCCTGATACAGTTCGTTTCTTCACGAAAACGAAAACGGTGTCCGAGAGATGGTTCGACACTGCCTATAATGAGGAAAGCCAAACCGATTTCGATTTACCAAGTAGCTGATTAACCATAAGCAGGATCGTAGTGACTAATTAACTTCTATCCTGCTATTTTTCTATACTAAAGTAGTTTCAATTTAAGTCGTACATTGCCAGTTGGAGGAGGGGTAGTATGCTAGGGATATTCATAGGCTTAGTGTTACTAATGGTATTAGCTTATAGAGGTTGGTCGATCATCTGGATTGCACCTATTTGTGCAGGAATCGTTGCTTTGTTCGGTGGATTGAACTTGCTTGACGCTTATACAGATACCTATATGACAGGTTTCGTGAACTTTGCAAAGCAATGGTTTCCAGTATTTTTACTAGGGGCGATTTTCGGGAAGTTGATGGAGTATAGTGGAATGGCTCATTCAGTAGCTATCGGGATTTCCCGCGTTTTTGGTAAAGAGCGTGCGGTCATTGGTGTCATTGTGGCAGCCAGTGTTTTGGCCTACGGTGGCGTGAGTGTGTTCGTGGTAGTGTTCGCGGTCTATCCATTGGCACTTAATATGTTCCGCGAAGCGAATATTAGCAGACGTCTTCTTCCAGGAACGATTGTGGCAGGGATGATGACATTTACCATGACGGCACTACCGGGTACGCCGCAAATCCAAAATCTAATTCCGACACAGTACTTTCATACGACAGCGGCAGCCGCTCCGATTATCGGACTTGTTTCATCCGCATTCATGATTATCTGTTCGATCGTGTATTTGAATCATAGAGTACGAGTGTTAAGAGAAGCGGGGGAAGTCTTCGAAGAACGTGAAGAGGATTTGAATGCAAAACCGCGCACGAAGTATCCCCATATCATTCTTTCATTACTACCTTTACTGGCTGTCATTATTACATTGAACTTTTTTAAATGGGATATTGTCATAGCGTTGACAACGGGAATTATTCTCATTTTACTCATTTCTATTAAAGAATTCAAAGGCTTCACAAAAGCCGTAAACAGTGGCGCCAGCGATTCGGTCATGGCGATGATCAACACCAGTGCTGCAGTAGGATTTGGAACAATCGTCCGATCGGTTCCAGGCTTTGAAAAGTTAAGCGACGCAATTTTAGGAATCAACGCGAACCCTTTAATCTCTGAAGCAATTGCGGTAAACGTATTGGCAGGAGCGACGGGGTCGGCTTCTGGAGGTTTGGGTATTACATTAGAAGCGTTAGGCTCGCACTACTATGAGGTTGCGACCACTACGGGTCCAGCACCTGAAGCCTTTCACCGCATTGCATCTATTGCTTCGGGTGGATTGGATTCTCTTCCTCACAACGGGGCGATTTCGTGTGAGCGTACCAGGTCCCCACACAATTCAAGAACTATTCAGACAATTGTTTAAGTATTGCTAAGGAGACTTCTTGACCAACAGGTTAGAAGTCTTTTTGCATGTTGTTGAATCAGAATCTCTGTTAGTAGAGTTACGTGGGCATTTCTAGAATGTCCTGACTATTGTAGATGTTCAATATTTCTTCTGTTTCCATCAAACAATAGTTAACGTAAGCTTCTGTGGTTTTCTTGAATGGTGGAGGTAGGCAGTCGGGGAGTTTTGATGTATCCAGATAAGGATAAGGTGACGGAGTAGAAGAATGGTAGTTGGGGAATGTACTAAATGGGTATTCAGCCAAATGTTTGACCATAGGTGTTTTTGTTGCAATCGGATTTCGGTGAATATAGCGGCTTACGGCCAGCATTGCATATGTAGATTTTACTTCCTTAGAATAATATCGCCCTTGGTAAAGCTGTCCGACATAGCCGTAACGTTTAGAGTAGTAATCGCTGTATTTTCGATTGATATGCCGCATGATTTTGGATAGATTGTCCTCAGATTGTAGTAGAATATGATAGTGATTTGTCATGATACAGAACGCAACAACAGTAAAATGATAATCGATCGATGCATGGCCTATGCAGCGCATCAGATGTAGCATATCCTCTTCGGTAGAGTAGATATTCTGTCTGTTATTGCCACGCATAACGACATGGTAGTATACACTTGGCCGCCAATTCCGTTTACGTCTTGCCATTGATCTCTCCTCCTATTAGTTTGTGAATCTATTGAGTATAGAGGAGAAGTTTCATTTTGGTCAAAAGGACGAAATGGAATTTTGGAAAACAGAAAGTGCATACGAGTCCTATTTTAAGTTTGAAGAATTGAATCTTTGCCGCTATTACAGTAGAAGATTTCAATTTCTATATATTTTGGGATTTGAATTGTATGAGAATTGTGTGGGGACCTGGTACCATCCCCAAAGACCGTGGTATGGAAACCCACGGTCTGAAACAGAAGGTACTATGTCTTGAGCGAATACATTTTTAGTAGGCATGAATTTTACTGGATTTAATAAGCCGCTTTGAAGATTTGAATAATGTCATCTTGTGTTCCCTGAATAGGATTACTTCCTGCATTGCCATCTTCCAATGCCAGTTTTGACATTAACTCAAAATCGGAGGACTTAACGCCAAGTTCTTGCAGGTTAGTAGGGATCTTGACATCCTTTGATAGGTTTTTAATGGCTTCGATTGCTTTGAACGCTGCATCTCTTTTAGAAATCCCTTCGATGTTTTCTCCCATAAACTCTGCCATGTTCGCGAATTTATCCAAGTTGGAAATCATATTGTATTCCAGAACATGTGGTAGCAAGACAGCGTTCGCTACACCATGGGGGATATCGTAAAGTCCGCCCAATTGATGTGCCATAGCATGGACATAGCCGAGTCCTGCATTGTTAAATGCCATACCGGCAAGCAAGGAGGCGTTCGCCATATTGTCCCGCGCAGTTATATTGTGTCCATACGCAACGGCTTGCCGTAAGTTATCGGAAATAAGTTTGATGGCTTGAATGGCCATGGCGTCCGTGACGGCATTTGCGCCAAGCGATATATACGATTCAACAGCATGGGTTAAAGCGTCCATACCTGTAGCGGCGGTTAAGCCTGCAGGTTTGTCAATCATCAATTGTGGGTCATTGATCGATACGAGTGGTGTATTTCTCCAACTGACAATAACATACTTGATTTTCTTCTCTGCATTCGTGATCACGCAGTGACGCGTTACTTCACTTCCTGTTCCTGCAGTTGTGTTGACACAGACAATGGGTGGCAACGGGTTTTGTAATTTTTCAATTCCTGCATAATCCTCGTATAAATCACCGTCATGTGTGGCGGCAATGCCTATTCCTTTACCACAGTCATGCGCACTGCCTCCGCCGACTGTGACAATCAAATCGCAATTTTCTTCTTCAAACACTTTCAAACCGTCATGAATATTGTAATCTTTAGGATTTGGTTCTACTCCGTCAAAGTAGGCAACGTTGATCCCGGCCTTATTCAAAGAGTTGACGACTTTCGTTACAGGGCCATTATCCATTTCTTTTAGGAATTTGTCTGTGACGATTAATGCTTTTTTGCCACCTAGTATTGCACAGCGTTCACCTACTACTTCCACTGAACCATTGCCAAAAAAGTTTACTGTTGGCGCGAAAAAATCATACATAATTAATCCTCCTTTATTATGGTGATCAGTCTTTTATTCCCAACGACCCGTAAGTACTTTCTGGCGTGTATAGAAATTCAGTCCGTCTTTACCGTTCGCATGAAGATCACCATAGAAGGAATCTTTCCAACCGGAGAACGGGAAGAAGGCCATCGGTGCAGGAACGCCGATATTTAAACCGAGCATTCCAGCATCGATGTTTTCGCGGAAATTACGCACATTTCCGCCGTCTTTTGTAAAGATACAAGCACCGTTAGCGAATCTGGATTTGTTTGATAGTTGGATCGCTTCATCCAAGTTTTTAACGCGGCTGATCGATAAAACAGGTGCGAAAATTTCGTCTTGCCAAATCTTCATTTCGCTCGTTACATGATCGAAGATCGTCGGGCCGACAAAGTATCCTTTTCCTCTAGCCGCGCTATCTTCTCTACCGTCGCGAATCAGAGTAGCACCTTCATTTTCTCCTGTTGCGATGTATTGCTCTGTTTTTTCTTTATGTGCGTCGCGAATAACAGGCCCAAGGAAAATACCTTCATCTAAACCGTTTCCGATTGTCAGTTCATTCGCTCTGTTGCGTAATGTTTCAACGAATTCATCCGCAATCGCATCTTCAACCGCAACGACTGAACAAGCCATGCAACGTTCACCTGCTGAACCGAACGCTGCGTTAATAATTTGTGTGGCGGCATTGTCTAAGTTCGCATCTTTTAATACGATGGAGTGGTTTTTTGCTCCTGCGAGTGCTTGCACGCGTTTTAAGTTATCTGTTCCACGCTTGTACACGTACTCGGCAACAGGCTGAGATCCCACGAATGAAATGGCAGCGACTTGTTCGTGATCTAGCATGCCATTCACTACGTCATGTGCTCCGTGTACAATATTAAATACACCTTTAGGTAAGCCAGCTTCATCAAGTAGTTCAGCTAAGCGGTTTGCTAGCATAGGTGTACGCTCAGATGGCTTGAGTACAAACGTATTACCTGTTGCGATGGCCATCGGGAACATCCAGCAAGGTACCATCATCGGGAAGTTAAAGGGTGTGATTCCACCGATGACACCAATCGGATAGCGATACGTTCCGGATTCCAAACCTACAGCGACGGACGGTAAGTTATCGCCCATCATCAATGTAGGGGCTCCTGTAGCAAATTCTACACATTCAATTCCGCGCAGTACTTCACCGTGCGCTTCGGTAAAGTTCTTTCCGTTTTCGACAGTGATGATCCTAGCGAGTTCATCCCAGTGTTCCACTAATAGTTGTTGGTATTTGAAGAGAATACGTGCGCGACGTGGAACGGCTACTTCTTTCCACGTAACGAATGCCTCATTTGCAGCTTGCACTGCAGTATCTAAATCTTCTTTTGTCGAGATCGGAACATATGCCACTATCTCTCCAGTTGCAGGATTAAATACAGGCTCTGTCTGATCAGTCGAAGCAGATACCCATTCACCGTTAATATAGTTTTGTACTGTTAGTGTCGAATTCGTAGTCATATAAATGACCTCCTAGTGTAATGATGTGTCAAATTAAAATTGGTATTCATAACATACTTGATACAAGTCCTCAATGGTCTCTTGTGAAGGTGTTTTAGGATTATTGCCGGGACTCCCGCTATCGATTGCGTCTTTTGACATCTTAGTGAGAACGCTTACAAATTCTTTGCGAGGGATTCCCCATTTTTCGAGATTCGGGATATCTAATGATTTGCATAAGTTTTTCACGGATTGTACCGCAATGTCTGCAGCATCTTCATCTGATAATTCCGATGCTTCGGGAGAAAAGATTCTACCGATATCTGCCAGTCTATCAATACATGAATCTTTGCTATATTCCAGTATGGCAGGCAACAGCATCGCATTCGAGAAACCGTGCGGTACATCAAATAGAGCACCAATAGGTCGGGACATGCCATGGACTAAACAGACAGATGCATTGGAAAAAGCACTTCCAGCTTGGAGGGCAGCGAGTGACATGCCTTCTCGCGCTTCAATATTTTGACCGTCCGTGAATGCTGCTTGCAAGTTCTTTGAAATTAACTGGATTGCCGACAAAGCCATCATATCTGTCATCGGATGAGACTTTTTGGATATGTAGGCTTCAATCGCATGACTCAGTGCGTCTACACCCGTCGCAGCTGTGACCTTTTGCGGAGATGAGAGAGTCAGCAACGGATCGACGATGGCTATATTCGGCATGAAAGCAGGTTGTTTAATCATCATCTTGACAGTCGTTGCCGAATTTGTGATCACTGTTACGTCAGTTGCTTCTGAACCGGTTCCTGCAGTAGTCGGAATGGCGATATGAGGTACAGGTGTGATGTGCGCAATTTTCTTCATGCCTACGTACTCTTCAATATTTCCCCCGTTAGTCGCGACGACTGCAACCGCTTTCGCTGTATCGATACAGCTTCCGCCACCCAATGAAATGATTAAGTCACACTTTTCGTCTTGATACAATTGCAATGCCTCTTCTACATATTGGTCATTTGGTTCGGAGGCTACGCCAAGAAAAACGACACTATTAACGGAATGTTCCAATAATTTATCTTGGCAATTGGCAACGTAACCGAGCGTCTGCATGATTTGATCACTGATGATCAATGCTTTTTTACCGAGAACTACTGCTCTTTCACCAACCTGTGCAAGTGCATGTTGTTGATACAATATCGTCGACGGCATGTGAAACGTTTTGCAAGATCCCATTCAGTCAGCTCCTCATCTACTATTATTTGTACTAGAGTAGTGCTTTTGAAAAGAGTAAAATAAAAGTGTAGCGTTAAGGCTACACTTTTATTAATAAACTGAGTGTAGCATTCGCGCTACACTCAGGTCAAGATATTAAATTTTTTTAATTTTTTGTATAAAGTTGTTCTATGAATTCCAAGTAGCTCGGCAGTCTTTGACTTATTGCCTTCTGTTTTCTCCAATAAATCAAGAATCATCTTTTTTTCTTCCACGTCTTGTTTTTCTCTGACGGTTTCCAAAGTATAGATACTTTGTTGATCTAGAATCGTTTTTGGCAAATCTGTCACGTCGATACTAGCGGAGTCTACTACACTAACTAAGTCTTCTACCACATCAATCAATTCTTCGATATTGTCTTTCCATTGGTAATTCATTAAGCAGGAAATAGCTGACGTTGTGAAAGACTTCTCGGCTATTTTATGGGAAAAACAAACTTCCTGCATATAATGCGACAGTAAGTACGGGATATCTTCTTTCCTGTTGCGTAGTGGCGGAATAGATAGTTGCAGTGGATTTAATTGAGCGTATAACTCTGAACTGAACGAGTCTCTTTCCGCTAATTCATGCAAATTCTGTGTAGAAGAAATAATGAGTTGAATAGCAAAGTCGTCTGGAGCTTGTTTTAAAAAGGCCAGCAGCTTCATTTGAATCGTCATGGGTAACCGATCTATATCTTGCAAGTATAGTGTGCTCGGCTCTCTGGAAGTGAGAATTCCGCCCTTACCGAAAAGCCGTTCCTCCACTTTTTTTGGTCCCTGTACCGCACAGTGAATGATCGTGAATGGTTTGGAGGCGAGGGGGCTTAACTGATGAATACTTTCTGCGAAAGCGTTTTTCCCCGTGCCTTTTTCTCCTGATAATAAAACTACGGCTTGCGTTCGTGCGGCAGTCCGAGCTTTTCTTTTCAAGTCGGAAATTGCTTCACTCGTTCCGATAATTTGATTAAGACTCGAAAAGCCTTCGGATGATAGGGGAGGGAGTTCGGTATCGTTCATGACTTTCTGCAATTGCAGTCGTTCATAGATTCGATAAATATCCGAAACTCCTTCAAAGATCAGCATTCCAATGGCTGCGACTACTTTGCCGTTCTTCCAGACAGGGATTCGATGCACGACCATGTCCTGTCCTTGTATATTTTGTAGAACGCCTCTTTCGGGCATCCCTTTTTGGACGGTTTCATGTAAATTGGTGTTTTCGATGATGTCTGTTACATGCCTCCCGATTGCCTTTGATCGGGGAACGCCTGTAAATTTACTATATGCATTATTGAATTCAATAATCATCCCCTTTTCGTCTACGACAGCAATTCCTTCAAACGCTTTTTCAAGTATGACAGTTAAAATATCCGAAACTTTTTCATTCTGTATATAACTTTCCATTAATGCTGACAGTCCTTTGAAAATTTCCTTTTGGGTTAATAGACCAGTGAGTTCGCCTTGTTGATTTTTCACAACAAAGATACGAGCATCGTTGGAGTCAAAAGGAAGTTCACTCAGCAATGTCTGTTCATCCACTTCCGCTACTGGCAACGGCAACATCGTCTCAAGCAATATATGCTTGTCGTGCCCATTGACGAATGCTTCGAGTACATGATGGAGAGTCATCATGCCAATCGGTCTATGGTGCGAATCGACAACCGGAAGAAACTCGACCTTCAATTCCTTCAGAACTTTAGCCGCTTCGAGCAATGTTTTATCAGCTTGAATGACTGTCGGGTTTTCATTCATCCAATTGGCTACAGACATCCACTTTTTATCGCTTTCAAATTGTATGAGTGTATCAATAAATGTGTCTTTAAACATGAGAGCCTCCAGAAGATATCTATTTTACTTTGTGTTGCTTCATTATAGCTCAAAAGAGGTACCAGGTCCCCACACAATTCAAGGGCAATTCGGAAAACTTTGCACGAAATTCAAATAGACTTCTTGTCCAACAGAGCAGTAGTTTTCTTAAAACGAAACTTCTATTAGTGGAGTTACGTAGGTAGTCCGGGTGTTTTGATGTATCCAGATAAGGATAAGGTGACGGAGTCATTGTTTTCCGCTCGATTGTCACACCATTCGTTCCGTTAGTCGCGGTAGGAATCGCTTATTTATTAAGTCAGTCATTTGTAGCGTT
>NZ_PDYY01000008.1 GCF_002743255.1 Sporosarcina sp. P2
TTGGGGCCTTAGCTCAGCTGGGAGAGCGCCTGCCTTGCACGCAGGAGGTCAACGGTTCGATCCCGTTAGGCTCCACCAATAAATGTACGTGACTGACTAATTGCAGCGGCGTAGCTCAGTTGGCTAGAGCATACGGTTCATACCCGTAGGGTCGGGGGTTCAAATCCCTCCGCCGCTATCCTAAGGACCTTTAGCTCAGTTGGTTAGAGCAGACGGCTCATAACCGTCCGGTCGCAGGTTCGAGTCCTGCAAGGTCCACCAGATTATTTATTTTACGGAGGAATACCCAAGCCCGGCTGAAGGGATCGGTCTTGAAAACCGACAGGGGTGTTAAAGCCCGCGGGGGTTCGAATCCCTCTTCCTCCGCCATATTTTCCTTAACATAAGCTTTACTTTATTAAGAAGTTATGTTAAGATAATAAAGGCGTTAAATATTCATTAAAGAAACATTTGTATTATCGCGGGGTGGAGCAGTGGTAGCTCGTTGGGCTCATAACCCAAAGGTCGCAGGTTCAAATCCTGTCCCCGCAACCAAGGTCCCGTGGTGTAGCGGTTAACATGCCTGCCTGTCACGCAGGAGATCGCGGGTTCGATTCCCGTCGGGACCGCCATTTTATACATACGCTTCAAAAAGCGTCTTTCTGGAAATAACAAATGTGGCTCAGTAGCTCAGTTGGTAGAGCAAAGGACTGAAAATCCTTGTGTCGGCGGTTCGATTCCGTCCTGAGCCACCATACATGCGGGTATAGTTTAGTGGTAAAACCTCAGCCTTCCAAGCTGATGATGGGAGTTCGATTCTCCCTACCCGCTCCAATTAGGGGCCTATAGCTCAGCTGGTTAGAGCGCACGCCTGATAAGCGTGAGGTCGGTGGTTCGAGTCCACTTAGGCCCACCATTCCGCAGTAGCTCAGTGGTAGAGCAATCGGCTGTTAACCGATCGGTCGTAAGTTCGAGTCTTACCTGCGGAGCCATTTTTATGGGGAAGTACTCAAGTGGCTCAAGAGGCGCCCCTGCTAAGGGTGTAGATCGCGAAAGCGGTGCGAGGGTTCGAATCCCTCCTTCTCCGCCATAATTTTGGCCCCTTGGTCAAGCGGTTAAGACACCGCCCTTTCACGGCGGTATCACGGGTTCGAATCCCGTAGGGGTCATACATAAAAAGGGTATTGCACAATTGTGCAATACCTTTTTTCTATTTTCCAACATAAGTTATATAGAAGGCCGCTGAGAGTAATATAGGGGGCAATAGTGTAGAGTTGTGTCGTCAATCTATGGGATGCTATTTATCTCCACCTGGCAATCGATACTATCTAAATTCTAGTGAACTTATGGAACGAAAGCGCGTGCAAAATGAGTAAGTCCTACAAGAAGCGCTTGTAGGACTTACTCATTTTTGAATTACTTATCTTTCTGCGCATCAATGTAGCTATCACGTTCATGATAAGGAATGTCACCTAAAGGTGATTCGATACCTTCTTCATCCAACTCCTCTTCATACTCTATTACTTCTTCATTTCGTACAAAGCCAGCAGGTTCACCTGTAATATCGGACACGGCAAACTCTTCATATGCTTCTACGCTGTCTTCATTTTCTTCATCGTACAGATCCCCGTAGTCACGATTTTTATTACCTGAGAAGTCTGAAGGTGTTTCAGATGTTCCGGATTGCGCAATTTCTTGAAAGCTATCTTCGTAATCAATTGCGTCTCCATCTCTTCGTGCCGCAAATGAATTAGGATCTGCCATGATTAATAGATCTTCCTCAACCGGACGATCGGTCGGAACATCTTTTCTCGCGTCATCAATACATACAGTAGTGTAAGGGACTGCTTCTAGGCGCTCCAATTGTATTTCCTTGCCACAGACCTCACAAATGCCATACGTGCCCTCCTTGATAGCTTGTAGCGCGTTCTGAACTTTCTCTAGTTCGCCTTCTGCGTGTGTGTGGAGTGCCATGTCCTTTTCGCGCTCATATAATTCCGTTCCCATGTCAGCGGGGTGATTATCGTACATGGATAATTCGCCTACATCTTCTTGTGCATTTTTTACAATTTCCGTCTCGTTTTCGGTTTCAGTCAAACGTTCTTCCATAGCTCGTAATTCTTTTTCCAGTTGTTGAATTTGTTTAGTTGTTAACAATATAGTCACGACCCTTTCTATGTGGCTTTCCGAGTTGAATAATGAAGTCTGAGAAAGCTGTCTTATTTCAGTCTTTCCCTTTTTACAAGCTGAAGTAAACCTTTACAACAAAAAACGTCCACCTTTTTTAAGTGTGGACGTTGTGGATACAGTTTATTCAGATGAAGTGAGCGATGAGAATGCCGATACCGAGAAGTAGGCCGAACAGCGTATTGGTAACGCCTGTATCTTTCATAGCTGGCATGACTTGAATGGGTTGTTCATACTTGCGGAAGGTTTTCGTAGCATGTAATGGTTTGGGAATACTTAGTAGGACGAGTAAGGACCATGCAGACACATGGCCTGTCACGACGAGTGCAATAATCCAACCATATGACACGATGAAAAACATTGCCAATACCGTTATAGCATTATTTCGGCCTATAAGAATCGCCATGGTTTTTCTGCCGCCCTTAGTATCCTGTACAATATCCCGAATGTTATTGGCTAACATAATGGCACCGACTAAAAGCATGCTTGGCACAGATAGCAATATTGCATTGCCAGTAACAGTTCCAGTTTGAATATAGAATGCAATCAAAATTAATAACATGCCCATAATGAAACCAGAAACGAGCTCACCGAATGGAGTATATGCAATAGGGTAAGGTCCGCCCGTATACAAATAACCAATCAGCATAGCAACGGAACCTACGGCAGCTAGCCACCAGGAAGTTTCCATGCAAATGTAAATACCAAGAACAACCGATAAGCCATACAAAATAAGTGCTAAATTTAACACGATTTTAGGTTTTACGCCGTTCCGGACGATCGTCCCGCCAATACCGATCGAGTGTTCATCGTCGAGTCCTCTTTTAAAATCATAGTATTCATTGAACATATTGGTAGCCATCTGTAAAAACAAACTGGCTACAAGCATTGCTAAAAATAGTAGGAAATGAAGTGGACCGTATTGCAGCGCAATCATGGTCCCTAAAAAAACAGGTGCAAAAGCAGCAGTCAACGTGTGTGGCCGCGTCAGTTGCCACCAAACCCGCCAGCCAGTGTCGGTTTCTATTGTGTGTTGCACGGGTAATCTCTCCTTATGTATGTAATCATCATCTGCTAGTATACAACAAAAACAAGCAGTTAGGTAAGAAGTGATGACTACAAAAGATAATTGTCGAATGCTCTTCTATACGGCGACAGCGAGACATTATATATTAAGTACAGCGCCCAATGTGCTAGAATAGAGGTACTTATCGTTCAGTGAAATGATATCTGAGCGTAAATTGTCGAAAAACATATTGCATGATGAGAAGGAGAGAGTGGGATGATTCGGAAATTGACCGATCGAGAGAAGACGGTTCCGGCAACAGGCGCTGAATCTCGTTTTTTTACGGAAACATTGGAAGTAGAAACGCTAAGTCCGCTTGCTTTTTTTGAAGCAGGCCTATCACATTATGGTGAGCATCGTTTCTTCTGGCAAAATGCAGACAAGACAGTAAAACTTGTCGGTTTGGGTCAGACTGCAGTTCTAACAGCGGAGAAAGATCGTTTTCAGTCGATATCTTCACAATGGGCAACATTGTGTGGAGGTTTGATTAAGGAAGAAAAAGATGTTGATCCGGTGTTATTTGGAGGGTTTTCTTTTGATCCCCACACACGACAGGATGACGAGTGGAGCGCTTTTCCAGCCGCTTATTTTACTGTGCCTTTATTCCAACTGAAAATTGAAAGAGGTAAAACGTATGTATCGATTAATTATATTACGGATGAACCACAAACGGCGGCAGACTTTGAAGCATTGCGTCAAGAACGTGATCGCTTGATCCATATTGCACAGGTTGACGAATTCACGTTCCAAGGTCATCCGAGCGTGATCAAACAGACAGAATTGGCTACGGACCGCTATATGGATGCTGTTGAGCACGTGACATCGCATATTAAAGCGCAAGAGGCAGAGAAAGTAGTCATTGCACGTAAAATTAAATTAACGTTCGAAGAAGAATTCCAAAAAGCTGCTGCGCTGCATACGATTTCGAATGAACAGTCTGCTAGTTATCACTTTGGACTTCAAATTGGGAATGAAATGTTCTTCGGTGCAACGCCAGAGAGATTGGTTGAAATTTATAGGGGACATGTGTACTCGGCATGTGTAGCAGGTTCTATTGAGCGTGGAAAAACATCTCAAGAGGATCAGCGACTTGGCGAAGTGCTATTACGTGATAAGAAGAATCGTGAAGAGCATCAGTACGTAGTCGATATGATTACACAAGTCTTTTCGGAATTTTGCACATCATTGCGAATAAACAAAACACCAAAGCTTTTGAAAGTGCGAGATATTCAGCATTTATTCACACCGGTTGAAGGAGAACTTGCGGAGAACATGGATATTTTCCACCTAGTAGAAGCGCTTCATCCAACGCCCGCTTTAGGTGGAGTTCCACGTCAGAAAGCGCTCGAAATCATTCGCGAAGAAGAGCAAATGGACCGAGGCTACTATGCCGGCCCGATTGGCTGGGTGGATTCTGCAGGTAATGGAGAGTTTGCGGTGGCGATCCGTTCTGGACTGCTAACTGGCAATGATGCATATTTGTATGCTGGTGGGGGAATTGTAGCCGATTCTACAGCAACGGAAGAATACGAGGAAACATGGGTTAAATTCCGTCCCGTGCTACGCGCGCTCGGAGGCCGTTTACATGAATGATCACGAAATAGGATTAACGAGTTATGTGCTCCGCTTAACGGATGCTCTAATACGCCAAGGCGCGAAAAAGGCAGTCATTAGTCCAGGCTCCAGATCGACACCACTTGCGTATGCGCTAACGAACTCTGAGGATATGCAAACCTATGTGCATACCGATGAGCGTTCGGCGGCTTTTTATGCGCTTGGATTAGTGAAAGCGACTGGGCAACCGGTTGTTTTACTATGTACATCAGGAACAGCAGCATCGAACTATCATCCTGCAGTTACAGAAGCTTTTTATGCAAGATTGCCGTTAATCGTCATCACAGCGGACCGTCCGCATGAATTACGTGAAGTCGGCGCTCCACAGGCGATTGATCAAATTCGCATGTTTGGGGAGCACGTCAAAGATAGCGTCGATTTCCCTGTGCCAGAAAATCGGGAAGACATTTTACGATACATGGAACAACGTGCTGTTAGACTTCTTTCCGTTGCGAAAACTGCACCACAAGGACCAGTGCACTTAAATGTCCCGTTTCGGGAGCCATTACTGATTGATTTACAAGCAACTGCGCAAGTCAGTCGATTCCAGCGACAGTTGGTGGGGGAATTGTCTGTTACGGACGAAATGAAAACTGTACTCGAAACGGCCATTACGCAATCGAAAAAAGGCATACTCGTTATCGGAGAGCAAACGACTACTTTAGATAAAGAACGTTTCTGGCAGTTTGCTAAAGCACTTCAGTGGCCCATACTTTGCGATCCACTGTCTAATCTGCGCTCACAAGTACCTGCAGATTGTGACGATCTTTGTATTGATCAGTACGATGCCTTGCTGAAAAGTGAAGTGTTTACCGAAAAGGTGCGACCTGATTGCGTCATACGCTTCGGTCCGCAACCCATCTCTAAACCATTGCTGTTATTTTTGAAGAAGACGTGTCCAGAAACCTATATTGTGATCGATGAATCACCAAATTATCGTGATCCGATTGGTCTAACTACGCATCATTTGCAAGTGAGTGCAGAGAGCATTTGGCAGCAAGTACATGTACGAAACGAGCGAACAGAGTATACGGAACAGTGGTCTGAAGCCAATCGAATTTCCGCAGATGTACTGAATGAAGATCAACATTTCAAACAAGACGAAGGTCACTTCGTTCGTCAATTCATCGCCAATTTACCAGATGGCTCAGATGTAGTCTGTAGCAGCAGTATGCCGATTCGTGACTTAGATACTCATTTTCAAAAGACGAAACGCGATATTTCATTGTTTTGCAATAGAGGGACGAATGGAATTGACGGCGTAGTCTCGACTGCCCTTGGTATTCAGGAAGGTCGTCAACGAAAGACGTACTTATTGATTGGGGATTTAGCGTTTTTACATGATATCAACGGATTGATAATTTCCCGTTTACAGCAAACCGATTTGACAATTGTACTAATTAATAACAACGGTGGTGGGATATTTTCCTATTTACCGCAAGCGTCTATTGAACACCATTATGAGCAATTATTCGGGACCCCAACAAATTTAACGTTCCAACATATCGCAGCGATGTATGAAGCGCAATTTGATGCGGTAGATACGATACAAGCATTTGAACAAGCAATGCAAACAGATAAAATGACTAATCTCCGAATTATTGAAGTGACAACAGTACGTGAAGACAATGTGGAAGCTCACCGCTCTGTGTGGCGGGAAATTGCGAAGAGGGTGGAACGCATTGACGACTGACCTATTGACGATTAGAGGTATAGATACGCATGTTGCACGATACGGTAATAAACGGTTGCCGACAATCGTCATGTTGCATGGTTTCACAGGCTCGACAGCCACTTGGCAGCAAACCATTGAAGTACTTGCGGCGGATTATCATATCGTGGCAGTCGATTTAATCGGTCATGGTAAAACAGAAGCGCCTGAAACGATTACTCGCTACAAAATGGTAGAGCAGATAAAAGATTTATATGAAGTCTTGCAGAAGCTTGAAATTGAGCAGCCGATCTTGCTTGGGTATTCGATGGGTGGGCGTGTTGCGCTAGGCTATACTGCAACGTATCCAGAAAAAGTAACGGGTCTTATACTTGAAAGCAGTTCGCCAGGTCTATGTACAACTGAACAACAAATCGCACGACGTACAGCTGATTCCAAGCTTGCGGATAGGATAGAACAACAAGGAATGATAGAATTCGTCGACTTCTGGCAAGAGATTCCGTTGTTTCACTCGCAAAAGAAACTGTCTGAATCACAACAACAAGCAGTGCGCAATGAACGCCTTGATCAACGGCCAACCGGTCTAGCAAACAGTTTACGGGGGATTGGAACGGGCAGTCAGCCATCATACTGGCAGACGCTTGAGCAACTTTCATTACCTGTATTATTGATTACCGGTAGTGAAGACGAGAAATTCGAAACGATAGCGCAGGAAATGTTGAAAAGGCTGCCAAATGCCCGGCATGAAACGATAAAAGATGCAGGGCATGCAATTCACGTGGAAAAACCACAAGAATTTGCTACAATGATAAAGAGCTTTCTGAAAACAGTGTAAAACTCGAGGAGGAATTTATTATGACCCGTCAATGGGAAACGCTTCGTACATATGATGATATCAAGTACGAAATGTACAATGGTATCGCAAAAATCACGATTAATCGTCCGGAAGTGCGCAATGCATTCCGTCCGAAAACAGTAATGGAATTGATCGATGCATTTTCACGTGCAAGAGATGATCAACGAATTGGAGTTATCGTGTTAACTGGTGAAGGAGAGAAAGCTTTCTGTTCAGGAGGCGATCAATCGGTTCGTGGTCACGGCGGATATGTTGGAGACGACGAAATTCCACGCTTGAACGTTTTAGATCTTCAACGCTTAATTCGCGTTATTCCAAAGCCAGTTGTCGCAATGGTAGCGGGATACGCAATCGGTGGCGGTCACGTGTTACATGTAGTATGTGACTTGACGATTGCTGCAGATAATGCACGTTTCGGACAAACAGGACCTACTGTCGGCTCGTTCGACGCGGGATACGGTTCAGGATATCTTGCACGCATTGTTGGTCACAAAAAAGCACGTGAAATCTGGTACCTATGCCGTCAATATGACGCGCAAGAGGCACTCGATATGGGCTTAGTCAACACAGTGGTTCCTTATGAACAGCTAGAAGACGAAACCGTTCAATGGTGTGAAGAAATGCTAGGTAAAAGTCCGACCGCACTTCGCTTCTTGAAAGCGGCAATGAATGCAGATACAGACGGCTTGGCTGGACTTCAGCAATTAGCTGGAGACGCTACATTGCTTTATTACACAACGGATGAAGCGAAAGAAGGACGCGATGCGTTTAAAGAAAAGCGTAAACCAGACTTCGATCAATTCCCACGTTTCCCTTAAATAAATGAAAGCTGCCTATCTTGGGCAGCTTTTTCATTATGTTAATTCCAATTGGAGGAGATAGCTATGATGATCCCAAATTGGCTTGCGCAACGGGCCAAATTGACACCCGACGCATCCGCTTTAGTTACCGAACGTGTACACTGGTCTTATCGAGAACTATATGAGCAATCCCTTGAAATCGCACAACAACTTCATCATCTCGGTGTTCAGTCAGAGAGTAGAGTGGCGTTGCTAAGCCACTCCAATGAACAAACGGTACTCTTCGTCCATGCATGCTGGTTATTAAGTGTGGAGGTAGTCTGTCTGAACAATCGGCTGACAGAACAAGAATTACACTGGCAAGTCCGCGATTCCGAAGCAAAACTTGTACTTGTTGATGATCAAATACAGATCCATCCGAATGTAGATGATATCGAGAGCTTATCTTATTCAGCAGTTCGAAAGTCCGAACGAAAAGAGTTCGTCATGCTAGAACAGTGGACTGAAGATCAGACGCTATCGATTATGTATACTTCAGGCACTACAGGTGTGCCTAAAGGAGTTCGTCAGACAGCAGGCAATCATACGTCGAGCGCACTTGCTTCTGCGCTGAATCTTGGGTTGACCGATAACGATTCCTGGCTGTGCATGATGCCTTTATTCCACATCAGTGGACTTTCGATTGTCATTCGCGCAGTTATCTACGGAATGGAAATGCGCTTGTACGAAAAATTTGATGCAAAAGAAGCTGCTGCACACATTGTTGCGGGAAATGTAACAGCCATTTCGGTCGTTGCCTTGACGTTGGATCAAATTGTCCGTGTGATGGAAGCGGATCATAACAAAGCGCATCCTCAATTTCGTACTATGCTTGTTGGTGGCGGACCGGTGCCACTGGATTATTTGGAGCGCGCGACTGCATGTGGACTACCGATACTTCAGACATATGGTATGACTGAAACCTGTTCGCAAACGACGACACTTGGAAAAGCAGATGCAACGCGAAAGGTAGGTTCAGCGGGTAAACCGTTATTTTTTAATCAAGTTGCAATTAAAGATACCGTTCAACCAGGTGAAGTAGGAGAAGTGCTCATAAAAGGCCCTCACGTGACGCCGGGTTACATCGGAAGTCAAAGTACACGCAGTCCGCTGACCGAAGACGGTTGGCTTGCTACAGGGGATGCTGGCTATCTTGATGAGGAAGGCTATTTATTCATTGTGGATCGGCGTGCTGATTTAATTATTTCAGGTGGGGAGAATGTGTACCCTGCTGAAATTGAAAATGTGTTGCTAGCACATCCTGCTATAAGAGAAGCTGGCGTATGTGGTAAAGAAGATCCGCAGTGGGGGCAAGTACCCGTCGCATTTCTCGTTGGCTCAGCTGACACGGAAGAACTAGTAGAATTCTGTTCCCAGCGTCTAGCGCGTTATAAATTACCGAAAGAATTTCGCTTTGTGGAGCGACTGCCGCGTAATGCATCGAATAAACTAATGCGGTTCGAATTGAAAAAATGGTTATAAAAAAACAGTGGAGTATGCATCCACTGTTAGTCACCTAATGCTTTTTTTAGTACGTTCAGATTCTGTTCCATGAGAGTAAAGTACGTTTCTTCCTTCTGAATATCTTCTTCAGTAAGGACACTCAAATTATGCAGAGTAAGAGCTTCGGCATTCAGTTCTTTTTTGATGACTTCAGCTAATTTCGAGCTGACGTTTTGTTCAAATAAAATATACTGGATGTCTTGTTCTTTTGCATCTTTTACAAGTGAAGCTAGTTCTTTTTGTGAAGGTTCATTCTGAGAATCAAGACCAGATACAGCAAGTTGCTGTAACCTATAAGCGTCTGCTAAGTAGCCAAATGCTGCATGAGATACGAAGAAAGTTTTGTTTGGCGCTGCATCTGCCATTGTTTTAAATTCACGATCCAATTCTTCTAGTTCATCATATAAAACATCAAAATTCTTCTTGAATGATTCTGCATGTTCAGGCAATTCATCAGATAACTCTTGCGTAATTTTTTCCGCGAGCTTCGTGCTGAGATAAGGAGATATCCAAACGTGTGGATCCACCGTGTCTTCATGTCCGTGCTCATCATGCGCATCTTCTCCGTGTTCATGGGAATGTCCCTCTTCCAACTCCTCGAAATCAATATAATCAGCGATTGGAACAAATCGAACCTCTTCATTCTGCAATGTTTTTTCTGTTTTTTGCACAAAACCCTCAAGTCCAAGCCCAACATAGAAGAATAAATCCCCTTTTGCTAAGGTCATCATATCTTTCTGCGTAGGTTCAAACACGTGCTCATCTGTTCCAGGCGGATAGATGGATCTCACGTCAACATACTCTCCACCAATCCGCTCAGTGAAGTATTGTAATGGGTAAACAGTAGTGTAAATGAGTAATTGTTCGGATGACGTATCATCCGGTTCAGTAGTTGTACTATTGTTACAACCACTTAATACTAGCAGCAAAGCGGCTGCCAGCAGTAGTATACGATTTTTCATTCAAAAAGCCTCCGTGACGTAATCGGAATGATTACTATTTAGATTGTTTTCTCATCATACAAGATATGATGTATGTTTGCAACCTAGTACGGATTATTTAGTATCTGATTTTTTTGGAGGTACCGGATCAAATCCGCCTTTATGAAATGGATGACATTTTAAAATCCGCATTACCGCAAGCCAACTACCTTTTAGCGCACCATGTGTCTCAATTGCTTCCACTCCGTAATGTGAACAAGTGGGATGAAATCGGCAAGAGGGCGGTGATAAGGGGGAAATAAACTTCTGGTAGAACCGGATCAGTTGTATAAATGCTTTCTTCACTATATCCATCACCTTCTGACGTAATAAGGTTTAGTTTACCTATATAAGTGGTAAATGAAAAGAGAGAAGCATAAAACGATTAGAGGAGTGTTTTTTTTATGTCTAAGGAACTAATTCAGGAATTAAACAAACAAGTATCTACGTGGTCGGTGTTGTATGCGAAACTTCATAACTACCACTGGTATGTAAAAGGAAATCAATTCTTCACATTACACGCCAAATTTGAGGAATTATATAATGAAGCAACAGTGCATATGGACGAAATTGCGGAACGCGTACTGACTTTGGGCGGTGAACCAACTGCAACATTATCGCAGCATTTATCCGAATCTGTGATCGACGAAGCAAAAGGCACAGAAAAAGCGAATGAAATGGTGCAAACGTTAGTAGATGATTTTGACAAAGTAATGAAATCATTGAAAAAGGGTATGGAACTTGCATCGAAGGATTCAGATGATATGACAGAAGATATGTTAAATGCAGTTTATCAGAGCGTGGAGAAGCATCAGTGGATGTTAAACGCATTTCTCGGTGAAACAAACGAGTAAAACCTTCAATTAACAAAATAGCAACCGATAGTAGGAAGTGAATACCAGGAAGGAGTTGAACGATATGGATATCCATTCAATTATGTCCAGCCAGTTGAGAAGCTTGCAATCAACCGTTCAAATGAGCGTTATGAACAAGGCTCTTTCAATGGAGACTTCTGCTATGAATGATATGCTGAACGGCCTTGAAAACCAATCTGTAGCGCATCCAACAAAGGGCGTTTCAATTGATATTAAGGCTTGAATGAAGTGCACACATCTTGAATAAGTAGAGATGTGTGTTTTTTTATGGAAGTAGGTAGAAATACTGTAAAATATACTAAAACATAGTAGGGGGTATATTGAAGATGGCTCAAGGACAGTATTTGCGTAATTTAATTATCGAAACACCTTCTAAACCGGGGAATCTTGGCATGGTAACTATGGCAATTGGTCAATTAAATGGAGATATTGGTGACATCCAGACGATTAAAGTAGGAACGCTTTCTACGATTAGAGAAATCGCGTTGCAATGTAATGATCAAGCGCATTTGGCTGAAATCGTGGTGGCGATTGAAAACTTGAAACAAGGTATTAAAGTTCAAGCGATTACAGATGATGTATTGCAAATGCATGAAGGCGGAAAAATTCATATGAAAGCCACTCATGAAATCCGTTCTCTGGCGGATTTACGGAGAGTGTATACACCGGGTGTGGCAAGTGTTTGCAAAACGATCCAAGAAGACCCGGAACAGGCAAATTATTTCACAGGTATTCCTAATACAGTGGCAATCGTGACGGATGGTACGGCTATTTTAGGGCTTGGAGATATTGGTCCTGTAGCGGGTATGCCTGTTATGGAAGGAAAAGCTGTCTTGTTTGATCAATTCGTCGGTATTAGTGGGATTCCCATTTTACTTGATACGAGCAATCCCGATGAAGTCGTAGAAACGATCAAACATATCCATCAAGGATTTGGTGCAATTTTACTAGAAGATATCGGGTCCCCGCATTGCTTTGAAATCGAAGAGCGTTTGAAAAAAGAATTACCGATCCCTGTTATGCATGATGATCAGCACGGTACAGCAGTCGTAGCATTGGCAGCAGCGCTCACAGCATGCAAGCATGTTGAAGTGGATTTGGCTAATGCTTCAGTTGGACAAATTGGTTTAGGCGCAGCAGGCTTAGCAATCAGTCGTATGTTTATGGCGTATGGTGTAGCGGAAATGAAAGGAACCGATCCTAATCCCCATGCGAAAGAGATGTTAGCGAAGCACGGTGGGACCGTCGTTGAAACAATGGAAGAAATCATGGAGACATGCGATGTAGTCATTGCGACAACTGGTGTTGCTAATCTCATCAAGCCAGAAATGATTCGTAAAGGTCAAATCATTTTGGCTTTATCTAACCCCAACGCAGAAATCACTCCGGAAATCGCTTTGGAAGCAGGCGCAGCCTATGCGGCGGATGGTCGTCTAGTCAATAACGTCCTAGGCTTTCCGGGCATCTTTCGTGGCGCATTAAATGCAAATGCGAAAGCCATTACGTATCCCATGCTGATCGCTGCAGCTTTGGCCATTGTCGATAGCACTAAGCGTGACGATTTAGTCCCGCATCCATTAGATCCAAACGTACACATTAACGTGGCGTTGGCAGTTGAAAAAGTAGTGTATGAAGAACAAGATCAAGGAATTTAATTTTAAGGAAGCTGGGACACAACTTCAAAAGGTATGAAGGAGAAGACACTTTCATACCTTTTTTAATTCACTGAAACGTATTTATAAAGTTTAATTCGTTAGTAATCAAGAGTGTAGCGTAGGGGAACGGACTGTTTTTTTAAGTTTTGTCCCAGCCTCTTTGTTGCAGAATATTTTTTTCTTTATGAGGCATCCTACGTAAAAAAAGAAAGTAGGATGATTATGATAGAAGAAAAATACCCGATGTATATATCACTTAATAACAAATTAGTACTCACAGATCCTCACTCTTCGACCTGGGAATACAAAGTAGAAGTAACAAGAGAAGTATATCCTATATTTGAAAAACTATTTTCCCAAATGGAACAACTGGAATTCCAAAACTTTCTACGCTCACATGTACCGTATGCGCAATATCACTATGATAAAGACAATGATAAATTGGATGTACGATTGAAAAAGGTCTTTGCTTTGATTCATGAATTTACCGATGATGAGTCTAAACGTTTTATCGAGAAGCTACCGCTATTTCGTTGATTCCTCGCTTACCTTTCCGCTACACTAAGGGAAAGGACGTGATTCATATTGCTGAAATTTGAAGATTTACAAGGAGCCCATGTTGAATTGACTTTTGGACCTAATCCACATCATATTGAATCCCGCCATGTGCTCATAATGATTAAGGACGACAATCGTTGGTTATTGACCAAACATAAAATACGTGGAATTGAGTTTCCCGGTGGAAAAGCGGAATCAGGAGAGACAATTGAACAAGCGGCTATTCGTGAAACGATGGAAGAAACAGGAGTCACTATAGAAAATATTCATTCATTTGCAGAGTATGTTGTCTTTACTGAACCACCTTTTTGCAAGGCCGTTTTCACAGGAGATATAACATATGTAGAAAAAGACTTTACGTTAATGGAAACAGAAGGCGCAGTATGGATGACAGACGCTGAACTAGATGCTTGTACTGAACTCAGCTTTCACATGAAAGACCGCGGAATGGGTGAACTTAGGAAGTGGGTGGAAGCGAATGATAGAACAATCTGATGGTAAAATCATACGGAGGAAAGACTATCCCTCCCCAAACCCCCATGTTAGATTGGAAGAAATCACGTATAGTTCTGACAACTTGCTTGTAAAAGGACTTTTGGCAACACCAAAAGCAAAAGGACGCTATGATGGATTGCTTTATCTACGCGGCGGCATCCAACATGTAGGGATGGTTAGACCAGCGCGTATCGCACAATTCGCATCGCATGGACTGGTAGTATTCGCTCCTTATTATCGTGGCAATCGGGGCGGTGAAGGAAAGGATGAATTTGCTGGAGAGGATCGCAATGATGCAGTGACGGGAGTGGAAGTACTTAAACAGCAAAGTGCAGTCAATTCAGATCGCATTCATCTATTTTCTTTTTCCAGAGGCGGTATCATGGCATTATGGACAGCTATAATGCGCGATGATTTAACTTCTATGGTGACATGGGCTGGAGTCTCAGACGTGGTCTTTACGTACAAAGAGCGACAGGATATGCGGCGTATGATGAAACGTGTCATCGGTGGCACGCCGAATAATCAACCGGATGCGTATCGTGAAAGGTCGGCACTATTCCAGATAGAGAATATCGATATTCCGACGCTGATTATCCACGGGACTCTTGACACGAATGTGTCTTTCCAACAGGCAATATTGTTGGAGAATGCATTACGTGATGCGGATAAAGAGTTTGAAACTTGGTACTTGGAAGGCTATAAGCATTATATTCCTCCTGAAATGAATCGACAGCTTGTGAAAGAAGCAGTAAATTGGATGAAGCGGCAATGATGAACATTTGCTAGCTTTTATGTGATTACAATAAAGACGCAAAAAGAGGCTGACCAGATTGGTCAGCCTCTTTCGTATGACATTATTTAATGACAGGTGGTCCGCCTTTGATTGCGATGTCTTCGGAAACATGAGAAAACTTCTTGAAGTTCTCACGGAAAGCATCAGCCAAACGGTTTGCTTCTTTATCGTATTCTTGTGGATCTTCCCAAGCATCACGAGGGTGTAGAACGTCGCTTGGCACACCTTCGATTTCAAGGGGCATATTTAATCCAAAGATTTCGTTCTTCTTTGTTTCTATATTATCCAACTTACCTGCGATTGCAGCGCGTACCATCGTACGTGTATAGCCTAAGTTCATACGTGAACCTACACCATAGATTCCGCCAGTCCATCCTGTATTCACGAGGAATACTTTTGAACCATGCTCATCTATTTTCTTTCCAAGCATCTCTGCATAGGTTGCTGCAGGGAGTGGAAGGAACGGTGAACCGAAGCAAGTAGAGAATGTTGGTTCAGGAGCAGTGATTCCACGCTCAGTTCCAGCAAGTTTGGAAGTGAAACCGCTCAAGAAGTGATACATTGCCTGTTCTTTTGAAAGAATAGAAATCGGAGGCAATACGCCAGAAGCATCAGCTGTAAGGAAGATGATGTTCTTCGGATGACCAGCAACAGATGGTGTCACGATATTATCAATGTTTTCGATTGGATATGCAGCACGTGTGTTTTCTGTTAATGATTTATCATCATAATCAGGAATGCGTGTTTCTTCATCTAGTACTACGTTTTCTAAAACAGCACCGAAACGAATGGCTCCGAAAATTTCAGGTTCTTTTTCAGCAGAAAGGTTAATACATTTTGCGTAACATCCACCTTCAATGTTAAACACGCCATTATCAGACCAGCCGTGCTCATCGTCACCAATAAGTTTACGGTCAGCATCTGCCGAAAGCGTAGTTTTACCTGTTCCAGATAGACCAAAGAACAAAGCAACATCGCCTTCTTCTCCAACGTTTGCTGAACAGTGCATGGATAGGATATCTTGCTCGGGTAGTAAGTAGTTCATAACAGAGAAAATAGATTTCTTCATTTCCCCAGCGTACTCTGTTCCACCAATTAAGACAATTCGCTTTTCAAGCGATAAAATGATGAATGTTTCAGAGTTTGTGCCATCCACTTTTGGATCCGCTTTAAATGAAGGGGCTGCCAAAATGGTGAATTGCGATTCATGTGCTTTCAATTCTTCTTCAGTTGGACGGATGAATAGTTGGTGAACGAACTGATTTTGCCAAGCTAATTCATTAATAACCTGGATAGACAATTGGGAGTCTTTATCTGCTCCTGCAAATCCTTTAAAAACAAACAGTTCGTCTTTTTTCTTCAAATGTTCGATGACTTTTGTGTATAATGAATCAAAGATCTCCTCTGAAATCGGACTGTTTGTGCTACCCCAATCTACTTTATCCTTAGACACTGCATCTTCAACGATGAATTTGTCCTTAGGTGAGCGTCCTGTGTATTTACCTGTACGAGCAGTGATCGCACCATCAGCAGAAAGTTTAGCTTCGCCTCTTGCCACTGCTTTTTCCGTTAGTTCTGCCACAGACGCTTGGATCGTCACGTTGCTTCCACTAAGAAGACTTTTTAAACTATCATCAATTTTTGCAGATATCATGTTTACATACCGTCCTTTGCGTAGTCGATTTATTTTTATCTTACTGAGAATATCCTAATTCGTAAATAGTATAACACATTAAGAATATTAATCTATACTAATGGAAAACTCAAGTGATTTGGAAGAAATAATTTGACAAAATCCAAACTTTTTAATACGATGTGACATGAACGGATACTCTTATCCCGAGTTGGTGGAGGGTACAGGCCCTGTGAAACCCGGCAACCTGCAATGGACGTAAGTCTAACGCGAAGGTGCCAAACCTGAAGCAAGGTTTAATTCCTTGGACGATAAGAGTGAAAGGTGCTGCGCGTGAAATTTTGCCTTTTACTCATGGATTGACTATGAGTGGAGGGCTTTTTATATTGTCTAGCCCTGAATCCTTATGGTATATGCTTGACGTCTAGGCGTGGAACTTTACCAGGGACTTATGAGAGTACCGTATCATGATGCTTAATATAGGGGGAAATAACATGACAAATCGTCGACTGTTTACATCAGAATCAGTTACAGAAGGCCATCCTGACAAGATGTGCGACCAAATTTCAGATGCAATTTTAGATGCGATCCTAACGGAAGATCCAAATGCGCGTGTGGCATGTGAAACGAGTATAACGACCGGACTCGTATTGGTAATGGGAGAAATCACTACGACAACGTATGTGGATATTCCAAAAGTCGTTCGCGACACTGTTAAAGAAATTGGGTATGTTCGTGCGAAATACGGCTTCGATTACGAAACGTCCGCTGTACTTACTTCCATTGATGAGCAATCACCTGAAATCGCTGCAAGTGTCAATGTGGCACTCGAAGCACGTGAAGGCTCTATGTCTGATGAAGAATTAGAGGCAATCGGTGCAGGAGACCAAGGCTTGATGTTTGGATATGCATGTAATGAAACGCCAGAATTAATGCCTCTGCCAATCAGCCTGTCTCATAAATTGGCACAACGCCTGGCACAAGCTCGTAAAGAAGAACTTATTTCCTATTTACGTCCTGACGGTAAAACACAAGTAACGGTAGAATATGACCAAGATAATAATCCTGTGCGAATTGACACAATCGTTATTTCCACACAACATCACCCTGAAGCAACACTCGAGCAAATCGAGCAGGATATAAAGAATGTTGTTATTGATGCAGTCGTTCCAAAGAACTTATTGGACGAGCATACTAAATACTTCATTAATCCTACTGGCAGCTTTGTCGTTGGTGGCCCTCAAGGAGACTCTGGATTGACTGGACGTAAAATCATCGTTGATACGTATGGTGGATATGCCCGTCATGGTGGCGGTGCATTCTCGGGGAAAGATGCTACGAAAGTGGACCGTTCGGCTTCTTACGCAGCGCGTTATGTGGCAAAGAATATCGTTGCAGCTGGACTGGCTGAGCACTGTGAAGTTCAGTTGGCGTATGCTATTGGAGTAGCGAGCCCGGTTTCTATCTCGATCAATACATTTGATACCGGTATACTATCGGAGACTCAATTAGTAGAGTTCGTACGTGAATTATTTGACCTTCGACCGGCAGGAATTATTAAAATGCTTGACCTACGTCGTCCAATCTACAAACAAACGGCAGCATACGGTCACTTTGGCCGCACTGATATCGAATTGCCATGGGAGCAGACAGATAAAGTGGAAGCGTTGAAAGATCTTGCGAGTACAGTACGTGTGAAGCAATAAAGTAATGAGTGCAGAAAGAGGAATCATTTCCTTTTTTCTGCACTTTTTAATTCTTTGCCGGTAAAATACGAAAAGGAATCATTTCATAGTCTGCCTCTTCATAAGCCCTTTGCAAGCCTTTATCCTCTATATCTTTTTTCAAGATTGTCTTCTGTTTTACTTCAACATCAAAAGAATAGCTAAATGGAAAACCCTCCACTTTAATAGTGTGCTGATCTGCAAAGTATATCCCAATTCGTCCTATCGGTAATGAAGGGAAAATACCAGTAGAAGGAATGCCATCACGAAAGAATATATGTTCACTCGCTTTGTCGACACCTGGATCATTCACACAACAATATAAGGAAAAGTTGTCTCCAAGCTGAAGCAAAGCAAAATGCCTATCAAAAAGTTCCTTATCAAAACCTTCGACTTCTTTACATAATCGTTCACGGCGATTCAGTTCATCCTCAATAAATTGCTTAGCTTCTTTTTTATCGTTACCTTGTATAAACTGTTCATAATGAAAACTACAAAGCATTGCTGCATAGTGATCAAGCTTTTCTACTTCATCGATTCCTTGGCGATAAAGTACTGTTTTTGGAAGAAGTGGGTAATCTGTGAATCGAAAAGGTGCCGATTTCGCATCATTCCAAAAAGGTTGTTTATCAAAAGGAGCCCAGCCGATGTCGTGGTTACGAATGGCAGTTAATACGGAATGACGCCATTGATCATCAGGAAACATATCCTTTTTCCAGTTTTCCATTAATTCTCCAGCAAGTTGTCCATGATGATGTTGTTGGACGAAGCTGAATGACTTCTCGTGTTCACGTACAATCATTTTATCTCATCCTTTCTTGTCAGGTGAGGAACTATCGTTTTGTATGATTTCTTCTTTAATTTCTTCTTTTACCTTTTCAATTTTATCCATTTCTTCTTGATACATTTCTTCCGCCTCTGTCGTGCCGAGAATAAAGGGATCTTCATTGAAGTCAATTCGTTTGCCATATCGTAGAAGTTCATAAATAATCATACCGTTATTCGGTTTCCCATTTACGGTTTTCATGGGAATGGAGTCAAATAAAACGAAATAGAAGGCGTAGAATATAAAACGGCTCCAAAATGTTTTGGACTCTTCAAAAAAACCATTTGCAATGAGCGCATTTATTGTGAGCGCCACGACAACGTTAATCAAAATCGGCCCAGCATATATGCATATATAAGCAAAATTACTTTTTCTCTTGACTGAATCAAAAGTAAACCAGCTATTTATATGATAATATTTACGTATATCAAATACACCGAATTTAAAGAGCCTGGGTCCAGACCCAATGGTCAATCTGGCATTATTTACACCGAAAAGACCACTAATAATAAAATAGCCAGCTTCCCTTATAAATGTAACGACAGGTAAAATGATGAAACAAGAAATTACCAAGCTAAGGAGATCTGCTAAACCGAACATATGATGTCGACTCCTTCTATAAATTCTTCTTTGTGTAATAATTCAATAGCTTTAACAGTAAAGTACCCACTTCCCTCAAAACAAATCGTTTTACTATTACTATTTTCTAAACATATCACAAGAAGCCATGTTTAATTTAAGTAAGAGTGGGAAATTATAAAGTATTATCCAAATACATGTAGTATTTTGAGGAGGAATAGAATATGGCGAAAATAGCTGTAGAAGTACCATTTGAAGATGTGAAACAAGCACTAGAGGAAAAAGGACATGAAGTGACGATGTTCGCAAGTGATGAACATCTAAGCGGCTTTGACATGGGCGTAATCCGTGCCTTGAGCGACGTTAACATTGACCAGTTCGACTTTCCTGTGGTGAGCATTGAAGGCAATTCTGTACAAGACATCGTAAACGACGTGGAAAAAAGATTACATCGCTAATAATTGAATAAGTTTTATCTGGGACTGAAGAGCAAGCCAATAAAGGGGGTTCTTCAGTTTTTCTATTGGCCAGATAGTAGTGTCTTGGGTTTACCCATGCAAATGAGATTTTACTAGCTATTCTGTTTGTTTTAAGTGCTGCTGTCTGTTAGAAAGCTCCGTTTAATATGACGCATAGCATAAACGAGTAAGAGTGTAGAGAATAGTAAAATACCATTGACTGTTTTTAGATAAGAGATTTTGTTCCTAATGATTAACGTTAAATCACACGACACGGTGAATTCTCTTCACAATGACCGTGTGATCGCTAAACGAAAATGAAAAGGAGACATGCCATATTTGGCACGTCTTCTTTTCATTACATTTGAATGTCAGTTTGACCGAATGCTTCATATTCTTGCATTAGTAATTGAAGCGGTAATTCGTACAGTTGTTTCCCATCAATTTTAAATACCCCATTTGAAACAAGCTCTTCAATCATTTTGTCTCGTTTCGATTCACTTACCTTTTTGTTTGTTTTCATCGTGCATTTCCTCCTTGATTCCCACTCTAAATATAGCCGTTATTTTCCCGAATTAAACCGTATAATTCATAGTTGAAACTTTCGAACTGTTCTACTAATTATGTATATCGTTTTGGCAGTGTAATAGGCACTTGTGCTTTATAGTACATTCTTAATAACCCGATAGTGGAATGGTAAAAATGAAAAAGAGAATAGTTCTATTCATAACGGCTTTTTTATAACCAATGATGCTTAGGGGTACCATTATGAGGTAAGAATAGATATAATCTAGTTCGTGCATTAAATTGTTATTTACCAGGGGAGGTCGCTATGTTTTTCATTGAAGCAAAACGAGTGACGGTAGTTATTTTTGGATCGCTACTTATGGCTCTATCATTAAATTTCTTTCTCATCAATGCAAATGTCTATGCGAGTGGATTTGCGGGTGCAGCCCAGTTAGTATCAAGTGTTCTAAAAGACCACTTAGGCATGACAATTAGTACAGGTATTTTATTATTACTGTTCAACATACCGGTCTTCATTCTGGGTTGGTTTAAAGTAGGGAAAGGTTTCACTATTTACAGTATAGTATCCGTTGCGTTCACTACACTTTTCCTTGAATTATTGCCACTGCGTTCTATGTCAGGAGACATTATGCTGAATGCGGTATTTGGCGGGGTACTGGCAGGTGTTGGTGTAGGGATTTCCTTGAAGCTAGGTGCGTCTACTGGCGGAATGGACATCGTTGCGATGATCCTATCTCGCATGCAGGATAAACCAATCGGTGTATACTTTCTAGTGCTAAACGGTATTCTTATCGTATTCGCGGGGATTCTATATGAACCGGAAAATGCACTTTACACAATGGTTGCGTTATACGTTACTACCTCAGTGATTGACATGATTCATACGCGACATGAAAAAGTAACTGCGATGATCATCACGCACAAAGCAGACGATCTCCAACAAGCAATCCATCGTCAAATGGTACGTGGAATTACTATACTACCCGCTAAAGGTGCTTACTCTAAAGAAGATAAGAACATGCTTTATGTCGTGATCACAAGATATGAACTATACGACTTGGAACGGATTATCAATGAGACGGATCCGCAAGCATTTACCAATATCGTACAAACAGTAGGTATTTTCGGTTTCTTTAGAAAGGAAAATGAGAAACTGGCTTAGAGTAGAAAATCTGTCGTGTATTTTCATATGAAGACAAACTCCGTTAAAAGAGTTTGTCTTCATTTTTATATACGAAGCATCACATTAAACATATTCACTGTGTAATCCCACTCGATAATCATGTAGTATTTTGGAGAACGTCACCAGTAAAGATTTGTTGAATTCTTGTGAAAACATTGGAATGTACAGAGAGTTTGTATATACTTGAGTGTGACTTATATTATTCAAGTCATCATGAACGTACACCATAACCGCCATCGTGCGTAGTAAAGTTGGTATTATAGTATATGAAAACATCTATATGGCTAAGAGAGATTCGTCGTCGGGCAAATAGCTGGTTCATCATTACAATGCTTGGTGCACTCGTCATTATTATGCCGGTCGCCTATGTTGTACTAAGTTTCTTCCAGCCGACAGGCGAAAACTGGGAACATATTAAAGAATTTTTGCTTGCTGACTATGTAAAAGGGTCAGTGATTTTAGTTGGATCTGTCGGGTTCCTCTCGACGACCATCGGATTAGTACTGGCCTGGATTGTCGCGGCCTATGAATTTCCATTACGGAAACAGTTTAAATGGCTGTTGATAATACCTTTGGCTATACCGCCTTATATAGCGGCTTATACATACAGTACAATGACAAGCTATACTGGCGTCATTCAATCGTTGTTCCGTAATTATTTTGATTATCAATTCACACCGGGCACGATCGAGATCATGTCATTGCGTGGAGCGGTTTTTGTTCTCACATTATTCCTTTACCCGTATGTGTATATGATTGCGCTCAATTATTTTGAAAAACAAAGTGCATCGTATATTGAGAGTGCTAAAACTCTTGGATTGAATGGTTTCCAAATGTTCTTCCGTTTGGGATTACCTATTGCGCGACCTGCCATCATCGCAGGATCGATGCTCGTCATCTTTGAAGTGTTAAGTGATTATGGAGTAGCCAGTTTCTTTGGCGTACGTACGATTTCCACGGCGATTTTCCAGACGTGGTTCGGGATGTATGATATCAATGCGGCTATGCGTTTAGCTGCTTGGTTGCTCGTCATTATATTAGGGATTTTCATGCTCGAACGCTTTTTACGAAAAGGTCGGAAGTATGATACAAACGTGACACAAAGCAGACCACTCGCACGTAAAAAATTACGTGGATGGACTGCTTGGTTAGCATCCCTTTCTTGTTCTATTGTATTCTTCAGTGCCTTTTTAATTCCTTTTGTTCAACTGATCTATTGGTCACTAAAAACATATGAAAAAGTATGGCGCGCAGACTTCATCACCTTAATAACCAATAGTCTAGTAGCCGCCCTCATCGGTGCATTGATTATAAGCTTCTTTGCGATTTTGGCTGCCCGTACGATTAACTTGTATCCATCCGCTTCGTCAAATTTACTTGCGCGTATTATGACGTCCGGTTATGCGGTGCCAGGAGCAGTCGTTGCAATTGGCGTACTTGCTTTATTTATTACGCTAGATGAGAAACTGGCATTTATTTATCCGAAACTGTTAGATGTAGAATCGGGCTCACTCGTATTAAGTATGTCGATCGCTATGCTGATCACAGGATACGTTATTCGGTTTATGGCGCAAGGATTCAACTCGGTTGAGTCAGGTTATACAAAAGTACCACCATCTTATCGTGAAGCTTCATTCTTACTAGGACGAAGTATGACATACACATTTTGGAAAGTAGAGTTTCCATTATTACGCGGTTCGATCTTAATTGGATTTGCGTTAGCATTCCTCGAAATTATGAAGGAACTACCGCTGACCTTACTGTTGCGACCTTTTAACTTTGATACGCTCGCGACACGGACATATCAATATGCAATTGATGAAAGAATATATGAAGCTGCACCATCCTCTCTGTTATTAATTTGTCTAAGCATCTTGTCGGTGATTATAATTTTAAGATTTGAGGAGAAGTGAGAACAATGTTCGTAGACATTCAAAACTTATCATTTCGATATTCAAAAAAACAACAGCCTGTCATTGATCGCTTTTCATTTACGATTAAAAAAGGGGAAATCGTAGGGATTGTAGGTGCGAGTGGTAGTGGAAAGAGTACTTTGCTACGATTGCTTGCAGGTTTGGAAGATCCTACGGCAGGCAGTATCGAACTTGACGGCAGATTGATTGTAGGAGATAACACATATATCGAGGCAGAGAAGCGCGGTGTGGGTATGGTGTTTCAAAACTATGCACTATTTCCGCATCTGACAGTCAGCGAAAACATTTGCTTTGGCTTGCACAAGATGAAGCGTCCTGAGAAAAAGAAGCGTTTGGATGAAATGTTGGAACTTGTTCAATTGCAAGAGTTTGCCAAACGTTATCCCCATGAACTTAGCGGGGGACAACAGCAACGTGTGGCATTGGCAAGGGCTTTGGCGCCTTCACCTTCCATCCTGTTGATGGATGAGCCGTTTAGTAATCTGGATACGAATTTGAAGTCATTGATTCGAATGGAAGTTCGAGATATCTTGCAAAAGGCAAATATTACATGTCTGTTTGTATCACATGATCAAGCTGATGTGGACGCGATTTGTGATCGAATCATCTATATTGATTGTGCAACGTATATTGGATCGGACAAAGAATCAATAACCGTTTAACGTTGTACTAGAGAGTATCGGATATATTTCCGATACTCTCCTTTTATTTATAGAAATAAAAGAAAATGAATACTAGACTTATACTCGATATTGTATTACAATTTCTTTAGTACTGAAAATGATTCTCATTACCGTTTGGAGATATGCAACGGATATGAGAAAACAAGGAGAGAAATCAATGTGAAGAAATTTTTATGGGCATTCGCTCTATTAATGCTTGCAGCAGTTCTAGGAGCATGTAACTCAAGTTCCGATAAAGAGGAGCAAAAGGACAAACCAGTAAAAGAAGAGACTCCTGCTGAAGATACAACTGATGCAACAGAAGATAAGAAAACGGGCGGAGAAGTAAACGTCTATACGGCTAGACACTATGACGTGGATGCAGTTCTTTATGAAGAGTTCACAGAAAAGACTGGCATTAAAGTAAATGTGATTGAAGCGAAAGCACCAGAGTTAATTGAGCGTCTCAAGCGTGAAGGACAAAATACACCTGCTGATTTATTTATTACAGTGGATGGCGGGATCTTGAACACAGCAAAAGAAGAAGGTCTTTTGCAGCCCATTGAATCTGAAGAAATTGATAAGGCAGTACCAGCAGAGCTTCGCGACACAGACAACGAATGGATTGGATTATCTACTCGTGCGCGTGTGATTGTCTATTCAAAAGATCGCGTGAAGCCGGAAGAATTATCAACTTATGAAGACCTTGCAACAGACAAATGGAAAGATAAATTACTTGTTCGTTCATCTGATAGCTTGTATAACCAGTCATTGATGGCATCATTGATTGCAATTGATGGCGAAGACAAAGCGAAAGAATGGGCTCAAGGTATTGTAAATAACTTGGCGCGCGAACCTGAAGGTGGAGACCGCGACCAAGCGCGTGCAATCGTTGCAGGTGTTGGTGATGTTGCGATTATGAATAGTTACTATGTAGGTCACATGTCTGTTTCAGACGAAGCAGAAGATGTGAAAGTGTTCGACCAGATTGGTGTGTTTTTCCCGAACCAGGAAACTACAGGAACACATATTAATATTAGTGGTGCTGGCTTGATTAAACACAGTAAAAACAAAGAAAATGCAGTAAAATTGATTGAGTACTTAACGACTGTGGAAGCTCAAGAACAATTCACGGCAGAAAACTTTGAGTTCCCAGTTAATAAAGAAGCGAAATTACCAGAAGTGATGGCTGAATGGGGTACATTCAAACCACAAGAAGTGGACTTCGCAGATTACGGTAAGTATAATCCGAAAGCTGTAGAATTAATGAATGAAGTAGGCTGGAAATAAGTTCAACAAAGAGCAGCTCTCGGGCTGCTTTTTTGTTTCTATAAATAAACGCCAACTACTAATTTTATAAGTATATAAATTGAATTAAAGATTTTAGGATACACTAAGTTGATTGGAGAGGAAGGCGGCGAGTGCAAAGATGTGCTCCTAACGCTTCGCTTTTACTCGCAAAAGCCGTTCTTCGTGACGGCTCTTCCAGCGGGAACAGCACGAGCTGAAAGCCCCGCAGGTAGCGTAGCGGACGAGGAGATTGAGGCCGTGCCCGCGGAACGCGTCCGCCTGGAACGGAAATCAACGGTTTCCATGAGATGATTACTTCTTAAGTTCAACTTATATAGATGAAACATTTCTGGTCTATCATAAGTCATAAGTAGTGTGAAAAATTTTAACTGGTCAGAATAAAGACAGTAACACTCTTATCCTTAAAAAAAACAGTCGAAACGAAAAGACATTCAAAATATGATATGTTAGTGGAGTGTAGAATTTATGTATATAGTGGAGAAGTAGATGTATAAGCAACGACATTCGAAATATCCGCGAAAATTTAGACGATATTAAAATAAGCACCCGCTAATTACGGGTGCTTCAATTAATTCTCTTCTTGCAAGGCTTTATATAATTGACCTTTACGTGCATAATCATTGACGATTCTTGTCATATCTGCGCGATCTTCATCAGTCAACTCACGAACAACACGAGCTGGAGAACCGATTGCTAATGTGTTAGGCGGAATCTTCTTGCCTGGAGTTACCAAGCTGCCAGCACCGATGAATGCCCCTTCACCAACCTCAGCCCCATCGAGAACGGTAGCGCCCATACCGACAAGTGCACCGGTTTTAATTGTGCAACTATGGAGCATGACTTTGTGACCGATCGTCACATTATCTTCAAGAATTAATGGGTACTTTGGGCTTTGATGTAGACAGCAGAAATCCTGTATATTTACTCTTCGTCCTATAATAGTAGGAGATACATCCCCACGTATAACGGTATTAAACCATATAGACGATTCAGGACCTATAGTTACATCCCCTGAAATCGTTACATAGTCCGCAATATAGACGGATGGGTCAATCTCTGGTAATTTACCTTCGTATGGATAAATCAATCAAATCTCCTCATTTCTAAATAATCATGTATAATTTATCGTAACAAACATTTAGTATTTGTGAAACATAATAATGAAATGGATAGAATAAGCTAGTCAAATAAGGAGTGGTAACTTTGTGGAAGTGGGAAGCAGAAGGTAAGGCGAAAGGTGTTATCGTTCTTGTACATAACGCATATGAACATCATAGAAGATATGTATGGCTCATACAAAAATTTCGAAGTGACGGCTTTCATGTCGTAGCAGGAGATTTACCTGGTCACGGCAAAGAAAATGTTGAAGTGCATGCTGAGGCATTTAGAGACTACCGTAGATTTATCAAAAAAATGATCCGTAGCGGTTTAGATGATAATTTGCCTGTGTTTTTATTTGGACATGGATTGGGTGCGACGTTCTTACTTCGTTTATTACAGATGGAACGAATTGATTGTGCAGGAGTCATTTGCACATCGCCTTGGCTACATTTGGAACATCATCCGCCGATCCGTGCGAAAATGTTTACAAAATGGTCTCAAACGATGACATTGGATCATGAAATTACGCCTGAACTTCTATCACGCAATCCTGAATTCTTGGAGCAATATGCGGAAGATCCAATGTATGTATCCATTGTGACGGGCGGCTGGTACCGCGAGTTACAGACGCTTATGAAATCAGTTATGCAACCTGATCTAATTATCCAGGACGTACCATTATTACTGCATACGGGGGAAGCGGATCAAATCACCAATACCGATTACACACGCAAGTGGGCATTCGCACAAAATCTATCTGAACTGCAATGGAAACGATGGAAAGATGTTGAGCACGATGTCATCCAAGCACCTGAGCAAGAAGGGATCTATTTATATACACTATCATTCATCCATAATGTGCTTCACTCGCTAGGATATATTATCGAATGAAATAAGGTCGTGAACATATGAGAGAACGTCTGTACATAGGTGTGGCTGGGGCTTTTGGAGCGAGCACAAGGCTGCTGATCGGTCACCTGTTGATCGTCAGTGCTTCTTTTCCTATCGCTACATTCTTAGTGAATATGATGGGTACGTTTATACTTTGCTACATAGTGGAACGTGCCCGTCTTTTGGGTAGTCTTAGCTCTCTAGCAGTGACAGTGATAACTTCAGGATTCCTTGGTGCATTTACGACGTTTTCAGCGGTCAGTGTAGAAACAGTTGAATTACTAAGTGATGGATTTTTTGGACTTGCTGTTGCCTACGTTTTTAGCAGTTTATTAGGTGGACTAGCTATGGCGGCACTTGGCTTTTCGTTGGCTAGGAGGTTAACGGTATGATCTGGCATTTCATAGCAGTTGGTTGTGGCGGATTTATAGGGGCGCTATTGCGTTTTGAGGTATCTTCCAAGCTCAATCGAAAACGTATGCCATATGGAACGCTACTTGTTAATTCAATTGGAAGCTTCTTCATTGGTTGGATTATAGGTTCAAATCTTTCACTCAGTTGGACGTTGTTCTCTGCAACGGGTGTGGCTGGCGCTTTAACGACCTATTCTACGTTAATGAAAGAGATTTGGACGTTCTGGGCTGGAGGTCAAAAGCTCCAAGCTATTTGTTATACACTTGTAACGTTCATAGTGGGGATAGGCTTGGCCTTTTTAGGTTTTAGCTTATAGAAAAGAGGTTCTGATGAGTAAGAAAACGACATCCAAAGTGAAACAAAATAAACGCAAGAAAATGATTACATCATTCTTGATTGCTTTAGGGGTTGCGATAGTTGCAATATATTTCCCAGAACTATTTGAGGATGAGGAAAAAGAACCGAGTCGTCAAGGTCTTATACCTGTTGAATTAGTCAAAACAATTGACGGTGATACGATCAAGATTATGTATGAAGGTAAAGAAGAAAATGTAAGGTATCTATTAATTGATACACCAGAAACGAACCATCCCCGTCTTGGCAAGCAACCTTACGGGCAGCAAGCTAAAGTGCGTAACCAAGAGCTACTGCAAAAAGGACGTCTTGAAATCGAATTTGATGTAGGCGGAAAATACGATAAATACGGCAGATTATTAGCGTATATTTACATAGACGGCAAGAGTGTGCAAGAGCAGTTATTGAAAGAGGGATTAGCGAGAGTCGCTTATGTGTATCCACCTAACACACGGCATCTGGATGCATTTGAAAAAGCGGAGCAACAAGCCAAGAAATCAGGCATAGGGATCTGGACGTTGGAAGATTATACAACAGACCGAGGTTTTGATAGTGAGAAATATCCCGCTGATTCTGTGAAGATACCTGTCTATGGTGAAACACAGGATTTTAAGAATTGTACAGAACTGCGTAAAGTATATCCGAAGGGCGTTACGAAAGGACACCCTGCATATAAAGAACATCTAGATGGCAATAGTGATGGACAAGCTTGTTAAGAATAGAAATACGAAGTAAGTACAAGGAACGCATTAGCGAACGCTTTCCATTTACCGGTTACGGGCGTAGCATTTTTGTATATACATGTTAATAAAAAAGAATGAAGGCAAATCCTGTTTATTAAGGAATTGCCTTCATTCTTTTTTTCAAAACACTTCATTATAATCCGTAAACTCCCGCAATGCACGTTCTTCAGCGGGAATGCGAACGGACAGCATCCAGATGTTTAGTATTAAAAATAGACCCGCTGTGAAGTATGCACTGAATAGTAAAGGTAAGACAATCAGTTCAGTTGTGACAATGACATAGTTCGGGTGGCGGATCCAGCGGTAAGGTCCTTTTTTCCGTACATTCGCTCCTGGTAGTATGAGAATTTTAGTGTTCCAAAACTTCCCTAATGATAACAGACACCAGACACGCAGAACTTGCATCAATAGGAAGACTGCAACAAAGGCACCTGAGAATGGTGATAAGGAACGGTTGAATAACAGAACTTCGATAAGCAAGGAAATGAAAAATGCCGTATGCATCAGAACCATCCATTTATAATGGGATGCGCCGATTTCTATTGCGCCTTTACTGCGTATCCACTTTTCATTACGATTAGCGACGACTAATTCTACTAATCGTTGCATAACGACGATGATAAAAACAAACAGGAAGAGCCTACCCATTTCACTGCCACTCCAACAACAGTAGTTCTCCACAGAAGCCTGGACCCAGTGCTGCCATTAACCCGTATTCCCCTTTAGCAGGCTGCTGCTCGATGAAATCCTTGAGTACGTAGAGCACAGTAGGAGACGACATATTCCCATGATATTGCAATACTTTTTTCGACGTAGCGGTTTGCTCTTGATTCATATCCAAGGCTTTTTGATAAGCATCCAATACTTTTTTACCGCCTGGATGGGCAACGAAATGCTGTACGTCTTCCATTGACAGATCATGATCTTCTACGAATTGATGCACGAAGGGTCCTAACCAACTCTTGATAACGTTTGGAATACTCTTTGAAAAGACCACATGCAAGCCATCATTTTTAATGTCCCAGCCCATCACGTCCTCTGAATTGGGCATGAAACGTGAAGATGTTGCACGGATATGCGGCATCGGACGAGTGCTTTTAACGGTAGACTGTTCTCCAGAAACAAGTGCACAAGCAACACCATCGGAAAATAATGAAACACCGACCAAGTTACTTTTCGAAACATCATCCCGTTGAAACGTTAAGCTGCAAAGCTCTATAGCCAGAACGAGAACATTCGATTCAGGATAAGCTTTACAGTAATCAAAAGCCCGACTCATACCCGAAGCCCCACCTGCGCAACCAAGACCCCAAATAGGGATACGTTTAATATCATGTCGAAATGGTAATTCATTAATAAGACGGGCATCGATACTTGGTGTGGCAATACCACTACTTGAAACAAAGAATATCGCGTCTATTTCAGCAGCATTCACCGGACGTTCAAGCGAAGTTGTATTGTTGAGACATTGTTCGACTGCTCGCTTGCCAAGAGTCACGGCGTGCTGAATGTATAAGTTGTTTTTTGTTTCAAAATCATGTGGCTCCGCATACCATTCCAACGGCATACATACTTGTCGTGAATCAATTTCACCGTTTTGGAACACTTTCAACAAGCGATCGATATCTTTAAATGAATCCGAAAATAAAGAGCGGGCAAATGTCATAGCCTCTTCCTGTGGTAAATCAACAGGCGGCCTAACGGTACTGACAGATTGAATAATTGGCATAGGGTTACCTCCGATAAAATTAATAGCGTGCGCGAGCAGTAAATTATGGCGTAGCTTCTTGTAAACTATATGCAATAGAAGAGAAGGACTTGTCTTAAAGATAGAATTAAGTATAGTAGATTAATATCCTATTACATCTGGCAGTACTTCGACCATCCAAAATGGATCGGGCGTTGTCATGCTATCCCACTATTCCCCTTTTAAGGTAGCAGAAAACTATAAAGTGTTAGATGCGTTGTGCAACCACTAAGGAATCATGCCTGTTTCTATTACGTATCACTTTTATGGTAAACAAAAATCGTATAAACTGATTATGCAAGAAATTTTGAAAGGGGAGATAAGTTATGAATGTAATCGATACTAAGAATCAGCTAACTGAGAAGAAAAAACATATTGAAAAAGTGGCGGATGTCGACAATGCAATCTTGATGAATATTCAATTGCGTGCAGGTGAGGAAGTGGCAGAGCATGATGCGAATAAAGAAGTATTCATCATTGTGCGAAAAGGAAAAGTACGATTCACAGTGGAAGGCGAGGCGATTGATGTAACGCCAGACAATGTCTTGCATATGGTGCCGCTAGAAAGACATAGTTTGCATGCGGTAGAGGATTCAGACGTTTTAGTTATTCAAGTAAAGCCGTGAAGATAATAAACAGAGACCGCAAGTAGTACTTGTAGTCTCTGTTTATTATGTAGACTAATTTAAGGCTGAATTGTTTTACATAATTCACGCAAACTGGAAACGAATCCTTCATTCTGTTCAGCAGTTCGTTTTTTGGGGCCGCGTAAACGACCTCCTGCTCGGCGGATTTTCTGTGCTTTATGACGTGCTGCAAGTAATTGATCAATATTGTCATTTGTATACCATCTACCGTTCTGATCAAGAGGCAAACCTTGTTTCGCCAACGCCATAGCAGCCAATCCATAGTCTTGAGTGACGACGATATCCCCCTTTTTTATACGGTTCACTAATACAAAATCGACTGCGTCGGCACCTTTAGAAACAGTAATCGTCTCAGCGCCTTCCCGATGCATTTCATGTGCAGTGTCACATATTAATACACAAGGTAGGCCGTATTCTTTCGCAATTCCGATCGTTTCATTAATTACCGGACAGCCATCTGCATCCACTAAAATCATTGTCACGTTATCCCTCTCCTCCTACTTCTCTTTGTAGGTTTAGTATAGCAAATATCGGGAAAGATAAGTAAAAACATGAGGTTGAGGTGATGAAGTGGCTGATTTATCAAAAGAACAACAGACAACTGCAGAACAACGTGAGCAATATGGACGTGAAATGGATGCAAAGAATGCTGCCATGGAGAACGTAGAAGTGCCGCTTGAAAACAGAGTATTGGCAGATCACGAAATTCCACCACCGTTAACAGAAGAAGAAGTTAGAGCTAAGGTCGGTAATCATAACTACCGAAATGCGACTGAGGATATCGCACCCACATCAATAGGTAGCTAATAAATTCATGCAAAATACTAGGGACATCACGGATGTTCCTTTTTTGCGTTAACCGTTATTAATGAAACTAACCTGTTAGGCAAATCGTATGTATACGATACAACTACATAACGGAGTGATGAAAAATGAATGAAGGATATTTCGTAGGATGGGGTACATTAGCTTTAATCAATGCCGTATTGGCTCAGGGGAAAAACAGAAGTGGATTGAACTGGTTTATACTTTCTTTATTTTTAGGACCGCTGGCCACTCTCTTCTTAGCTCTATCAGGTAAAAAGTGATAAACTATTTAGGAAACCGAAATAGTGAAGGGAGCGATTATAGCTATGCAAATTAATGTAGAAATTTTATTCTCAACTGATGGACAAATAACGAAGAACCTTTTGGTGAAGCAATTTGTCGACAATCAAGCTGGAGAATTTTCCACGTTTGTACATGATGGAAAACAGTTAGTCGTTATAAAAAATAAAGAATGGAAAACAGTAGATGCAATTCGCAGTATTGCAGGTGAAATCTCTCGCAAGCTCGCGGCACAAAAGGTACATTCTGCATCGATTCAAGCAGATCAGCTAGCGCAAAAATGGTCGTCTGTAGACGAAGCAGTCACGGCATTCGTTGAAGGGTGGCACCTTGGCGCCTATAACTTTGATCTCTACCAATCTAAAAAGGCGGATCCTGTCACTACGTTAGATGTAAAAGGTGCAGATCAAGCAGCAGTCAAATCAGGAGAAGTACGTGCTGCCGCTATGGCGTTTTCTCGGGATTTGATGAATGAACTTTCTGATGTATTGAACCCAGAGACATATCCAGAAGTATTAAAAGACCATTTCATAGGAACAAAAGTGAAAATCAATGTACTAGGTAAAAAAGAAATCGAAGAACACGAAATGAACGGCGTATTAACAGTTTGCCGTGGCAGTAAGTATGAGCCTTCATTCGTTGAGATGACTTTGCAGACAGATGCGTCAAAACCACTCGTGGCTCTTGTCGGAAAAGGCGTAACGTACGATTCAGGCGGTATTAGCTTGAAGGGCGGACGCGATGACAGTGACATGCGTATGGATATGGGCGGTTCAGCAGCTGTCAGCGGTGCATTATCACTACTAGCTCATTCAGATGCAAAAGTAAATGTAGTCGTGCTGATTCCAATGGTTGAAAATACACCTGGACCCGACGCTGTAATGCCGGGCGAAGTGATTCAATATAAGAACGGCATCAGTGTACAAGTCGGTAATACAGATGCAGAAGGACGTTTGATTTTGGCTGATGGATTAATTCGAGCAGGAGAATTACATGCCGATTACACAGTCGATATCGCTACATTGACCGGAGCGGTTGTAGCTGCTCTAGGTACAGAAGTCGGTGGAGTCTTTGGTGATGAGGAGTTGTCTTATAAACTGAAGAAAATCGGCGATCAAAACGGCGACTTCGTTTGGCCACTTCCGCTAGTGGATGAATATGAGGAATCACTTGACAGCGCCTATGCGGATTGCAATAATATTAGTTCTTTAACTGTGGCAGGTTCGATCACGGCTGGTCTCTTCTTGCGTAAGTTCGCTCCGAAGAATAACTGGTTGCATGTGGACATGGCAGGTGTCATGGATAAGCAGAAATCGAAGGGGTATTACACAAAATCTGCAACAGGCTATGGAGCACGTTTGCTTGCGGATTATACAGTGTCATTGACTAAATAAGTAATATTTAAAAGGATGTCCTAACTGGGCATCCTTTTTTGTGTTGGTTGGGAGTATTGGAAGAGGAGCGCTAAATAGTGTCTGCGAGGGGATGGAAGCTCCAGTTGGCGGACGCTTCCATCCTAATTATTGAGTGGTGGTACTTAGATCACTCACTGAAACTAATATGTAAGTTATTATTGTGTCTAAACTTATTTGAGTTCAAGTTCAAAATAGTTTACAATTCTAAATTCTATGCACAGCAAAAAGTATCATACACCCGCATTGCAAGGGATTGGCGCGTAGGGCAGCTTTTGCGAGTGAAAGTGAAGTATTAGGATAACATCTTTGCACTCAATCTTCATCCCAACACTTACCCATTCTCTCTATCTACAATCTGCAAATCATGTAATTAAGAACAAAAAAGTGATCGAAGTCATAAAACCACGACTTCGATCACTTCTTTTCAAAGACTCATAAAAACAAAGCAGGGGAGGCGATTCCTGAGAGGATGATTAGCAAGGATACCGACGCAATAATGGCTGGCTTCATAAATGCAGGCTCTTCCTGCACGAGCTCCTTGATCGCATAAATTATAGAAATAACAAAAACGAACGGCCAGACGAACCATGTCCATAAATAGAGAACACTCAAAAGCTTCATAATACTAATAAACATAGACTTCACTCCTTGGATAGTAATAAGAGCTCCTGTATAAAAGAATGACGCGATAGATAAATGCTCTGATACTTTTGTTTCCCCTATTTTACAAAATTCACACTCTTCTAATAAAAATTATAAGTAGAATATCCAAGTCAGTAAAAACTATTACACTTTCTTTACTGTTTTCGTATATTTGAACGAATGGGATTATTTCTCTTTATTTGTTGAAATGTTATTATGAGGAGGCAATAAGAGAAAAGTGTGAAAATAAATATTCGCCGCCATGAGACCAACACCGGCATATAAGACAATCAGCGACGCTGAATTCAGTCCGGGCAGTAGAATTAGAGGGAATAGTGCACCAATTAGAAGACCAGCCACTGAATAAAAAACTAGCTTCTTTACATACTGCAATCTTTTATTTTTCATTAATTTATCAATCATGATAGATAAGGGAATTCCAATCAGTAAAAAGATTGGCCCTGCGTATAACATAACGAATATCATTGTTTCAGCGAACCCAAAATAATAGGTATTCGGTTCGCGCTGTGATTCAGGTACATAGGAAATGGCTGAATAAATAATTGCGAATAAGATAGCGGCTATAACCGCTGATATAAAACGTTTCATAATCGTACCTCCAATCTGTCTTTATCATATTTCAGAAAATAGTTATACACAATGAAAAAGACGAGTGAGAGAAAAACTCACTCGTCTTTCATTATTTACATAGGACAACTTCACGCGAAAACGTACCTTTATGTGCAAGACAACGATCTACTATCTCAAATCCAGCAATTTCGAGCATTTCGTCCATATTCTCAATGGTGATAATTAAACAGCTTTTTGAAAAACGACGAGCTTCTTTCAAAATCTCGAGTTGACCTTCTGCAGTAATATGTGTAAATAAATTATACGGCATGTCAATGATCGCCACATCGTATGCTTCGACGACATCGGCAATTGAACCTATTGTGACATTGCCTTTCAGACCGAAGTAGTCGATATTTTTTCGCGAACCATAGACGACAAGTGGATTAATATCACGACCTTCAATAGGTATCCCCATAGATAGTGCTTCAACAAGGACAGTTCCAATTCCACAGCAAGGATCGATGACGCGTTTCCCTTCAGGGTGTGGCACTGCGATATTGACGGCGGCTCTAGCTAAACGGGTACCCAGCGCAGTGGAGTACATGTGCGGCTTCTGTTGGTGCACATGCCAGTCAGAAGAACTATAAAGTAATTTCCCTGCGTACCAGTGATTATCTAATTTCATAATGCCAATGAACACTTCTGGATGATCGAGTTCTGGTTCACCGTTAATCTGTAATCCTATGGTGCGCTCAATGTCACGACGAGTATCATGACCAATTTTAGCTGTTTCCGCAAGCGTTATATCGTTCAAGCAGACTGCTTTAAATAATTGATCGATCTCCAATTCAGAAGCTTTGTCAGCTAGCAATTCCAAGCTGTCCGCATCCAGTAAGACTTCGAGTCGTGTTTGTATGAACGGACTTCGTGACGGGTCAACCGCAATATCACTTACGATCACGTTATCCTTTACGTCCTGGCCGAAAAAAGCCCGCATTTCCATCCGACATAATTCTTTTTCATCACGGTGTCGAATATACGTGTAGATAAACTGCAATGCCATCAGCTATTTGCTCTCATTTTATGCAAATCATCCAGTACTACATATAGAAGTTGTAATGCATCTTTTATGGACATCGCCTCATCAAATCCATTAAGAGAATCAAACGGAACATTCAATTCCCAGAAACCTTCGTTATCCGAAAACGAAATACTAAAACCATTTAAGTTGTGCTGAAGTTTTTCCTCAATAAATGTACGAATTAGTTCGCCTTCTTTTTTCTTGCCTCGTAAACCAAATAACGCCATATACGTTTTGAAAATATCGTCCACTTCAAGTGCTAGCGAATCAACTTGGATTTCATCAAATTCAGGTGACTCGACAAAAAGAAACTCAGCTATATTAGATTTCAAATACGAGATGGGTTCGTGTGAAAAACGTTCATCCGCAGTGCGTACTATTTCCTCCGTTTCCTTTACACATACTTCTATTGTTTTAATTGTTATTGTACTCATTTTTTCACTCCTCGTTTGTAAGTATACCGGATTGCTTTTCGGGATACCACGGATTTAAGTGAATTAACACTTCGTCGACATCTTCATTTTTTGCCATGATCAAATTACGTAATCTACTCGAAATAACATGACCTTCTTGTATAGTTAAATCACCACTGACACCGATACGAATATCCACCAATACGTAATGACCATGTTCTCTTGCACGCAAGCGATCAATTCGTTTCACTTCTGGAATGGATTGAATCAATTCTTCAAAAGCGACTAATCGTTCATCGCCTACACTTTTCTCCATTAATATATCAATACTTTCCTTACCGATATCGATAGCAATTTTTAAGACAAGAATCGAGACGATAATCCCTGCAATGGGATCACCGTATGTGAGTAGCGGCAATGCGTAAGCATCTCCAACTAAAGCAAGTCCAATTCCTACCACTGCGGCAAGTGAGGCATAGACATCTGCCAAGTGATCATAGGCCGTTGCGATCAGACCTTTACTGTTCTCCGCGGTACCGATTCGAATGGTGTAGACATAGAGTATATATTTCCAAATTAGAGACACAATCGCAGTGATTAAGGCAATTTTACTCGCTTTAGCAGGATCTTCGAATAAAGCCATTATAGCTTCGAAAGCAATATAGATTGCGGCTAACCCCAAAATAATAGCGACTATGCTTGAACCAATGACTTCCGCTTTGCCGTGTCCATACGGATGATCTTCATCTGCAGGACGTTTTGAAATTTGCATAGATGTCAGTGCAGCGGCAGAAGCTACCACATCACCTGCGTTGTGGAAACCGTCTGCGAGTAAAACAGGACTTCTGAAAACAAATCCGACTACCAGTTTTAATACAGTCAAGATGATATTACTTAATAAACTAATCCAGATAGCTAAAATGGCAGAAGTAGAATGTTCGCGTATATGAATTGTCATAAAAGTTTCCCTCCTCTAAGAGTGTTTCCTACAAGCAACAAAAAAACCTCGCTTAGCTTAGGCGAGGTCATACGTAATTTTAATTGTTGGATTGGGAAAAAGTTTCTCATTGTCATCACTCATTCATTTATTGTTCAATTATTATCACATAAATATACGGTTTATGCAAGCGGACACAACATTACTCAAAGTAGAAAAAAATCGTCCACTGTGTCAAAATAAAAGAATAGATCTGATGCAAGTTGGCAATAGGGATAATCAGTATACAGAAATACGAATAAAAATACACGTTGAGAGGAATGATGAATAATGAAACTTTGGGGCGGTCGTTTTAGTAGCAAAGCAGATAAGATTATGGAGAAATTCAACAGCTCTTTGCCTGTTGATTATCGTCTATTCAGAGAAGACATCGCGGGTAGTATTGCACACGTAACGATGCAAGTACATTCAGATTTACTGTCACCCGTGGAAGGCGAATTACTTGTAAACGGCTTACAGTCGATTTTGGCGGATATCGAATCGGGCGAATTACAAATTGAAGGTAATTATGAAGATATTCATTCATTCGTTGAAATGAAGCTAACAGAGCGAGTAGGAGAGACAGGCAAGAAATTACATACAGCGCGTAGTCGAAACGATCAAGTAGCTGTCGATATGAGGCAATATGCGAGAAATCAAACTTCTGTCGTCATAGACGCGCTTCAGGGCCTAATCGATTCACTTGAGTCAAAGGGAAAAGCAAACAATGTTATTATGCCAGGCTACACACATTTGCAACGCGCACAAGTTGTCACGTTTGGACATCATTTGGGCGCTTATGCACAAATGTTCAAACGCGATAAGAAACGTGTGCAAAATGCTGCCGAGATTTTGAATGAAAATCCACTTGGCTGTGGTGCATTAGCTGGAACGACACATAATATTGATCGTCAAGTGACGACTGCATTACTAGGGTTCGATAAACCGGTTGATAACTTCCTTGACGGGGTCAGTGATCGCGACTACTTAGTAGAATTGATGTCCGATTTCTCCATCATAATGATGCATATGAGCCGTTTAAGTGAAGAACTGATTCTTTGGAGCAGCCAAGAGTTCCGTTTCATCACCATCTCAGATGCCTATTCAACAGGAAGTAGCATCATGCCACAGAAGAAAAATCCGGATGCAGCAGAACTGATCCGTGGAAAAACAGGACGTGTATATGGCTCTCTATTCGCTTTACTCACGACGTTGAAAGGATTGCCATTAACCTATAATAAAGACATGCAAGAAGACAAAGAACAATTCTTTGACGCACTTGATACAGTTCTGGATTGTTTGGAAATCATGTCTAAAATGATCGATACTCTACAGGTAAATGCAGATCAAATGAAAGCAGCGATTAAAGGTGGTTTCCTAAATGCAACAGAAGTGGCAGACTATTTAGTCGCAAAAGGTATGCCATTCCGTGATGCTCATGAAGTGGTCGGAAAAATTATTCTTTATTGTGAACAGGAAAACAAAGCGATTGAAGATCTAACAGTGGGGGAACTTAAAAAGTACAGCGATCATATCGATGAGGATATCTACGAATACATTGATTATGAAGAAATTATTTCAAAAGGTAACAAAGGATTGATGAAAGAACAGTAATTCTAGCAAGGAAGCCATTTTTTTACTAACACTAGAGAGTACTTCCTAAGTAAAACTAAACAATAATTAGCATGTAAAAAGCCTACGGAATATCCGCAGGCTTTTTATTATTCAACACGGGGCTTGCCTTGGGCAGAAGCGACTATAAATCCTACCGCGCCAAACACGATTGCAGGCAAAATCCAGCCAATACCTTGTTCATATAATGGTAGGAATTCCAAAATATATGTAACCGGTACCAGATTGACATTGAATGCACGTAACACATCGAAGAATCCAATAAGACCAGCCGCTAGTAAACCGTAATTATACACTTCATGATAGCCTTTAAATAACGGATGTAACAATCTGAAAGTTATGAGGACAATGGCTAGAGGATACACTCCAACTAGTACAGGAATGGACACTGCAAGCAACTGCGTGAGGCCGACATTCGCAAGTATCATAGAAAACGAACAAATAACAAACACGAATGCTTGATAGGAAATCCTAGGTACGACTTTGGAGAGGTATGTAGCACTAGCGGTTGTCAATCCAACAGATGTTGTTAAGCAAGCTAGTGTTACTGCAAGTCCAAGTAGGTATAATCCGTTATTACCCATCAAAGCATATGCAAGTTTTGCTAAAATATCTCCACCGTTCGTTGCACCTTCCGCTACAGAGCGGCTCGTCATCCCTAAATATGCTAATCCGGCATAAACAAAACTCAGCCCGAGTACTGCGATGGATCCTGCTTTCATCGTAATGGAAGTGATTGCTTTTCTGTCGGTAATACCTTTTGCCTTCACGGCATTAATTACGATAATAGCGAAGACGAGCGCTGCCATTGCGTCCATTGTTCCGTAACCTTCAATAAATCCTTTGTAAAAGTAATCTTCTACATAAGATCCTTGTGGCGCGCCTGCTTCACCCACTGGGTTGATCATTCCAATCACGACAATAATCGTTACGATAGCTAGCAATATTGGAGTTAAAATACTTCCGAATCGATCGACAATTTTATTCGGCTTGCAGGAAAGCCAAATCGTCACTGCAAAAAATAAAATGGAAAAGAGCGCCAATGCTAACTTAGAATACGAATCGGGCATAAATGGGGAAACCGCAATTTCAAATGAAACAGTTGCTGTACGAGGAACTCCGAAGAACGGTCCAAGTGCCAAATATATAACGAATGGAAAAAACATGGCGAATAAAGGCGACGCCCTTTTGGCCAAATCATTTAATTGATTGCCGCTCATAGTGACTGCAATTATGCCTAGATAGGGAAGACCGACTCCCGTTATTAAAAAACCAGCTAGTGTAATCCATGTTTGCGTTCCAGCTAGTTGACCGAGTAACGGTGGAAAAATCATATTTCCTGCACCGAAAAAGAGAGCAAACATCGTCAGCCCCAGTTTAAACGTATCGAATTTTGTAAATCTATTCATTTGTAATTCCTCCTGAGGTACTTTGAAAAGTGTATGTATTTCGATTATTAATGGCATTTTAATGAAAAGTGCCCATAAAAAAGGATTCTCCTAAGAGAATCCTTTATAAGATTACCCCATAATGTGGTAGCCAGCATCTACATAGATGACTTCACCTGTCACACCAGTCGATAAATTACTTAGCATCGCCACGGTCATATCCGAAACTTCTTCAGGTTTAACGTTACGTTTTAATGGCGCACGTTCCTCAATTTGACTGAGGATTGTATTAAAGGAAGGAACACCTTTTGCGGACAATGTACGAACCGCTCCGGCAGAGATCGCATTTACACGAATATCTTGTTCACCTAGCTCGGATGCTAAATAGCGTACTGAAGCTTCAAGTGCGGCTTTTGCAACACCCATTACATTATAGCCTTCAAGAACGCGTTCTGCGCCTAAATAACTCATCGTAATGATCGCTCCACCTTCTGTCATATAATGACGGGCTTCACGTGCTGTTGCCACCAATGAATAAGCACTGGAATCTTGCGCGAACGCATATCCATCACGGGTCGTTTCCACGAATGGATTATGCAAATCTTGTTGATGTGCAAATGCAATGGAGTGAACTACCCCGTGGATCACACCAACTTGTTCGCCAATCGTTTTGAAAGCCTGCTCTATACTTTCATCACTATTCACATCACATTGAACAATTTTCGTGGCTGTAAATTCGCTTTTATCCAATGCTTTTTCTAATTTATCACGAGAGCGATCTTTACGGTATGTGAAAATGACATTCGCACCAACTGAGAATAATGCTTTTGCTACTCCCCAACCAATACTACGTTCATTCGCAACACCCATAATCACAATGTTTTTACCGGATAATTTTAATAAATCTACCATAATAGCCTCCTGAAATCTTATTATTCATTTGATCATATTATACTCTCCATAATAATAACATATAGTGAGGAAGAAGTTATAGATTTTCTAAAAGAACGGAAATAGAATCGTTAAATTAACTGTTAATAAATAAAAATACAGTTGACTTTATAATTATACATACGTATACTTGTCTGTAATGAATAAAGAGGTGATGACGTTGAAGGTTGGAATCGTAGGAGCGTCTGGATACGGTGGCCTAGAGTTAATACGGTTACTACAAAACCATCCGGAAATTGAACAAATTGATTTATTCACTTCCTCAGAAGTGGGGACGGTCTTTTCCCAGAAATATCCACATCTCGTGAATATTCACGATCAATCGATGAAAGCTATAGAACCTGAACATATTAGCAAGTTAGATACGGTGTTTTTCAGTACACCAGCTGGCGTAACAACTAAGTTACTTCCACCATTGGTGGGTGCAGGTGCTAAATTAATTGACCTATCGGGAGATTTTAGACTGAAAGATCAAGCGGCTTTTGAGCAATGGTATCAAAAAGATGCACCGCCACTTGAACACTTGGAGAAAAGTGTATATGGACTTCCTGAATGGAATAAACATCATATTGCCGATGCGGAAATTATTGCGAATCCAGGGTGTTACCCGACAGCAGTTCTACTATCTTTACTTCCATTATTGAAAAATAAACTAATTGATGGGAGCCGATTAATAATCGATGCGAAAAGTGGTGTATCTGGTGCGGGGAATAAGCCAAGCCAAGCTACACATTTCAGTGAAACGAATGAAAATTTCTCTATATATAAGATTCATCAGCATCAGCATATACCAGAAATTGAGCAAGCAATGAATACATTTGCTGATCAGCCGGAACCCATTATGTTCACTACGCATCTGGTTCCCATGACAAGAGGTATCATGACGACGAGCTATGCGAAAGTAAATGGACAAGTAACGCAAGAACAGCTTATAAATTGCTTGCAAGAGACATATAAAGATAGTCCGTTTGTTCGGATTTTGACAGATGTGCAAAAGGTTAGCACAAAACAGGTATATGGCTCCAATTATTGCGATATACATGTCAAAGTAGATCCACGCACAAATCAAGCAACGATTATAGCAGTCATTGATAATGTGGTGAAAGGCGCCGCGGGACAAGCTATACAAAATATGAATATCCAATATGGTTTAAATGAAAAAACAGGAATCGATCTCATTCCATTATGGATTTAAACAAATAATTTGAACACAAGAATTGAGGGGAGCACGATTATGGAAACTATCGAAGGTATGAAGCGCATCTCGCGTAAAAATATTATCTCACCAAAAGGGTTCAAGGCAGTCGGCATTCACTGTGGGCTAAAGCATAAGAAAAATGATTTAGCACTATTAGTCAGCGAAGTGCCAGCGAGTGTTGCGGGTGTCTTCACAACGAATGTAATCCAGGCAGCTCCACTTCAAGTGACAAAGAAAGTTGTCTACGAAACTCAAAAAATGCAAGCGATTGTTATTAATTCTGGTAACGCCAATGCATGTACTGGAAAGCAAGGCATGCGAGACGCAGTGAGTATGCAACGTAAAACTGCAGATCACCTAGGTATTGACCAAAATCTTGTAGGGATTGCGTCAACAGGTGTAATAGGTGAACAAATGAATATGGCACCTTTACTATCGGGTATCGAAAAACTTCAACCGTTGGATACATTAGAAGGTTCCATTCAATTTTCCCAAGCAATTTTAACTACAGATACCGTAACGAAAAACACTGCATATGCAACGGTGATTGATGATCGTGAAGTAGTAGTTGCGGGTGTTGCAAAAGGTTCGGGAATGATTGAACCGAATATGGCGACGATGCTAGGCTTCATTACAACCGATGCCCATATCGAGTCAGAACATTTACAAACAGCATTAAAAGAAATTACGGATGTAACTTTCAACTCTATTACAGTAGACGGTGATACATCAACGAATGATATGGTACTCGTTATGGCAAACGGACTTGCGGGTAATCATTCATTAACTCCAGATCATCCCGAATGGCAATCTTTCGTCGATGCATTGCATGCCGTATCACGTGATTTGGCAAAAATGATCGCTAAAGATGGGGAAGGTGCTACCAAATTAATCGAAGCAAAAGTGACGGGTGCAGTTTCTGATGAACAAGCGCGTCAAATTGCAAAATCTGTTGTAGGTTCACCACTTGTCAAGACGGCAGTATTTGGCTGTGACGCTAACTGGGGGAGAATCATTGCGGCAGTCGGATATAGCGGTGCGACAATAGATCCTGAAGATATCAAAATCTATATCGGTGACACTGTAGTAGTAGAAGGCGGGGAACCTATTCCGTTTTCAGAAGAAGAATTGTTGATTTATCTTAAACAACACGAAGTGAAATTTGCAATAGAACTAAACCAGGGAGCTGGTCAGGGAATGGCATGGGGGTGCGATCTTACTTATGACTACGTCCAAATCAACGCAACATACCGCACGTAAACGACAGGTTATTAAACTAGGTGGCAGTATGCTAGACGAGTTAAGTGACGATTTTTTTCAGGGTGTGAAAAAATTACAGCAAGATGGTGTTCAAGTAATTATTGTTCATGGTGGAGGACCGAATATTAATCAAGAGCTTGAAAATCGTGGAGTCACTTCGACTGTAGTTAAAGGATTTCGCGTTACGTCAGCTGAAGCGATTTGTATCGTCCAGTCAATCATGATAGGTCAAGTAAATCCAGCGCTCGTACACCGCTTCAATCACGCGGGAATCAAAGCGATTGGATTAAGCGGGTTCGATGCGAACTTATTTACATGTGATGTCCTGGATTTTGAAACGTATGGTTATGTGGGAGAAATAAAAACAGTTGAAACGAAAGTCTTGGATGCGCTACTAGATGCAGAAATTATTCCTGTTATTTCTTGTATCGGTGCAACGATTTCTGGAGAACCACTAAATGTTAACGCGGATACAGTCGCGAGTCGAATTGCATTAGCTGTCGAGGCAGAAAGTTTATTATTAGTTACGGATACATCGGGAATCCGCATTCAAGATCGTCCTCAAGCAGAAGTGGGACCCCAAGCTATTTATGGCTGGATTGAAACAGAAGATATTTACGGAGGAATGATCCCGAAAGTTATGGCGGCTATCGATTGTCTAGAAGCGGGTATTCCATCTGTACAAATTGTCTGTCAAAAATTAAAAGGCACGGTCATTACCAATGAGGGGGCAATCGTGTGACGTATTTATTCAATAACTATGCAAGACGCGCGGTACATCTCGTAAAGGGGAAAGGTACTGTAGTAACAGACGATAAAGGGAAAGACTATTTAGACTTTACTAGCGGTATCGCGGTCGTCAGTTTAGGTCATGCTCATCCTGCGATTGTTAAAGCATTACAAGAACAAAGTGAAAAGCTTTGGCATATTTCCAATTTATTCGAAAGTCCAGAGCAAGAAAAACTTGCTGAATCATTGACGAGAAATACAGATCTGTCATATGCGTTATTTTGTAACAGTGGGGCCGAAGCGAATGAAGCTGCGATTAAACTCGCACGTAAACATACAGGCAAGCATCACATTTTATCGTTCAAACAGTCATTCCATGGGAGAACATTTGGCGCAATGGCGGCTACCGGTCAAGATAAAATCCAAAAAGGATTCGGTCCGATGCTAGAGAGTTTTGAAGCATTGCCATTTAATGACGTCGAGGCTTTGAAGCAAGCGACGAACGATAACGTAGCTGCCATCATGCTAGAAGTCATCCAGGCAGAAGGTGGAGTCAATTCTATTGAACCGGCTTTCGCTGAAGCGGTTATGGCCGCATGTAATGAACATAATATTCTCCTCATTATCGATGAAGTGCAGACAGGAATTGGACGCACAGGAACTCGCTATGCCTACGAGCAGACTGCACTAAAACCAGATATCGTCTCACTTGCTAAAGGTCTTGGTGGCGGTTTCCCGATTGGGGCATTGCTAGCTGGAGAAGAGCTGTTCAATACATTCGGACCTGGCACACACGGTACAACCTTTGGGGGTAATCCATTAGCGATCTCAGTTGCCCAAACAGTAGTCGATCATGTATTTGCTCCAGCATTCTTAAAGGATGTTCAAGAAAAGTCTGCATATCTGAAGCAACAACTCCAATCAGAACTACCAAATGATAAATATTCGATTCGCGGTAATGGCTTATTAGTTGGAATTCATTCAAATAATGAAATCGGTTCATACATCCAAGAAGCCGAAAAACAAAGCTTGCTCCTTGTACCTGCTGGAACGAATGTCATTCGTCTATTACCACCATTGACGGTTTCAAAAGAAGAAATCGACCAGGCAGTGGCGATATTAAAAAATATATTGGTTTAAGAAATATTTGAATTAAAGTAGTCTGTGAACTGCTATTCAGTAAACAAAAGATCTCCCTTGAAGTCTAAATGCTTCGAGAGAGATCTTTTTTGCGTGGGTGTAAGTTCAGGTCGGATGTAAACTAATTACAATTCAAACATCGATGAATAGCAACCAGTAATAACTACGTCCTTGCTGACTATACTACTCCATTACACTTATTCCTTTAAAAGTTTTTCGAAAGAAAATCATATCCATTTTTCGAATTCTTTCTATACAAAGAATTATTGCTCAGGTATAGTTAAGGCAAAACTACCTAAGAGAATGGAAGTGTCCTAGAATTGAAAAAGATAAGTGCAATAGTGCTAACGATGATGCTAGTCCTATTGGCAATCCCAACGAATTCACTTGCCACCGTCTTCCAAGATGTACGTCCTCAGCACTCAGCAGCTGAAGAAATACAATACCTAGTTGAAAATGATATTATCATAGAAAAACCGAACGCCAAATACCGTGTAAACGAACCAATCACACGTCTCGAAGCTTCAGGAATGATCCAACGCGCACTAAAAATCTCTGTAGATAATAGACCAGAAGTAAAGCTGTCAGACGTAAAGCAGTCTCACCCACATTACGCACTGATCGCCACAATGGTCGAGGAAGGTATTTTTATGGGTAACGAGAAAAATGAATTTCAACCGTATGGCAATTTGAAACGTGGACAGATGGCAGCGGTATTCGTTCGGGCATTCAACTTGACGGGTAATTCGACATATCGATTCCGTGATGTACCTACAACATACTGGGGGTTATCCGATATACAAAAATTATCTGTAAATGCCATTACGACAGGCTATTTAGATAACACTTTTAAGCCGAATCAAACATTAACACGTGGGCACTTTGCAGTATTTCTTGCACGAATTCTTGATCCAGACTTCAGAGAACAATCTGCTTGTTATAAGCCGAATAACACACCAGTGCAAACAGTGAATGTTCCTGTTACGACACTTTGGAAAGAGCCAGGAAAATCACGAACAGTTGATGCTTACGCAATAAATAAATCGCCTGATATCACGAGATGGGTTGCTACGATGAGTTTGCGTGAAAAACAATGGCTAGTAGGTAAATTAGAAACTCAAGCAATATATGGTCAAACAGTAAAAGTCCTGCAGACAAAAGGTGACTGGGTTCAAGTAGCAGTAGTGGACCAAAAGTCTCCTAAAAACGCAGCAGGTTATCCAGGATGGATGCTGAAAAATCATTTAACGACAGTATATCCTAACTATGCAACATGCGACGCAGCCATGGTGGCGACGAAATCAGCCGCACTTACGATTGATGAAAATGGCAAGCGGCCTTTTCGTTCAATTAGCTTCAACACAACATTGCCTATTGTAAACGTCATGGATAATAAACTTGCTGTTCAGACACCTGCTGACGGAGTGAAGTATATTGATAAAAGTGCAGTGAAAATAGTAAGAGCGGATGGTGTCATGCCAAAGCCAACAACACAGCAAATCATGGAAACAGCCAAGCTCTTTGACGGATTAACGTATCTATGGGCAGGAACTTCGGGATTTGGTTTGGATTGTTCTGGATTCACGTACTCTGTCTATCGGCAACATGGTATTGATATACCACGTGATGCATCCGTGCAAGCGCTGAATGGAACGTTGATACAGAAGAAAGATTTACAACCTGGCGACCTACTGTTCTTTGCCTATAATAAAGGGAAAGGAATCATTCATCATGTAGGGATGTACGCAGGGAACGGTCAAATGATCCATGCTCCAAATCCTAAACGTACTGTAGAGATCATTCCAATGACTGCGGAACCGTATAAATCAGAATATGTTTCAGCTAGAAGATATATAAAATGAGGAAAACGTACAGACAATGATGTCTGTACGTTTTTAGTGTCTCGTACTTTAATGAAAGGCATATACACGAAAAGCTAATGTAAAAATAGAATGAGTAAAGTAGTACATCCATGAGGAAGTAATATGTTACTAAACAAGTTAGAATATACTTTTTGATATCCAAACATTACGAATAATCACACTTCAAAAGAAACATTAAGACCTTTCTCATAATTTATGATATAGTAATTATATAGTATAAAAGGACCTAAAGAGGTGACGTGATTGGAAAAGCTTTTAAGAACATCTTCTGCACGTAATGCGCTTAAAAAAGTAGAACGGGTCACAAAACGCATTCAGCCATTAATAGAAAACGAACAATCATTTACTTTGAATTATCAAGTACTTCATCAATTATTGGATGAACAGCTGAAAGAAGATGAATACTTTGTCATTGTGGATGAAATGGGTCGAAGCTATATTCATACTAATCGGTTATGGGAAGGTACAGTATTTTCCGATGCCATTGGCTTGCGTGCTGCAAATACAACCAAGCCGTTACTGCAAGTGTACGATAGAAAATCCGGTGAGCGACTTATCGATGCGGCTATGCCGATCATTCAAATAGGAAACAGGCAATTCACACTGCGATTAGGCAGAATAAATCATCAAAGATATATTCTATATGGAGCGACTTTAGCTGTTGTATTGCCGGCTTTAGCCATGGGGACACTTGCGTATATATTTAATCTATCTATCCTACAGGGCGTAGCATTTGTTAGTACGTCTTTACTACTTACGGGTATTTTCACATCTGTTCTTTATAAGATGGTTATGAAAGGTGTACGGTCTTGGCGCAAAGTTACAAGGAAAATTTCATCGGGTGACCTAACAGCCGAAGTAACTGCAAAATCTAGATCTGAATTTAATCAAATTGGTTTTGAAATTAATAAAATCGTGATTGGGACAAAGAATATCGTTACGGAACTCGATCGCTCCTCTGAAATCGTGGATCAAATTAGTAAAGTGCAGGCTTCGGAAGCGGGTCGATTATCAAATGTCTTCACTTCATATGGAGAAACTATGCAAAACTTCCAAGGTGGAACAGAGCAACAACTATCTTCACTGCAATCCGCCAATGCGATGGTTCAAACGATGATGGCAGGAATTCGGGAAATGGAATTGCGCATACAGCAAACACTTTCCAAGTCCGAAAATGCGTCGATTGCTGCAACAGAAGGTAGTCAAGCAATTGAAGAAACAGAGGAAAAGATGCGGCAAATCAATGAAGCCGTTCACGTATCTTCACGAAAAATTATGCAGGTCGCTGAGGATATCAATCAAGTCATTCAAAAAGTTTCTCTTATTACGAAAATCGCTGAACAAACGAACTTATTAGCACTCAATGCCTCCATTGAAGCAGCAAGAGCCGGAGAAGCGGGGAGTGGATTCTCAGTCGTGGCAAACGAAGTTCGTAAACTAGCCGAAGAAACGAATGCATTCGCAAACGATGTTGTGCGAACGTTAGAACAAACAAATAACGAAGTGAAAATTGCGGTACAACATGTAGAATCGAATGCGGATACTATTGATGAAGGCGTAGAAATCGTCAAAGTAGCCGGACAATCGATCCATTATATGAATGACGCTGTAGTAGATACAAAAGCAGCCGTTACAAACAATAGTCTTCACGCGGAAGAATTAATCAAAGACGGTGAGCAAATCGAAAAAATTATTGAACAAATTACTAAGATCTCTGAACAATTCACAGAAAGTGTTATTCAAACTGTAGCCGGTATGGATGAACAAGTAGAGGGAATCCAGCAGTTGGCAAGTGATGCAGGCAAACTAACAGACGAAGCAACAGCGTTAAGTCGTATCGTCCACCGCTTTACTTTTTGATCTTCATTTAAAATAGTAAATTAAAACAAAGAAACACTCCGAATTATTGGAATGTATCTTTGTTTTTTTGATCGACTAAATAGTAGCTTTCTAACTTTGAATTAAACACTAGGCTGCATACTATGTTTTTTATATTGACGAGCTTCGTCTTTACGTTTCTGCTGTAAACGGAGGAATATATTATTTCCTAACAGCGCTGCAATGATAAATAGTGTGCCAATATAATCGAAAATCGTTAGCTGATATCCTTGTATATATGAAATCACTAGTGTAGTCACCGGTACAAAATTAATAAACAATAAACCATTTAATGGAGACAAAATACGTACGCCCACATTCCAACCTACTAATGCAATAATGCCTGGAAATATAATCATAAACAACATATGGGGTGTTACCACTTGTAATGTTGTCACAGTTGGGACAGAAATATAACCTGTCCATGTTACGAAGAAGACTATTATGCTAGCAGTTACTGTACCAAGTAAACAGCTTAACGTAGAATAACGCAACGCCGACCATTCACTGAAACGATTCCCACCCATTGTATAAATTACCCAGCCGATTACCGCAATGAAGATTAGTAATGAAGGTACAATGTCGTCTGTTGCCGTGAAGAATGTACGTAAGTCACCTTTTGTGATGACAAGCATTACACCAACAAATGCAGTAAACACACAAGCGAGCGTGAAGCCATGTGGTTTATGTCTACTAATCACCCATACAAGAACAATAGAAATCATCGGCATCATGGCCTCTGAAATAGACGCCACCATAGTTCCAGGTTGTCCCATTAGATCTTGTCCCCAGAAAATTAAAAGGTTATAGACAACGAATGCCATCGTGCCGAAGAACCAAAGGGATAACCCTCTCTTCTCAAAGCGGAAAGCTCGTTTACCTTCTTTAAACCATAGTATGACAACAAGTAGTAATGTTACTGAAATATAACGAATTAATGTGAAATAGAACGGGTCGATATTTTTGAATGCACTATTGGCAACTGGGAACATTGCTCCCCATGACACACTGGCTAAAAAGCACAGAAACGCTCCCCAGATAATTTTGTTTTTCAACTGGTTTAACCTCCTTGAAGTACTATATCTAGTAAACACTATATTAGACATCACGTAAAACGAATAATACTGATGACAACTATCGATTTTATTGATACCATGTATATTAGAGTTTTTAGTAGGAGGGTTCTTATGGAATTTAAAGACTTAGAGATATTTCAGATGGTCGCAGAGAAGGGGACGATCACAGCGGCTGCTAAAGAATTACGCTATGTACAGTCAAATATCACGTCCCGAATACAAAAGCTCGAATCGGAACTAAAGACCCCATTATTTAACCGACACAACCGTGGAATGATCTTGACACCTGAAGGGAAACGACTTCTCATTTACAGCGAGAAGATATTATCACTAACCAATGAAATGAGAAAAGTCGTGCAAAATGACAAAGAGCCTTCGGGAAAGCTTGAGCTAGGATCGGTAGAAACTGTCATCAAATTACCTATTATTCTATCGAGATATAATAAAAAATATAAGCAAGTCGATATTTCACTATTGACAGGTGTAACAGAAGGATTGCAGTTTAAAGTTCTAAACCATCAGCTTGATGGAGCTTTTATATCGGAAGGAACGACGCATCCCGACCTAGCTGTACACGATGTTCTTGAAGAAGAACTTGTGTTACTTTCGAGTAAACCGTTTCAATCGATAGAAGATATTAAAGATGAGCCAATTCTTTGTTTCAGAAAGGGTTGTGGTTATCGGGCGCGTTTAGAGTCATGGCTTGAAGATGAGCGGTTTAAGCCAACGAAAATGATGGAGTTCGGAACACTGGAGACGATTCTTGGAAGTGTGGCAGCAGGATTAGGTGTAACATTCGTTCCGAAATCAACTGTTTCTCATCTTCTAGATCAAGGTTTAGTCTATTGCTATCATTTGCCACCGAAATACGGTCAGATTAAAACCGTTTTTGTACGACGTGCTGATTCCTATTTAACGCCGACTATTGCTAAGTTCATAAAAGTTATTGATGAATTCAAAGAAAAAACAGATGAGCAATTTCAAAAGTCGACACAAATTTGACCTGCATAGCGTGTTACGTATGGTACGATATAGGGTAGTTATGAATATAGAATTAGGGGTGTCACTAGATGAACTATACGAATCAAACAACACCGCACGCGAATTTCAAAAAGCGGAATTACCGTCCGGCGATTATCATTATTTCAGTCATTCTTATCGGTGCGATTGGCATCTTAGCAGGTATGCCAGGTGTAGAGAATTTCACAGCATTCGATATTACGATTTTACCTTTATTGAATGCCATATTTAACAGTTTCACTTTTTTGTTTCTCGTATGTGCCTTAGTTGCGATCTTGAAGAAAAATGTCAAACTGCATGAACGCTTTATCTATGCAGCATTTGGCACAACCGCTTTATTTTTAGTGACGTATGTCGCATATCATTTTTTATCGGAGTCTACACCATTTGGCGGCAGTGGTTTCTTGGCTGGGTTCTATTACTTCATCCTGTTTTCACACATCGTGTTAGCTGCTGCAATCGTTCCGTTAGCACTAACAAGTGTAGCAAGAGCATGGAATATGGAGATCCCACGTCACCGCAAAATTGCACGTTGGACGATGCCTATTTGGTTATATGTTAGTTTCACCGGGGTACTTGTGTATATCTTGATTTCACCTTATTATTAAGTAACCAGATAAATAGCGTAGGGCATCAGTCAAAAGTGGATGAATGACTGATGCTCTTTTTTACAATAGGGTAATCTGAATAATCAAATTGATTGAAGGGACGTGCTGTAATGAAAACTCCAAAATTTATGTCAGATGAATCATTTGATGAAGTGTTTAAACAAGAATCTGATCTTATCAATGAGCAATTAAATAAAGAAATTCTACTAGCAATGGTGGGCGACGTTAATGCAGGAAAGTCATCTACACTAAATCGTCTTATGCAAAAAGATGTTGCGGAAGTGGGTGCGCAACCCGGTGAAACGAAGGAAGTTAAAAAGTTTTATTACACGGACAATATACTATTTGTTGATACACCCGGTCTTGATGATATCTATCAAGAACATTCAAATGAGACGCTGAAATTTTATAATCAAGCAGATGTGATTTTATTTTTCTTGAATGCAGCAGGTACTGTATTGTCAGATACGGAACTAAAGTCATTAAATAAGATTGCTACACTCAACAAGAAAATCATTCTCGTGCTCAATAAAATAGATGCAGCTGATGATATTCCGAGTTTAGTGAACTATGTTTTGGAGCATACTGGGTTTGCTTATCCAGTTATTCCAATCTCTTCGAAGACAGGAGAGCAAATGGAATTCCTACAAAAGGAGATCCTTCATCAATTAAAAGATGCAAATAAGGATCTATTACTCGCAGCAAACATGGCGGATAAGTCATCGATTGCCAAACGATGGATTCTCGCAGCCGGTGCATCAGCGGCTACGATTGGAGCAGTACCCATTCCAGGAGCTGACTTTATTCCATTGACGACATTGCAAGTGGGCCTCATGTTGAAGCTGTCGACATTGTATGGAAAACCGATTACAAAAGACCATGCGAAAGAGTTGATCATAGCAACGATTGTAGGAAATATCGGGAAAACAGCATTTCGACAAATTGTTAAAGTGATTCCCGGCGCAGGAATGGTCGTTGCTGCGAGTGTTGCAGGTTCTATGACAGTTGCGCTAGGATATGCAGTGAAATACATGTATGAAAATAATATGGAACTCACACCAGACACATTGAAAAAAGTATATGAACTATTTTTGAAAAAACAAAAGTAAAAAGGGGCGGGATGTATGGAGTGGTTTAACTACGCAACATTTGTGGTCGCTTTACTAGCTGGTTTGTATTCGATGGAAAGTATGAAAAGAAATAAGGAATTGGAAGATCGGGTAGAAGAGTTAGAGAAGAAAAATACAGCTGAGCTGGACAAGCATCGGTTATAGGAAGAGGATTATATGAAAAATGAATGTCCGATTTGCCTGGGGAATAATTTATGTGGTACTTCAACCGAGAGTAATGAGCATTGCTGGTGTACAAAGAAGATTTTCCCGGAAGAAGTGTTTCGGCAAATACCAGAAGAACATCTTTATAAACAGTGTATATGTGAAATGTGTTTGATCCGTATTACTAAAATAGAACAGGCAAGCAAAAGGTCTATGAACCTCTAGCTTGCCTGTTTTTTATTCGGCTTCAAACGAACGTGTGGAAAGCTCCTTCTCGTAAATGAACAATGCGTTCTTATCTTCACGGATCCGCTTCAAATACTCGATATGTCTATCGAAGGTTGCTTCTTCTTCTACTTGTTCGTCAAGGAACCAGTTCAGGAAGGAAATCGTTGCGTGCTCTTTTTCTTCCCAGGCCATATCCATGATTTGATAGAATGATTTGGTTACTTCTTTTTCTTGTACTAATGCCACTTCAAACGTGTGTACCAAGTTATCAAAAGAAGTAGCTGGTGCAGGTGTTTCTGTAATAATCGCACGGATTCCACGATCATTCAAATAAGAATAGATTTTCATTGCGTGATGCCGCTCTTCTTCTACTTGTTGTAGAAAGAAGTGCGCAAATCCGCTGTAATTTCGATATTCACAGTAAGATGCCATGGATAAGTAAGTTTGTGCCGCGGCAAATTCATTATTCATTTGTTCATTCAAAGCTTGTGCTAATTTTTCGCTAATCATGTGTATCGCCCCTTTTCTGATGGTAACGTAACTAGCGTAATGTATGTCATGTCCGCTGTTTACAGTATACCTGTAAACGACATAATTTGCATGCCAGATATTTAATTGGATACTTATTACGATCTACTGATATACTTATAAGTGAAATAAGATGAGTGTTTTTACATAATGAGAAGGAAGGTTATCACTTGAAACAGTATACGATCCCTGCATTGGATGTATCTGCAGGAGCGGAAGCGAAGGCGTATGTAGACACATTGACGAAACCTATCGGAAGTTTAGGAAAGCTTGAAGAAATCGTGGTCACATTAGCCGAGATACAAGGTCGAAAACTGCCTAGCATAAACCAACTAGGTGTACTGGTATTTGCAGCAGATCATGGAATTGTGGAAGAGGGGATTTCGGCATTTCCTCAACTAGTTACTCGTCAAATGGTACAGAATATGGCAGTAGGTGGTGCGGCAATCAATGTATTCAGCAGACAGCAGCAAGCAGAATTTTCATTGGTTGATGTGGGTGTAATAGGGGATGTATTTGCAGAACCCGTGATAGACCGGAAGATTCGACAAGGGTCGGAGAACTTTCTACATACCGAGGCAATGACTCAAGAAGAAGTAGAAAAAGCACTGGAAATCGGTTATGAAGAAGCGATTGCGCTATTTGAAAAAGGTGTTGATTTTCTAGTAGTAGGGGAAGTAGGAATCGGTAATACTACGACAAGCAGTGCTGTAGTGGCGGCTATTACAGGGCTAGATCCGGCAGAGTTGGTTGGTTACGGAACCGGAATATCATCTGATCAACATCTTCATAAAATTAAAGTAGTACGGGAGGCACTAGCTCTTCATCAGCCAAATCCTTCAGATGGCTTTGACGTGCTTCGTAAGGTGGGTGGTCTAGAATTGGCCGCGATGGTAGGTGCAATGCTCGCGGCAGCATCTAAACGCATCCCGATTATCTTAGACGGCTTTATCTCGACTGCTGCAGCTTGCGTAGCGGAGACCATAAGCAAAGGCGCAGCTGGATATATGTTGCTCGGTCATCAATCGATGGAACCAGGGCATCAAAAGGCATTTCAATACTTAGAAAAAGAACCTATTTTGTCCTTGTCCATGCGCTTAGGGGAAGGTACAGGCGCAGCAGTTGCATGTAGTATCATTCAATCCGCTGTTTTGATGGTCAATGAAATGGCTACATTTGAAAGTGCCGGTGTTTCAGGGAAAAGTTAATGAAAAAGGGAAGAGTGAGTAGCGATGCTCATTCTTCCCTATTTACTATTCAGTTATCTCAACTGTTTCAACGGATGGACCGAGTATTTCGTCGCCTTCCTCTTCATCATCAGCAGAGTGGCTAATAATGCTGGAAAGTACATGAACTCGTAAAATTATCCCTTCAATTCGGTTCGTTTCATCTACGACAACAAGTGGATATTTAGAAACTAGTACACGCGGAATAATATCTTGAACATATTCCTCTGGATTTGCTGTCAAGACATCGGTTGTCATAACTTCCTCTAACGTTTTCTTCTTTTTCACGCCTTCGATCGCACCATCTATTGTTACCAATCCAAGCAACTGTCGTTCTCGATTCGTAATGAAGACACTGGAAATACCGTGCTCCTCCATATTCTTAATCGCCACATGTAAGCCATCTTTGCCGTTCATGACACTTAGTGGTTTAGACATAATATTCATTGCTTGTAACACTTTTGAGCGATCAATTTCACGGGTGAAGTCAATGATATAATCGTTTGCGGGTGTTTCCAATAACTCTTCCGGTGTACCGATTTGCTCTACGTGACCATCTTTCATAACTGCCACACGATCACCGATACGGAATGCTTCGTTGACATCATGCGTGATAAAGATAATTGTTTTTTGAAGACGTGTCTGGATATCTAGAAGTTCCATTTGCATCTCTCTTCGTATGAGTGGGTCAAGAGCACTGAACGGCTCATCCATCAACAGAATATCCGGATCATTCGTCAAGGCGCGGGCAATACCCACACGTTGACGCATCCCACCTGATAATTCATCAGGATATTGATTTTCATACCCTTTCAGGCCAACCGTATTGATATGCTTTTGTGCGATATCGCGACGCTCGCTTTTCGATAAACCGCGAATTTCCAGACCGTATTCAATGTTCTCAATAACCGTTCTATGACTAAATAAACCAAAGTGCTGGAAGACCATTGCGACTTTCTTCTGACGGAAAAATTTTAACTGCTCTTTATTATAATTGACAATATTCTCACCATCTACATAAATCGCACCTGATGTAGGTTTGTTCAATAAATTGAAGCAACGGATAAGTGTTGATTTACCACTGCCGGATAGCCCCATAATTACGAAAGTTTCACCTTCCATGATTTCCATGTTGGCGTTATAGACACCTACTGTATGTCCAGTCTTTTCGAGGATATCGCGCTTAGAAGCTCCTTTTTCAATCATAGGAATGACTTTTTTAGGGCGAGGACCAAAGATCTTGGTGACATTTTCTACTTTAATTTTAACGGTCATGCTGATCTCCTCCCTGTACTTTGTAGGCGGTCTGCTACTCCATTGGTCAAACGGTCAATAATTATCGCTAAGAACACGATACTGATGCCTGCTTCAAATCCTAATGATATATTGATTTGATTGATCGAGAATAGTACACGTTCACCTAATCCGTGAGCACCAACCATTGAACCAACAACAGCCATTGATAAAGCCATCATCGTAGTTTGGTTGATACCTGCCATCATAGTAGGTAATGCTTGAGGTAATTGTACTTTTACTAACATTTGGTTACGAGAAGATCCGAAACATTCTGCTGACTCAATCACTTCAGAATCCACGTTTCGGATGCCGAGTTCTGTTAGACGAATAACTGGTGGTAATGCGTAAATGATGGTCGCAATAATTGCGGGAACATTCCCAAGAGGGAAGAAGAATATTACAGGTATTAAGTAGACAAATGTAGGCATTGTCTGCATAGCATCTAATAGAGGACGAATGATGACGGAAAATGTTTTGCTAAAAGCCATCAAGATGCCGACTGGAATGCCGATCGCCAGGGATAGTACAACAGATATGACAATAATAGCGACTGTTGTCATCGTATCTTCCCATAAATTGAAGGAACCAATCAAAAAGATAAAAGCGGCAAACATGATGCCGTTCAAAATGGAATTTAAATACCAACCAAGCAGGAATACCACAATCATGATAGCCCACCAAGGTGTAGCGAGTAGTGCTGTTTCAATAGTTCGGATTGTAGTGGAGGCAATCGTGAAGATAAAATCAAATAGCCAGCCAAAATTCATTGCAAGAAAATCAATAAACTTTTCGACATAATCTCCTATAGGTATTCTGATGTTAGGGAATTCATTCATAGGCAGTAAGCTAGGACGTACTAGCTTGTCCCTCTCTTTCTCTAGGTTTAGTAATAATACAAAAGAAAAGGGGTGGAGCGGAAAGCGCCCACCCCAGCAAATCCAAAAATGTATTACAGTGCTGCTTTAACTTTCTCAGCAATATCTTCGGGTACCCATGAAGTCCAGAGATCTTCATGTTCTTTCATAAACCATTTTGCGGTATCTTCTGGACTAGCTTCATTTTCACCCATATATTCTAACGCTTCTTCTGTTAGTGCACTGCTAGTTTCGTAATGGCTCAAGAACTCTACTACTTCAGGAGCTTGTGTTTTCAAATCTTTATGCACACTGACGTAGACATCATTAGGAGGAAATTCACCAGACTTATCTTTATCCCAAGCCTCTTGATCAAAAGGCTCGTCCTCTAATAGTGTTAAGTCATATGTTGCAGTCACCCAAGTAGGAGACCAGTAATAACCAACCCATGGCTCACCTTTTTTATATGCACTAGCTAAGTCAGCTACGATGGATGAGTCAGAGCCAGGAGCTAAGTACGTATACTTTTCATCTAAACCATACGTAGTTAATTTTTCATCCAAGTGTTTACTGACCAACCAGCTTGATGGTGCACCAATGATACGTCCCTTATCTTTGTTTTCAGGATCTCGGAATAATTCAGGATACTTTTCTAAGTCTTTTATTGTTTTCAAATCAGGAGCTACCGCTTCGATGTTACGCTCTGGATCGCCTTTAATTACGTATGTAGGAACATACAGGCCTTGAGAGTTATCGTCGAAGTTTGTTGAAACTGTTTCGATATCTCCGCTGTCGACTGCCTTTGTATACGCCTCACCCAAGTTATCAGACCAAACTTCTGTATAAACTTGTAGATCACCTTGTTGTAACGCTTGCAGTGTTGCAGGAGAAGTACCGTTTATTACTTCCGTATCATAGCCATAGCCTTCTTCTAAAACAATCTGTGCAATGCTGTTGTGGATTCGAATACTATCCCATCCTGCATCTGCCAGTTTAATCGTACTTATTGAATCTTTACTATCACTGTTACCGCACGCTGTTAAAAGTACTACTGTTAGAATGGATAAAAACAACATAAACTTTCTCAAAAAATCAAATCCTTTCACTTTATAATTTTTTCATCACGGAATGCTTTTTTTTTGCTTGAAGCTCTTAAAAGAAACCATAAGAAAAAATATGTAGATAGTTGAAGATATCGAGAAAAAATAATCATTTTTTCGCGATACTATTACACGAGTTTACAGGATAATTAAATTAATATCAATTTAATTATTTAGATAACTTGTAACTTTATGCAATTTTAAATAGATTATTAGATTTTTTTGTAATGAAAAAAGTAAATGTTATTAGATTGGTCGTGGTGAGTAAACTTAGGTGATAACCTATAAGGGGTATAGGCTCATGCTTTGTCGAATAGTAGGAGAAAGTGATACTATATGGTATGCTGATTACATATAACAAAAGTGTTTTATCGTACGCGAGGTTTATTTATGCACTTCGGACAAATCTTTGTAACAGTTTCTAAGGAATTGTCATGATTTTTTGATTTTACTTTTAAGAAAATGATATAGTTATATATACGAATGGAAAGATATTTAAATGTAACGTAAAAGGAGAACGGACCCAAATGACGAAAGAAGCCCATGTTGTTTCGAGTACTACTCAAAGCCGCTCAGCGTCTACCTTCTTCTCGGATATTAAATCATTAGTTAAAGGACCTGTACTCATCGCGAATATATTTCCGGTATTTACGGGGTTTTGGTTGGCACTATATTTTTCTGGCATGACACTCACGGGCAACTGGGGGGTGTTCCTGCTAACCATGATAGGTAGCACCTTGCTTGTCGCAGGTGCGCTTGTAATGAATAACTGGTTTGATTCTGATATTGATACGGTTATGGAAAGAACAAAGAACCGTCCGACTGTGACAGGCCATTTTGCTCTGAAAACCGTATTAAATATTGGTTTGATATTATCGGGAATTGGAATGTTATTATTATTATTCACTACATTAGAAGCGGCGATTTATGCATTTATCGGATGGTTTACGTATGTAATACCCTATACCATGTGGTCTAAACGTAAATACACATTGAATACAGTGATTGGCAGTGTGTCGGGAGCGGTTACCCCCCTCATAGGATGGGCGGCTATTATGCCAGCAGATCATATCGTACCGATTGTTTTGGTCGTTATACTATTTATTTGGCAAATGCCTCATACATTTGCGATTGCAATGAAGAAATATAAAGATTATAGTGCGGCTAATGTAGCGATGTTGCCTGTCGTTTATGGATTTAACATCACAAAACGTCAGATGCTAGTATATGTATTATGTTTATTGCCGTTACCGTTTTTATTAACGATGTTTGGCACTACTTTCATTATAATCGCGACATTGATGAACCTTGGATATATTGCGGCTAGTATATACGGATTCTATGCAAAAGATGATTATAAATGGGCTAACTTGATGTTCTTGTACTCAGTCAATTACATGACGCTATTATTCGGCATGATGATTCTTTGGACTTTTTAATCAATACGAAAAAGACTTCCCTTCACGCGATGTGATAGAGAAGTCTTTTTTGTGCTAGAATTATTGAGGAGTTTGACAATTTAGGAATAAACAGTTCGTAATATACAGTGAAAGATGGATTTTAGGAGGCGTATGAATGAAGGAGCAAGTACAATTATTGAAGCCGAAACTAGATGAAGTGTTTGCGCATTTGCACAGTCATCCGGAAGTCAGTTGGAAGGAAACAAAAACCACAACTTACTTAAAAGAGTTTCTTCAGCGTGAAGGATTTAATGTAAAGTTATTCGACGGTATAACAGGTTTATCCGTTACGATCGGTGAAGGTAAGCCGGTAGTCGGGTTACGTGTAGATATAGATGCATTGTGGCAAGAAGTGGATGGTGTGTACCAAGCGAATCATTCATGCGGACATGATGGGCATATGACAATGGGAATTGGCGCATTGCTTATGGCGAAAGAACGCGGAATTCCCGAGAAGGGCACATTAAAAGTATTCTTCCAGCCTGCGGAAGAGAAGGGGAAAGGTGCGCTAGCTGTTCTGGAGCAGGGATTGATCGATGATATCGACTACTTATTCGGCGTTCATGTAAGAGCAGCGGATGAAATGGCTGACGGTTACTCCTCGGCCTCATTACGTCACGGTGCAGCGAAAATGATTAGTGGAACGATAAAGGGAACAGAAGCACATGGTGCAAGACCGCATCAAGGAAAGAATGCCATTGAGGTCGGGGCTACTTTGGTAGCAGGTTTACAGTCCATTCATTGTAATCCAATGGTTTCACATACAGCGAAGATGACGATGTTCCAAGCGGGAGGAGAATCTGCCAATATCATTCCCGGCAATGCTAAATTCAGTTTGGATTTACGGGCCCAGGAAAATGTGGTGATGGATGAATTATATGAACAGGTGGAACGTGTGATTCAAGCAGTAGAAAGACAATACGATGTAGAAATTAACTATGAAGTTATGGCAGAAATGGTCGCGGCGGAAGTGAATGTTGAAGCAGAAGATCTAATGTATCAAGCGATTGCTAAAGTGATCGGTAAAGAGAAGACTACACGTACTGTTGTCACACCAGGTGGGGAGGATTTTCACTTCTATTCCGTAAAACGACCAACTGTCAAAAGTACAATGCTGGGATTGGGATGCGGCTTAACGCCAGGACTTCACCATCCACAAATGACATTTAATCAAGACGCGTTGGCAACAGGAGTCGAAATTTTAACTACTGCTATCGAATTAACATTCCAAACTAAAAAATAGAAGGTGACAGTATGAGGAAAGATATAGAAGTCAGAAAAGTGACGACTATCGAAGACATTCATTCCATGCAAAAGCTTGAGAAGCAAATTTGGGGAATGGAACCAATCCCTGTCCATCAGACCATTACGGCAGTCAAAAATGGTGGGTTGATTGTTGGAGCGTTTCTAGAGGAGCGTATGGTCGGCTATTCCTATAGTTTCGCAGGCTATTCAGATGGCCAAATATACCTATGCTCTCATATGCTTGCGGTAGATGAAGAGTTCCAAACGAGAGGCATTGGCATGTTGCTAAAAGAAGAACAACAACGTCTTGCCCGAGAAATGGGCTATCGATTAATCGTTTGGACATTCGATCCTCTTGAAAGTCGCAACGCCTATTTAAATACTTCAAAGTTATACGGTGTCTGTTACGACTATATAGTGGATTGCTATGGAAAGATGGACGATGGGTTAAACAAAGGGTTACCGACTGATCGTTTTCAAGTCGCATGGTGGATTGATAGTACGCGTGTAATGGAGAAATGGCAACCTAATTTGCTATATAGCCGGCCCTTTACAATTCGCTTGAGTGATGATCTATACCCAGCTATACTATTGCCGGAAACGAATGAATGGATACAGGCGGAAGCGATAGAAGTGCCTGTGCCCAAACATATTCAATTGATCAAGCAACACAACTCGCAATTGGCCTATGAATGGCGAATGAAGACGAGAAAAATATTTCAGCAACTGAGTGAGGCGGGATTCGCTTTAATCGATGTGTGCAGAACAGAAGAGTCTGTACAGTACTATCGATTCTGCAAGCGATCTATCATTCCGTTGCAAGATTAAAGGAGCTTATTCAATGAAAATCGACTCAATTACACTTCGTAGAATGAATATGACGATGAAACATCCGTTTACTACAAGCTTTGGTACGATTCAGCAAAAAGACTTTCTTTTGGCAACTGTCACAGACGAGGACGGTCATGAGGGATGGGGGGAATCTGTTGCTTTTACTGCGCCTTGGTATAGTGAAGAAACGACAGAGACGACGATTCACATGCTTCGTGATTTCCTGATTCCCGCAGTACTTGGCAAATCTATTACACACCCCGATGAGGTAAGTGACTTATTTGGACATATCCGCAAAAATAATATGGCAAAAGCGACGCTTGAAGGGGCGATATGGGATGTATATGCGAAGCATCACCATATGACGCTTGCTGAAGCACTTGGAGGGAAACGGCGACGAATTGAAGTGGGTATCAGTATTGGAATCGAAGAAAATATTGAAGACTTATTGGCGAATATTAAAGGTTTTATAGATGAAGGATATAAGCGAATCAAAGTGAAAATCAAACCTGGTTATGACGTGGAAGTGATTCGCGTCATTCGAGAAGCCTACCCTCATGTACCCTTAATGGCGGATGCTAACTCAGCTTATACGTTAGACGATATAGAGTTGTTGAAAGAACTAGACCAGTTTAATTTGATGATGATTGAGCAACCGCTTGCTTCCGATGATATTATCGATCATGCCAAATTGCAAAAACACATTCAGACACCGATCTGTCTTGATGAAAGCATTCATTCGTTGGAAGATACACGTAAAGCTATCGAACTTGGTAGTTGTAAAATAATTAACGTAAAAATTGGTAGAGTAGGTGGCTTGACAGAGGCGAAGAAAATTCATGACTATTGTGCAGAAAAAGGCATCGATGTATGGTGTGGCGGCATGCTAGAATCGGGTATAGGCCGAGCGCATAACGTAGCGTTGACAACTTTACCTAATTTCACGCTCCCGGGCGATACAGCTGGATCTTCACGCTACTGGGAACATGACATCATTACACCAGAAGTTGTGGCGCATGAAGGGTATATTACAGTCCCGTCAGAAGATGGAATCGGGTACATTCCCGATATGGCAGCATTGGACCGATTTACAGTGGACAAATGGGTGTTTTCGTCAGAATAAATATTCAACTATTGTTATTTAGTCATCATATGTGCTAGACTTTTAGTTAATCGAATATGTTTCCTTCGGGGCAGGGTGTAATTCCCTACCGACGGTGATGAGCTAGCAAGCTCTTAGCCCGTGACCCGGATGCTTTAAATAAGCGGAAGGTGGATTTGGTGAAACTCCAAAGCCGACAGTTAGAGTCTGGATGAGAGAAGGAACAGTGCGTATATACTACATGTAATGATTTTTTCATTACTGTTTATAACGTTTATTTAGTCATGGTTACAAGCCCCGCATAATCTTTTGCGGGGCTTTTTGTATGTAGAAATGTCACTAGAGGAATACCGTAAGCTGGAGTGTTGCTCAATGAATCAGAATTATATGGAAATGGCTTTGCAACTCGCAGAAAATGTGGCAGGTCAAACCTCTCCCAATCCACCAGTAGGTGCGGTCGTAGTAAAGGCAAACCGAATCATTGGAATGGGCGCACATTTACAAGCGGGAGAGCGCCATGCGGAACGAGTCGCACTTGATATGGCGGGAGCGAGTGCAAGGGATGCTGATTTGTATGTAACGCTTGAACCTTGTTCTCACACTGGTAAAACTTCGCCTTGTGCTGATGCCATCATTCAAGCGGGTATCAAGCATGTCTATGTTGCGACAACGGATCCCAATCCACTTGTAGCGGGTAAAGGTATTGCGAAACTTCGTGGAGCAGGAGTGAAAGTAACCGAATCTGTTTCAGTTGAACGCGCTAAAAAACTTTATCAACCATTTTTTCATTTTATTAGAACCAAAACACCTCATGTGACAATGAAAACAGCTATGACGATAGACGGTAAAATTGCGACTTCAAAAGGAGATAGTAAATGGGTGACGAGTGAGCAAGCGCGACTCGATGTCCATCAGCTTCGCCATACACAGGATGCAATTTTAGTAGGTGTACAAACACTTCTTCACGATAATCCTCTTCTCACCACCAGACTGCCCCTAGGTGGACGACATCCTATTCGAGTTATTTTAGATACATCATTACGAACACCGGAATCTAGTCAAGTTATTCAAAATGCAGAAGCACCGACGTGGATTTTTTGTGGACAATACGCGGAGTTAACACGTGAAAAGTTACTTAGGAAACCGCATGTCCAGATCATCCGAATGCAAAGTGCCCAGTTGATTGTAGAAGATATTCTACTAGAACTAGGAAGACGTGGTGTTATGACATTGCTTGTTGAAGGTGGAGCAGCTATTAATGCTTCATTTGTGAAAGCGCGCGCAGTGCAGAAAGTCATTTGCTATGTAGCACCCAAATTGCTTGGAGGGATTGGATCTTTGACACCAATTGGCGGACTGGATCCCCGATTGATGAATGAAGCGTTTCCCTTAACCTTTGAAAGTGTAGAGATGATTGGTCCAGACATTAAAATCATAGCAGTACCGAAAGAGGGTGATTGAATCATGTTTACAGGAATAATTGAAGAGATTGGTTCAGTTAAGCAAATACAACCAGGTGCTCAATCTATGACGGTTACGATAGCTGCATCCCTTGTTTTGACAGATGTGAGAGTAGGGGATAGCATCGCAGTCAATGGTGTCTGTTTGACGGTAAAGAGTTTTACAAAAGATCAATTTGCTGCGGACGTCATGCCTGAAACCATTTCCTCTACTTCTCTGCGACAATTGGCGACGGGAAGTCTTGTGAATTTGGAGCGGGCACTCGCGGCAAATGGTAGGTTTGGCGGACATTTTGTCACAGGGCACGTAGACGGAATAGCTACGATTCGTGACAAGCGAACAGTTGATAATGCATTATATATACGCTTGTCAGTACCTCAAGGATATGACTCCTATCTGTTGCATAAAGGCTCTATCGCATTGGATGGTACTTCATTGACGATCTTTGAAGTGAAAGATATGGATATTACGATTTCGTTGATTCCACATTCACAAGAAATGACAGTCATCGCAAAAAAGCAAATAGGAGATATAGTCAACTTCGAATGCGATATGCTCGCTAAATATGTTGAGAATATGTTGCGAAAAAGACAAGTTGCAGGTCAAACGATGTCAAAAGACTTTCTACAACAACACGGATTTATGTGAAGGAGTGAATGAAGATGTTTCATACAATCGAAGAAGCATTAGAAGATTTACAACAAGGTAAAGTCGTCATCGTAGTCGATGATGAAGACCGAGAGAATGAAGGCGATTTCGTGGCACTAGCGGACAGTATTACGCCTGAAATCATCAACTTCATGGCAACGAAAGGTCGAGGCTTGATTTGTGTGCCGATAACAGAACAAAAAGCCGCCCAACTAGGATTACAGATGATGACCGATAATAATACGGATTCACATGGCACCGCGTTTACGATTAGTGTTGATCATCGCTCTACACATACTGGGATCAGTGCATTTGAACGTGCTGATACAATCGTTAAAATGATGGACCCAAGTGCTACTGCGGGTGAATTCAAACGTCCTGGACATATATTTCCACTTGTAGCGAAGTCAGGAGGTGTATTGGAACGTACGGGACATACTGAAGCTGCGGTCGATTTAGCGCGACTGGCAGGCAGTGCTTCGGCAGGCGTAATTTGTGAAATCATGAGTGAAGACGGAACGATGGCGCGTGTGCCGGAATTACGTCAGATGGCTGAAGAGCTAGATCTGAAACTCATCACCATTCAAGACCTGATTCATTATCGTCTACAACGAGAGGAATTAATTATACGTGAAGCAGAGATCAAGCTACCGACAGATTATGGCGAGTTCCGCATGATTGGCTATACTGAAACGATGACAGGAAAAGAACATGTTGCACTGGTAAAAGGAGACGTTACAACCGAAGAGCCGGTCTTAGTAAGAGTTCATTCGGAATGCTTGACAGGCGACGTCTTTGGATCATGCCGTTGTGACTGTGGTCCGCAACTGCAAGCTGCTCTCTCTCAAATTGAAGAAGAAGGGCGCGGTGTATTGTTGTATATGCGTCAAGAGGGCAGGGGAATAGGCCTAATCAATAAACTGAAAGCTTATGAACTGCAAGAACAAGGTTTTGATACGGTGGAAGCAAATGAAAAACTCGGATTTGCAGCTGATTTACGTGATTATGGTATCGGTGCACAAATTCTACGGAATCTTGGTATTACGCAAATGCGTTTGCTGACGAATAACCCAAAGAAAATTGCTGGCTTAAAGGGCTATGAATTGGAAGTGGTTGAACGCGTTGCGATTCAGCTACCATTCAATGAAGCGAACGAAAAGTACCTACACACAAAGGCAGAAAAACTTGGACATTTATTAACTTTATGAGGAGAGATGAAACATGGGTAATTTATTTGAAGGGCATTTAGTAGGCACGGGGTTAAAGGTAGGTATCGTCGTTGGACGATTCAACGAATTTATCACAGGGAAGTTACTGTCAGGTGCACAAGATGCGTTCAAACGTCACGGTGTAGATGAAGCCGATGTAGATATAGCGTGGGTGCCAGGTGCATTCGAAATTTCGTTAATTGCAAAGAAAATGGCAGATTCAAAAAAATATGATGCAGTCATTACATTAGGCACGGTCATCCGTGGAGCAACTCCTCATTTTGACTTTGTTTGTAATGAAGTGGCAAAAGGTGTTTCACAAGCAAGCATGCAATCGGGTATTCCGGTAATTTTCGGTGTACTAACAACGGATACGATTGAGCAATCGATTGAGCGTGCAGGGACTAAAGCAGGGAACAAAGGCTGGGACGCAGCAGTGTCTGCTATTGAGATGGCGAACCTAACGAAGCAGTTCGACTAATTAGTAATGGAGTTAAAAGAGGATGTCCCCGAAGTTACTTTACTTCATGGGACGTCCTCTTTTGTAATGTGTAATTCAAATTCAGGTGCAATGAAAGTGCATGCTCGTAACACTTCGTTTGTTCTTGCAAAGGATGCATAAAAGGGGAGACTTCGTGTGGCTATGTTCCCTCTGAAATGTAAATCCTCCTTCTACCACCATGCAAACTACTCAATTCTACACTCTATGAATAAAAAACTGTCTTAGAAACCGAATTGATTTCAAAGACAGTCCTACATTCATTATTTTACCGCTACTATGCCTAACTTTTCGCGTGCCTGTACAGTTGCAATCACCATATTTTTCAATGCTGCAACTGTTTCTTCACGCTTTCTCGTCTTCAAACCACAATCAGGATTGATCCAGAATTGAGAAGGCTCGAGCACTTCAAGACCTTTGTTAATAATCTCTGTCATCTCTTCTACTGCAGGAACGCGTGGGCTATGAATGTCATAGACACCTAGACCGATTCCTTTGTCATAATGATATTCATTGAAAGCCTCGACTAAGTCGCCGTGACTACGTGACGTTTCAATGGAGATTACGTCTGCATCCAGCGCGCTAATCGCATCAATAAAGTCATTGAAATCACAATAGCACATATGCGTATGAATTTGCGTTGTATCTTCGACTGATGCAGTAGATACGCGGAATGCATTAACGGCCCAGTCCAGATAGTGTTTCCATTCAGTTCTTTTCAATGGAAGACCTTCACGAAGTGCTGGCTCGTCCACTTGGATCATATGAATACCGGCTGCTTCAAGCGCTTCGATCTCCTTACGCAAAGCCAATGCAATTTGGTTTGTCACTTCTTCTCTAGACAAGTCATCACGAACGAATGACCAGTTTAAAATGGTTACAGGGCCCGTGAGCATTCCTTTTACTTCATGATCTGTAAGAGATTTTGCATAAACGGATTCTTCTACAGTCATTGGTTTAATAAACGCAACGTCTCCAAAGATAATTGGCGGCTTAACACAACGTGAGCCGTAGGATTGTACCCATGCTTTTTCAGTAAAGACAAATCCGTCAAGCTTTTCCCCGAAATACTCCACCATGTCTGTACGTTCGAATTCGCCGTGTACCAATACATCAAGTCCTAAGTCTTCTTGAATATCAATCCATTCTTTAATTTCAGCTTGAACGAAATCTTTATATTGTTGATTTGTAATTTCGCCTTTTCTCCATTTATTGCGTGTAGCCCGTACTTCCGGTGTTTGTGGGAAGCTACCGATGGTGGTAGTCGGAAGTAGTGGTAATTGGAATTTTTCCTGTTGTTTCACTTTGCGTTTTGCAAATGGAAGATTCCGCTTACTGTCTGATAGTAGACTTCCCGAAGTCGCTTCACGTACTTCTTTATTATTGCGAGCAGGAAGTGAATTAAATGCAGTCAATGCTGCTTCACTGTCATCCAATGCCTTAGAAACTTGTTCATATCCATGTTGTACTGCTAGTTGAATAGCTTTAATTTCTTCAATCTTCTCGTCAGCAAATGCTAACGCGTTCAAAATGGTTTTATCTAGTTTCTGTTCCGAGCGAGTCGTGACAGGTGAGTGGAGCAGGCTACATGAAGGTTGAATCCATAAATTATCAGCTGAAACATGCTGTTGAATTTTTTCAGTCAATGTAAGTTTTTCACGTAAATTGGAACGCCATACGTTGCGACCGTCTACAATTCCTGCCGCAAGTATTTTATCTTCTGGAAAACCATATTGCTTCAAGTTCTCTAGATTTCTTTCGCGTCCGTGGACGAAATCTAGTCCGATAGCCGCAACAGGTAACGCGATCGTTTCTCTATAATGTTCAACTGAATCGAAGTATGTCTGTAGAAGAACATTCGGCCCGCTCAGATTTTTCGTTAGTTGTGAATAAATTTCTGTAACAGTCTTCATTTCATCTGAATTTATTGATGTACATAGAATCGGCTCGTCGATTTGGATCCATTGTACACCTTCATCCTGTAATTCTTGTATTACTTTTTGATAGAGGGGTATCAGTTGCAGGATAATGGATGGTACATCTTTATCTTCATACCCTTTAGATAATTTTAGTAATGTATAGGGGCCTAGTAGAACAGGTTTACCTTCAATACCCAGTTCGCTCTTGGCTTCGCGATAAGCAGCTAGAGGCTTGTTTTCCGTTAGTTCAAAACGCTGGCCTTCGTATTCAGGCACGATATAGTGATAGTTTGTATTGAACCATTTTGTCATTTCGGAGGCAACCGCCTCATCATTACCGCGGGCCATCGAAAAGTATGTGGAAGTGGATACTTGTCCACCTTTCCAGTTATAGCGTGAAGGAATGATTCCGAACATGGCTGACGTATCCAGTACGCGATCATACAATGTGAAGTCGCCCACAGCAATCCAATCAACCCCGGCATCTTGCTGTTTCTTCAAGTTTGCCAAGCGAATCTCTTTCGTTGTTTGAAGAAGCTCATCTTCCGAGATCTTCTTTGACCAAAATGCTTCAAGTACACGTTTCCACTCACGATTTTCACCTATTACGGGATAGCCTGTTATACTGCTTTTTACCATAGATAATTTCCCCCTTGATTTTTTTCAATAAAAAAACATCTCTAGGGGAAATGTTAGAAATGCGAGTACGTATAAAATAACATGCTACTTATAAGCATGCGGTTATACACTGCGTCTGTCTAACACTTCCCTATTCACCGTAGGATTAGCGTCATGAAAAATAGGCAGGTGTCTGGCTGGACGCATTAGCGTCTTCACAGTGGCGGGACCGCTCCAAGAAAAGGATTCCCTTTTAAGAAATGAAAGTATTTTCATTCCACCTACTTTTCAAACTATTCAATTCAGATGATTGTCTCTAAAGCTATCACATGCAAAATAGTGTGTCAACTAGCTATTAGAATTTAATGATGAGTGCTAAAGAACAACTAACGATATGGAAGTATAATACGAAAAGATAAAACAACATATTACACCGGCTGTTATATAACTGTTGCGAATAGGTTGTCTCGAAGACGAATAACTATGATGTGAAAATTTTCACAATTCAGTTGAAAGTAAACTAGACTTTAGGTATGATATGTACTAACACGTCTTCAAGCGAGGAGGTCATACGTCTTTTATGTGTCGGTTTTTGATCGACCGGCTATGGGGTGTTGCCGAATAATGGACGATGATAGGTGTTCGACGCTATATGTTATACAACAGAGTAGCGGAAAAATATTAAGGGGTGGCTTTTATCCATGACAAACTATGAACAAGTAGGTAAATTGCAAGTCGCAACAGAACTATATAACTTCGTAAAAGAAGAAGTTCTTCCGGGCTTAGAAATTCAAAATGATCAATTTTGGACAAACTTTGATTCGCTCATTCATGAACTTGCTCCTGAAAACAAAGCACTATTAGAAAAACGTGATGAATTACAAAAGACCATTAATGAATGGCATCAAAATAATAATGGCGAAATTGATTTCGTTAAATATAAAGAGTTTTTACAAGAAATTGGCTATTTAGAGCCAGTTCCCGAAGATTTTAAAGTGACAACAGCTAATGTTGATCATGAAATCGCAAACCAAGCCGGCTCACAATTGGTAGTGCCGATCGATAATGCTCGTTATGCATTAAATGCAGCCAATGCACGATGGGGAAGTTTATACGATGCACTATACGGATCTGATGTAATCAGTAATGAAGCGGGTGCTGAAGCGGGTGTTGAATACAATCCGATTCGTGGACAGAAAGTAATTGATTTCGCGAAAAACTTGCTAGATCAAGCGGCGCCTTTGGCTGAAGGTTCACATGCAGATGTAACAGCTTATAAAATTATTGAAGGTAAACTTGAAGTAATGCTTGAGAGCGGTAACATGTCTCAATTGGCAGATGAGTCCAAGTTTGTTGGATATAATGGATCCAAAGATGCACCGACTGCAGTATTGTTGGTGAATAATGGATTGCATATCGAAATCGCTATTGACAAGAATAACCCTATTGGTAAAAGCGATAAGGCGGGGGTGAAAGATCTTGTAATTGAAGCAGCACTCTCTACGTTAATGGACTGTGAAGACTCTATTGCCGCAGTTGATGCTGAAGATAAAGTGGGCGTATACCGTAACTGGCTTGGTTTAATGAAGGGTGACTTGGAATCTACATTCAAACGAGGTAGTAAAACAGTTACTAGAAAATTGAATGCTGACCGTACGTATATAGGTGTAGACGGCAAAGAGTTGACACTGCGTGGTCGTTCATTAATGTTCGTACGTAACGTAGGTCATTTAATGACGAATAATGCAATTCTCGATAAAAATGGCAATGAAGTACCTGAAGGAATCTTGGACGGTGTTCTTACATCTTTAATTGCTACGCATAACTTTAAAGAAAATGTAGCGTTTAAAAACTCGCTTCATAATTCTATTTATATCGTAAAGCCGAAAATGCATAGTTCAGAAGAGGCGGCATTTGCGAACAAATTATTTAATCGTATTGAAGACCTGCTAGGTGTTGAGCGCCATACAATTAAAATCGGTGTAATGGACGAAGAGCGTAGAATGTCACTGAATCTGAAATCCGCAATCAATGAAGTGAAAGAACGTATTGCATTCATCAATACAGGATTCCTTGACCGTACAGGTGACGAAATCCATACGTCTATGGAAGCTGGTCCAGTCATTAGAAAAGCTGATATGAAGGCATCCGAATGGCTATCTTCTTATGAAGCAGCAAACGTTGCAGTGGGAATCCGGGCGGGTCTACCTGGACATGCGCAAATTGGTAAAGGAATGTGGGCTATGCCTGACTTAATGGCTGCAATGCTTGAACAGAAAATTGCACATCCAAAAGCAGGAGCGAGCACTGCGTGGGTTCCATCTCCAACAGCTGCAATTTTACATGCATTGCACTACCATAAAGTAAATGTTAAAGAAGTACAGGCTGGAATTGACAGTTCGATCGATTATCGTGATGGTATCCTTACTGTTCCATTGGCACCTAATACGGATTGGTCTGCTGAAGAAGTACAATCGGAGCTGGATAACAATGCACAGGGGATCCTGGGCTATGTTGTTCGCTGGATTGATCAAGGTGTAGGATGTTCAACGGTTCCCGATATTAATGATGTCGGATTAATGGAAGATCGTGCAACATTGCGTATTTCCAGCCAGCACATTGCCAACTGGTTACGTCACGGTGTTTGTACGAAAGAGCAAGTACAAGAAACTTTGGAGCGTATGGCAATAGTAGTGGATCAGCAGAACGCTGATGACGAGTTATATCAGCCGATGGCACCGAACTATGATGATTCCATCGCATTCCAAGCAGCTTCTGACCTAATCTTTAAAGGGGCAGAACAGCCAAGCGGATATACAGAGCCAATCTTGCATGCTCGTCGTATTGAAGCAAAAGCGAAAGCAAAACAAAAAGCAGCAGTTCAAAACTAATAACCATTCCAAACCGTCTCCCTTTCATTGATGAAAGGGAGACGGTTTTTTACTTGATAATTAGAAATAGATATTTTTCTAATAAATCTGTTAATATGCTATACTTACAGGAATGTTGGAAAGGGGATGACTACATTATGTTGCAAACCGATCAAACAGTTTTTGTTTTAGTAGATGTACAAGGAAAACTCGCACAAATCGTCAATGAAAGCCAGGAACTACATGATAACTTGGAGAAGCTGATTAAAGGACTACAAGTATTGGATATTCCTATTCTATGGCTCGAACAATACCCAGATGGTCTAGGGTCGACTACTGAATCGTTATCGAACTTGCTTGAAGGACAACACCCCATTTCAAAAATGACATTCAGTGCAATGGGCAACGAAGAATTTGTTAAACAACTCAATGAGTTGGGTAGGAAGCAAGTATTGATTGCAGGAATTGAAACGCATATTTGCGTCTACATGACAGCGGCTGATCTTGTGAAGCAAGGTTACGAAGTAGAAGTGGTAGTGGATGCAGTTACTTCCAGAACAGAAGCTAATAAAATGATCGGCTTACAAAAGATGAAACATCTTGGAGTCTCAGGTACTTGTGTAGAAACAGCGTTATATGAGTTGTTAGGTGAGGCAGGGACAGATAAATTTAAGCAGGTTTTAAAAGTAATTAAGTAGATCATTCATCAAATAGAAAAAGCGAAATGCCTGATATTTGGCATTTCGCTTTTTCTTACTCCCATTGTTCTCGCTGTAAATCTTCCGCAATGAGTTGTAGATCATCCGCGGTAATCGATAAAAATTCATAGGCGGTATTTTCAGCTAGTTGCATTGCCATTTTTTTAAGAAACTTCGGTGACCCTTCATTTTCTTCATCATATAGAAGTAACAAAGCATCCGAATTTCGAAGTAGAAACTTATTCTTCTCTACAAATTGCCAAGGTGCTTCATAAGGTTTGTTTGTCAAACTCACTGTGTAATCCGCAAGTGATATGATTTGTTGATATGTCTCTTGTTTTATTTCATTCCAGTTCGATTGTTGATCGAGAAATGGTGTAATGACCGCGTATTGTAAGTTTGGATAATCTTCTTGCAAGTCCCACACGCATTCAATAACCCACGTTTCAACTCCAAGCTGTCCACTGACTATAACCCATTCGAGTCCTTGATCTAGGAGAACTAGCAATTGATCTGTCAATGCCTTCTTGATGATAGGTATGCCTTTATGGTCTTCATTAAAGATTCCCAATTCATGGGCTTTATACCCGCTCACGAGTAAGCGTTTAATCATTGTTGTTCACTAATTGCGGCTTGTGCAAGCTTTGTAATCGTCATATCATCCATCGGTGGATTGTGAAGTCCGGCCCGCACATCGCGATAATATCGCTGGAGGGGATTCGACAATTCCAAACTTTTAGCGCCTACAATGCGCATCGCTAAGTTAACAATTTCTATCGCACTATTCGTTACAATCGATTTCGCTACCCCGAGTTCGTTTTGTAAATGAACTCGACGAGCACGGTCATCGTAAATTCTCGCGATATCGTAAAGTAAGTGACGTGCTTTAATCAGCTCTAAATCCATCTTCCCGATTTGTGTTTGGATACTGAAAAGGGAAGCAATGGGTTCATTAAGACTATTCGGCTGATAAGTGGCTGCAAAGTGCACCGCGTAATCACGTGCCGCTTGGGCAATTCCCATGTAACAAGCGGGAATATGAAGAAGCCAGCCGTTTTGGTTGTTGCCACGTGGTGCCTCATTCACTTCTACCAACTGATCATCCGTTGCTTCCACTTGATTTAGCACAAGTGTCTGGCTTTCCGTACCGCGCATGGAAATCATATGCCAAGTATCTCTGATGGAAAGGCCGGCCGTGTCACTTGGCAACAAGAAAAAACCTGTTTTTTGTTTTTCTTCAATCCAAACAGATACGAGAATATGGGTAAGGGCAGGCGCCATAGTCGTAAATGTCTTTTCACCTGAAATCACCCAACCATTCTCTGTGCGGACAGCAGTTGTTTGTGGTCGGCCGCCACGTGTAGGGCTACCGGTCTGTGCTTCGGTAACGGAACGATTCACAAGGGCACCTTGTTGGATCGCTTCACTAAACTGGGCTAACTGTTCTTCCGTCCATTTCCGGCTCTCATACAGTTCACCAACGACTCCTTGATGCCAGCCAATAGCAAGAGCGGTAGCGCTATCAAAACGAGCGATGGTCTCCTGAAAGAGCACCATGTCAGTCACTGTGATACCCGCGCCTCCTAATTCTTTAGGTAAGGTCAGCGTCGTATAGCCCATTTTCACGAGTTTTTCTATATTCTCTTTTGGAAACTTTGAGAGCTCATCAGATTGTTCTGAAAAGCTGCTGAAAAACGGACCTGCCTCAGTCAATTGATTGACCCATCGGCGTTGAAAGTCCGTTGTGATAAAAAGTTCTGTTGACACGAGTAACACATCCTAACCACTTCATTCTTGTACTGCTTTTCACTGCTGGCTTAATGTCAAATTTATATACAAACGCAAAATTGCCTTGAGTACTTCTCTCAAGGGTCATGAAATTCTAGTATACTAGAAAAACGAAATAAATACCATTCTGACGAAAGAAAAAAATACATGTCAAACTCTGTAAGATTTCACAATATAACTAAGAGAATAGTTTAACTATTCGCACTCACAATAGGAATTTCAAGTTTAGTTGAAACTCCTATGTGTGATTTTTTCGTAAAAAAATCCACTTTATAATTTAAGGACCTTGGAATCAATTGTTGTCCGATTATGGAAGTATAAAGACACATTGATAATTGTTTTTATGGTAGTAAAATGTATATAAATAACTAGAAAATATAAAATGGATGAAAACAAACGATACTACATGCTATATTTTTTAATTTGGCGGAAAATTTAAATTACTCTATGCGAATATGAATATTGTAGGGTATAATTAGCATTGCATACCAAATGTATTCGAAGGTTGAAAATTGAATAGGGGAGAATGTTGAAGATGAAATTCACAGTTGGAAAAAAGTTATGGATTGGATTTATGAGTCTAGTCATCATTATCATTATTATTGGATTAATAGGGTTCTTAGCACTGAAGAATATTAACGAAAAGTATTCATTTTTAATTAACGATCGGATGCATAAGGTCATTTTGTTAGAGCGACAGCAAAACGATCAAAATAACTTAACTAAAAATATTAGGGGATATATGTTATATGGCTCGGAAACTTACATAAAAGAATTAGAGGAGACCCAATCGCTTATAGAAGACCGCTTAACTGAATTGGAGAAAATCCTAAAAAGTAACACTATGCAAACTGCATTGGTATCTATTCGGGAAGCAAGTGAAGAATACGATAAGGTACTACTATCTATTATAGAAGAGAAACGTGCAGGGAATGATGATCAAGCGCTTGTTATTGGAACGAATGGAGTAGGTTTTCAAATAACGATTTCCGATACTATCAATCAAATGATTGATTACCAAAGACAACAACAAGAACAGTTGGAAAAGGAAGTGGCGAGCTATACAAATAGCGCTATTTCATTGATGACAATCTTAATTGCACTAGGGATCATAGGCAGTGTAGTGGTCACAATGATTATCACTCGTTTGATAAGCCGCCCGGTTGGCACAATGACAACTGCATTAGCTGAAGTGTCGGCAGGGAACTTTGCCATAGAAGAAGTGAAGATAAAAAATAATGACGAAATTGGCGATATGGCTATTACGCTAAATGAAATGGTTGCTGATTTACGTGGTATTATTGATCGAGCGAAAAATTCCGCTTTGCATTTAGCAGCACAATCAGAAGAATTGTCTGCAAGTGCAGAAGAGAGTTTGGCCGCTTCTGAAATGGTAGCAGAAATTTCGGAAAAGAACTTACAGACGAGTGAGATGCAAACGACTATTGTCAATCAATCTACTATCTCAATGGAGGAAATGTTAACCGCCATTGATGTCATTACACAAGATAATGAGGACATGTTGAATTCATCAGATGATGTAGCGCAATTGGTAAAGCAAGGCTCTGCTTTAATGGGAGAAACGACCGATCAGATGACGAACATTAGTAAGACCATTGGCGATTCCATGGAAACGATTAATAAAATGTCCGAACACACTGAAAGCATTCGTGGCGTCACATCGATGATAGCGGCAATTGCCGAACAAACTAATTTACTCGCACTTAATGCGGCTATTGAAGCGGCGCGTGCAGGAGAACACGGTAAAGGCTTTGCTGTCGTAGCGGAAGAAGTGCGAAATTTGGCGGAACAATCCAAGCAATCTACGCAAGAAATTGGTCGAATGATAGATACGATCATTCATGATGTAGAAACAGTGGTGACGAGCACGAATGAAGGTAGAAAACGTGTGGCTGAAGGATTATTGTCAACAGAGAAAACAAATGCCGTCTTCTTGGACATCGAGCATGCAACATCAGACGTTAGTGAAAAAGTTTCTACAGTATCATCAGCAATCGAAGAAATTCGTGCGATGACAGATGAAGTAACAGAAGGAGCTAAACGAGTAGAAGAATTGGCGGTTCAAGCAGCAGCAGAAGCCCAATCCACTAGTGCTGCAACAGAAGAACAGTTAGCGGCCAATGAGGAAATCACATCTTGTTCACAAACATTGGCCGAACTTGCAGAACAACTTCAAAATGATATGTCACGATTTAAAGTGTAGAAAATCCAAAAAGAGTTGATTGCGCAGTTGGCAATCAACTCTTTTTTAATGGAAAATGCGCGATGGCCTCATAGGAGGGAGTTGCTTTAGGATGAATCTTAAAAAGGGTAAAACCTTCTATTATGATGGGAACAGGTTCCATAGACTTTTTTTCTAATTGCATTTTATCTGTAGTCTTGCGTTTTTTAGCTATCGTGATGTGTGGAACGAAGCGAGTATCTCTTTCCAAGTCAAGGATCTCCTCTGTACGTCTAGTGATTTGCTTTTGTAGTTCGCGTAAAGACTCGGAATCCTGAACTGCTAGAAAAACTACACGTGGTCCACTTGCAGATCCGAAAAAAGATAGACCTTTTACGTACACCGTGAATTCTGTATGCGATTTGGCGATTTTTTGTAGACAGGATTTCAGCCAGGGGAGTTTGGTGTCATCAAGCTCTCCAATATAGCGAAGGGTCAAATGCAAATCCTTATCATGTGGAATTACTTTGTACTTCTCGTTCAATTGATATTCTGTGCGAAATTGTTGTGCTATATCATCGACAGGATGAGCAATAGAGATGCCGATAAAATAATGTTGTACCAATTCCAGCTCACCTCCTATTCAATAGGTTCCCTCACTCCCTGAAATATATGCATACTAGCATAAAAAATCTGCGTCTGGCTTGCAGTTTAGGGAACCCACTAACAAAACACATAAGTAATGTGTATAATAAGAGGGAGATATAACTGAATTATTACAATTGCAAAGGGGATGTCACGATGATTAAAACGTTGATTTTTGATCTGGATGATACATTGATATGGGATGCCAAGAGTATTTCCATGGCTTTTCAAAAAACTTGTGAGTATGCAACAAAGAAAACAGGGGTCAATCCAGTAGAACTTGAGCATGCAGTGCGCCAGGAAGCAAGAGATTTGTATGCTACATATGAAACATTTCCACATACTCAAAATATCGGAATTAATCCTTTTGAAGGATTATGGGGTGTCTTTGACGACGAAGGGGAAGAGTTTCAGAAAATGAAAGAGGTTATTCCAGGTTACCAAAAGGAAGCATGGGTTAAAGGGTTGAAGAAACTAGGGATTGATGATGAAGCATTTGGTAGGGAATTAGCTGATGTATTTCCAAGAGAGCGTAAGAATCATCCATATATATATGAAGAGACGTTTGAAGTGTTAGATAAATTGAAGGACAACTATCAGTTAATCCTTTTGACAAACGGTTCACCAAGTTTACAACAGATTAAACTGACGATCTCACCCGAGATACCTGGTTACTTTGATCATATTATCGTTTCTGGTGCATTTGGTAAAGGAAAGCCTGATGCTTCTATATTCAAGCATGTTCTTGAGTTGAGTGGGGTTCAAGCAGATGAAGCGTTGATGATTGGTGATAACTTGATGACGGACATTTTGGGTTCAAGTCGTGTCGGTATGCGTAATGTATGGATTAATCGTGAAAATAAGTTACAGAATGAAGAAGTGAAACCTACGTATGAAATCGATAATTTACATGGTCTTTTTCCTATACTGGCCACATTAGAAAACCGATGAGTTGATCTCATCGGTTTTGATCCTTGTCCACTCATGTTTCACTGTTTGTACAGCAAGGAGGTATATCATGCTGGAATATATCATGGTGTTTTTGGGAGCGGCCATTCCATGGATCGAAATTATGATTGTCGTTCCGTTAGGTATTATTCGGGGTCTATCGCCTATATGGGTGATAGTTCTTTCATTTGCTGGCAATATGGCAACAGTTCTTCTATTGATTGTTGGTTTCCAAAATATTAAAGAATGGATAGCACGTAGAAAGCGAAAGAAGGGGAATAGCGGGTCGAAACGCCAACGACGTGCAGAAAAAATTATGAATACATACGGTTTGCCGTTTTTAGCACTTGCTGGTCCAATATTGATTGGAACCCATATCGCGGCCTTTATTGGCCTCGTATTAGGCGCCAAGAAAGTGAATACGGCAATTTGGTCGGCGGTCAGTATTGCGCTATGGTGTGTAGTGTTCGGAATGCTAACGGTTATGGGATTTGATTTCTTTGTCGATCGTACATGAAAAATCCAGCTGAGATTTACTTCTCAACTGGATTTTCATATTTTTATAAATCGATTGCTTTTGCATCGTTTATATTTTGAACTTCTTTGATACGTTTGATAGAAGCTGACTCGACATGGTTGTCAACAGCTAACATCATAATAGCATATCCGCCTTCAGTGGAACGTCCGACTTGCATCGCTGCAATATTGATATTCTCTTCTGCTAGAAGTGTACCTACGCGACCGATTGCACCAGGCTGGTCCATGTGTCGGATAAATAGTAAGTGACCGCTTGGAATCACATCTACTACATAATCGTCCACTTTTACAATGCGTGCTCCAAGGCCGTTTAGAAGTGTACCTGCTACTTTGCGAATACCTTTTTCAGTAACGATTTCTACTGAGATTAAGTTCAAGAAGCCTTTACCAGTAGTTGTTTTTTGCTCATTCACTTTGATGCCATAACGATCAGCCAATAACTTCGCGTTTACATCATTAACTGTTTCTCCAAGATTACGCTTCAAAATACCTTTGACTGTGTTACGCGTTAACGCGCGCACATCGTAGTTTGCCAATTCACCAGCATATTGAATATTGATTTCATGGATAACCGAGTTCTGAATTTGGGATAAGAACATACCCAACTTCTCTGTAAGATCGAAGAATGGTTCGATTTTTGCCAATACATCACGGGAAACAGATGGCAAGTTTACTGGGTTACGAACCGAACCAATTGTCAAGAAGTTTACTACGTCACGGCTTACGTCAACTGCAACCGATTCTTGTGCTTCGAATGTACTTGCACCCAAGTGTGGAGTTGCTATTACTTCAGGTAATGTCAATAATTTGTGGTCAAGGAATGGTTCTTTTTCGAACACATCTAGTGCCGCGCCCGCCACTTTACCAGCAACAATTGCATCGTATAAAGCATCTTCATCAATGATTCCGCCGCGTGCACAGTTGATAATTTGTACGCCGTCTTTCATCTTCTCGAATGCTTCTTTGTTGATCATTCTACGTGTTTCTTTAAGTAAAGGCGTATGAACTGTAATGAAATCAGCTACTTCAAGAACTTCATCTACAGTTCCAATTTCTATGCCCAATTTTTTCGCGATATCTTCCGTTAAGTAGGGATCATACGCCACTACATTCATACGTTGTCCTCTTGCACGTCTTGCAACTTCAGCCCCGATGCGGCCAAGTCCAATAATCCCCAAAGTTTTGTCTTTCAATTCCACGCCAAGGAATGATTTTCTATCCCATTTATTGTTTTTCAACGAGTTGAAAGCTTGAGGGATTTTGCGTGCCATGGACATCATCATTGCAACTGTGTGCTCGGCTGCAGAGTTTGTATTGCCATCCGGCGCATTCACAACGATAATTCCTTTTTCGGTAGCTGCGTCCAAATCGATATTATCGACCCCTACACCTGCACGACCAATGATCTTTAATTGATCAGCTGCTTCCAACAATTCTTTTGTAACTGTTGTCTGACTGCGTACTAGTAATGCATCGAAATCTTTAATACGTTCTTTCAGCTGATCTGGTGTCAGGTCCGTCTCCATTACTATTTCAAAACCTTCTGCCTGTCGTAATGGGAAAATTCCGTCTTCGCTAAGTGGATCACTAATAAGTATTTTAAAAGCCATGATATTCATTCTCTCCTTCAATTGTTTGTAGTGGATTTTTTGTTGGAAAAGCTAAGTACAATTGATCGTCTATGTAAGTTGCGCGCTACCCCCCTTATAGGTAAAATAAAAAAGCCTTTCATCCCTTACATATAAGTAAGGGGCGAAAAGCTCAATAAACTAACGCGGTACCACCCTTGTTTTGCTGCAATTGCAGCCTTCATTCAGCATGCGTAACGTGCATGTGACGGATCAGCCTACTAAAATGTTCAGCGAATCAATTCGGAAGTGCCCCCAACCTCGGAATTTGCTAACTTTCACCACTGTGTCAGCTCTCTGGAAAATTCTTTTCAGGAAGGTATGTCTTCGTCAAAATTGTTTAGCAACTATTAATTTAGAATTAATCATAACATGTCAAAAACTATTGTCAATTGCTTTTCCCGAAAAAACGAAAAACCATTAAACGCGAACGGTATTATTGAATTATTTGTGAACGTTCGTGTTTTGGGAGTTAATTATAAAAAAACATCTTGAATTCAACCAAGTGAAAGGAAATAGCATAAGTCGTCTGAAAGGAAGAAATGCAGGTATAAGTGTTATAGTGTGCGTATACTATTCATTTAGAGGAGTGTTGGAAATTGAAAAAGTTAGAATCTCTTGAGCAATTTGAGCAACTTAAACAAGAGGAAAAGGTGATTTTCTTATTCACTGCAGATTGGTGTGCAGATTGCAGAGTAATTGAACCATTCTTGCCGACATTGGAAACAGAATTTGCAGAGTATGAATTTGTTACAATTGATCGTGATGAATTTATAGATTTATGCAGTCAGTTGGATATATTCGGTATTCCTAGCTTCGTAGCATTCAGCGAAGGAACGGAGACAGGTCGTTTTGTCAGTAAGAATCGTAAAACTAAGGAAGAGATCGAAGAGTTTATTAATAGCTTAACGTAATGAAATGGTTGCCAGCGGGAAGATATGTGGCAATTAAACAAAAGGACTGAAGACAACTGCAGAAGTTGTTTTCAGTCCTTTTTATATAAGAAAATTAGCTACAAGAAGCTTTTATGTCGTGTATTACGTGAAATCTTTTAATTGTTCCATAAGGATTTTAGCGCCTTGTGGGCTGATATATATTCCGTTTGACAATAGTTTGTTTTCATCCATCACATCACCCGTGATAAAACACGCTCTGTTGATCTGATATTTTCTCAAAATGATTCTATCGTCTTCTACGAAAATTTCAATCGGGTCGCCCTTATCGATCGACAAAGAATTTCGAAGTTCTTTTGGAATAACAATTCTACCGAGATGATCGACTTTACGAACAATACCTAAAGACTTCATAAGCTCCTCCTCGAAGAAAAGTAGTGGGTAATTTCTATTATACACCAAAACATATCATCTACAATTTACAAAACTTAAATGCGCAGAACAATTTGATAATTCTGCTATACAATTAAATTATTAATGCTATAATAGTCAGTAATTAAATATTTCTTATCAAGAGAAGCTGAGGGATTTGGCCTGATGAAGCTTCAGCAACCTCTGTGCATACAGGAAGGTGCTACCTCCAACAAGATTGTTGTCTTGAGAGATAAGAACGGTGAACGGTCAACCCTCCTTTTCTTATCTAAGAGAAATGAGGGCTTTTTTGTATAGAAATTGTAATAAATGAAAGTCAAGGGGGAAATAGAATGCCGATTAATATACCAAAACATTTGCCTGCAGTAGAATTATTGAAAGAAGAAAAAATCTTTATTATGGATGAAGAACGTGCGACAACACAGGATATCCGCCCAATCAATATTTTAATTTTGAACTTGATGCCTGAAAAAGAGAAGACGGAGTTACAATTGCTCCGATTACTTGGTAATACACCTTTACAAGTGAATGTCACATTTCTTAATACAGCTAGCTATGTTTCGAAAAACGTCAGTCAGAATCATTTAGAAACGTTCTATACCACTTTTGAACATGTGAAAAATCGCCGTTTTGATGGCATGATTATCACGGGTGCTCCAATCGAACTTCTACAATTTGAAGATGTAGTCTATTGGAGGGAGTTGGAAGAAATCATGGAATGGACAAAAACGAATGTTACATCTGTCCTCCATATTTGCTGGGGTGCCCAAGCGGCTCTTTATCATCACTACGGAATTGAAAAGTTCGAGTTGCCAAAGAAATGTTTTGGAGTATTCTCACATGATATTAGCGATCCGACAGTAAACTTGGCACGTGGATTCAATGATGTATATGTAGCGCCACACTCACGCCATACCGGAGTTTCATTAGAAGAGATAAAGAATCATCCCGATTTGACTCTACTTTCAGCTTCTGAAGAGGCTGGTGCATTTATTGTGATCTCAAATGATGCAAAACATATTATGGTAACTGGACATTTAGAGTATGATGCACACACATTAGGAGATGAATATGCCCGCGATTTAGAAAAAGGTGTGGACATTGATATTCCTGTAAATTATTATCCGAACGATGACCCATCCAAAGAACCTATAAATACTTGGCGTTCCCACACGCATTTATTATTCTCCAATTGGCTCAATTACTATGTCTACCAGAAAACTCCATATAACTGGAATTAAAAGAATGAGTGTATAAACTTCTATAGTTTGCACATACTCCGACTACTGGAGGTGTATGCGGTGAACATAGATGAGTTTTGGCAATTATCCTTTTGGGAAATGACTTTGCGAACGGTGATGTCATTTGTTGTGCTGTTGATTTTGGCGCGTTTTATGGGGAAAAAACAAGTGTCACAATTGACTTTCTTTCATTATGTGACAGGTATAACAATCGGTTCGATTGCGGCCAATTTGGCGGGAGAGTCAGAAACGCCATTTTTGAACGGTTTATATGGAATGGTTTTGTGGGCGGTATTAACCATTCTTGCTAACTTTTTATCATTCAAATCCATTAAACTCCGCGTATTACTCGATGATAAGCCGATGATTGTCATTCAGAACGGGAAAATTCTGGAAGGTTCCCTGCGTAAGCTACGGCTGAGTTTCAATGATATAAATATGATGTTACGAGAGCAGTCGGTATTTTCGATGAAAGATGTCAATTACGCGATATTCGAAACGAATGGTAATTTAAGTGTCATGCTGAATGCAGAAGAGAAGTATGCGACAAAGAAAGATGTCAAAGCCTCCGCACCACCGCCAAAATATATTCCGACTGAAATTATTACTAACGGGAAAGTAGAAGAGAAAAATATGAGAGAACTTCAATTGACCGACACGTGGCTAACAGAACAGCTAAAAAAACAAGGGATCTCCAAGCCAGAGCATGTTCTCTATGCAGAAATTCAGACAGATGGTAGTTTATATATTAATACATTAAAATCGACTTGACGTGAAGAGTCCTGATTATGTCAGGGCTCTTCACGTTTTTTTTATAATATTTCCCAGTTCCTTTTTTGGGCTATAACAGAAAGTTTTTCATCTGGACGTACTGCTACCGGGCACCCAACCTTCTCTAAGACTGGAAGGTCAGAAATGCTGTCTCCATATGCGAAGCTATTGTCCCAGTCAACAGTTACTCCTTGTAGCGCTTGAGAAATTTGTTCATTTTTACGCGTACCTTGAATATGTAGGAATGGCCGATCCATTGCAATCTTTTCACCAATAGAAGGGATGTCTGTACCAATAACTTGATCAAATGTCAGGTGACTTGTGACTGCTTTTAAAAAAGGAGTATAAGCACCAGAAACGAGTAGGACATGGTAACCTTCCTTTCGATGTTCTGTCAGTCGATTAATGACTTGTTCATTGAAGTCAGGCATCATTTTGTAACGCATACTTTTGAAAAACTCATGTAATTCCGTCATCGTCAATGAATGCAGAGCTTGTAGATAGAGACGCATAGAGCGCTCTTTCATGATAGATTCAGGTAGTAATTTTAATTTATAGCGAATATATAGTGGTAATATCGAACGGTAAAACTTTTTATAATACTGCTTGTACGTGGGATGATTCTTTAAATGCTCCATGAGTAATTTAAAGGTTTCTTTAGTGTACAACGTACCATCAAAATCAAAGATCGCAACCCTCATAAAAACACTCCTCCATTCAGTTCTTCTTCCTAGTATACAAATATAACGAGTGTAAAAGCAAAAAGCAGATGGAGAAAAACTCCATCTGCTTGAATCGTTAACTTATTGAAGGTTGTTTGGCATACCCGGTTGACCTTGCGAAGGCGCAAAAGAATTAAGCAACATATTCATATCCTGATCATTTAATTGTGGAACTTGATAATAGTGATGTTTGTTTTGGTAAATGGACAACTCGTATGCCATTTCTATACAGTTGGGTACGGAATCTGCAAGCACACGGCGAACGACTGGATTACATACTTCTAATGAAGCAGCCGTTTTGCCTGTAGCGCCTTCTTTTGTAGCGCCCAACAAAAAGCCGGAGATGATTTCATCATTGATTTCACCTGTAGATTGAATCGGCTTAGTAGGTGCCTTTTCTTTCATACCATAAATGAAGTCGCTGCCTGCCTTCATTTGATAGCGTTGTGTAGGATGCGAGGGATCTTTGCCTGTCTTGAAACTTTCGACAAGGATATTATACTCATCCAGCATGAATCGGTATTGTCGATCGAGAATATCCAAAAGTTCCGGATCCTGGACATGTGGACGTAAAATCATCGCTTGGTTCAATGCTCCGACTGACGCGCTTAATACCTCTTTAACATCAAATAACTCATGTCCACCGTGATTCATCGATGGGGGAACTTGTCCGCCTTGCATGTGTTGAGACGTTTCGAATTGATTTGTCAAATGTTTTTCCTCCTTCAATAGTCATGTACATCGAGATTAGTATGTGAAGTGATCGAAATCTTATGCACATGAAATTGTATTGATGACCCATGCATAGTTCGCAAAGCGCCATCATATCATAAGGATAGAACTCAGGAAGGGTAGTGGAGATACATGCAGATTCATGTAGTTTCGCAAGGTGAGAGTTTATATAAAATTGGTAAAATATATGGTGTGCCATACGAGCAAATAGCAGAAGTTAATGAATTAGAAAGCGATATACGATTGGCTGTAGGACAAGCGCTTGTCATTCCGATAATAGGTTCGTATTACTGGGTGCGGCCCGGTGATAGTCTCTATACAATTGCACAAAGGTCTGGTCTAACAGTTGCGCGATTGGCAGAAATTAATGCAATCAACCCGACGAGACCGTTAATGATTGGTCAGCGTCTATATATACCACAAGAAGTGAAAACGATGATTGATTCATTATTATATGTAGAACCGCGTAATCCAGTCAGTCAAGATATGCTCTCGGAAGTACGAGAACGTGTGGATGGTCTTACGTATCTCGCGATGTTCAGTTATGAAGTACAACGTGACGGATCACTCAAAGCACCAGCCCTAGCAGATATTCCGACTATCGCAAAAAACGCAGGTGTTGTAAATTTGCTAGTTCTGACGAATTTAGAAGACTTTACATTCAGTGCGGAATTAGCGCATGTTATTTTTACAGATCAGGCAGTGCAAAACCGAATGATTCAAAGTGCGATTGATATAGCAAAAGAGATCGGCTATGGCGATATTCACTTCGATTTTGAGTTATTATTCCCGGAAGATCGGGAATTATATAATCAATTATTACGCAATGCACGCGATCAAATCCATAAAGCAGGCCTTACGATTTCCACAGCACTTGCACCAAAAGCCGGGGAAGTCACGACAGGTATTTATGGCGCTCATGATTATAAAGTGCATGGAGAAATTGTAGATTTCGTTGTATTGATGACCTATGAATGGGGATATACGTATAGTGCACCACAGGCTGTTAGCCCAATTGGTCCGGTCACAAGAGTAGTAGAATATGCAGTTAGTCAAATCCCGAATGAAAAAATTTTTTTAGGTCAGAATCTATACGGCTATGATTGGACAGCCCCATTTGGTCAATCGGACAGTAAAGCTGCCAGAGCATTAAGCCCGCGTGCCGCTACTAATCTGGCAATTGAGCAGAATGTTGCAATTGAATACGATGCCCTAGCTCAAGCGCCGCATTATACGTATTACGATGAACAAGGAACCGAACATGAGGTGTGGTTTGAAGATGCACGAAGCATCAACGAGAAGTTTAACTTGCTGAAGAGATTCAAGTTGCGGGGAATCATGTATTGGAAACTTGGCTTAGCATTCCCACAAAACTGGCTATTATTAGACGATCGATTTATAATTCGTAAGCGATAAATATAAGAGCCTTTCCTTAAGAAAAAGGAAAGGCTCTGTCATATGAGTTCTCACTCGTTAGTTAACAATTTCATTGCGCTTTGGAACATCTCCATATCTGGATTTACGAGTAAAGCAGGTAGGAAAGCAAAAGTCATGATCAGGAGTAGGTTCGCTCCCAAGATTGATCGAATTGTACTTGTTTTCTTTGTCATAACGCTTCGCCTCTTTCTTTTCGTATTGTTCTCACTAGTATGTGTATGCGCTTACATTTATAACCCCACATAGTTTGTTTGAATAGTTTAATAATACTCCTAACTCACGCGATTGTAAATGATAAAGTTAAAGATAGTACATAAAATTGACACAAAAGTTAAGTCAAAACACAGATATTATAAAAAAATCTTGTAACTTACTATCTTTTCAGTGATAATATTGGAATACAAAGAAATATTTAGAACAATTAAAATTCGATTTATCTAATAGAATTTACTCTTTAATCATATAAGTATATTAAATTATAGCCACTGAGTAAATGAGTGACTGGTCAGTCGACAGTTTTTTTATTAATACCTAGGGAAAGGGATGATCGCAAATGACAAAGATTGATGAGGTAGAATATAATAATCGCAAACGAGCAAATGATTATGTTCATAATGTATATGAATTGGTGAAGAAAAGGAATCCGGATGAAAAGGAATTTCTACAAGCGACAAGAGAGATTTTTGATTCTCTTCGTCCTGTCTTTGCTAAGCATCCCGAATTTATGGAAAACGGAATACTAGAACGCATCACAGAGCCGGAAAGAATCATTTCCTTCCGTGTAGCGTGGGAAGACGATAAGGGCAAGGTACAAGTAAATAGAGGTTTCCGCGTTCAGTTTAATAGTGACCTCGGACCTTATAAGGGCGGACTTCGTTTCCACCCATCTGTTAATAATAGTATTATGAAATTCCTCGCTTTCGAACAGATTTTCAAAAATGCCTTGACAGGTCAACCAATCGGAGCGGGTAAAGGTGGCTCTGATTTCGATCCGAAGGGTAAATCTGATCGTGAAGTCATGCGCTTTACACAAAGTTTCATGACAGAACTTAGCAGACATATTGGACCGGACATTGACGTGCCGGCAGGCGATATTGGTGTAGGTAAACGTGAAATCGGCTATCTGTTTGGTCAATACAATCGGATTAAAGGTGGCTATGAAGCAGGTATTTTAACTGGGAAAAATCCTGATCACGGTGGAAGTCTTGGTCGGAAAGAAGCAACTGGTTATGGTACAGTATACTTTGTAGATGAAATGCTAAAAGAAAATAATCTTTCATTGGAAGGTCAGACTGTTGTAGTTTCAGGTTCAGGTAATGTTTCGACATATGCAATGGAAAAAGCAATGCAGCTCGGAGCGAAAGTTGTGGCATGTAGTGATTCTGATGGCTATATCTATGACAAGAACGGAATTGATCTTGACTTGGTGAAGGAGCTAAAAGAGTACGGCAATAAACGTATTTGGGAATATACGAAAGAACATATTGATGCTGAGTATCATGCTGATTGCACAGAAATTTGGTCTATTCCATGTGATATTGCATTACCGTGTGCCACACAGAATGAAATCGATGAAATTGCAGCACATATGTTGATCGCAAATGGTGTAAAAGCGGTCGGTGAAGGCGCAAATATGCCTTGTACAATTGAAGCAATTGAAATTTTTCAAGAGCATAATGTATTATTCGCACCAGCGAAAGCTGCCAATGCTGGCGGTGTAGCCGTGTCTGCTATGGAAATGTCTCAGAACAGTCAACGCCTATCATGGTCAGAAGAACAGGTGGATAAGCATTTGAAAGAAGTAATGCAGAACATCTATAAAGACTGCAGTACTGCAGCAGCTGACTTCGGTAAACCAGGCAATCTAGTAATGGGTGCCAACGTAGCAGGCTTCTTGAGAGTAGCAGACGCAATGGTTGCGCACGGAATTCGATAAGTAATATAGAACAGACACATTTTTAATAATGTGTCTGTTTTTTTATACTTTTTTATTGCGTTTCAACTAAAATATGTTATTATAAAAATACATTCGGTTGAATAAAAATACATTCGCTTCAATGAGAGGGGATTTACCCATGGAAAAGAAAAAAGTCGTTTTAGCCTATTCAGGCGGTTTAGACACTTCTGTTGCAATTCAATGGTTAACGGATCAAGGATATAGCGTCATTGCGGTTTGCTTAGATGTCGGTGAAGGAAAAGATCTTACCTTCATTAAGGAAAAGGCTCTTACAGTGGGCGCCGTCAGTAGCTATGTTATTGATGCACGCGAAGAATTCGCACAGGATTTTGTCCTTCTTTCATTGCAAGCACAAACATATTATGAGAATAAATATCCACTTGTCTCTGCCTTATCACGTCCGCTTATTTCCAAAAAGTTAGTGGAAATTGCACATCAAGAACAAGCGACGGCAGTAGCTCATGGATGCACAGGAAAAGGAAATGACCAAGTACGTTTCGAAGTAGCGATCAAGTCACTAGATCCCACGCTTGAAGTCGTAGCGCCTGTGCGTTCATGGAGCTGGTCACGTGAAGAAGAAATTCATTATGCAAAAGAACATCATATTCCGATTCCAATTGATTTGGATAGTCCATACTCAGTGGACCAAAACTTGTGGGGACGTGCAAATGAATGTGGAATTTTAGAAGACCCATGGGCAACACCTCCAGAGGACGCATTTGGTTTAACTGTTTCCATTGAAAATGCACCCGATACTGCTGATATTATCGAGATTGGCTTTGAACAAGGTGTTCCGGTTACGATTGATGGGGAAAAGTATATATTAAGTGAATTGATTACCATGTTGAATGAAATGGCTGGAAAACATGGGATAGGTCGTATTGATCATGTAGAAAATCGTTTAGTCGGTATCAAATCCCGTGAAGTATATGAAGCTCCAGGAGCTATTACGTTGTTGAAAGCACATAAGGAACTTGAAGATTTAACGCTTGTGAAGGAATTAGCACACTTTAAACCCATCATTTCACAAAAACTTGGTGAGTTGATTTACAACGGTCTTTGGTTCTCTCCTTTACGTAATGCACTAGAGGCATTCATTAAAGAGACTCAGCAATACGTCAACGGTACAGTTCGTGTGAAGTTGTTTAAAGGCCACGTAATAGTAGAAGGTCGTAAATCTCCTAATTCCCTATATAATGAGAAATTAGCGACTTATACATCTGATGATGAATTTGATCAAGCCGCAGCGGTCGGTTTCATTAAGCTATGGGGATTACCTACTGAGGTGCATAGTATGGTCAATAAAAAGCAAATCGTGAAGAAGCCTTAAAATAGATAGTGAGAGCAGCGTGGCCAAAAGGTTCGCTGCTCTTTTTTGGAACTACTTTACATTCATCTCCGTCTTATGAATATAGCAGGGGGTGAACGAATGAAGAAATTATGGAGGATAATCGTACTGGCAGTTTTGATCATTGCGGGACTGGGGATGTTTTGGATGTTACCAGGAGAAAGAATAAAACAAGCACAACAGATGAAAGCGAATGGAAACTATGACTATGCAATTATTCTAGGGGCCAAAGTGAACGGAGAAGTTCCTTCGCTGTCATTGCGTTACCGATTGGAGAGCGCTGTGGAGTATGCTACGCAATTCCCGCATGTACAGTTGGTTCTTGCAGGCGGACAAGGAAAAGACGAAGACATTAGCGAAGCTGAGGCAATGTATCGTTTTTTACAACAACATGGAATTGCGAAAGAACGCTTAGTTATGGAAGACCAATCTACCTCCACAAACGAGAATCTTCAATTCAGTCAGAATATCATACCTGAAGTGGCGGGAGTGACTATCATCAGCAGTGACTATCACTTGGCTAGAGCGAGGTTTCTTGCAAGACAGATAGGATGGGAGTCTGATGTTGTTGCAGCAAAGACGCCTGAATCCATAAAAGCAAAAGTATTAATTCGAGAGCGTTTGGCTTTGTTAAAAACATGGCTATTCAGACGATAGTGATATTCCAAAATAAAAAGTGACGAAACTCCAAAGAAGTTCTCGTCACTTTTCCTCTTACAAGGAAGAAATTTTATGGAATTCTGGCTGGCCTTCTGTAAATGTAGCCAAATAGTTAAAACCAATGGACTGAAATAACTCTAAAGATTCCTTAAACTCATGTGCAATTTCTGTTGTTCTATGCGCATCGGAACCAAGTGTAATGATTTCACCTCCACATTGTTTATATAAACGCAATATATCTTCACTTGGCATATTATGCGGCAATCCGTAGCGAGTTCCCGAAGTATTCAGTTCGATCCCTTTACCTTCTGGTATAATAGTATTGAAGATCTTTTCTAAATAGTCATGAAATAAATGAGCTGGCGGCTGATCGGTATAGCGTTTAATTAAATCTGCGTGTCCAAGCACACTGTAACGCTTATAATGCTGAACACAATATAATAGTTCTTTATAATACGTCTCAAAAGCTGCCTTTGTTGAACGATCTTCAAACAACTCGCGATAGTGTAAGGACTTATTTTCGACTGTGTGTAGTGAACAGATGACGAAATCAAATTCATGCTCGTCCATCAGTTCTTCGTAAAGATGTAATAGATCAGGCTGCAAGCCGATTTCAACACCTTTTTTAATCTTCAGTTGGCCATTGAATTGTTCATTTAATTGAAGAATCTTTTGTGCATAGTCGAGTTTGTCAAAATCGAAATGAATGGTTTCATCCGGATATTCATAATCGATATGATCGGTGAAACAGATTTCAGTAAGGCCTTTAGCTATAGAGGCTTTAGCCATTTCCACCATGGGGATTTCACAATCCGCTGAAAATGCGCTGTGCATATGGTAATCAAACATAGTTTCCAGTCTCCTTTTCTATAGTACATATTGTAGCAGATGAACGCTGCTTCTAACAGTTGACAACGCTCTACAAAACCATTATAGTAATAATTAACTTTAGCGTGGTAAAGCAGTGAAGTATATTTTACTCATGGAAGGCGGTAGAAGATATCTTGTATTCTGAAATTCTTGGAAACGAACATGAAAAGCATGAAAAGATCATCGGCATATTAGGAAAACGATTCACTACATATGGCTATAAACGCATTAAAACATCCGCATTTGAACAATATGATCTGTATTCCAATGTACGTACCTCAATTAATCAAAATGAAATGATCAAAGTAATTGACTATACCGGTGAAGTACTCGTTTTACGACCCGACGTTACGATACCATTGACACAGCAACTCGTTCAGTTGCATGATAATTTACCTGAAGAAATGCGTTATTATTATGTGCAGGAAGTCTTTAGACAGACATTCCAGGAAAGTGAACGAATCGGTAAAACGCAGGCAGGGGTCGAGTTCTATTGCAAGAGTTCACCGGCATCGGATGCTGAAACGATCATGCTTGCATGTCACGCATTACGGGACGTAGGTTTTACAGATGTGAAAATTGAAATTGGTTATGCAGGATTCTTCAATGAATTGATCGCGGATTCCAATATCACAGCAGAACAAACAGCTGAACTCAAGACGTTGATTCAAGCAAAAAACGTCGTAGAAATAGGTCCATTCCTACAGCGGTTGTCAATTGATCCTTCCGTTAAAGAAGTACTCGAGCAATTACCTCTATTATACGGCGCGCCTGAAGTAGTGTTTGAAAAACTACAAAACTTACAAGTTAGTGAATCGGCGCAAGAGGCAATCAACTATTTACAAAAAACGTGCGATATCGTCGAATTATATGGATTGAAGAAGCATATCGTCATCGATCTTGGCTTGATCAATCATATGGGGTATTACTCAGGAATCATTTTCCAAGGCTATGTAGAGAATTTTGGCAAGCCGGTATTAATGGGTGGGCGCTATGATGCATTAAGTGAAGAGTTTGGCATGAAATTACCGGCAATTGGTTTTGCATGTGAAATCGAATCATTAGTCAAAGCTTCATCCAATAGAGATCAGAAGGAACGATATAGCATCGACGTGACTGTATTATATGAAGAAAGCCGTATTAAATACGCAATCGATATAACGAATGAGTTAAGAGAGCGTGATTATCGTGTTATTTCTAAATCTATGATTGATGCAAAACACCAGTCAGACAGTCTCTACACGATTCAATTAACAGAACAGCAAAATAAACTAGTAGATCAAGAAGAGACAAAAGAGTTCATCGATTTCAAACAATTGCTTGATTTTATCGCAAGCAAGAAAGGGGTACCTGAATGGATTATCTAACAGTGGCGATGGCAAAAGGACGAACGGCAGAACGTGCAATGAAGTTTCTTGAGAAATCAGATGTGCATTTTTCAGAATTCACTGATGAAAGTCGGAAGCTCGTCATTTATGATGACAAGCAAAAGATTAAACTCATTTTTGTCAAAGCAGTAGACGTTCCAGTGTACGTTGAAAAAGGCGCAGCTGACGTAGGGATTGTTGGAAAAGATGTCATGATGGAAGATCCACGTGATGTCTATGAATTACTGGATTTAGGAATTGGACGTTGTAAGCTTGCGGTAGCGGGATATCCCGATACACCAATTGAAAACATACCATTTCTAACAGTTGCTTCAAAATATCCATTAGTTGCGAAAGAGTTTTTCGACAAAAAAGGTATTCGTACTGAAATGATCAAATTAAATGGATCGATTGAACTCGCACCATTGATTGGCATGTCAGATGTCATTGTCGATATCGTCGAAACGGGTACAACATTAAAAGAAAATGGCCTCGTTGTCTTGCAGGAGATGGCGGATGTCAGTGCCCGATTAATAGTCAACAAGGCAAGTTATGCTACGAAAACTGAAGATATCCAGCAATTCATCAAAGACATGAAGGAAGGTTTGGAGGTGCGTTCATGAAGATCATTCGTGGGGCTGAATTCATAGAAGAACTACTAGAACGAGATAACTCTAATCAAACGGATTTGGAGTTTGATCGCAATGTCTTATCCATCATTGACAAAGTTCGTTCTGAAGGCGACGAAGCATTACTGGATTTCACTGAACGTTTTGACGGAGTGAAGCTTGACCGCTTGATCGTCACAGAAGAAGAAATCACTGAAGCAGAACAAGCAGTTACAGAAGATTTCTACCGCGCATTGCATGCAGCAAAAGAGCGAATCACGACTTATCACGAAGCACAAAAAGAGCAATCATGGTTCTTGAATCCGAATGAAGGCATCATGCTCGGTCAGAAAGTAACACCAATCGACAGTGTTGGATTGTACGTCCCGGGCGGAAAAGCCGCCTATCCGTCGACGGTCTTAATGAATGCATTACCGGCTAAAATTGCGGGAGTCGGACGAATTTCCATGGTGACACCCCCACAACGTGACGGCAAGATTAATCCTCACGTTTTAGTAGCAGCGAAAGAAGCGGGAGTCGATCGAATTTTTAAAGTAGGTGGAGCACAAGCAATAGCTGCCCTAGCATACGGAACAGAGACAATTGAAAAGGTCGTCAAAATCACTGGACCTGGAAATGCATACGTTGCGAGAGCGAAAAAGTGGGTGTTCGGTGATGTGGCAATCGATATGATTGCTGGACCAAGTGAAATTTGTGTCGTAGCCGATGCCAATACAAATCCTGTTTATGCAGCAGCAGATTTACTATCTCAAGCAGAGCACGATGAGCGTGCGGCGGCAGTTTGTATCACGACGAGCGAAGTATTTGCGACCGAGCTTTCAAAAGAAGTTGAACGTCAGCTAGCTGAACTTGACCGCAAGGAAATTGCAGCACAATCTATAGAACACTTTGGACGTATCATTGTAGTCGATTCACTACAAGAAGCATTTGATACAGTGAACCGTTTAGCACCAGAACATTTGGAACTAATGATCGATCATCCTATGGAGCACTTGGCTGCTATACGAAACGCTGGAGCTATTTTCCTAGGCCAGCACTCCCCTGAAGCATTGGGTGACTATATGGCTGGACCGAATCATACATTGCCGACGAGTGGAACAGCAGCGTTTTCTTCTCCATTAGGCGTATATGATTTCATGAAAAAGTCGAGTATTATCTACTATTCCGAGAACGCTTTGTTAGAAGTGGCAGATGACATCATTACATTAGCAAATGCCGAACAATTAACAGGACATGCCAACTCGATTAAAGTACGAAAGGCTGGATACGAATGCGTAAACAACAATTAACACGTAAGACAGGCGAAACATCTATTGAAATGGAATTTTCGTTAGACGGAACGGGAAAGACAAATATCAACACGGGTGTTGGATTTTTCGACCATATGCTGACAGCATTCGCAAAACACGGACGCTTTGATTTATCTGTAACATGTGAAGGCGATATTGAAGTGGACCAACACCATTCCGTAGAAGACGTTGGTATTGTTCTAGGCCAATTATTCAACCAATGCATCGGCACAAAAGAAGGAATAGAACGCTTTGCGTTAGTTTCCACACCAATGGACGAAGCACTATCCACAGCATCTATCGACATCAGTGGCCGTTCATTCCTTGTATTTAACGTAGACGGAATGAAAGACAAAGTAGGCGAATTCGACACAGAACTAGTCGAAGAATTCTTCCTAGCATTTACAAACAACGCCAAAATCACATTACACATCAACTTGAACTACGGAAAAAATACACACCACATTATAGAATCCGTATTCAAAAGCTTCGGCCGCGCCCTACGCGTAGCCAGCACTATCAACCCAGACGTAAAAGGCATACCTTCTACTAAAGGGTCTTTGTAATTAAAGTTTTACGGTTTTGAATCTTGAAAAATATACAATGTATAAGAATATACTAGTTGATCGGAACGGAGGGCGGCGACTCCCGCGGGAATAGCATGAGTCTTGAGACCCGGACAGATGCCTTAATTTCTGCAAAGTAAACAGTAATACGGCAAAGCGAACCCTTCGCTGTTCGCTTGGCTCAAGCCATGCCCGCAGGAAAGCGTCCGCCCATAGTGCAGATCAACGGCGCCAATGAGTTTTTTATGCTTACTTCATTTTATAGGAGGACTAGTTGATGATTTTATTCCCAGCAATCGACATAAGAGATGGCAAATGTGTACGCCTCATTCAAGGGGACTACGCACAAGAAATAATCTATAACGACTCACCAACAAACATGGCACAAGAGTGGCAAAACCAAGGAGCCGAATACATCCATGTCGTAGACTTAGACGGCGCAAAAACAGGAAACTCCGCCAACAAAAAAGCCATCGAAGCCATCGCAAAAGCAGTCAGTATCCCCGTTCAAGTAGGCGGCGGAATTCGCAATATGGACATTGTCGACTCACATATCGAAAACGGCGTTGCACGTGTCATTATCGGTACGGCAGCCATCCAAGATCCTGAATTTTTGAAAAAGGCCGTTGAAAAGTACGGTGACAAAATTGCTGTCTCCATCGACGCACGTAACGGCTTGGTCGCAACAGACGGTTGGACGGAAACAAGTGACGTCAAAGCAGTTGATTTATTACAGGACTTGGCGGAGATAGGTGTCAGAACAGTTGTCTATACGGATATTATGAAAGATGGCATGCTTCAAGGACCAAACTTTGAAGAACTGAAAATTATGGATGATGCATCTTCAATCGATATTATCGCATCAGGTGGTGTATCTACAGAAGAGGACATTAAGAAACTCGCAGCTGAAGACATGTACGGTGCTATTATCGGGAAAGCATTATACGAAGGCAATTTATCCTTAAAGAAACTATTGGAGGACGACAGTCATGTCAACAACTAAAAAGATCATTCCGTGTTTAGACGTAGATAATCGTAAAGTTGTAAAAGGAAAGAAATTTTTAGACGTTCAGGAAGTGGCAGATCCTCTTACATTAGCAAAAAAGTATGTTGCAGACGGCGCTGATGAACTCGTATTCTATGACATTTCTGCATCCACGAAAAACCGTGGTATGTTCCTTGATTTAATTGAAGAAATTGCAAAAGAAGTGCCGATCCCGTTCATCGTAGGCGGAGGAATTCGTACACTCCAAGATGTGGACAAAGTATTTGAATTGGGTGGGAATAAAATATCTATCAATAGTGCAGCTTTGACGAATCCGGAACTAATCAAAGAAGTAGCGGATAAATACGGATCGGAGCGTGTGATGTTATCGATGGATGTTCGTCAAGAAGGCGAAAACAAGTGGTCCGTTTATGCAAAAGGCGGTATGGAAGAAACAGGGATCGATGCAATTGAATGGGCGAAGAAAATGGAAGCACTTGGCGCTGGTGAGCTGGTTGTCAATAGCGTGGACCAAGATGGAGTCAAAGACGGGTATGATCTAGCACTCAACCAGGCTATGGCTGAAGCTGTTACTATTCCAATCATCGCAAGTGGTGGTGCAGGAAAACCTAAACACTTTAAAGATGTACTTACAGAAGGCCAAGCAGATGCAGCCCTAGCCGCATCCGTATTCCACTTCAATGAAATCAATATTCGAGACTTGAAAAATTACTTAGCAAAAGAAAATATCGCAGTTAGGAATGACTAAAATGACACTAGACATCCATGCATTAAAATTTGACGACAAAGGTCTAATCCCAGCGATTGTACAAGACGATCGCACAGGGGAAGTCCTAATGCTTGCATATATGAACAAGGATTCAATTGAAAAGACGTTAGAAACAAAAGAAACTTGGTTTTATAGCCGTTCGAGACAGGAACTTTGGAATAAAGGCGCAACATCCGGAAATACACAGCAAGTGCAACGTATTTCTGTAGATTGCGATCAAGATACCTTACTGATCCAAGTTACTCCACAAGGTCCTGCTTGTCACACGGGCGAAAAAACATGCTTCTTCACAACAGCAATGGAAAAAGAAGAATCATTACGTGAAGTCGTCTATGAAGTAATTGACGAAATCGCAGATCGCAAAGCCAATCCGATAGACGGCTCGTATACGACGTATTTATTCAATGAAGGTATCGACAAAGTGTTGAAAAAAGTCGGAGAGGAATCTACGGAAGTCGTAATCGGCGCAAAAAATGCAGATAAAGAAGAAGTATCCAATGAAATTGCAGATCTGGTCTACCATACACTTGTATTAATGAATATTCTTGACGTTGATCTAACGGATGTTCAACAAGTGTTACGTGAAAGAAGACCGAAAAAGGAAGTGCCACGCAATGAGTAGATTTCTGAGCACAGTTGCACGCCGTACAGAACCTTATGTTCCGGGTGAGCAGTTGAATCAGCCAGATATCATTAAATTAAATACGAATGAAAACCCGTATCCACCAAGCCCAAAAGTATTAGAGGCGATTCAAGAGGAGTTAAACGGCAACACATTGCAACGCTACCCTTCACCAACAGTAGATCCATTACGTCACGCGATAGCGGAGACATATGGACTGACAAAAGACCATGTCTTTGTAGGTAATGGCTCTGACGAAGTACTGGCATTTTCATTCATGGCATTTTTCGAGCCAGGAAAACCAATTAGGTTTCCGGAAATTAGCTATAGTTTTTATCCGGTCTACTCCAAGCTATTTAATATATCATTCGAAAAAGTTCCATTAAATGCTGATTTCACATTACCCAAAAAGCAGTTCTATAATTCACCAGGCGGCGTCATTCTGCCAAACCCAAATGCGCCGACAAGTATTTATGCTGAGTTAGATGTAATCGAAGATATTTTGCAAAATAATCAGGATCAAGTAGTCATTATCGATGAAGCATATATAGACTTTGCAGGTCCGTCTGCGATGAAACTGATTGATCGCTATCCAAATTTACTTGTGATTCAAACCACATCTAAATCTCGTGCACTAGCAGGATTGCGTGTCGGATTCGCACTTGGACAACCTGAATTGATAGCAGGATTGACGCGAATCAAAGATTCCTTCAACTCATACACAATTGATCGCTTAGCTATGGCGGGGGCTACCGCTGCATTTGTTGATCATGCATACTTTTCGGAAAGTACAAATAAAATCATTCGCACACGTGAATCTACAGTCCATACTTTAAAAGAGTTAGGCTTTGATGTTCTCCCATCCGATGCAAACTTCGTCTTTGTTAAGCCTTTACACAAGGACGCAAAAGTATTGTATCAACAATTAAAAGATCGTGGAATTTTAGTCCGTCACTTCGACCAAGCGGATATTCGTGATTATTTACGTATTTCGATCGGTACAGACGATCAGATGAATACACTGTTTGAAGTGCTTAAGCAACTTACTAGATGAATAAATTGATCAAAAGCCATTCGATACTGAATGGCTTTTTCTTGTCGTAAATGTATAGAAAGATGCATAGATGGTTGCTATAGTAGCTTTGGCGACAATATATGACAAATAAAATATGTATATGTATACAAATACATGTATTTTTAATATTTTCTATTGTATTTTTATACATTTTGGCTTATAATAATAAAAAGAAGCTTGATTGGAGAGATAAATTTATGAAAACTAAAAATATAATCATTATTGGTGCGGCAGGAAGAGACTTCCACAATTTTAATACATACTACCGTGGTAAAGAAGAATACAATGTCGTGGCATTTACAGCTACGCAAATCCCGGATATCGATGGACGTAAATATCCAACTGAATTAGCTGGTGAATTGTATCCTGAAGGAATTCCTATTTATTCACAAGATCAGCTACCTGAGTTGATCAAAGAACTAGAAGTAGATGAATGTGTTTTCTCATATAGTGACTTAAGCTACGAAAAGGTTATGGGAATTGGTGCAATTGTGAACTCGGCAGGTGCTAATTTTACACTCCTTGGATCAAAAGCAACGATGATTAAAAGTAATAAACCAGTTATTTCTGTTTGTGCTGTTAGAACGGGAACAGGGAAGAGCCAAACATCCCGTAAAATTATCGAAACATTGCTTGAGCATGATTTGAAAGTAGTAGCTGTTCGTCATCCAATGCCTTATGGCGACTTGGCTGAACAACGTGTGCAGCGTTATGCAACGGTAGAAGATTTCAAAAAACATAAATGTACGATTGAAGAAATGGAAGAATATGAGCCGCACGTTGACCGTGGAAATATCATCTATGCAGGGGTAGATTACCAGGATATTCTGGATGCTGCTGAAAATGATCCAGACGGCTGTGACGTAATCCTTTGGGATGGCGGGAACAATGACTTTTCATTCTACGAGCCAGACTTGGCGATCACAGTTCTCGATCCACACCGTCCAGGCCATGAATTGAAATACTACCCAGGTGAAGTATGCTTGCGTACAACAGATGTGTCCATTATCAACAAAATTGATAGTGCATCGGAAGAAGCAATTCAAACGGTTGAAAACAATATTAAATTTGCAGCACCAAACAGTACAATTATTAAAGCGGAATCAAAAATTTCTGTTGATAATCCTGAAATCATCAAAGGCAAGCGCGTGCTAATTGTTGAAGATGGTCCGACATTGACTCACGGTGAAATGAAACTGGGTGCAGGTGTAATTGCAGCACAGCGTCTTGGTGCAGCTGAAATTTTTGACCCGCGTCCATTTGCAGTAGGAAGCTTAATCACAACTTTTGATAAGTATCAGCACATCGAAAATATTTTACCAGCAATGGGCTACGGCGAAGAACAGTTAAAAGATTTGGAAGCGACGATCAATGCAGCTGATGTAGATGCAGTCATTATTGGTACACCTATGGATCTGTCACGAGTCATTAATATAAACAAGCCATGCACACGTGTCTATTACGATTTGGATGAAATCGGAACCCCAAATCTTGAAACAGTACTAACAGACTTCATCAAAAAACATAAACTTACTACGACAAATGTGTAAGAAAAGATAGCTTATCGAGCACTTGCACCGGATGGAAATTCGGTTGCAGGTGCTTTTTTCTGCTATACTACGAATAGGACAGTAAGGGGGTAGGATCTTGTTTAATTCAAAAATTATCGATCTTGTCATTGGTGTGGTGATGGCGTACTTTGCATATGATCGAATCGCTACAGGAAATACCGGTATGGGGATCTTTTTTGTCGTACTCGCAACATTGAACCTATTATCATTTTTCATGAAGCTTAGAACGGACAAAGACGTTCAGCAAAAATGATTATAAATCTAATCAGTTGTTCCTTTTACTGCAAACTTGTAGTATAATAACAAGATTGCAATTTTGAAATGAGGCTAGAAATCACATGAAAAAATCCATATATGGTTTGACAATTGAACAATTGACAAACTTCTTCATAGAAAACGGACAACAGAAATTCCGAGCAGCCCAAGTATGGGACTGGCTCTACAAGAAACGTGTACTGTCCTTTGATGAAATGAAAAATATCAATCAAGAAGCGCGAGACTTGTTGGATGAGAACTTCTCGATCCAAACACTTGAACAAAATGTCAAGCAAGTATCACAAGACGGCACAGTGAAGTTTCTCTTTAAAATGGAAGATGGCAACTTGATTGAAACGGTTTTAATGAAATTCCCTTATGGCTATTCTGTGTGTGTGACGACACAGGTAGGATGTAATATCGGATGCAGTTTTTGCGCAAGTGGTTTATTGCGTAAAAATCGTGATTTAAGTGCAGGGGAAATTGTTGGTCAAATCATGAAAGTCCAAGAGCATCTGGACGGCAAAGGTGAAGACGAGCGTGTCAGTCATATCGTTGTCATGGGAATCGGCGAACCATTCGATAACTATGCGAATTTGATGAATTTCTTGCATATTGTCAACGATCAAAAAGGTCTCTCTATTGGCGCGCGTCATATCACCGTTTCCACAAGTGGTTTGACAGAGAAAATTAAAGACTTTGCGGATGAAAACATTCAGATTAATTTAGCTGTTTCATTACACGCACCTAATAATGAGTTACGCTCATCTATCATGAAAATTAACAAAGCATTCCCGATAGAGAAACTAATGGATTCCATTAACTATTATTTAGAAACTACTAATCGTCGAATCACATTCGAATACATTTTACTGCGCGATGTGAATGATCATGTGAAAGAGGCGGAAGAACTAGGCAGGCTGTTGGCTGATAAACGTCACTTGTCTTATGTCAATTTGATTCCTTATAATCCGGTAGACGAGCACGGTCAGTATCAACGCAGTGAACCAGAGGCCATTAAATCGTTTTACGAAGCACTTAAACGTAAAGGCATCAACTGTGGAGTACGTCTTGAGAACGGTACGGATATCGATGCAGCATGTGGTCAATTGAGAAGTAAACAAATCAAGAAAGTGAAAAAACAACCGGTCGGAGAATAATTCTCCAACCGGTTTTTAGTTTTTGCGAGCTAATTTTACAATAAACTGTACAATAATGGAGATAGCTAGTCCGAAAGATGAAATAATGAATAAAGATAAAATTCCGATTGCTTCCGAGAATTCATTATCCATCATCAGGAAGCTGCGGAACATTTCAGCAAATGCTAGAACAAGAACGACCATGAACATTTTAAATGCAATGGATAGCTCATAGAATAATAAGAGGGAGCTGACAATGCCGACCATAAGACCGAACACTGCAAACGTCAAATAATTATTGACGACTAGGTCATGTCCAAGTACTGTCCGTACGCCTAAAATGAGTAGAACAAATGAAATCAATGCAGTAAAAAAACCGGCTTTCCAATAACGAGGATCCAACACGTACACCTGCTTTCCTATCCTAGTATAGCGGATTCGACGAAATACGTCACGCCCTCCGACTATTATTTCAAGCGTTTTAAATCAGCCAATAATTCTTCTTTATAAGATTCATTTGAGAAATTATATTCCTTCATCATATAGCCTTCTGAATCCATTAGATAAAAATTTGTGCCATGGACAACTTGAGTGGAAGATTCATGTTTCAGCACAAAAGTCTGGAACTCTTCACGTGCAAATGCTTCAAATTCTAGTTGTGTGTAGCCTGTCAGCAAATGCCAGTTGGATTCATCATCCGTGAAGTTTGCGATATAGTCTTTCAATACTGCAGGTGTATCGGTATTAGGGTCGACAGAAAACGAAATGAAGTTCATTTCGATGTCCCGATCTTTCAATTCAGCTTGTAGATCTGCCATCTCACTCGTTAATGTCGGACATACTGTTGTACAATTCGTGAAGATGAAGTCTGCAATCCAGGGCGAACCAGACAGATATTTAGAATTAAATGGTTGATTATGTTGATCTGTAAAGGTGAATTCACGAACTTGTTTCCCACGCTCAAGTGGTTCACTGCAACCACTGACGAATACTATGAGCATCAACATAAAAGGAATCAAACGTTTCAACTGCTTTCACTCCTTTCGCATTTGCTCAGGCAATTCGATCACCACAATAGTTTCTGTTGTTTCATTGGAAATCGTGAATGTTCCTTCGTGTAACCTTACAATTTCTTTGACGATCGACAGGCCAAGTCCAGTACCGCCTGTCGTGCGAGTTCGTGCTTTATCGGTACGGAAAAAACGTTCTCCGATATGATCTATGTCCTCATCTCCGATTGTCACGCCGTCATTCGCGATGCGGTATTGTACACCGTGCTTACTGGCTGTGAGATGAATAGAAATGGATTGCTCAGCATATTTTACTGCATTATCGATCGTATTATAAAAAACTTGTTGCAATCGTTTAGGATCTCCTTCTAAAATCAATTCCTCATCAATCGATGTGTGCAACTGAATATTTTTATCCAGTAACCGAATCATAAATAATTCCAATGTATCCAACAGTAATTGTGCGATCGCAATCGGTTCATTTTCCAATGAATAAACATCCTGCTCTAAATGATTTAGCTCGACTAAATCATGTATGAGCTTTTTCAGGCGTTCAGTTTCTTTCTCGATGGTCGATAAGTATTGTTTTACATCATCAGGAGACGAATCGATTTTATCGCGTGAAAGTTGAGCATAACCGCTAATATACGTCAAAGGTGTCCTGAGCTCATGTACAATATTTGACGTGAAGTCTTTCTTGCGCTGATCTTGTTCTTCAAGAGAACGACTCATTGAATCAAATGCAGTCGAAAGCTTACCTATTTCATCTGTCCGTACCATATTGAGTCGATTCGAATAATTGCCTTTAGACACTTCTTCCGAATAGATCTGCAATGTTTGCAGTGGCTCGAACAACGAACGCCATACACGTTGCAAAATCAAAAATAGAATAAGAAAGAAAATACTGCCTACAAGTACCATGAGCGGAAGACTATCATGGAACACATCTTGGATCGCGGCGAGCGGAACATAAATATAAATAAAACCTATTAATCCGTTTTCTCCTTTAATGGGAAAAATTCCACCGAAGATTTCCCGTTTTAGTTCATCCACATAGCCTTCTTTCATAACAGGCTTACCCGTTTCTAGTATCTTCTCGTCGTTTTCATTAATTAGTGATTGATAATTGATCTGATAAGGGAAATGGGATGTTAAATCATCCAGACGGTCTACAACGATGATTTCATACTCCGAGACAATGTTATACCATTGAATCTTTTCAATGATCGAATCACTTAGCTCGCCGTAATGATAATGAGAAGCTGTTCGATTTCCTTGATATATGATTGACTCTTTAATTTGTTCTTTATATAAATCTGTATACAAGTAATGAATGAAGAAGAATGAAAATAAGATGGTACAGGTGATGCTGCCCAAAAACACAATCAACATCTTACTGCTCAGATTCAAATTATTCATTCAGGATCCTCTAGTTTGTAGCCGATTCCCCATACCGTTTCAATCATTTTACCTGCGTCCCCTAATTTTAGACGTAGTGTTTTGATATGTGTATCGATTGTACGCTCACTGCTCTGGTGATCATCGCCCCAGACCAATTCAAGTAATTGTTCACGGGAGTATGCGCGCCCTTTATGTTTGACTAGCAACAATAGCAAGCCAAATTCCTTCAAAGTTAGACTTAAAGGTTTTCCGTTAAGCTGTGCGGTATACGAGTCCTCATTAATGGTAAGTGGACCTGCGTGCAATACGAGTGGAGCGGGATTGTGGCGATAGGTTCTGCGTAAGACCGCTTCGATCCGCGCCACAAGTTCTCCTGGTAAGAAGGGCTTGACGATATAATCATCACCACCAAGCTTCAACCCTTGTACTTTATCCCATTCTTCGCCTCGTGCAGATAGGAAAATCAAAGGAATCGAAGAAGTACGTTTCATCTCCTCTGCAAATGTGAACCCATCCATATAAGGCATCATCACATCGACTATGCATAAATCTATAGTATGTTGCTTAACGGCCGACAAAGCCTGCAAACCGTCACTGGCTTCTATTACGGTATATCCCGCATCTTCGAGAATGACACGAATTAAATCCCGCATTTGCGGTTCATCATCAATGATCAATAATTGGTAACCCAATTCAATACGCCTCATTTCATAAAATCTCTGCACGCTAATTTTCCGGAAAACATGTGAAATCCAAATGAAGTTTCAAAAAGTTGTCGAAACTTCATTGAAATTTCGTAATCATATTTTATAATCATAACAGCTAAACGAATAGATAGGAGAATGAAAAGATGAAACGTTTTGGAATGTTTGTCATGAGTACGGCAATGATTGGTATTCTCGCTGGTTGTGGTCAAGATGAAGAGGTACCGACGGAAGCTGTTTTACCTGAACCAATTGAAGTAGAACTTACGGTACCTGAACAAGGAAATGTCAATGAACCGGTATTCATTACTACACATGTGACACAAGGTGAAGAAAATGTAGATGATGCATCAGAAGTGGAGTATGAAATCTGGGAAGAAGGCAAGAAAGAAGACAGTATTCACGTAGAATCAACCCATGATAAAGACGGTATTTATTCAGCAGAAAATACATTTGAGACAGATGGTATGTATCACGTACAGGTTCATGTTACTGCGCGGGGGATGCATGTCATGCCAAAAAAGCAAATCCAAATCGGAGATGCGAGTCATCAATTGGATGAACATGAAAGTGCACAAGACGATGAACATCATGAACATGGCGATGGAGTGGAAGGATTATCTCTTCATTTCATGCAACCTGAGTCAGCAAAAGCAGCGACAGATACAGTGTTGATGACACATGCACAGCTTGACGGTGAAGCATTAAAGGCACAAGTCCGCTATGAAATCATCTCGGCAGATAAAGAAACTAAATGGGTAGATGCGGATGAAGCGAAACCGGGTGAATATACAGCCAACTATCAATTTCCTAAAGCGGGCAGCTATCAAGTGATTATCCACATTGAAAATGAAGAGATACACGAGCACGAAGAACATACAGTAGAAGTAAAATAAATATCATCCCTCGTCACTCCGGTGGGGAGGGTATTTTATTGGGAAGTAAAAGCTGTAATTCATTGATGAAAAGGGTTACACTAGTATACGTGAAAGATTAACCAACAAAGAGGAGTGTTAGTATGACAAACTATCCAGAGAAAACATGTTCCATCGAAAGACTTGTAACAATTCCAGAAGATGTACAAAAAGTACTTAACGGTGAAAAATGGGCAACTAGACGTAATGGTGTGTATGCATACCCTGGCGAAATTATGACGTTAGAAGGCAAAGAGTACAAAATTGAGAAATTGTATGAACAAACACTCGGTGAACTAACAGATGAAGATGCCAAATCTGAAGGTCATGAAACAGTTGAAGAATATAAACAGGTGATGTTGTCAATCCACGACAAAATGCCTTGGCTTCCTAAAATGAAAGTTTGGGTGCACGAATATAGCCCAGCTCAGAAATAATCTCTTAAATGAATTATTATTACGGAGCGATTGTCTATGCGCACGTAGTATCGGCTGTAATTTCAGTAGGCCCATTATTTCTCCTACTGCCATTAATACGTCGGCTACGTACTGCTAAAGCAGAAGCGGAAGACATCTATCTTGCGTTTATCCGGGTCATTATACGACTCGTTATGCACTCAGGCCATGTGCTCGTTGTGACCGGTATCTTATTAATTTTATTTGGTCCATGGCCATGGAACACCTCGTGGGTTATTCTCACAATAGGCGTCATGTTGCTGTCCGGATTCTTCTTGGCAACTGGTTTCTCCTCTGTATTGAAAAGATTCCATGAACCAAGCAATGATAGGGAAGCTGTGGTCAATAAGTTGCAACGCACTGCCTGGATCTATATTGGACTGCTGATGGTAATGCTTTGGCTGATGGTACAAAAACCGGCAGTCTGGTAAAATTACATAGCGAGCAAAAAGATGTGTACATTGTTGCACATCTTTTTTATTGTAGGATTTGGTTTGACAGTAAAAATTACAGCGAATATGATGAAGATAGCAGTTTTTTGAAAGGAACGATTTGAAGATGAAAATGAAAGTACTCGGTCTACTGACGATCTTAGGGTTGCTATTGACGGCATGCAGTCCAACCGGTAGCAATGAAACAATAAAAATAGGCACGACAGCAGGAATTTATGCAAAAGTTATCGATCAGGCATTAAAACCGGCACTTGAAGAGCTAGGTTACACAGTTGAAATCGAAACGTACGTAGATTTAATCGAACCAAATAAAGCGTTGGCTGATGGCGAAATAGACGCCAACATCAACCAACAACAAATCAATCTTCAGCGGTTTAACGAACAATATGATTTGCCGATAGTGGCTTTAACGGAAGTTCCGAGTGTGGGTCTTGGCTTGTACTCCAACTCGTTGACATCGATGGACGATATACCAAATGGTTCATGGGTTACTATTCCGAATGATGAACTAGGCACGGCAAGAGCCCTACGTTTCCTTGAACAGCAGGGGTTAATTTCAATAGATCCAAAAGCACCAACTTATGAGGTTACAGAAAAGCAAATTGAGAGTAATCCGAAAAACCTAAACATCCAGCCCATCTTGATTGCTCAGCTGATTCCATCTATGGCAAGCGGTGATTTAGCAATTATTCCAGACAATTATATTATGGTCAATGAAATGGAATTGGACGATGCTCTGTCGCACGAACAGCTTGATGAAGAGTTGCAATATATTGTTGCAGTTAGAGAAGAAGATCGTGAGAAGGATTTTGCATTTGCGATTAAAAAAGCAGTAGCATCGAAAACATTCCAAGAAGCTATTGATGAACATTTCCAAGGCTTCGGAAAATAAAAACCACGTATGGACTCAACTGGGAGCCATACGTGGTTTTTTCGTCTAACTTATCTTTGTTGTCGCTTCAAAAAGTCTATATCAGGGTAATAGGCATCTTTTACGAGTAAATTCGGCCCCAAACAACGCACAGCAGGACAGTGACAGCTTACGCTTTTCGCTAATGGATGCTGTTGCCATTTATCGTATAGATCGGTTAAATGATCGGTTTGAATATTTCCAAGTGGCGGAACATCTCCGAAATCTGTCACGATCACATCTCCGGTAAACATATTGACATTCAACCGGGAACGACCATCTGGATCATTTCGTACAGTGACGTTTTCACTTGCTGCAAGTTTCGTAAATAATTCTTGATCTCTCGCGTCGTGACTGCAATTATAAAATGGCAATGTTCCAAATAGCATCCAAGTTTGCGGATCACGGTAGGACAGCAAATCGAGCATGGCGATACGTGTTTCGTCCAAAGTGAGCACATCCAATGACGAAGCGAAATCGCTAGGATACATGGGATGTATTTCATGGCGTCCACATTTCATTTCATGGACGACTTGTTCATGAATCGTCTGTAAATGAGGCAATGTTCGGCGATTCAGCATAGTTTCCGCTGACACCATTACACCCATTTCAGACAATGCTTGACTGTTTTCAATCATGCGTACGAATTGTGCTACACGACGTTCACGTGGCGGTTTGCGTTCCATACGAGCGAATCCCCCATCGATGAAATCATCGACCGTACCCCAGTTATGTGAAATATGCAGTACATCCAAATAGGGTGCAATTAATTCATAACGTTCTATAGGCATAGTAAGATTTGAATTCACCTGCGTCTTAATCCCGCGCGCATGTGCATACTGCAATAGCGGTACGACATACTGCTCGACGGACTTCTTCGAAAACATCGGTTCGCCACCTGTTAAGCTAATCGTTCGCAAGTGGGGGATTTCATCCAATCTCTGCAACAGCAATTCGATGGGTAATGCTTGTGGATCTTTCGGTTGTAGCATATATCCAACGGCACAGTGTTCACAACGCATATTGCATAAGTATGTCGTCGTGAATTCTATACTTGATAGAACTTGTTTACCGTGGAACTCTACATCTTGATACGCTTCCCATGCATCTAGTAGACGGGAATGTGAAAGTACCATGTACGTAACTCCTTATACCAATTAATTTTTATCGCTAGCATATTCCGCCAAATCCTTCGCGTATTTACTCATCGAAGAAGTAGAAACATCGAATGCTTCCGCGATTTCTTTTAGTGTCATATCGAGTGGTTCAAAATAGTTATTGTCTTGTCCATAACGGATTGCGCCCGCTGCAATCGCTAGTTTTTTACGTGCTTTTGGCTGCTTATCTACTAAGAAGTCTTCAAGCACTTCAAGCAATGCCTCCGATTCTCGGTCATGTTGCTGTAAAAAATCATCAGCCGACTCTATAACGCCTGCTTCAAATTCAGTAAACTCATCTCCGGTATAGCCGCTTTCACCAAGCGCTATCCAGAACTTCATGATGGATTCTTTTAGCGAAGGATTTTCAGTATCCGCAAGTGTTTTGGCAAATTGTTTGATTGCTTCCGAATGATCAGTCGGGAAGAAGATTAAACTGGAGACTGCTAGATAATTACCTTCAGACGTACCATCAGAAAGTATGAAGCAATAGAAGTGCACACCAACAGGAATAGGCTTATCGCTTTCTTTCCACAATTCAATCGTTTCATCACCAAGAATACTTGTAGCTGTTAAATAAGTATTCCCGACAGCAGTTACTTCACCGATAAATACACGCGGCTCTGACCATCTATCCAATAATTCTAGAATAGATGGTCGAATATGTTTTTTCTTCTGCTTTGCCACATAGTCGTCCCAAATATCTCTTCGTTTATGGAAGAAAAATTCGTCAAGCGCAATCGTTTCGATCATTTCTTGTGGTAAATAACTATTCAATGAAGATTTCCATGTATTGGCAAATTCCACGAACGCCGGTATATCTGGTCGCTGGGGATGAATATCATAAAATGTTTGCAATAAGTGCTCCATTTCATCTGTCAACAAATCCTCAACTGTCACCGCATCTTTTCGTTCGCAGCACTTTTTATATTTCTTACCACTGCCACATGGGCACGGGTCATTACGTCCAACCATTAAAACACTTCCCTTATTAAAATTACTACATATCTAAGTGTACCAAACGCGAGGCGAGTTCGCATGATATTTAATTAGCGAAACGAAGTTGGAAAATTAAAAACCACTCTTCGAATCATCTAGATTCAAAGAGTGGTCCATTACATATAATTAGCGATCCAAACTCTTGATAAATTGCAAGACTTCATCAGCGGTAGACAGGGAAAGAATATGATCTATTTGACTTTCCAAAGCGGTCTTAGACAGGTTCTTAATTTGTGAACGTGCACGAAGGATTGAAGATGCACTCATAGAAAATTCATCTAATCCCATCCCGAGCAATATAGGAATTGCCGTTTCGTCACGTGCCATTTCTCCACACATGCCTACTGCTTTACCTTCTTTATGAGCCGCGTCAATAATCAATTTAATAAAGCGCAAAATTGACGGATTATATGGTTGATAAAGGTAAGATACGTTTTCATTCATCCGATCAGCGGCCATCGTATACTGAATTAAATCATTTGAACCAATTGAGAAGAAATCTACTTCCTTGGCAAAGACATCAGCCAATATAGCCACAGCCGGCGTTTCAACCATAATACCGAGTTGAATCGTTTCGTTTACCTCGACTTTATCACTGATGAGTTGTTGTTTTACGTCTAAGAATATTTCTTTTGCTTGCCTGAATTCATCAATTGTTGTAATCATTGGAAACATGATCCGCAAGTTTCCATATATACTAGCACGCAATAACGCACGTAGCTGCGTTCTAAACATATCTTCATTATCGAGACATAGGCGAATAGCTCGTAAACCTAAGAATGGATTGGCTTCATGCGGTATTTGTAAATAAGATAATTCTTTATCTCCACCAATGTCCAGAGTTCGAACAACGGTAGCGCTTCCGTTCATTTGTTTTAACACACTTTTATAAGCTTCGAACTGTTCATCTTCGGTCGGAAATTGTTCTTTTTCCATGTAAAGAAACTCCGTGCGAAATAAACCAATGGTTTCCCCGCCGTTTTTTAAGACACTTTCAACATCGTCAGGAGTTCCGATATTTCCTGCTAATTCAACGCGATGACCATCAAGCGTGATAGTAGGTTCATGCGCAAGCAATTGCCATTCTGCCTTTTGCTTAGCAAATGCTTGTTGCTTTTTTTGATAAGCGACTAAAGTTTCTGCGTCAGGGTTCACAATAATTTTCCCGGCTTCCCCGTCAACAATAATAATTTCGCCGTTTTGAATCGTAGCCATTGCCGTTTTACTTCCGACAACGGCTGGAATCTCCAATGTTCTCGCTAAAATTGCAGAGTGAGAAGTAGGCCCCCCAATATCCGTTACAAATCCTTTAATCAGTTCGGGATTCAGTTGAACAGTATGAGAAGGCGTCAAGTCTTCCGCAATGATAACGACCTCTTGTGTAATGTCTTCGGGTGTTTGAATGCTTACGCCAAGCAAATGGGAAAGGATTCGTTTCGTCACATCCCGAATATCAGCGGCACGTTCTCTCATATATGGATCGTCCATCGCTTCGAAAATGGACACGTATAAGTTTGCCGCTTCTTGTACCGCATATTCGGCGTTCACGTGTTGCGTTTGAATCATATCTGTAATAGCAGCGCGTAATTCTGGATCGTCGAGAACGAGTAAATGCGCACTGAAAATGGCTGCCTCCTGATCACTAAACTTTTCCTGTGTCTGTTTCTGAATAGTCGCCAATTCTGATCGGGAATGGGAAAGTGCGATTTGTAGACGATCTATCTCTGATGACACGTCTGAAATGGATTCCTTCAGTACAGTCAACTCAGCATTTTCTAGACGAAAGGCCTTAGCGATAGAAATACCATTGGAGGCTGCTATGCCCTGAAGGATATTTTCCATTAGTCTTCTGCGCCTTCAGAACGTAATAATTCCTCCAACTTATTCATTGCTTCTTTTTCATCATCACCATCTGCAATTAACGTAATGGTAGATCCTGCAGCGACACCAAGTGACATCACTCCAAGAATAGATTTTAGATTTACCTTCTTTTCTTTATATTCAAGTGAAAGTTCTGATTTGAAAGGAGTAGCGGCAGCGACCAATTGGGCAGCTGGACGTGCGTGAAGCCCTTCACCATTGCTGAATACGAATTGTTTTTTTATCATTACGATAACCTCCTATGAATTGTTTTGAATGTTTTTGACTGCTTATGAATGATTATGATAGATTTTATTGAAAAATTCAAGTAATATGTTGTTATTGATAGAAAAGGTGGGTTGCGCATGCTGACAAATGAACGATATGAATTAATCTTAAAAAAATTGGCTACTTATAAAACGGTGAAGATTACGGAATTAGTAGAGGCAACCGGCGCATCTGAATCTACCATTCGAAGAGATTTAACTGAACTCGAAACGCTCAATAAACTTCAACGTATTCATGGTGGGGCCACTATGCCAGATCGAGATATGCAAGAGCTAAGCATTTCAGCCAAGTCGGAAAAATATTTTTCTGAAAAAGTAAAAGTCGCATCCTTGGCAGCTAGTATAGTCAAAGAAGGGGATTTCATTTATCTTGATGCGGGGACAACTACGTTTCACATGATACCTTTTCTAAAAGATCGTAATATAACGGTGGTAACAAATGGGCTGACACATGTGGAATCCCTAACGGAGTATGGCATTTCCACTTATTTAATTGGAGGCCATGTCAAAGCTACGACAGGTGCGCTTGTAGGGCAACAAGCTAGGAACTCGTTAAAACAATATCATTTCAATAAATGTTTTTTGGGTACGAATGGGGTTGATCCTGTTCACGGATATTCGACGCCAGATCCTGATGAGGTCACTGTGAAAAGTTTGGCAGCAGAGCAATCAAGAACTACTTATATAGTGGCGGATCATTCCAAAGTGAATAGAAACAGTTTCATTAAATTTTTATCTATAGAAGAAGCAGTGTTGCTTATTGACGAAATACCAGATGATATTCTAAATGAACTAGAAGAAAAAACGTTAGTAAAGGTGGTACAGAAATGATTTTCACATGTACATTCATGCCGACAGTAGACTATACTGCTTACTTATCTAATTTTGAGCGTGGAGAACTGAATCGTACAAATGAAGTGTATTACTATCCAGGTGGAAAAGGTATTAACGTATCACGGGTAGTTCACAGACTAGGTGTAGATACGGTAGCATGCGGTTTCATTGGAGGCTTCACAGGCGACTATATTGAGGACTTTTTACAAAAAGAAGGTATAAAAACTGATTTTATTCGCACCGCAGATATTACCCGAATCAATGTGAAAATTAAATCCACTGATGAAACGGAGTTAAATGGGCCTGGGCCGAGTTTAAATGAAAAAAATATTCAAGATCTTCTTGAGCGAATTGGACGACTAACTGAAAATGACTGGTTAGTGATTGCAGGAAGAATACCAGAGTCTCTACCTTCGTCATTCTTATCTGAACTTGCCGCACTTTGTGAAAAAAATAAAGTGAAGTTTGTAGTGGATACATCAGGACCTGCTTTGAAACAGATCATGGAAGTAACTAAGCCATTCTTAATCAAACCGAATGAACAGGAACTTGGAGAATTGGTTGGTAAGCCCATTCATAGTAAACAAGAAGCAGTTGGTTATGCCAAAAAACTAGTAAGTGAAGGTGTTCAACATGTGGTGATATCGATGGGCAAAGAAGGGGCGCTCTATGTATCAGCTAACGAAACATTGGCAGCCACTGCACCAAAAGGTAAGCTCGTCAATTCGGTAGGTGCGGGGGACTCACTAGTATCAGGTTTTATCGCATCCTTCTCCAAAGATGGACATGCGGGAAATGCTTTTAGATATGGAGTTGCTAGCGGTAGTGCCACCGCTTTCCAGTCCGATTTATGTGAAAAGGAAGATGTTGAGTCATTATTGAGTCAAGTGATCATTACGAAATTATAGGAAGAGGTGCTATTCTATGAAAATCACACAGTTATTGACAGAGGATACAATCAACCTTCATTTACAATCTAGATCGAAGGATACGGTTTTGTCCGAAATGATTCAGCAGTTATATGATGCAGGGAAGTTACGTGACAAAGAACAGTTCACGAATGATATTCTGCATCGCGAAAGTCAGAGCACAACGGGTATTGGTGAAGGAATCGCTATTCCACACGCGAAGTCAGCTGCTGTTCAGACGCCTGCTATCGCATTTGGCCGTTCTTTAGAAGGTGTGGACTTTGATTCGCTCGATAGCCAACCGGCACATTTGTTTTTCATGATTGCAGCGAGTGAAGGGGCGAACGACGACCATTTAGATGCACTGTCTAGATTAGCGACATTTTTGATGGATACTTCATTTCGCGATAAAATATTGTCTGCACAAACAGCAGCGGACGTATTGCAAGCGGTTAATGATAAAGAGTCGGAGTTAGATGAAGAGGTAACAGAAGATGTACAAACCAAGCAAGAAGAGAAATCAGCGGTACGTTTGCTAGCGGTTACGGCTTGTCCGACTGGAATAGCGCATACGTATATGGCTGCCGAAAAATTGAATGAGAGAGCAAAAGAACGTGGTCTTTCATTAAAGGTAGAAACAAACGGTTCATCGGGTGTGAAGAATAGATTAACGGATGCAGAAATAGCAGAAGCGGATGCCATTATTGTGGCAGCAGATACGAAAGTGGAGATGGCACGATTCGCTGGGAAACATGTGATCCAGACGAAAGTTGGAGATGCTATCTATGAAACGGATACATTACTCGACAGAGCGATTAAAAAAGATGCACCGATTTATCAGCTAGAAAAAGGTCAGGAAGATACCTCATCGAGTGACAAGAAGAATGGATTTTATAAACATTTGATGAATGGTGTATCAAATATGCTTCCGTTCGTCGTTGGTGGAGGAATTTTGATAGCGCTCTCTTTCTTCTGGGGAATCGAATCTTCTAATCCAGACAGTCCTGAATACAATGCCTTTGCTGCTATGCTTAATACTATTGGTGGCGGAAAAGCATTCTTCCTTATGGTCCCTGTATTGGCTGGCTTCATAGCCTCAAGCATAGCCGATCGTCCTGGTTTTGCTCCCGGTATGATCGGGGGTCTGATAGCCATCACCGTTTCAGGCGTAGATGGAGTAGGCGGTGGTTCAGGATTTTTAGGCGGTCTTATTGCAGGGTTTTTAGCAGGGTATATTACTTTACTCGTTAAGAAACTATTTGCTCGTTTACCTAATTCACTAGAGGGATTAAAACCCGTGCTATTTTATCCCGTTTTTAGTATTGCAGCGACAGGATTAATTATGTTGCTTATCAATCCACAATTGGCCAAGCTATACACAGGATTTTCCGCTTTCCTTGAAGGGATGGGCGGTACGAATCAAATTTTGGTAGGGTTAGTCATCGGAGGAATGATGGCTGTCGATATGGGAGGTCCGGTCAATAAAGCGGCATACACATTTGGAATTGCCATGCTTGACGCACAGAACTTCCAATTTATCGCTGCAGTAATGGCTGGCGGAATGGTGCCACCGCTTGGTATGGCGATCGCGACTACATTATTTAAAAATCGCTATACAAAGACTGAGCGTGAAGCAGGGAAAACGGCGTATGTGCTCGGGGCATGCTTCATAACGGAAGGTGTCATTCCGTTTGCCGCTGCTGATCCATTGCGAGTTATTCCGGCTTCAGTAGTTGGGGCTGCGACTGCAGGTGCATTAACGATGGCATTTGATATCGCTTTACGTGCACCTCACGGAGGAATCTTTGTCATGGGACTCGTTGAAGGTGGAATCAGTAAGATTCTACTGTATGCATCCGCAATAATTATTGGTTCGGTCATTACAGGCCTAATTGCCGGCTTGTTACGAAAGAAGCCTGTTTGATATCAAATGATATAACTAGTAACGGCTGGCCGCGCTATGTCATTAGTTGACATAGCGTGGCCAGCTTTTTACTCTTTATATCCAATCTTACCGCAACATGGTAAACTATGTAAGATGCATATATTTGTATGGGTCGGGGAAATTTTACAATATAAAGTATGAAGGAATTTTTAACTATGTGGGAACGTTGAGGACAAAACACTATCGAAAAGGGGAATAGCTACATGGGATTGTTTGATGGACTCTTAGGGAATGCTTCTGTCGTAAACAATGAAGAAGTGGAGAAAGAACTGGAATTGATCCTGGCGGAAGGTGAAGAAGTGGAAGCTGCGTTTAAGATAGTGCGCGATTTAATTGTATTTACGAAAACGCGATTAATACTAGTTGATAAGCAAGGAATCACAGGAAAGAAAGTGGAATACCATTCGGTGCCATTTAAAAGCATCTCCCATTATAGTGTAGAAACTGCGGGTACATTTGATATGGATGCAGAATTGAAAATCTGGATATCAAGCTCACTGACTCCACATATTGAAAAGCAGTTTAGAAAAGATAAAGCTATTTATAATATTCAAAAAATATTAGCAACGGTTTGTGTTTAAACTACATTACACTTAATGAAGCGGTACTTTCTGTAATAGAAAGTGCCACTTCATCCTTACTTCATTTTTGGTGATGTAACGTTTTCATACGCAATAAGTGTCACACCTAATTTATCTTCCAAGCGATTCAGCGCATGTAAATCATCGGTGCTCAATTCCGCAAGCGTCGCGTCTTTATTTGTCATCTACATACCTTCCTTTCCTAGTTTACATCTATAGTGGCTAAATCGTTTCAACCTATACATACGAGAAATTAGGAGGCCATGACATGTACGATCCAACCGTATTTGAAAACTTAAAAGTTGCATTTGAGAATCATCTGTATGACTTGGACAACTTGGAACAAGCAGTCCATATTTTACATCGTAGTGATCAATTGGATTTAGCGATGATGGCTAGGGAGTGTACCATTCGTTTTTCAAAAGTTGGCTTTCCGACTGTCCTCGTCGATCTTACGTTACATTCCTCACTCAAGGATTTGGCGGATGAAATACTTGAAATTAAAGGCACGGATCCAGGCTGCCTGCTTACATTGCTCGTCCGCACATGTATTCAAGATGTAGATAAAGAATGTGAAGAGATTGCGTGTATTCTTCGTAACGTATGGGAAAACGATGTCAGTTATACACAAACGCTCAGCTTCCGCCATGAACAAACAGAACCAGGTTTCATGAACCGGATCAATATTCATTTCAAACCAAAATTAACTGAAGAACATATGGGTGAAATCGACGCATTCCTAAAAAGTGTACTGGACATGATGGAGCAAATTGGTGAGGTGTCAAAACGTTAGAAAAAGCGCTTCATTTTATTTTTTAAATCGATTTCCAGTGTTCACATAAATCAATGCAAAGCCGAGTACTGCCACGAAAAGTGATAGCCCCACTATGAAATATAGATCATTCTCGAGCAGTTCACTAACTGCGAACAAACCGACACAAAAACTTAAAGAGAACATAATCTTTGCCATGAATTTGCATAACGTACGTTCATTGATCTGCATCTTTTTCTCCATTGGCATCGTATTGTAGCCCGAAAGCAGTGATGCACCTTTCCCTTGCCAAAGTGCGATACCGTACACAATAAATGCAAGTAGAATGACGATATCCAGTAGCAAGCCGACCATAATCATCCCTCGTTTCATAAAAAATAGAGTGAACTCTGTAACGAGTTCACTCTATTCTACCTGATTAACCGGTAGCCTGACGAGTCTTTCTAGTCATCGATAACGAGATAGCTGCACAGATGAATGCGATGATGACAAGTACGCCACCAACAGCGGGCATATTCGTCACCGTGCCCGTCTGGCTGTACACGATGCCACCGACACCAGAACCAAGCGCGATTCCGACTTGCAAGGCCGAGTTATTGAAACTCTGGTGTACATCAGAAGTAACCGGATCACTTTGAATAATGTAATCCTGTTGTGCTGGTGCCAACGCCCAGCTCAATCCGCCCCAAACCATCATGAAGATGATGAATAGTGGAATCGAGAATGTAGAGTAAGGCAGGACGAATAAACTAATCGCAAATGCACCAAGAATGAGTAAAATACTTTTCTTGGAACCAAGACGGGTTGCCAGTCCGCCGCCAAATGCTCCACCTGCTACAGCCGCTAGTCCAAATAAGAAGTAGAATACACTAATCCAATATGGACTCAATTGCATCGTGGTCTCTAGGAACGGTGTAAAATATGCATACACGGTGTAATGACCTGCGAGCATGAACATCGTTGCCATATGAGCAAAGAAAATCTTTTTATTCGCCAATGCTTTAATTTGAACGGAAAGAGGCTGTACTTCGCCAGTAGGAATCTTCTCTAGAAACTTGGAAATCAATACAATTGAACCGACTGTCAAAAGTGAAATGCCTAGGAATACAGTTCGCCATCCAAAAGCATTTGTTATAACAATCCCAATCGGTACACCGAGCACAAGTGAAGAACTGATTCCCATATAAATATAGCCAAGTGACTTTGCCCGGACCCTAGGCTCGACCATACGCGCTGTAATCGTTAGCGACAGCACAATGACGAGTGCCGCACTTGCAGCTGTTAAAACACGGGCTGCCATCATTAAACCGAACGTTGGACTAAAATATGTCAGAATGTTTCCTAATAAAAATACAAAAAGCGTGAGTAAATATAATTTCTTGCGCTCTACTTTCGCGGTTAGTGATAATAACACAGGTCCTGCTACCGCGTACACGAGAGCGAATACTGTAATTAGTTGTCCGGCTGTTGCAATTGAAACATTTAAATCATCAGCAATGACGGGCAAAATCCCACCGACCACCAATTCTACTAGCCCAACAGTAATAGCGGACACTGCCAATAATAAAACACGTAAATCCAAAACAATTCCTCCTACTAGTGTCTCAACACAGTTTTTTGAATAGAAAAATCCCGATTACAAAAATGATTTTGTAATCAGGATTTAACGGTTCCTGGTAGAGACCCTCGAACCATATTATCGAGGTTATACATGTTGATTCCGTAATGAAATTTTCTATTGTTCAATTTATCATGGAATGTGAGATATGGCAAGTTAGACAGTTAGTAATCTAAAGTAAAAGGTACATTCATTCTGCTCAATAGGATAGTTGCAATGGTCTCAAGTTGTAAAAATGATTATAATCAAGTATACTTTTCCCGATAAACTTGTCCGAATTATTACAGTGATAAAGGATGGATATACATGACATTTGAAGAAATATTGCCACGTTTGAAAGCTGGAGAGAAAGTAATCCGTAGCAACTGGGGTGGAGCAGAGTTATATGTGAAACTAGTAGGAGAGAGCGAACAGGACGGCAAGAAGTTAAATCCTTATTTCGTGATTGACGTTACGGGTGAAGGATACACCATGTTCACACCAACTGTTTGTGACTTGCTTGCGGAAGATTGGGTAATCGTAAAATAATACAATGAATCGAAGCCCATGAGCCATCATGGGCTTTTTTACATAGGAGGATATTATGAAATTTGAAGAATTTACAGGGAAGACAGTTCTAGTGACTGGTGCAGCTTCAGGTATTGGTCAAGCACAAGCTATAGCATTTTTGGAAAACGGAGCGAAGGTTTTTGCGTTTGATATAAATGAAGGGGGTCTCCCGAAATTACAACAAGAGTATCCGTTACAGTTTGCCTATACGATTGGCAGTGTCAGTGTAAAGAATGATGTAGCACATGTGGTGAAGGAAGCATGTAAAGTATTTGGTAAAATAGACATTTTATTAAACACAGCAGGTGTACTGGACGGTTTTGCGAAAACTTTGGATACTGACGAAGCATTATGGGATAAAATCATGGATACGAATATTAAAGGTACATATTTTATGACGAATGAAATATTGCCACATATGATCGCGCGCAAGTCAGGTATCATTGTCAATATGGCATCCATTGCAGGTCTTGTAGCCGGTGGTGGCGGGGCAGCCTATACGGCATCAAAACATGCCATTATCGGTTATACAAAGCAATTGGACATGGATTACTGCCGTGAGGGAATTCGTGCGAACGCGATTGCACCGGGCGCCATTCAGACGCCGATGAACCAAGCGGATTTCGCAGGAGACGGTAAAATGGCAAAGTGGGTAGCAGAAGAAACACCTGCGGGGCGCTGGGCACAGCCGAGTGAAGTCGCGAGCTTAACTTTATACTTATCTAGTTCAGCGGCTGATTATATTCATGGGACGGTTGTTCCGATTGATGGAGGATGGACAGCAAAATAAAGCTTTTGTATTATAGGGAACTCTGTTATAATACCGAAGCAAGCAAATTCTGTTTGCACTACGACACTTTTGATCGAGCGATAGGCTCTTTCTTCCTTTGGTCGTAGTTATTACTGGAATAGCAATTAGGCTGTTTCATAAAGGAGAAAATAAAATGAGTATGTCTTATGTAAAAGATTCACCTAAGAGTAAGAGTACGGTGAATGAACTGACCAAAACAGCTCTTGTCGCAGCCTTGTATGTGGCGGTGACGTTCGTGTTTGCAGTTATCAGTTTTGGCGCAATCCAACTGCGTTTGTCAGAGATGTTCAATTATCTGGCTTTGTATAATAAACGATACGTGATCGGTGTCACGCTAGGTGTCATGTTCGCAAACTTCATGTCACCCACTTGGATATTGGATGTGCCGATTGGCTCTATGGCTACGTTAATCGCATTATTAATATGTCGTGCGCTGACAAAGAAAATTAAAAATGATATCGTGAAAATGGTGATCACTGCTATTGTGTTTGCATTGTCTATGTGCGCAATTGCTGCTCAATTGACAATTTTGCTTGGTTTCCCATTTTGGGCTACTTGGCTGACAGCGGGAATCGGTGAGTTATTATCTATGACAATTGGCGGAGTTATTATATATACGTTGAATAAAAAAATAGATTTGTCCAAATAAAAGAGAGCATATTCGCAGATTTTGTGAATATGCTCTTTTTCTATTTTACTCAAAATATGCTTAGTATAACTACCTTTTTCTAATGCCACAATCGTTAGTCGTGTGACTCCTACTTGTCCTGCAAATGTTCCTTGTGTTATATCCATTCGTGCACGCAATTCTTTTACTCGATTTTTGATCACGTAACTCATCAGCTCGTCTAGTACAGAGGTATAATAAACTTTACAAAATGTCTAGTCGGCTATACATTCATTTAGATAAAAAACGCAGGTATTCAAGTTGTAATCTAGATCTAGAACTATGTAAAAGGATGTTTCGAGAAGCAATATCACTTCTTGAGACATCCTTTTCATATAATTATTCTGATGCTTTCCTATTCTGTTGTTGTGGATTCTTAATCATAAGTGCCAATAGTAGACCGACAATGGATATACAACCTGAAACTAGGAAATCCGTGTTAACGCCATGGATTTGTCCAGCAGCTGTTCCGTTATCTAGATCGGATGTGATCATGACTGTAACAAGTGCGGCAGTTCCAAGAGATCCTGAAATTTGTCGGAATGTATTATTTATTGCTGTACCATGAGAAATCAAATGATTCGGTAGCTGATTTAGACCTAGTGTAGTGGAGGCCATCATAATCATCGCAATGCCCAACATTCTTACGGTGTTCAATATAGCTAAATATGTAAGTGAAATTGCTCCGACAATTAATGAAATCAAAATATTTGCATGGAGCCAGTACACTACGTTTAAAAACATGTAATGGGGACAATATGAAGGTAATACGACCATTTCTTGAGGGGGAAAGCCAACATGAAAAAAGCTGTATTTCTAGATCGAGATGGTGTGATTAATGAAGTGTTAACGAATCGAGTGAAATTTGTGAATGAACCTAGCCAATTATATTTTTTGCCGGGAGTAGCAGAGGCGATTAAACAATTGAATCAATGGTTTGATTATATATTTGTTGTAACAAATCAAGGCGGTGTCGGTCTTGGTTACATGAAAGAATCTACATTGAAATCCATTCATGATCATATGATAGCAGAGCTCGCAAAGGAAGGTGCGGTAGTTGACGAAGTCGCTTATTGTCCGCATAAGCCGAAGTCTGGTTGTGATTGCCGAAAGCCGCACAGTAAACTAATAGAAAATCTCGCTATGAGATATGACGTAAACTTGTCCGCGTCATATATGATAGGCGATACAGATACAGACATTATTGCGGGAAAGAGAGCAGGTACTAAAACCGTCTTCCTAGGCACAACAGATCCACTAGCCGATGCAGTATATCCCGATCTGCTTCATGCGGTTCCTTGGATTATCGACGATATGAAAAAGTGAATAGTAAAGGGGGGATACTTCATCACTAGTAGATACCGCTTCACATGTTTATTCAGTCAATTGGTAGAGGGATGAATCCCAGTATAATCTACCCAATCACTTCAAGATCCAACTGACTTCGATTGCACTAACTCCTGATACTGGTAGTAAATGCCCCAAAGATATAGACATTTGGGGCATTTCATTTGCTTGCATCATTGCCTTATTCACACATCAGCATAGATAAATTCTGCGTCAACGTTCAAGCATTTGTTATGATCACTCTATTGAAAAGTACTAGTGATAAAGTATTATAATATGCTATAATTGTTGGAAATGATAAAAAGGTGGTGCTAATTACTCTTGTTTTTGTACAAAGTACATAATTGATTAGAACTACTTTAGAGACAATAGAATACATGTGTACTAGTGGACGGGGGCTGCGTATGAAGAGGTTAATAGTGATTGTGATGATTTTGATATTTTTACTCATTGTACCTGTAGGATTATGGTTTTTGAAAGACAATCAACCGATGAAAGTAGCCATTATAGATAAATCAGCAGTGGAAAATTTACATACAAAACATCTTGGGGTTAGTTGGGTATTGAATTATGCAAAAGTAAAAGCTTCGCATAACAAACCATTTGATCCTGCGCGGGACTATTATGGCGGATTCACAGCAGTAGAAGGAAAGGGTATTTCAGAGTTGAATCCATTACCACAAGATTATGTGGAGAAAGATATCATTTACTTGGCAAATACAGACAGTATCGATGAACGTACAGTAGAAACGAAAGATCCTGTGCTTGCAGCCTACGAGGATGATCATGGCGGACTACAAGAAGTAGAATGGCAACGAATAGTGAAAAGACTTAATTCAAAAAAGCCTTCGTTGTTTATAGCGGAGTATAATTCGTTTTCTGCCCCCACTTCAGAAAAAGTACGTACACATGTTGAAGATCGAATGGGATTAAAGTTTTCTGGTTGGCAAGGTCGTTATATGGAAGAACTTGATCCACAAAAAAATGCAGAGTTGCAAAGCATTCTTTCCGAACAATTAGCAGAGTGGACATATAGTGGGCCTGGTTTTCTGTTAATGAATAATACTACAGGGGAAGTTCTTGCATTGAAAAAAAGTGAAGAATTTTCAAACGAAGGTATTCAGCTCACATTTACGGACATCGGTACGGAACGATTAAACGTCACAGGTTCGCATCGCTTTCATTCCTGGTTCGATATCGTTACAGCGGAGCAAGGTGAATCATTAGCGGTGTATGAGTGGAATCTTACTGGAAAAGGAAAAAAGCTGTTAGATGAAAAAGGAATCCCTACTCAATTCGATGCAGTGATTCGTCACACATCCGGTGTTTCGGAGAGCATGTATTTTTCTGGCGATTTCAGCAGTGTGGAAAATGTCCCTTCTATATATCAAGTAAAAGGAATAGCAAAAGTCTATGCAACGATTCAAAGATCCCCTGAGAAAACATTCTTCTGGTCAGCTTATGTACCTATGATGCAAGGGGTCCTAGCAAAGTTCGGTCAGGTGGAGGCAAAGGATGTTAAAGAATCGAAGCATGACGGAGTACAGATGACATCACGAATGAATGGAAAGTATTTGGAGGTTCTTTCAGAAGGGAAATGGACTCCGATGAGCGTGAAAGGTGTAAATATTGGAATGGGGAAACCGGGAGCATTTCCTGGAGAAGCTGCTATCACAGAAGAAGAATATTACAGATGGTTCGAAGCTATTGGCGAGATGAACGCCAATACTATACGCGTCTACACGCTTCATCCACCTGACTTTTATCACGCATTAAAAGCGTATAACGATGTACACGATACACCTATATATGTCATGCATGGTGTATGGATTAATGAAGAAAAACTGGAAGAATCCTTGGATGCTTTTGAAAAAGAGAATTTGAAAGACTTCCAAAATGAAATGGTTCAACTTGTCGATGTCATTCACGGAAATGCTACTGTACCGCCACGTCCTGGTCATGCATCTGGTGTGTACGATGCGGATATTTCCCAATGGGTCACAGCATGGATGATTGGAATCGAATGGTATCCATTCATGGTGGAAAACACGAATAAGTTATATCCTGATTTAGGAGAATATAATGGAAAGTATTTTGAAACAAAAGGTGCTGCTGCATTTGAATATTGGCTGGCGGAACAAATGGATATCCTAGTCTCGCATGAAGTGAGTAACTACCAGCAAATTCGACCGATGAGCTTCGTCAACTGGGTTACAACAGATATGTTGACACACCCTTCCGTTTCATCTAGTCAGGAAGATCTCGTATCCGTTAATCCAAATCTACTCTACACTAAAGGCGAGATGGATAAGGCGGGTCAATTTGCTTCATATCATGTATATCCATATTATCCAGATTTTTTGAACTACGAGAAAAAATATCATGAATTTATTGATTTCAGAGGCCAGAAGAATAACTACGCTGGCTATTTAAAAGATTTACATGAAGCACATCGAATACCGATTCTGATTTCAGAATTTGGGATTCCTGCCTCGAGAGGAAAAGCACATGAAAATCCATTTGGTTGGAACCAAGGTTTTATATCGGAAGACCAACAAGGTGAAATATTGACGCATTTATATGAAGATATATTGCATGAAAATTTAATGGGTGGACTAGTGTTTTCATGGCAAGATGAGTGGTTTAAACGAACATGGAACACAGCAGAATATGATAATCCAGATCGTCGTCCTTACTGGTCTAACACACAAACGAATGAACAAAAATTCGGTCTGCTGAGCTTTGATCCGTTGAAAATAAAAGTGGCAGGATATGAAGAGGAATGGACAAGAGAACCGATGTACAAGAACAAGCAAGGTACGCTTGAGAAAATGTATGTAGATCATGACGAGACCTTTTTGTACATTCGGATAGATTATGATGAATCCAAAATAGGTGCAACGGACGTCGTAAATATTCTCTTTGACACGATACCAGGACGTGGAATTACACGCGCTAGTAGAATAGAGGGTATACAATTTACTAATGGACTGGAGTTCATTGCTAAAATTAACGGTGCCAAATCACGAATGTTGATTGATCCTCATTATGATCTGTTCCACCATGATTACGGTAAAGATGTAGGATATATTCCGAAAAAAGAAATGAAAAATCGAACGAATCAATTGATTCCTATGCAGTATGCGTTAAATAAAGAATATTTTGTCGCAAATGAAAAACGCACGATTCCATTCAGTTCCTATGAAACCGGAAAACTTCGGGAAGGAAATGGAGATCCCGATGCGACTGATTATGACTCGTTAGCAGATTATCATATGCGTGATGGCATGCTGGAGCTACGTATTCCATGGATGTTGTTACAGGCAAAAGATCCAAGTACAAAAGAGTTTATCGAGAATCTGTTGGCGGATGGTACCAAAACAAGCATTCACATTGAGGAACTATTTATTGGAGCGGTATTAACATCAAAAGATGGCAAAGTACTAGAGTCATTTCCTGCGCTTCATGACATGAAGTTGGATTCAATGAAAAGTTATACATGGGATAATTGGCAAGTTCCGATGTATGAAGAACGATTGAAGAAATCTTATTATTATTTGCAAGATGCATTTAAAGCGAAGTGATGGAAAGATTCATATAAATAAAGAACAGAAGTCCATATGTGGTCTTCTGTTCTTTTTCGTATAGTGAAATTTGATTACCAGGAAGATGTAAGTATTTTTAATTGAAATATTTAAAACACCTACATTATTACTTATCAAAATTACATAATATGAACTGAAAATAAATGAACGTTTCCATAGTTTTATGATATAGTATGGAATGCATTTAAATTTAAAACAGCATATTAATGGAGGAAATTATGTCGGATCTAAAATTACCTACTAAAAGATTTAGACCCGAAATAGAAGGGGTACGGACGGTCGCAACGTTATTGATCGCCATTTATCATATATGGTTTGGTAGGGTGTCTGGTGGAATCGATGTGTTCTTCGTTATTTCAGGCTATTTGATGACGTTATCCATTATCACGCGAATAGAACGAACGGGATCAGTGAATTTTGTCGAATATTTTCTGAGTTTAACGAGAAGGCTATTACCTCAAGCTACAGTAGTGTTAATATTCACAGGAATTTTTGCAGTGATTCTTTTGCCGAAGTTCGAATGGGGAGAAATCATCAGGCATATGATAGCTTCCACGTTTTATTTTGAAAACTGGCGGTTAGCATTAGATTCTGTCGACTATTTGGCGCAAGATAATTTACCTAGTCCGTTTCAACATTTTTGGTCACTCAGTGTGCAAGGTCAATTTTATCTCATCTGGCCTATTTTGCTAGCATCTATTTATTATATTGCAAGAAAGCTTTTGAAAACACCTGTATATAAGACCTTACTCGGTTCGCTTATCATAGTATGTATAGGTTCACTTGCTTTTTCCGTCTATCAAACAGATGTCAACCAGCCTTTTGCATACTTCAATACATTTACGAGGATATGGGAATTTAGTATCGGTGGAATTTTTGCTTTACTATCGCCATACCTGTTTTTCAATAAAAGATGGAGTGTGATTTTAGGGTGGCTAGGCCTTGCGATTATTGGATTTACTGGATTTTTGTTCCCAGTATCTACTGTGTTTCCTGGATATTTGGCTTTGATTCCTATTAGCGGAGTAATACTTATATTAATCGCCTCTGAAAGTATAACGATATATGGTGTCAATCGATTTTTAGCGACAAAGCCTCTGATCTATCTCGGTAGTCTTACATATGGTGTGTATTTATGGCATTGGCCGTTGCTGATTTTCTATCGATCTTATATGAAAACAGAAACCGTGCCTATAGAAGATGGGATTTTACTATTGATGGCGACCTTTGTGTTGTCCATAATTTCTACTAAGTTATTAGAAAAACCTGTTCAAAAAATAGATCGAAATCATAAGAAAGTGAAACTACTTGTCGTATTGTCTTCTATGTTAGTACTTGCATGTAGTTCAATATTTTCTATTTCGGCTTATATTGAAGTGGCAACCGCTAGTTCGAATATTGTCGATGAACAAGAGTACCCTGGTGCTCAATCAGAAGAGTATGATATGAAAACCGTCTCTTATACAGACCTGATCCCAGCACCTTCAGAAATCAAAACAGATCTTCCGGCATTTTACAATGATTTGGAATGCCAGTCAGCAAACCTAACTGAAGTTAGAAAATGTTCTTATGGTGTATTGAAGGACTTTGACTTCACGTTAGCGCTCGTTGGTGGTTCGCATTCAGGTCATTGGTTCCCGGCTTTAATAGAATTGGCGGAAGAAATGAATTTTAAAATCGATTTATATAGTCATGATGGTTGCCGATTTACTAACGAAGATCCTAAAGGACACTTAACGAAAGCTTGTATTCCTTGGAATAGCAATTTAATTGATACGTTACTAGAAGATCCACCTGATTTGGTTTTCACAACAGCGACAGTGAATAAACATCCAAAAGTACCTCGAGGATTTATTAATCAGTGGAAAAAGCTTGAAGGCATTACTACCATTTTTGCGATACGGGATAATCCACGTATGCAAGAAAACATTCCAGTCTGCCTTGAACAGTCAGAGGATCCATTGGACTGTTCAGTACCAAGAGATCAAGCTATTGCAAAGGAAACTCCGTGGAAAGTGACAGAAGGAATTCCATCGAATGTGTTTTTTGCAGACTTAACAGACTCATTTTGTGATGAGACAACTTGTTATCCTGTTATCGGAAATATCATTGTCTATCGGGATGATAACCATATTACTGCACAATATGCAAAAACGTTAGCACCCGCATTAAAAGTACCGTTGCAGCAAGCATTTGATAGCTTAGGTAAAAACATACGCAATGATGAGTGATTGGTTTGACTTGAACGTTGTATAGTTCATTTAGATACGGGAAAGCTATTATATAGAAAGAAAACTTCAAAAAGGAGTGTATATGATGGCGAAAAACTATCCGAAACCGAATGATTCTGCTGATAACAAAGTACGACTGAAGAAGACAATCAGTAATATGGAGGCAGCAGAAGATGCGATGAAGTTTGCGGAGGGCAAGGAGTTCGAACAGATTAAGAAGAAAAATGAACGTAGGGCAGAAAGTATCGAGGATTTAAAAGAAGAAATTATTGAAGAAGACAAGTCACGGATCAATGGTTATTTATAAATAATTTGCTACGAAAAAAGGTTGGCCCTCACTTATAGAAGTGAGGGTTTTTGCTGTTGAATGAGGGATATATAAGCAAAAAAGAGGAATCAGTTCAGTGCGCTGTATAGAATAGAAGGATCTAATATATTTCAAGATTTTTGTATACAAGGAGAGAATATAAAGTGAAACGAATAAAAAAGATCGACGAGTGGCGGGAATTACTTGAAAAGTCAGATGAGCAACCATTTCTGTTGTTTAAATCAAGCATGACATCTATTAGTAGTTTGGCAGCTAAAAAAGAATTGGATGGACTTCGTACGGAATTGCCTATTTACATCGTTATTACACAGGTGAGTAAAAAGCTTTCAACGGCTATTGAATCAGATCTAGGTGTTCCTCACGAAATTCCACAACTTTTGATTTTAAAAGATCAGCGAGCTATTTGGCAAGCCACTCATTATCAAATCAAAGAACAGATAGTATTGGATGCCATACAAGAGTATGTCTAAGATACGGAAAAATTTTGGATGAGTCTTTCCTAGGGCATATGGAAACGTGCATGGACATTTTTACATACATGGACGATAAATAGTAGAATGGAAATCGCAAATGTACTGCCGCCACCCCACACACAAATTTGAACAAGAACATCGACAGACCGAGTGCTAGCTGTACGATGAACATACCTGTGATATATAGGACTGCTATATAGTCAGGTATTCAGATTACTGTAATGGAACAGTTAGTAATAGAAAATAGTAAAGGGAGTTTCTAAAATGGGAAATGTGTTCCCGAGAATATATGACATAGCCATGAAGCCACTAGAAGTAACTCGATTTAAAAAGGTTCGAACAGAATTAATCCGTAATGCACAAGGAAATGTATTAGAGATCGGCTCAGGTACTGGTATAAATTTTCCATATTATCGGCAGGCAAAACATGTAACAGCAATCGAACCGAATCCGGAGATGAGTCGCAGAGCTACGAGAAGAGGACGGAATGCACATGTTCCCATTACTTTATATGAGGCAAGTGCAGAATCATTACCATTTGCCGATCATACATTTGACACGGTAATCTCGACTTTAGTATTTTGTACAATACCTAATCCACTACGCGCATTAAAAGAAATTCAACGTGTTAGCAAGCCGAATGCGACTCTATTATTTTTCGAACACGTCAAACTCGAGCAGCCGGGCTTTGCTAAAGCACAAGATCTAATAAATCCGATATGGGAAAAGGTTTGCGATGGCTGCCAATTAAACCGAAACACTCTTTCACTTATCATCAATTCAGGTATATGTGTAGAAGAGATTGAACCACTCTATGGAGGCTTGTTTTTATCTATCATCGGAAGGAAGTTAGAGCATGAAAAAACTAATTATACTAGCCTTGGCAACGGTTTTCCTACTCGCTGCATGCGGGAAAAATAAGGTCGACGAATCTGCTGCTAAAGAGTATATTAAGAAATCGAAAGAGGCGATTACGCTATTCAACGAAGAGAAATTTGATGAAATGCGTACAATGTTTGATGCAACGATGAAAGATGCGTTATCTGTAGAGCAATTACAAGAAGTAGCCGATATTGTAAAGGAATCCGGCGATTTCGTCAGTTTTGAAAAAGAGTCTGTTACCAAAAAAGAGCAATACTTTGTTGCAACAATTGCTGCGAAATACATAGAGGACAATAGAGTATACACTATTACATTGGATGAACAGCAACGAGTCGCAGGATTTTTCGTGAAATAAGTACAATAATTGAAGCTCTAACGGAAATGGGTCACTTCTAGTTAGGGTTTTTCTCTTTCATGGTGCCAAGGATGAAGGGTGTAAATTAAAAATTCTATTGATATTTATTAATAAGCTTTGCGATATGCATAGAATAACTTAAAACGTCTAATGATTGTCTGGTTAAAAGAGATGGAGATTGATGAGCTAGAAAATGAGAAAGCTCTGCATTACTTTCTTATACGGATCAGTTAAAAGAAGCAACAAAAGATGCGGGTTTTGTATGAAAAAAGGTACAAAGTGATCAATGTTTCGGAAGGTATGTCTACTTGGAAAGAACCAGTGGAATGATGAAGGGATAGGCGACGGAATGCTACCGTCGCTTTTGTAAATGCTTACTCTGTTGGTGGGCCTATTAATTGCGTAGGGGAAATATCATTCACAGCGGTTGCCCATTGTTGTTCATTTATTCCATACGAGTAGGCAAAAACGTCAGTTGGTGTAGCAGTCAGAATATCGGAACCTAAGACGACCTCTGGAGTATTTGCGTTAAATATACCTTGCAGATGCGTATCATCGGTATGTGCAATTTGGTAATGCCACCATCCTTGAGGAATATTAACGACTTGACCTACTTTAATCGTATAATGTTGAAAAAGTTTCGTGTCAATATTCATAATAGAAATAGTAGCAGAGCCTGAAACGCAGTAGGTCAGCTCGGAAGCATTTGGATGATAATGAGGTTCAATGATGTGATCTTTACTGAGGAAGATATCCAACATCGACAAATCATCCAATGTGTTTAGTTGCTTGTTGCTTAGAATATTAATAAAGTTCTTTTCATTTTTCTTGAAAAAGGGACTAATATTCAAATCCGCTGCGTAATCGGGATTATTTGAAATCATTTTCATCCGACCTTTCCTGTTTGCTGTTATATAGTATGTACGTAGGAACGTAACGTGAATTGAATTGTATACTGGTCTCCAAGTGTGATAAAGGTCAATAAAGGGTAATGGATATAGAATGAGCAAGAATAGGTGGAGGAGATAAAGTATGGTCAAAGAATATGATTTACTTGTGATTGGAACAGGCAGTGCAGGTTCCATTACAGCAACAAAATGTAGGAAAGAAGGCTGGAGTGTCGCAATTATCGATGATCGACCATTGGGTGGGACATGTTCTCAACGGGGGTGCGATCCGAAGAAAGTATTGGTAGAGGCTGCTGAACTGATTGATTGGAATGAGCGGATGCAAGGAAAAGGGATTGAAGGAGACAGCAAAATCGATTGGCCTACATTAATGGAATTCAAACGCACATTTACTCAGTCGATACCTGAAGATACCGAAGAGAAATTTGAGAAATTAGGAATTGATATGTATCATGGCAAGGCAGTCTTCCAAAGTGAAAACGAATTGAAAGTCTGCTCGGAGGTATTGAAAGGGAAATATATTTTAATTGCTTCAGGTGCAGAACCTATAAAAATGGGTATCGAAGGTGAAGAATATTTGACGCACAGTGATGACTTCATGGAATTGGAGTCACTACCAAAAAAGATTATCTTTATAGGTGGCGGATTTATTTCATTCGAATTCGCGCATCTTGCCGCGAGGGCAGGCTCAGAAGTGCATATTTTGCATAGAAGTGAAAACGCCCTAAAGAATTTTGAGCAAGATTTAGTGAAAATGCTGATTAAACGTACGGAAGAAATGGGTGTTCATGTGCAGTTGAACACACCAGTAAATGGAATTGAAAAATGTGGCCATTCATTTGTGGTCAAAGGGGAACAAGAGGATCGCCAAGTAGAATGGAAAGCGGATCTCGTTGTACATGGAGCAGGACGCACACCGGCATTGGATATTGATTTGGAAAAAGGAAATGTACAGCGTGATAAGCAAGGCGTATGTGTCAATGAATACATGCAAAGCGTAAGTAATCCACATGTATATGCAGCTGGAGATGTCGCTTCAAGTGACGCGCCTCCATTGACACCCGTCGCAACAACTGAATCACATGTTGTCGTTTCTAATCTTCTAAAAGGGAATAACAAAACGGCAGATTATCCAGTCATTCCATCTGTTGTATACACCGTTCCTAAATTATCATCCGTTGGAATGAGCGAACAAGAGGCAAAAAACTCCGGTTTAAAAATATATGTAAAATCACAAGATATCACCGAGTGGTTCACATATAAACAGACAAATCAAGGGGCCGCGGCATTTAAAGTAATTATCGACCAAGAGAAAGACGTCGTACTTGGTGCTCATTTCTTGGGTGGTGGAGCCGATGAACTGATTAATCTATTTGCGATGGCTATTCGATTCCAAATTCCTCTTATAGAATTAAAGAAAATGCCATTCGCGTATCCAACGATAGCTTCCGATATTTCTTATATGGTGTAAAAAAATCATTGCAACTCTCTATCCTGTAAGTGGATAGAGAGTTTTTAGTTACTAGTAAAAAGGAGAGTATTCTGTACACTACTATGAAATTGACTCTTCAAACCTCGCTACGTTATCCTGAAGAATGAGGCTATTATAGTGTAAAGAATCCGATGAAGTACATAGTAAATAGGAGGAAAAGAGACGATGATCAAGCGAGCATTAACTATCGCCGGTTCCGCTGCACGTGGGGGAGCAGGAATCCAAGCAGATTTGAAAACATTCCAAGAATTTGATGTGTTTGGCACCACAGCGGTCACAGCGATTGTTGCAAGAAATCCACGTACTGGACAAGGTATATACCCTCAGTCTTGGGAAGCGATTGAAGCGCAATTGGTGACGATAGAAGAAGATATCGGTATCGATGCCATGAAGACTGGCATGTTGTTTACAAAAGAAATTATTGTCAACGTAACGAAATGGATTCAGCAGTCTGACGTTCAAAATATTGTAGTAGATCCCGTGATGATCGGAAAGATGGGCTCTGCGTTATTGAAAGACGATGCAATGGAGGCGATGCAAAAGCAATTGATTCCTCTTGCGACAGTCATTACGCCGAACATGCCTGAAGCATCTTACTTATTGGGCGGTATGGACTTGAGATCTGTAGGGGATTTAAAGGAAGCTGCACGTCGTTTGTTTGAATTTGGACCGAAGTTCGTATTAGTGAAAGGTGGAAGATTGGAAGGGCCGGCAGTAGATGTGCTGTATGATGGTGAACAGTTTTATCTACTTGAAGCTCCCAGAATGGACACGTTGAATACGAATGGTGCGGGTTGTAGTTACTCTGCTGCTATCGCGGCAGGCTTGGCAAAAGGACAAACGGTACAAGATGCCGTGGTGGAAGCGAAGAAGTTCATCACAGCAGGCATTCGACGTTCATTGACCTTCAAACAAGGTGTGGGGCCAATCTATCACGCGGCGTATGGTAAGTACGATGAAGTGAGCTGTAAAGTAACTATTGAGCAAGCATGAAGAAAGGATGTCTTAGAAGGAGTAACACTCCTAAGACATCCTCTTTTGCGTAACCTACTAAAAGTGAGTTCTTTATAAGGTTACTATTAGTAAGCTTGTTTATCAAACTTAGGTATGATAAAGTAAAAAAAGTAGAGGATTGGGGTTTTGCTAATGAAGAAAAATGAAGAGTTTGTTCAATCAGTAAATCCTAAAGGTCAAAAAAGTTGCGATAGTTTCCACAACACGATCGAGTTTATCGGTAAGCGTTGGATGGGAATTATCATTTATCATTTATTAGACGGACCGAAAAGGTTCTTTGAATTATCGTCGGAGATCGAAGGGATATCAGATCGTCTTTTAACGGAGAGATTGCGTGATTTAGAAGCACATGGCTTGGTCATTAAAAATCAGTCCGATCCAAAGATCAGAAAAGTCGAGTACGAACTTACGCCGAAAGGGAAAGAATTGGAAGACATTATTCAGGCCATTTTTGAGTGGGTAAAGAAAAATGGTTGTTGTTATGAGGAGTGAATGCATTGATAAGAGAACAGGCAAAACATTTTAGCGGAATTCCGTTATCGATATTAGACTTAGCAATGATCAATGAAGGAAGTCATGCGGGTCAGTCATTTAAGAATAGTGTAGATCTTGCACAGCATGCAGAAGATTGGGGTTTCAATCGCTACTGGCTGGCGGAGCATCATAATATGCCCGGTGTTGCGAGTTCCGCGACATCTATCATCATTGGACATGTAGCGCAGATGACGAAAGATATTCGAGTGGGCTCTGGCGGTGTCATGTTGCCAAACCACGCACCGCTAGTTATTGCGGAACAGTTCGGTACACTCGATGCTATGTATCCAGGTCGTATTGACTTAGGGCTAGGCCGTGCACCTGGAAGTGACCAGGCGACAGCGTATGCACTTCGCCGGACATTACAAAGCGGTGGAGAAGATTTCCCACAACAACTAGAAGAATTACGTATGTATTTTGCGGGCAATCCGACTGATCGTGTTCGAGCATTTCCTGGAGCAGGACAGGACGTTCCGATTTGGTTGCTTGGTTCAAGCGGCTTTAGTGCGCAGTTATCTGCGGAACTCGGCTTACCGTTTTCGTTCGCCAGTCACTTTGCACCGCAGTTTATGATGCAGGCTCTGCAAATTTATCATCAAAGTTTCCGACCGTCGAAAGATCTTCAGAAGCCCTATGTAATGATGGGAGTTAATTTAATTGCAGCGGATACGGATGAAAAGGCACAATACTTAGCTACATCCATGCAGCAGCAGTTTCTAAATATCCGACAAGGTAAGATGACGCAATTTACTCCTCCAATTGAAGATATTCATGCGGCATGGTCACCATTTGAGCAAGAAGCGGTTGCACAGCAAAGCCAAGCACCGTCTGTCATCATTGGAAGTCCAGAAACCGTGAAACGGGAGCTAGAAGAGTTCGTGGAAATGACGAAAGCAGATGAGCTGATCATCAGTTCAGGAATCTTTAATCATGAAGAGCGACTTCGTTCATATGAAATCCTAAGTGAAATAATGAAGTAAAAGAAAAAGCATCCGCCTTGCAGGAAGAAACTGCTTGGCGGATGTTTTTTGTTCTTACTGTGTATCAATCTCTTCAGTCAGTCTTTCAATTTCATCGATTAGCTCACCGATATAGGAGATCGTATCACGCAACGGTTTGTCTGTTGTGATATCGATTCCTGCCATTTTCGCGAGAGCGGCTGGTTTTTTTGAACCACCTGCGCGAAGAGTATTGAGCCAATCTTCAACGGCTGGTTTTCCTTCGTTCAATACGCGTTTTGCCATTTCAGTAGAAATGGTTAATCCAGCACTATATGTGTATGGATATAAGCCCATGTAATAGTGTGGTTGACGCATCCATGTCAATTCTGCGCCATCATTCATCTTCACGCTATCGCCCCAGAATTCTTCGAGTACACCGCGCTTCAAATCGTTTAAAATAGTCGCATTGACATGGCCACCTGCATCTACTCGTTCGTACACTTTGCGCTGGAACTCTGCTTCAAGTAAATGCGTCACGAAGTTATGGTAATACGTTCGTGCGACGATGGAAGATAGTACCCAACGCTTAAATTTAGGGTCAGCGGAATTTTTCAATAAGTGATTGGCCATCAGCATCTCATTCATCGTAGAAGGCGCTTCAATGAAGTACAGTGACGATTCCGAATTGAACAGGTTTTGCGCCTCATGGGCATAGTTGAAATGTCCGGCATGACCTAATTCATGCGCTAAGACAAAGACATCTTCCATGCTACCTGTCCAAGAAATCAAGATAAATGAGCCTTGACCATAAGGACTTGCACAAAATGCACCTGTTGATTTACCTTCATTTTGAGCAAAATCAATCCAGCGTTCCGAATAGGCACGGTTCACCATGTCAAGATAGTGATCGCCCATAACAGCAAGCGCATCATTCATATATTTCTTCGACTCCTCCACTGTAATGGAAGGCTCATATAACGGATCGATTGGCATTTTTAAGTCCGCGAACGTTATTTCGTCGAGACTATATATTTTCTGAAGAAGTTTTGCGTACTTTCGCATATGTGGTGCGAGTTCTTCCATAATCACATCGATTTGGCGATTGTACATAGAACGATCTACATCTTGTTCCATCAATAAATAGTCAATAACGGAGTCATACCCACGTAAGTCAGAGATCGTTTTCTCCATTTGTACATGCATGTCATATGTTTTGGCTGTTGTGTGTTGATATTTACGCAACGTATCGCTGAATGTTTGAAACGCTGCACGTCTAACCGATGTTTTTGGTTCAGACTCCCATTTACCTTCAAATGAAACATAGCTCAGTGGATAGGTTTTTCCATCTGTAATGAAGTCAGGGAAGTCGATATCTGCCATTTTCGTTGTATTATACATCGAATAGGGTGCTTGGAAAGAAGCAGAGAATGCAGCGAGTGTCTTCTCCACTTCAGGATGTAATTGATGCGGTTTTTCCCGAATGATTTTATCGAATACAGTTGCATACTCCCGAGACTGTTTACTTGCTTGTTGTAAAGTCTCCTCGGAAAGCGCAGTCAATTCACTCATCATGAATGAAGTTTGACTACCGATTTTGGCAGCGATTGAACCAAATCTGCTCTCTCTCATTTGGGCAGCATCATTTGTTAAATCAACACTTGCCGTCAGCTCAGCATAACTAGCGATCTTGACCAGTTTCTCTTGTAAGCTACGATAGGCATCCAACGCTTGAATAGCTGAAGTTGAATCTATAATCGTACCTTTATAGTTTTTCAGAAAAGCAGTTGCTTCCGTTTCAGTATCTTTTACTGCGTTCTCGTAGTCCTGTTCATTTTCAAATAAGGTTTGTAAATTCCAGGTTTCTTGTTCGTTAACTTGTGCACGTTTAGGTAAGCTTTTCACCAATGTGAATCTCTCCTTCAAATCGATTATTCGGTTGTCGAATTAAATAACAGTATAATACAATGAATGTTCACAGTACAAAATTATGGTTTATTGGAAAGTATAAATTCCGTTAGCCAATCAACCTGTAAGGGGCCATTGACAACCTTATAATACAGACGGTCATTGTGGATTAATATCCCTTCCTCAATCAATATAGTCATACGATTTCCTTCTTCATCGTGTAGATCGATTGTGAAGAGCGGTTGGTCATCAAACAATTGTAATGTATCCGGATCTATCCGCTCATAATCATATGTTTGGAGAAATTGAAGTAGGCGGTCAACTTCTTCACCTTGATCTACTCGCCACGTAACGGCTTGCTGGTTTTGCAGACCAGGTTGCCGAAAAGTAATGAATGAATAGGGAGATAAACCGTTCAGTTGATGTTCTTGCAATCGCTCAAAGGGATGGGAGGCAGCTTCGTCGATTGACTGAATCATGACATAAAATCCTCCAGCCACTAATAATGCCAAGATAACTCCACGTATCTTCATACGATCCCCCTCCTTCCATAAAGTATCGTTTCTCACTAGTATATGAATGTAATCAAGAAGATACGCATAGAACTGTCCATACTCTAAACGATATTTTGTTTTAGGTCGATATTTTAATATTCAGAATGTATAATAGAGGGTATTCATCTGAAAGGGAGGCGATCAATATGAAAGAATATGTGACACATGCTATTCAGGATAATTATGCGGATGCCTTTTCATGGTGTTATGGTTGCGGACGGCTCAACGAGGAAGGGAACCATTTCCGAACTGGTTGGGAAGGAGAGCAAACCGTTACGTATTCATTACCACCTGAAAAATATACGGCAATTCCGGGATTTGTGTATGGTGGATTTCTTGCTTCATTTATGGATTGCCACGGCACAGGATCTTGTGCACTTGCCCTACATCGAAAGAACGGTCATGAACCTAGTGACGGGACTGTACCGCCGCGTTTTGTGACAGCTTCCTTGCAGATTACCTACAGTAAACCGACTCCTCAAGGAAAAGTATTGAAAGCGATTGGAAACGTTACGGAAATTCATCCGAAGAAGTGGAAAGTAGCTATAGAAATTTACGCTGAGGATGAATTATGCGCTTCTGGGGAAGTGATTGGAGTTGTAATGCCTACTACATTCACCAAGTAAAATAGACAACTAGATGAGGTGTGAACAGAAAGTATGAGTAAATTTTCACAAACTGCCGTAGCGAATCCGGTATTTCCCATCATGATTGCGATTGCGGTCTGTCATTTATTTAACGACACGCTACAGGCAGTGATTCCAGCTATGTTGCCAATTCTGGAAAAAGAATATCAATTTAGTTATAAACAATTAGGGTATATTGTTTTTGCTCTAAATATTGTAGCTTCTATACTTCAACCAGTTGTAGGATATTTAAGTGATCGCAAACCCAAGCCATTTGCGTTGCCGATTGGCATGACATGTTCTTTAATTGGAATGGTAGGGCTAGCATTAGCACCAAGCTATTGGCTGATCATTGTATCTGTTATGCTGCTAGGATTGGGGTCAGCCATTTTTCACCCTGAAGGTTCTCGCGTGTCATTTTTGGCGGCGGGAGACAAGCGTGGACTTTCACAGTCTATCTATCAAGTAGGAGGTAACTCGGGACAAGCACTCGCACCTTTGATCAGCGCTTTCGTCCTCGTTCCTCTCGGTCAAATAGGAGCAGCTGTTTTTGTATTAGTAGCTGCTGCTGGGATTGCTTTACTAACTCGAATCTCGATCTGGTATAAGAAACAGCTGAATGAAGAGCGTTTAGGTACGCGGAAGAAAGTATTATTAACGACATTGGAAAGTTTGTCAAAAAGACAAATCACGATCGCGCTGACTTTATTAATGATTATTATATTTGCGCGTTCATTCTATGTGACGAATATTACGAGCTTCTATATTTTCTATTTGATAGAATACTATGGCATGACGATTCAGCATGGCCAGTTGTACATTTTCTTATTCTTGGCCCTGGGTGCTGTCGGGACATTTTTCGGTGGACCCATGGCTGACAGAATAGGACGAAAAAAAGTGATCGTCTTATCGCTTATTGTGCCTTTACCACTTAGTTTGTTGCTGCCGTATGCACCTGTACCTGGAATCATTTTATTATTATTAGCAATCGGATTCTTTATTATGCTTAGTTTTTCCGTCACGGTAATCTATGCCCAAGAACTCGTACCTTCCAAAATTGGTACCATGGCGGGACTAACAGTAGGATTAGCGTTCGGAATGGGGGCAATCGGTGCAGTTGCCATTGGAACACTTATCGACTCGATCGGTATTTATCAAACGATGATCATCACGTCATTCTTGCCGTTCATTGGTCTAGTCGGATTAGCTTTACCTAGTGATCAAAAGATTACATCAGCTACATAATCAGGTTATTAGTGTTATCATCATGAAGAGAAGGTGTACAGAATGAAAATAGTCAATAATATGGCGGAATTAATCGGAGAGACTCCGCTTGTAAAAGTACGAACGCTCGGTGAAACTACTGGCGCTGAGGTGTATGTGAAATTGGAGTATTTCAATCCAAGCCGTAGTGTAAAAGATCGCGCGGCTTATCAAATGCTTGTAGAAGCCGAGAAAACGGGGGTACTAAAACCCGGTGCCACGATTATTGAGCCGACGTCAGGAAACACGGGAATTGGCTTGGCCATGAATGCTGCAGCAAAAGGATACCCAGCCATTTTTGTTATGCCGGATAACTCTACGATTGAACGTATTAACTTAATGAAAGCCTATGGAGCGAAAGTTGTATTGACACCTAGCGCAGAGCGTATGCCAGGTGCGATCTCTAAAGCGAATGAAATTTCACAGTCCATTGAGAATAGTTTTATTCCGATGCAGTTTGAAAATGAAGCGAACCCTGATAGTCATCGCCATACGACGGCTGTAGAAATTATAGAAGCCATTCAATCCATCAATCGTAAATTAACAGCATTTGTCTGTACATCAGGAACAGGTGGTACGGTAACAGGTACAGGTGAATCATTAAAAGAGCATGACCCGGCTATTACAGTGCATGTGGTTGAACCTGCAGGGTCACCGGTATTATCAGGTGGCAAACCAGGCAAACATAAACTGGTAGGTACCAGTCCTGGATTTATTCCAACTGTATTAAATACCCATGTATACGATGAGATTTTCCGAATTGAAGATGACGACGCATATACTACCGTCAGACAATTCGCAAGACAAGAAGGAGTTTTGCTCGGGCCGTCAGGTGGCGCATCACTGTATGCAGCATTGCAAGTGGCGAAACGTTTAACTCCTGAAGATACAGTCGTTTGTATTGCGCCCGATTCTGGTGAAAGATATTTATCGAGTGATTTATTTCAATAATATCCACAAGCAAAAACCTCTTCCCATGTCGGGTAGAGGTTTTTTAACGTAGAATTTCGGAATAAAAATGATAGAAAGCTATTACCTATAGCATTTAATCACATGTTTTTAAATAGATTGAAAAAATAATCAGAAATCCTATTGACAAAACCTACGTAAATGGTAGATTATATATATACAAAACATATAAAGTTAGTAGGAATTAAAAAACGGAATGACACAAAAATATTTATGAGGGGGAATCAACATGTATTTGAAAATTGAAGGCATTGAAAAGAGCTTTCCCCACAAAGAAAAGGGAACGGTCAAAGTACTAGATCACATCAACCTTGAAATAGAAAAAGGACAGTTTGTTTCTATAGTAGGTCCGTCAGGTTGCGGAAAGTCCACTATGTTGTATTTAATTGCGGGACTCGAAAAAGCGGAGCAAGGGAAAATTAGTATTAACGGAAAAGAAGTAAAAGGGTCGGATTCAGATCGAGTGGTCGTTTTCCAAGAAGCGGGGCTGTTCCCCTGGCTGACAGTACTCGATAACGTTACATACGGTTTACTTTTAAAGAAGATGTCGAAGAAAGAAGCGGAACAAAAAGCTATTGAAATGTTGAAAATAGTCCACTTGGGGAATTACATTAATTCCTATCCGCATGAATTATCAGGGGGAATGAAGCAACGCGTATCCATCGCGCGTGCGCTTGTAATGGAGCCGGATATCCTATTAATGGATGAACCATTCGCGGCATTGGATGAACAAACGCGAATGGTACTTCATAAAGAGTTATTGGATATTTGGAGAAAAACGAAAGTAACCGTTCTCTTCATTACACATAATATTCGTGAAGCGGTATTACTTTCACAAAAGATTGTCGTGTTTGCGACACGTCCTGGGAAAATTAAAGCGACCTTCAAATCCAATGATACAAAAGATGGCGTCATGCCGAATGACGTGACGTTGCAACTCGAAAAGCAGATTTTGGCTGAACTTCAAGAAGAAATAGAGAAAGTGTTGAAGGAGGAGATGGGCGATGACTACAGCTTTAAGACGAATAGTGTTTCTCGGGATACTAGTGGCGATATGGGAAGTCACATCTAGGCTATCGGATTTACCCGATTTTATGTTTCCGAGTTTCACACAAGTCATGTCGACTTTGATTTCTGGACTCATCTCCGGTCAAATCCTCATTGCAATCGGTGCAAGCCTTAGCAGATTGTTAATTGGATTCACGATTGCTTCTGTACTTGGACTGGTGCTTGGTTATTTGATTTGGCGATACAAAATAGTGGAAGACACACTTGGTTTTCTAGTGACAGCTTTACAGTCTATTCCAAGTATTGTCTGGTTTCCACTTGCGATTATCTGGTTCGGTCTCAATGATTTTGCTATTTTATTTATCGTTACATTAGGGGCTACTTGGACGATGATCGTTAACGCAACAAGCGGCTTTAAAAACGTACCAGTATTATATCAGCGTGTTGCCAAGTCACTAGGATCTAGCGGTTTTCACTTTTTGCGGACCGTGATCTTGCCAGCGTCCGTACCACAATTAATTTCTGGATTACGCATCGCGTGGGCATTCTCATGGCGTGCACTCATGGCAGGGGAATTACTAGGTGCCGGCGTCGGTCTCGGTCAACTACTAGAATCAGGACGCGCACTTGGTCAAATGGATTTAGTTATTTCTGTCATGATTATCATCGGGGTTATTGGAACTATTATGGATAATGTATTATTTTTGCGTTTGGAACGCAGTGTTGAAAGAAAATGGGGAATTCGGGCGTGACACGCTCTAAGAAAAGGGGATCATCATATGAATAAGAAACTATTGGGTGTATTGCTTTCAGTATTAGCAATTGTGGGGATTTTGTCGGGATGTGGGAAAACAGAGGTAGACAGCGCGGATAAAAAAGAAGTAAAGATTGGATATTTCCCGAACTTAACACATATCGCAACAATCGTTGGACTCGAAAATAATTATTTCGCGGAAGAGTTCGGTGAAGACATTAAGATTACGACGAAGACAGTTAGTAACGGTGGGTTATTCATGGAAGCAATGGCTTCTAATTCGATAGACATCGGAACAGTTGGACCTGGACCTGTAATCAACTATTATGTAAAAGATCCAAAGTATCATATTGTTTCTGGAGCAGTAAATGGCGGTGCGGTATTAGTAGCCAACGGTAAAAGTGGAATTAATGAATTAGCTGATCTTGATGGTAAGAGAATTGCAATTCCTGTAATCGGCAGTACGCAAGATGTAATGCTACGTAAAGCGTTGAAAGACGTGGACCTAAAAGCAAAAGCTAACGGAGGAACTGTGGAGTTTTTCGCATCTGCACCAGCGGATACAGCAACATTATTCATTCAAGATTCAGTTGACGGCGCAGCAACACAAGAACCTTGGGGGTATATTTTACAAAATCAGGCGGATGGTAAATTGATTCTCGATTGGGAAGACTTTGCTTGGGGTAAAGAATCTACGAACACAGTTGTCGCAACAAGCGATGCATTTTTGAAAAACGAAAAATTATCGACTGCTTACTTGACAGCTCACGCAAAAGCAGTTCAATTCATTCGTGATGAGCCAGAAAAAGCACAAGAACTAGTGGTGAAGCACATCAAAGATCTGACTGGTAAAGAAATAGCCAGTGATGAATTGGAAGCAGCCTTCACACGAATCGAAGTGACAACAGATGTAAATGAGGACGTATTGCAAGAGATGGCTGATATCAGTCAAGAAGCAGATTATATCAAAACGAATGAAATCGATGGATTGATTGATCTAGAAGCCATTAAAAAAATTACAGCAAACTAATACTAAGCGAGTATCCATTGTGGATGCTCGTTTTTCTATTTTCGTATCGTTTGATAAATAGCAATAAAACAGGATATGCTAGAATGTAGGTAGAACATAATTTCGCTAGTTGAAAGGATGAGGACAGTGCTGGCAGATTTATTGAACGAATCAAAACGTACTATTGTCTATACTGGAGCAGGAATGTCGACAGAAAGCGGGCTACCAGATTTTCGTTCTGCTAAAACGGGCATGTGGGAAACAGAAGATCCTGCTAAAGTGGCGAGCGTAACTGCTCTCAATCAACAAGTAGAACAGTTTTTCCAGTTTTATAAACAACGCGTCATAGCAGCAAAAGAAACAGGACCGCATAAAGGACATGATATTTTAGCTAAGTGGGAAAAAGATGGCCTGATCGATGGAATTATTACGCAAAACGTCGATGGTTTCCATACGATGGCGGGGTCAAAAAACGTCATGGAACTTCATGGGACACTTCGTCATGTCCATTGTGAAACGTGTGGAAAAGTATACGGTAACGAACGCTACGAACAAGAGGAATTTTACTGCGATTGTGGCGGTAAGTTGCGTCCATCTGTTGTCTTATTTGGAGAAATGCTGCCAGAAGAAGCATTTATTCAAGCGATATTTGAAAGTGAGAAAGCAGACCTCTTCATTGTCTTAGGTTCATCATTAACCGTTACACCTGCGAATCAATTTCCGCTGATCGCAAAAGAGCAAGGCGCGAAGTTAGTCATTATCAATATGGAGCCTACAGAAATGGATCACTTTGCCGATCTCGTTATCAATGAACGCAAAATCGGAGAAATATTGAATGAGGCGGATCAAAAAGTGGATAGTAAGTAATTTGAGATAGAAGAATGAGCGTAGTAAACGGAGGATTTTCATATCACTCTTTTGTTACGCTGTTCTTCTTGTCTCTATTTTTAAAGATGAAAAGAGGGGAATCGATTTGAAAATTTTTCATACCGCAGACTGGCATCTCGGTAAACTCGTCCAAGGAATCTATATGACAGAGGATCAGCGTTATATATTGCAAGCTTTTATAGAAGAGATAAAGAGAGAACAACCGGATGTGGTCATTATAGCGGGAGATCTGTATGATCGCGCAATTCCACCAACTGAAGCGGTAGGTTTATTGAATGAAGTTCTACAGGAGATTGTTATCGATTTGAAAATACCTGTCATCGCTATTGCAGGAAATCACGATAGCCCTAGCCGTCTTCATTTTGGAAGTACGTTCATGAAAGACCAAGGTTTATACATAACAGGAGAATTGTCCCCGCACTTGTCACCAGTCAAGCTTCAAGACCCGTATGGTGATGTCTATTTCCATTTAGTACCATATTCGGATCCTTCAGTTGTTAGTCACTTGCTCGAAGATGAGTCGATTTCCAGTCATCAACAAGCTATGAAGAAAATCATCGAGCGTATAGAGAAGTCTATGGATCAGGATGCTCGACATGTTTTCGTTGGTCACGCATTCATCACTACGCATGGTGAGAAAGAGGAGAATACAAGTGACGCGGAACGACCCTTATCGATTGGTGGGGCTGAATATGTTTCATCAGATTTGTTTGAGCCGTTTCATTATACGGCGCTTGGTCACTTACATCAGGCGCATTTTGTAGGCAATGAAACGATTCGTTACTCAGGTTCACCATTAAAGTATTCAATATCGGAAGAGAATCATCAAAAAGGGTATCTCATTGTGGAGCTCGGAAGAAATGGCAAAGTGGAAATTGAGAAAAGATTACTCACTCCTCTTCATGATATGAGAACGGTTAAAGGAACGATGGACGATCTATTAATGATGTCTCACAATGAAGATTATGTGTTCGTCAAGTTGCTTGATACGGTACCAGTCATACAACCGATGGAGAAAATCCGTTCTGTCTTTCCGAATGCCATGCATGTAGAACGTAAACTTTTTGCTTCTTCTACAGACAGTCTAGGCGGAACAGTGAATGTTGAGAAAAAAGAAGACGATCAAGCAATGTTTGCTTCCTTCTTTAAAGAACTTCAAGGCGAAGAAGTAGACGAAGAAACGAAAGAGTTATTCGCTGAAGTTTTGTCTGACGTTATGAAGGAGGAAGAACGTGCATGAAACCCATTATATTAACGATGACAGCATTTGGACCGTATAAAGATAAAGAAGTTATTGATTTTCGTGATTTGAAAGATCATCGTTTATTTGTCATTTCCGGAAAAACAGGTGCTGGCAAAACTACAATCTTTGACGGCATCTGTTTCGCATTATATGGACAGGCAAGTGGAGAGGATCGTACTGACACAAAAGCGTTGCGCAGTCAGTTTGCGCATGATGACATGCAGACGACTGTAGAGTTAACTTTTGATATCCATAAGCGGAGATTTCGTGTCGTGCGTCAGATTCCTTACAGAAAAAAAGGGAATAAATCAGATACGTTAGGCCGCTGCGAATTATTTGAAGAAAAGGACGAGCAATTCGTTCCGGCGGTAGATCGCCAAATTGTTACGGAGGTAAATGAAAAGATCGAACAGTTGCTAGGCTTTACGCACGCACAGTTTAGTCAAATCATGATGTTGCCTCAGGGGGAATTTCGCAAATTCTTAACATCCGATACGGCAAATAAGGAAGCCATCATGCGGAAAATCTTTAAAACGGAACCGTACCAGAAGATCGTAGAACAGTTAAAAGTAAAAAAAGAAGAAGCGAATGCGGAATATCTTCGTGAAAAACAATTGGGTGACACGATTCTTCATCAAATACCAGCGAAGTTACCCATGCGCGACTCTTTATTATTTACAGAATTACAATCAAAGTACCCCAACTACCATCAGCTTCTAGTAGGTCTTCAACAAGAACATGCCTATTATGAGATACAATCTAAAGAAACTCATAAAGAATATACTAGACTCTATAAAGTTCATAACGAAAAACAACAAGAAATACATGAAGCTCGTTTAATTAATGAACAATTTGCCCAGTTGCTGCAACGCCAAAAAGAATTAGATGGATTGCAGGCGAAACAATCAGAGATGAAAAGTCTCGAACAGCAATTGCAGCAAGCAGAACGGGCCGCGAGATTAGAAGATTTAGAACAACAAGTGAAGTCTAATGTAATGGAATGGCAGAAAAAAGATCGAAGTTATTCTGAAACTGTCACGTTTCTTGCTGATGCGGAGAGAAAGCTATTGTCGGCAAAGGCTTCTTATGAACAGGAACTAGCTAAGGAATCTGAGCGAAATGAAGTGAAAGAACATTTACTTACGCTAAAAAATTTACTTCCAATCGTATCCGGACTCACAGAGCAACGTCAAGTGTTAGAGGAAATTACGAACACGGTAGATCAAGTAGAGAAATCTTTGCTAAGAAATCAGCTGGCAGCAAAGCAAGAAAAAGAAGCCATGACCATGCAGAAAAATGAAATTAGTGAATTGGAAACTTTATTAGAAGACTACGAACAGTTGGTGGATCAACTTTCAACTAGCAAAGCCGTCGCAAAGCAAGTGGCTTTATACAAGCAACAGCTAACACAACAACACGAACTGGAGACACATTTTACAACCGCCAAGCAACAAGTAGAGCAGTATACAGATGTCTATCAAGCTCTTGAAAATCGTTGGATTAGTAATCAGGCGGTAGCCCTCGTTGCTTCACTTCATGACGGAGAGTCTTGCCCAGTTTGTGGTAGTGTCGACCATCCAGCTAAAGCAGAAGTTGCAGAAGCCGAGCACATATCGAAGCAACAATTAGACACAGCTAAACTAGAGTTAACGAATAAAGTACAGACTTTCCATACTAAGCAGGCGGAATTGCAACAACTTAAGCAACGTATTGAATTAAGTAAAGCTGAATTGGATGAGCAACAAGTAGATTTGAATCTTGATCATCAAAAAGAACAGGCTGATTTGACGGAAAAAGTAGCTGTCCTTAGAAATAAGCGAGAGTCGTTGAAACAAAAGAAAGACCAACAAAACCAAGCGCAGAAGGCCATGGATGAACTCACTAAAGAACTGAATATATTGGAACAGCAGCGCAATGAATCAAAAGCAGAGCTTGAAACGAAACGAGCCCTCTATAACTATGCACTAACGGAGGTTCCTGAAAATCTACAGGAACTATCCGCATTGCAACAACAAATTACATCTGAAGAAACAATAAGTCAACAACTTGAAAGTGCTTGGAAAACAATTCAACAGAAATTACAAGACGCCTCAACTGAGAAAATAAAATGGGAATCCCGAGAGGTTTTGGAGAAGAAGTCCTTAGCAGATATGAAAGCAAAGGTAGACCATAGTTCAGCTTCCTTTACAAAACGGCTGACAGAAGAAGGCTTTACCTCGGAAGAGAATTATAGGCAAGTGAAACTGCCGACTTCAAAGCGTCAGGCTATTCAGCAACAACTTCAAGTGTTCGCCCAAACGCTTCATACATTACAATCATCCGTAGAAGAACTCAAGAAGTCTGTAGATGGCAAACAGCGAACGGATATGGCAGTGATGGAGCACGAGGTTGAAACAATGAAAACACAATATGAAGAGGCGTTTGCTCTGTGCAATCAATCAAAAGCACGGGAACAAGCAGCGCAGGATCTATACAATGAATTAAAAAATAGCAAATCTAAGGAAGCCGAGTTAGAAAAGACATATGGAAAAATTGTGAATCTCTACGATCTAATCCGTGGTCAAAACCATTTGAAAATTTCCTTTGAGCGCTATATTCAAATCGAGTATTTGGAGCGCATCATTCAAGCTGCGAATATTCGCCTGCGTGATCTTTCAAATGGACAATATGAACTCGTCCGTAGTGACCGTCAAGAAACTAGAGGGAAACAAAGTGGCTTAGGTATAGATGTTCATGACGCATATACAGGGCAGACACGAGACGTTAAAACGCTATCAGGCGGTGAAAAATTTAATGCCTCTTTATGTTTGGCACTGGGTATGGCAGATGTCATTCAAAGCTTCCAAGGCGCTGTACGTATGGAGACGATGTTTATTGATGAAGGATTCGGCGCATTGGATGAAGAGGCTATAGTAAAAGCTATAGATACACTCATCGCGCTTCAGCAGTCAGGGAGAATGATCGGTATCATTTCCCATATCGATGAAATGAAAGAGGCTATTCCCGCTACATTGCAAGTAACTAAATGGAGAGAAGGTTACAGCAAAACGAAATTTGTACTGAGTTGATTAGCGGGGGGAGTAAGACGTAGCTAATCGACTTTGAAATGGAATTCACAAACTATCCAATACACGACTTTTCATTTAATCATCTTATCAATCCAAACTGATCTCTATGGAGGTCAGTTTTTTCTATTTTTAAAAGATCCATTGTGGGTCCTGATGAATAGTCTGTAAGTTGACAATATAGACAAAAGTTAAATGATTTGACAGCTGTTGATTTTCCAAATTGAGAAGAGTAATATAAGGGAACGCAATATATTGCATACAAATTAAAGATTTTGACTTTGGGAGGATTTTTATACATATGGAGAACAAACTATCATTTTCATCAAGTCTTGTTATTGGGGTTATGCTATTTGCCTTATTTTTTGGTGCAGGTAATTTAATTTTTCCTGCCGAGCTTGGACAGCTGGCTGGAGATCAAACGTTTAAAGCTATGGCTGGCTTTTTATTTACTGGAGTTGGTTTGCCTTTTTTAGGTATTTTGGCTATTGGTTTTTCTGGCAAGAAAGATTTGCAAGACTTGGCAAGTCGAATTCACCCAGTCTACGCTGTTCTATTTACAGCAATACTTTACTTGACGATTGGGCCGTTTTTTGCAGCACCACGAACAGGGGCTGTGGCATTTGATATTGGTGTTGCTCCATTTTTACATGGTTTCCCTATTGATATTGCCCGTTTTTTATTTACACTCGTGTTCTTTGGTATTAGCATGTGGCTATCATTGAATCCTGCAAAGATCGTTGATCGAGTCGGTAAATATTTGTCACCACTCATCATTATTATATTGATTGGCTTAATTGGTATGACGCTTCTTAATCCAATGGGAAGTGCGCAAGTTTCGCAAGCCCCTTATAATGAAACACCATTCTTTACAGGTTTTCTTAAGGGATACAATACGATGGATGCACTAGCCTCTCTAGTTTTTGGAATCATCGTCATCAACGCATTGCGTGCGATGGGCATTACTAGTAAAAAACAAATATTGACTTCAACGGCTAAGACAGGATTTGTGGCAGCCGGATTTTTAGCCATTATATACATAGGTATTGCGTATTTAGGTGCTACATCGGTTGATTTATTTGGCTATCTGGATGGCGGGGGTTCCGTGTTGAGCGAAACTTCTTCTTATTTATTCGGTACGACAGGACTATTGTTACTCGGAGTTGTGATTATGCTTGCCTGTCTAACAACAGCTATTGGGCTTTTAACTGCATGTGGCGAGTACTTTCATGCAATCATCCCAAAAGTTAGCTATAAACTTTTTGTAGTATTCTTTTCACTATTCTGTTTGGTCGTAGCGAATTTCGGTCTAGCGAATATTATCAATTACTCAATTCCTGTACTGGTTCTACTGTATCCACTGGCCATGGTATTAATCCTGCTAACATTCACCGGCCCTTTATTCCATCAATCCAGCTTGGTATATCGAACAGCGACTGTAACGGCTTTTCTCGTCAGTTTCGTTGAAGCGCTTGTGAAGTTCTACTCACTAGTAGAGAAGGACATGCCGAATTGGCTTGAGACTGTAGAGGAGGCATATACAGCGTACATTCCATATTATACAGAAGGTGTCGGCTGGTTAGTTCCTGTATTGATTGTGACTGTCGTAACAGCTATTGTGGCGGTGGTACACAATAAAAGAGGGCAAGGTGTCCAAAATATCTTTACTAAAGAAAAAGCATAAAATTAAAACAGGATCCGATTTAGGTCGAATCCTGTTTTCTACTCTATTTATCAATCAACTTTTTCAATCGAACGAAACTCCTCGATCGCGCGCAACCAATTTTCCCTCATAACTTTAGTAACTTGCTCACCATTACGCTTACTCATTAAATCTATGATCTGGTCATGTTCTTCAATCGATTTTTCCGTTAGTATAATGGAATTATGAAAGAAAAGTCTACGCACATGAGCTTGTAATGAGACAAGCATGGAAGAGATATATGGATTATTAGCTGTGTCCACAATGATTTGGTGAAATTTTTCATCGGTTTTCAAAGCTTGAAAATAATCTTCCTTTTCAACTGCTAGCGCGAATTTCTTATTCGTTTCCCGCAATTTCCTAATAATACTTTCGGTTAGGTTTGGTATGGAAAGTTCAGCTGATAATGCTTGCAACGCTGCGAGTGGCGGGAGTAAGTCCGAAATAGATTCCCGATCTACGTCTGTCACTTGTGTTGCTTTACCTGGAAACATTTGAACAAATCCTTGAACTTCTAATAATTGTAGTGACTCACGTATAGGCGTGCGACTCACTCCAAGTGCTTCTGCTAATTCAACGTCATTTAGTTTTTCGCCGGGCTGTAAAGTTCCATCGATAATCCATTTCTGCAGTTGACTAAATGCACTCTCTTTAGCAGTCTTTCGTATGGGTTGTGCGTGGTTAGTTGGTATAGGCAATTTTACACACCATCTTTCTCCAAAAAGTAGTCTTCCCACCATGTTTATTTCACTCATAACCAATATACAGTATACTACAACTTATTCCTGTTGTTTAACAGTATTTTGCACAGTGTAGTGAAATAATTAGGAATTGTTATAAGATTTGGATTATTAAAAGTGTATGATAAATGCAAAAAGTTCTTGTAGTTTCTGCTTATATTTGATAGATTAATGTCTATACATGATTTGCTTTCTCAGTAGATTTAATTTTACGAATCTTTAAAAATGTTATTGCAAATCTAGTAAATGTTTGGTATCGTTTACATGTGTACTATAACAAATTTATATCCGAATACGCTGTAACATATTATCATTTCAACTTGATGATGAAAGCGGTTTCAGTGAGATGGGGGGAATAGGAACTAATTTACTACGCTATATAAAATAGAAAGGGGATTAACTAATGACTAATCAAGTGGCACGTGGGAAATCCACGATGGATTATGAAAAACTTGTTCAAACAGAAGACTTTAAGGGTCTTGTAAAAAGAAAAAAGAACTTCGCTACACCTTTTGTTATTTTCTTCTTCGCAGCGTACTTTATTCTTCCACTATTAACTGGTTATACAAAAATTTTAGAAACACCTGCAATTGGTGCAATGACATGGACCTGGGTCTATGCATTCTCCATGTTCATTATGGTATGGGTATTCACGTCCATATACATGAATAAAGCAAAACACTTTGATGTTGAAGTGGACAAGATTATAGAGAAAAACGTTTTAAAATAAGGGGGTTGTGTTCATGAGTTGGATTTCATATGTTATATTCTTCGCTGTAATCGCGCTGACACTCTACATTACATATTGGGCGGCAAAGCAGACGACTACAGCAAGTGACTTTTATACTGCCGGTGGTTCATTAACAGGTTGGCAAAATGGTATGGCGATTGCTGGTGACTACTTATCCGCAGCATCTTTCCTAGGGATCGCGGGTGCAATTTCACTAAACGGATTTGACGGTTTCTACTATAGTATTGGCTGGTTAACAGCTTATCTAGTTGTTTTATTCTTAATTGCTGAACCACTACGTAACTTGGGTAAGTTTACGATGGCAGATATGATCGGTGCACGTTTCGGCGCTAAGAAAGTGCGTGGAGCAGCAGCATTGAACACAATTACTATCGTAATGTTCTACATGCTTGCACAATTAGTTGGTGCGGGTGCTCTTATTAAATTATTATTCGGTATCGAGTATTGGATGGCAGTTCTAATCGTTGGAACGATGATGTTAATCTACGTTCTATTCGGTGGAATGACTGCGACAAGCTGGGTACAAATTGTTAAGGCAATTCTTCTGATGATGGGTACAATCATTATCTCCTTCTTGGTACTTATGAAGTTTAACTTCAACTTTATTAGTATGTTTGAGGTCATGAAAACGGCTACTCCACATGGTGAAGCGTTCCTTCACTCAGGGGTTGTGTATAAAGACACAATTGGACTTATTTCAGTATTAATCGCATTGGTTTTAGGTACTGCTGGTCTTCCACACATCTTAATGCGTTTCTTCACAGTTAAAGATGCGAAAACAGCACGTTCTTCCGTTATTTATTCTGTATGGATTATTGGTATCTTCTATGTATTGACAATCTTCCTTGGATTTGGCGCAGCTAAATTCGTTGGAGCGGATGCAATCATCGCAGAAAACGCTGCAGGGAACATGGCAGCACCAATGTTGGCTGGAGTTCTTGGTGGAGACGCACTAGAATCCTTCGTTGCAGCTGTTGCATTTGCGACAATCCTAGCAGTTGTTGCAGGACTTGTACTATCTGGTGCTTCTGCAATCGCTCACGATATTTACGGACAAATCTTTAAAAATGGTAATGTAACTGAGAAACAACAAGTTGCAGCTGCTCGTTGGGCTTCTATCGCAATTGGTGTTGCTTCTATCCTTCTTGCACTTGGTTCTGAAAAGCTGAACGTTGCGTTCTTAGTATCACTGGCATTCTGTGTTGCTGCATCCGCAAACGTACCAACTATTCTATTAACTATTTATTGGAAGAGGTTCAATACAACAGGTGCTGTTGCTTCAATGTTGACTGGTCTAATCGTTGCACTAGTTCTTGTTGCAATCAGCCCATCAGTAATGAACCCAGTTGAGGGAGCTACTCTTATTACTGGTAATCCAATCTTCCCATATGCTAACCCGGCTATCGTTTCCGTACCAGCAGGTTTCCTTGCTGCTTGGATTGGTACACTTGTTAGCTCTAAGCGACATGAGAAAGATGAAGTTTCTTATGCAGAAGTTCGTTTCAAAGCGGAAACTGGCTACAAAGAGCTTGATCTTTAATAATTAGCTTGATATTCAACCAATGGTTCCCTCTTCTACAAGCACGACAGAAGAGGGAATCATTTTTTATTTAAAGGATAAATTGTGTAGTTAGATAAAGCATTGATCTTTTGTTGATAGTTCTTGCGTAAAGACTATTGAATGTAAGTAGATAGGTGCTGATGACATTTGGATTTGAATAATATGAAGTGAGATCTCGTGATGGTCAATATGAATAGGAGGTTTTGAAATGCTGAAGATGGTAAAAGATCAGGAATGGTATGATAAAATTCATAGAAATCCGTTGTTTATGAACACGTCAGAAAAGGAATTTGATCAGCTATTACTGGAATGTAATCTCAAGATGTATGAAGAAGCGGAGAGATCTAACTATTTCAAAACACCTCAGGAAGGTTTACTCATCGTGTTGAAGGGATCCGCAGAGGTTCAAATAGAGGGGCAAGCTGGTAGCTCAGTCACACTAGAATTTATTCAAGAAAATGAAGTCATTGGCTTTTCCAATTTTGCTTACTACTTAGGGGAAATGGACCGGCCGCTTGATAAACATCATATTGATATGGTCGTGGCCGAAGGCTCCGTTTGTCTCCAAGTTCCGTATGAAGTGATTAAGCACCGGATGGACGATCAACATGTGCGGGATTACGTCTTGCGTAAAATGTCGATTCGTTTGGCGAATGTCTATACCTCGTTAGGAGAACAAGTACGTTTGGCGGATGAATATGGTGAAAGTGAACCGTATGTCCGTCGTGTACAGGATTTCATGAGCAGTCCAGTCGTGACAATTCATGCGGAGGCAGAAACGAGGGAAGTAGCTGAGTTGATGATTAAACACTCCATTAGCTCTGTTATTGTTACAGATCAGTCGGGCAAGTTGCTTGGAATCGTGACGGAAAAAGATCTAGTCGAACGAGTGATAGCGGGCGGCGGTTCCGCAATCGGACTAAAGGCGAAAGATGTCATGACGAAAAAGCCGCATACGGTCAAAGTAACCGATTATTATTATGAGGTCTTGACTAAATTCTATAAACATGGAATCAAGCATTTGCCAGTAGTCAAAGCAGGGAAGCCTGTAGGTATTGTGACATTTGCTACGTTGATGACGAAACGCGATCGTAATTCGATGAATATCTTAAAAACGATAGAAGAAGCTTCCTTTGAAAATTTGCCTGTCGTTAAAGCAGCAATTTACGATGTCCTATCCAATTTAATTCAGGATGAAATTTCAACCATCCATACATTAGAAATCATTACAAAGTTCTATGATCGTCTAGCGAAGCATTGCGTTATGCTGGCTGTTCAATCACTCGAGGATCAAGGGAAAGGAACACCACCTGTAGCATTTGCTTGGTACCAGATGGGCAGTGGTGCACGTGGAGAGCAGTTTATGCTGACTGATCAAGATCACTTCCTTGTATATGAAGATGTATCGAAAGAGGAATCCGAGCAAGTCGAGAACTATTTTGAACTTCTTGGCAACGAAATTGTCGTTCACCTTGAGCAAGCAGGCTATACTAGATGTATCGGATTCATGATGGCGAGTGAATCGCAGTGGCGCGGCACTATGGCAATTTGGCACGAACGTATTCGCCAATGGGCGCTGCGGTCTACACCTGAACAGATCTTGCTCGGATACAACTTCCTATCATTCCGATTCCTTTATGGTGAAACGGCTGTCAACGAGCGCTTTATCTTAATGGTACAAGATTTGTTGAGAAAATCAGCTACTTTTATGTACTATATGGCACAAGAGGAAAAAGAGAAACCAATACCACAATTGCAACAAAACTTTTTGACTATTTTCAGGGGACGCAGTAAAGCAGATGTGATTGATATTAAGAAACATGCTCTATTCCCGCTTCATCATTGTTTGCAAATTTTAGGAGTCAGCAATGGTATCATTAACGCAACACCTCTTGAGATTATCTCCGCTTTGCAGAAAAAGAGAAAAATCACGAAAGACTTTGCGGAGGAAATTCGTCATGCATATGAAATATCTTTAAGTATGAGAATTTCCATGTCGTGGGAGAAACACTTACGAGATGAGAAAATTTCTACAGAAATCGACTTGCGCAAACTAAGAAGATGGGAGTTAAACGAATTGCGTACAACGCTAGATACAGTCAGAGCACTTCAATCACATTTATTATCAAAACTTTAAGAAAGTATAGATAAAGGTCCCTGTACAAAATTCACGCATATTGTACTATATAGGTAGGGGGCGATATCATGTTTTGGAAGAAGAAAAAATTAACGTATGAATTACAACAATCAATACAGCTAAATACGCCGCTGCAAGATATGAATTTCACAGTGTTTGATACAGAGACTACTGGTTTTGCAATTGGTGCAGACGATCGAATGATTGAGATAGGTGCCGTACAAGTTGAAGGATTTGAGGTTACGGATCATGTATTTCAAACATTTGTGAATCCGTCAAGAGATATTCCTCCTACCATCAGCAAGCTGACCACTATACAGCAGTCACAAGTGGACCATGCCCCTATGCCTCTTCCAGCTATTGAAGAATATTTTGCCTTTATAGAAAAACATAAAAGTGCGGGCTGGGTTGGACATCATGTCAGTTTTGATGAAATGGTGATTAAGAAAGAATTAAGCCGTCAGAAATGTACATTTCAAACCCCTACATCATTCGATACGATGCATTTGATTAATTATTTGGATCCTACAGGTGAGCAACAGGACTTGGAAGATTATGCACGTCTATTCGGCACAGAAGTGTTCGAACGACATCGTGCATTAGGCGATGCGTTGACAACGGCATATGTATTCACGGCACTACTTAGAAAACTTGATCGTCAAGGCGTGAAGACATTGGCGGATTTACTACGAATTAAAAATGGTGGAGCACAAAAATTTGTTTCTCAAACGTAAATTCAGTTATCGGCTTCGCCATTCAATGAAACTTGAGTGGCGGGCTTATTTCGTTGTTGTGGTATAGTAGAAATTACAGAGTTGCACAATGGGTGGGGGACGTGGAGTTATGAATAAACGTCAAGCGATTTTATTGATCGTCATTATATTGGCTATTGCAGTGTATTGCTGGATATTGTTTGTTGAATTACCGAATAAGACTGTGGAAGAAGCAACGACATACATAGGGTCTTTAATTAGCTACATTGTATAGAAAGGGAGTAGATACATATGGATATCATCATCATTACAGGTGCATCTAAAGGAATCGGTCAACAATTACTTAGCCAATTTACAGAAACAGGGGCAACCGTCTATGGTTTGGCACGGACGAATCCAGATCAGCTACACACGATGTATGAAGTAGATCTCATGGACTGTGAAAAAGCGACTGCCATTCTTGGGGGCATAGTTAGTCAACATCTGGAGGATGCTAGTTCTTTCACGCTGATCAACAACGCCGGTATTGTGGATCCGATTAGTTTGGTAGGTTCATTGGACACTCAAAAAGTGGAGCAAGCCATTAAAGTGAATTTAACGGCACCGATTCAATTAATGAATGTATTTATCGATTCATTGAAAGACTTCAAGGGAACGAAAAAGATCATGAATATCTCTTCCGGAGCAGGCCGCAGTGCGTATGAAGGATGGGGGATTTATTGTACGACGAAAGCTGGACTCGATCAGTTTTCACGTGTCATTGCATTGGAGCAAAAGATGGCAGACTACCCAACAGGGATTGTTTCCATCGCGCCAGGAATTATCGATACGGGTATGCAGGAGACGATTCGTTCCTCATCTGAACAACAATTTCCACACCTGAAAAGGTTCGAGGCATATAAGAGGGAAGGGCAGTTAAGTTCAGCCTCTGAAACGGCAGAAAAACTCGTGCGATTTGTGAACGAAGTGGACTTCCTGGAAATCGACCCTATTGCAGATATTCGTCAATTTGATTGATGAAAACCCGTCGCCACTTTTACTTGTGGCGACGGGTTTTTATGATTCTCCGGCTTCTAACTTTCGCACTTCCGTAAAATCTTTCATTTTCTCGAGTGCAAGTAGAAACGGAGGGTTTCTTCTCTGATTTAGCAATTCGTAGCGGATCGCATGCACATCACCTTGGTGCAATGTCGAAACATAATCAAGCAGTGCATCACGTTCTTCACTGCCACCTTCATGTCCATCATAGACAGTGATTGTGATGATTCCGGATTTTTTCAGCAAACTTAGTAACGCATCGATTGCTGCAATTGTAGAAGATGGCGTCGTGATGATACTAGGATCTTCACTGTATGGTAAATATCCTAAGTTGAACATAGCACCGCTGATCTCGCCCTGCACGTATTGGCGGACATTCGCGTGGCTGTCATGAATGAGTGTAGCGCGATTAGCTAGCTCACCAAGATGTTGCTCCGTTGTCTCTAGTGCTTGCTGCTGAATATCAAATGCGAAAACTTTCCCTTCATCGCCAACTAAGTTAGCTAAAAAAAGTGTGTCGTTGCCATTCCCGGCTGTCGCATCGACGACTGTATCTCCAGGCTGCACGCGTTCAGTAATTAGCCGTTTCGCAATCGGCAGTACGCGGTGCAGTAATATGTTTGTCACATTATTTCACCTCTTGCAGATGTTTTTTCCCTTGCCAGCTATTACGTATTTCCAGTTCTTCATCAATTCCATTCAGTACTTCCCATTTCGTGACGCTCCACATCGGACCAATTAATAAATCGATTGGGCCGTCACCTGTGATGCGATGCACGATCATTTCGGGAGGCATGATTTCGAGTTGATCAACTACCAAATTGATGTACGCTTCTTTCGTTAAAAATTCCAGTTTGCCTTTTTCGTATTGCTTTACCATAGGTGTTCCTTTTAATAAATGTAGTAAATGAATTTTGATTCCTTGTACATCCAGTTCAGCAACTGCTTGAGCGGTTTCCATCATCATTCCCTCAGTTTCACCAGGCAAACCATTGATGATATGGCTACAAATATTAATATTGTGTTTACGTAACTTATCGACACCTTCTTTATAGCATTCGAAATCATGCGCTCGGTTGACGAGTTTTGCAGTCGATTCATGTACGGTCTGCAAGCCTAGTTCTACCCATAGATAGGTGCGTTCATTGAGTTCGGCTAAATACTCGACTACGTCGTCGGGTAGACAGTCGGGACGCGTAGCAATTGATAATGCCACAACGCCTTCTTGTGCCAACGCCGCTTCAAACTTTTCTTTTAGAACAGGAAGAGGGGCGTGTGTATTCGTATAGGCTTGGAAATAGGCCATGTATTTCGCATCTTTCCATTTACGCTGGGAACGTTCTTTGATTTCAGCGAATTGAACTTCAATTGCATCTACGCGATCTCCTGCAAAATCACCTGATCCCGCCACGCTACAAAACGTACAGCCACCATGTGCAACAGTACCGTCACGATTCGGGCAGTCAAACCCTGCGTCAAGCGCTACTTTGGCGATTTTGCAACCGAATGTATCCTTCAAATGTCTTGACCATGTATGGTATCGTTTCCCTTCACTTGGAAACGGAAGATTGATTTCATTCATTCTGTACAGCTCCTTTACATCAGACATTGTACCATGGAATATACAGTGATATCACATAACAAATCGCAGGAACGATTGTGTTTACGACAAAAAGCAACAGGGAAGGCTTGTATTCAGCGTGCGTTTCGGGTAAACTGAATAAAATAATGAAGGCAATGATGAGGAATAGTACTTCTTACGCTACTTTTTAGAGAGCAGACGGCTAGTGCAAGTCTGTAGTAGTGGGGAACGAACTCGCCTTTGAGCCTGTATTGGTGAATACTTGTAACTAATACCGTACTCCGCGTTAAGGAATCAAGTTGGACGGCGTAGTCCGTCAATTTGGGTGGTACCGCGGGAAACTATATAGACTCTCGTCCCTTTATAGAGGGACGGGAGTCTTTTTTTATCTGTACGCACCAATACAAGTAAAGAAATCGAATCATAGTGGAGGAGTTTTTGACATGAGTTATAAGCACACGCAAATTGAAGAGAAGTGGCAAAAGTATTGGAAAGATCACGATACATACAAAATGGTTGACGATCCATCCAAGCCTAAATTTTACGCATTGGATATGTTTCCCTATCCGTCAGGCGCGGGTCTGCACGTTGGGCATCCACTTGGCTATATCGCGACAGATATTTTAAGTGCATTCAAACGTAAGCAAGGATATAACGTATTGCACCCTATGGGATGGGATGCATTCGGATTGCCTGCTGAGCAGTATGCGATTGATACAGGAAATGATCCAGCTGAATTTACAGCGAAGAACATTGCAACATTTAAACGCCAAATGCAAGATCTTGGATTTTCTTATGATTGGTCTCGTGAAATCAATACAACGGATCCAAGCTATTATAAATGGACGCAGTGGATTTTCATTCAACTATATAAACGTGGTCTGGCGTATATTGATGAAGTAGCAGTTAACTGGTGCCCAGCGCTAGGAACGGTACTGGCGAATGAAGAAGTGATCGACGGTTTGTCTGAGCGTGGAAATCATCCAGTTGAAAGACGTCCAATGCGCCAATGGGTGTTGCGGATTACGGAATACGCAGATCGTCTGTTAGAAGACTTGGAAGATTTGGACTGGCCTGAAAGCCTAAAAGACATGCAACGCAACTGGATCGGTCGTTCGGAAGGCGCACAATTAACGTTTGAAATTGCAGACACTGAGCATTCATTCGAAGCATTTACTACACGTCCGGATACGATTTTTGGTGCGACGTATGCAGTGTTGGCTCCTGAACATAAATTAGTCAGTGCCATCACTACCGATGCACAGCGTGAAGCAGTAGAAAAATATATTGAATCCGTAAAATCAAAAAGTGATCTTGAGCGTACAGATTTGGCAAAAGACAAATCGGGCGTATTTACCGGAGCATACGCAATCAACCCTGCAAGCGGTGCAAAAATGCCGATCTGGATTGCAGACTATGTATTGGCTACGTATGGCACAGGTGCAATCATGGCGGTTCCTGCACATGATGAGCGTGACTATGAGTTTGCGGAAAAATTCGATTTACCGATTGTGGAAGTTGTTGCGGGCGGAAACATTGAAGAAGAAGCATATGCAGGAGAAGGCGAACACGTGAATTCGGATTTCCTAAATGGATTAGGGAAAGAAGAAGCTATTGCAAAGTCCATTGAATGGTTCGAAGAGAATGGTACGGGCGAACGCAAAATTACGTATCGTCTGCGCGATTGGTTATTCTCTCGTCAGCGTTATTGGGGCGAACCGATTCCTGTCATTCATTGGGAAGATGGCACGATGACTACAGTCGATGAATCTGAATTGCCGTTGATGTTGCCGGTGACCGATAATATTAAGCCAAGCGGAACAGGTGAATCACCACTTGCAAATATTACGGAGTGGGTCAATGTCGTCGATCCAGAAACAGGTATGAAAGGTCGTCGCGAAACGAACACGATGCCACAATGGGCAGGAAGTTGCTGGTATTACTTGCGTTATATCGATCCGAATAATGATGACATGATAATTGACCCGAAATTGGCTGAACGTTGGTTGCCTGTTGATATCTACGTAGGGGGAGCGGAGCACGCAGTTCTGCATTTATTGTATGCTCGTTTCTGGCATAAAGTATTGTACGATATTGGAGTTGTACAAACGAAAGAGCCATTCCAAAAGCTCTTCAACCAAGGGATGATCTTAGGTGAAGGACATGTGAAAATGTCTAAGTCGCTAGGTAACGTCATCAATCCGGATGATATCGTTCATTCACACGGTGCAGACACATTGCGTATTTATGAAATGTTCATGGGACCACTGGATGCATCAAAAGAATGGTCTACAAATGGACTAGACGGATCTCGCCGTTTCCTTGATCGCATTTGGCGTCTGCTCGTCAATGAAGATGATACATTGACAGATAAATTGACGGATGAAACCGGCGGACCGCTAGAGAAAGTCTATAATCAGACAGTCAAAAAAGTTACAGAAGATTACGAAGCCATGCGCAATAATACAGCGATTTCTCAATTGATGGTATTTATTAATGAAAGCTATAAAGCAGAGAAGTTGCCAAAAGCTTATATTGAAGGATTCCTTCTGTTAATTTCACCTATCACGCCACACTTGGCTGAAGAATTGTGGTCGAAACTAGGTCACACGGACACGATTGCCTATGCACAGTGGCCGACATTTGATGAAGCAAAATTATCGGATGACACAGTGGAAGTAGCGGTACAGATCAACGGTAAGATTCGTGCGAAAATTACTGTAGCCAAAGATAGCTCGAAAGAAGAGTTAGAGCAAGTGGCTTTGGCAAACGAAGACGTGAAGCAATGGATGGAAGGTAAGGAATTGAAGAAGATTATTGCGATTCCTGGACGCCTTGTAAATATTGTAGCGGGTTAATGAAATGTAGAAAGCCGGTTGGAGATTTTCTCCAACCGGCTTTTTCGATGTGCGCCCAGCATGGGTGTAGTCTATAGGGTGCAAGTCCCGAACTGTGAAGGCAGAAGTAACAGTTAGCTCAACGCAAGGGTGTCCATGGTGACGTGGAATCTGAAGGAAGCGAGCGGCAAACCTCCGGTC
>NZ_PDYY01000009.1 GCF_002743255.1 Sporosarcina sp. P2
TATTATCACGTTACGAAACTTTGCGTCATCAATCTTAATTGAACCGCCGTATACCGAACGGTACGTACGGTGGTGTGAGAGGTCGGGAGTTAATCACTCCCTCCTACTCGATTGAATCCATTCCAGTTGCCGGTACAAGATTGAATTTGGAATAGTGTGCCGGAGAAGGAACAGAAAGGTGTCATGTACTTTTATCCTCGGAGTAGACGGCGATAAGTAAGACTGCCTCATCTTCTCCGATGTTTTTTACAAAGTGAGGTACGCTAGCATTCCAACTAAATGAATCGCCTTCCTCTGCAATAACAGAATCTTCGCCTTGTTCAGCAAGAACCGTGCCTTTTAGTACGACATGGCTCTCTTCACCTTCGTGGGCGATCGCTTCACCGGTCGATGTACCGGGTGGTAATTCAACGTGCATCATTCGCAGACCACTTTGCGTAGTAATATGTTCAATTTTTATACCGTTAAACGTTGTGTATACCCGATCAGCTTTCCTAATGACTTTCATATGCTTCTTTTTCTCTAGCAGCAAATAAGGAAGCGGGACGTCTAGAAAGCGAGCGATTTCTTGCAACGTATTAAGGGAGGGGGATGTATTATCATTTTCGATGTTGCTTATAAACCCTTTTGAAAGTCCTATTTGTTCGCTCATCTGTGCGATGGTTATTTTCTTTCTTTTCCGTATATCTCGTATTTTTGAGCCGATTTCCACATGGATCCCTCCAAGAGTATTGTTATGTATGTATATAATAGCACAACTATCTTGACGCTATCTTTCATTTGATGTTATCCTATAGAGAATTAATATTCACATGCGAATATTAAAAAATGAGTTAAATACTCACAATAAATATATTGACGTGATGCAAGAAAGAATAGTAAGTGTTATGAAGTAAATATATGTTTATAGATATATTTATTTTAGAGAAGCGAGGAGGTATGTGTAAACCAAGTATTTTACGATGCTGAAAATCAGATGAAATAGGATAAATAATTATTTTTTTTACAATTAATGTTCACCTATAGAGATATAATATCCTTAAAGAGATATAATAGTAACTTGAAATGATGCCAACCAGTTTAAATATGATCTTCAAAGTCCAAACTCATAGAAGTAAACTTTGGTATTGATCGAGTGATATGTAATAGGAAGCGGATAAAAATTTAGATTACGCACATTAGAAACGATACAAGATAGAAGAGGGAGATTATAAAAATGAAAAACTTTCATAATAAACCTAATACATTTGTTGGACAAGTTAATATAAATGTAATGAATTTGGATGTAGCTCTTGAATTTTACCAACAGGTTATCGGATTTCAAGTACTGGAGCAAACAAATCGAAAAGCGGTTTTAACAGCAGACGGAAAAACAGGATTATTAACGATTGAACAGCCGGTTGATGTACTGCCCAAGGAGGAAAGGAGATCTGGTTTATTCCACTTTGCACTTTTGTTACCGACAAGGGCTGACTTATCCGCCTTTTTACGCCATTTATCTAAGACAGGTTCTCGATTCGGAGCATCGGATCACCTGGTAAGTGAAGCACTCTACATTTCGGATCCAGACGGAAATGGTATTGAAGTGTATATAGATCGGCCATCTTCTGAATGGAGTTGGTCTAATGGAGAAGTCAAGATGGTGTCTGACCCATTGGATGGGGAAAGTCTTCTGGCAGTAAGTGATTTGGAATGGAACGGGTTGCCGGCTGATACGATAATGGGCCACATTCATTTGCATGTAGCCGATCTTCAAAAGACAGAAGAATTTTACACGAGGGGACTAGGTTTTACAGTTGTAAGCCATTATCCTCAAGCTATTTTTATTTCAACGGGCGATTATCATCATCATATTGCCTTAAATACATGGCAAGGAGTAGGTGCTCCCAAACCACAGAAAAATAGTGTGGGTATAAATTGGTACTCGCTTGTTTTCCCAGACGAAGCTGAAAGATCGAAAGTAATGGAACAATTACAGAACCTAGGTATTTCGTATACGGTTGAAGGTGAGTTGTTTGTGATTGAAGATCCATCAGGAAATAAAATTCAATTAACCGTGTAAATTTCCACACTTATCCCGCCTCAAACGAAGAGCCCCAATTCGCAGATGAATTGGGGCTCTTCGTATTTATTATTGAAATGCGTTTTGTACTAGTAACCTAAGACATTAACCTCGAAAGCACTTGCTTTTTTTACGCATGTTATTTTGGTTCAAGCGAAATCAAACGCTTTTTGCCTGCGTACATTCCACTTATAAATAGTATGGTTGCGACAACTATGAAGGTATATAGTGGCGCTGTCCATGAACCCGTAAAGTCATGAAGAATACCGAACAACACAGGACCAATAGACGCGAGTAAATAGCCAATCGACTGCGCCATTCCGGAAATTGAAGCTGCCTGGTCTGGTGTATGGGTACGTAAAGTGAAGAACATCATAGCGAGGCCGAATGCTGAACCGCCTCCTAGTCCGATGAAAATCATCCAAAGTGCAGTCAGGCTTTCGCTTCCGAATTGTACACCACCATAGCCAATTACATAACAAGCGAAAACAGCTACGACCAGAACACGTTGATCACGTACTTTATCCGCAACCACTGGTATGATAAACATCATAGGCAATTGTGCGAGTTGGACAAGGGCTAACATCCATCCAGCAGCATCAGCAGTCATGCCATTTGTTTGCAACACAACTGGAATCCATGAAGCTGTCGTATAAAATAGGAACGATTGCAGTCCCATGAAAACTGTGATGCTCCAGGCTAGTGGCGAGCGCCAAATAGGCCTAGCAGGTCCCGTCTTCTTGTTTTTCTGAACTGTTTTGATAACCTCTTTCTTTTTACGTATTTGAGGAATCCATACGATAATAGCTAACAATGTAATGACTCCCCAAATTCCTAGAGCACCTTGCCAGCCGTAGACAGTTTCATTGGCGATTGGAGAAGCGATACCAGAAGCTAGCGTTGCAGATATACTCATAGAAACAGAGTACAACCCTGTCATTAATCCAATATGGAAGGGAAAGCTCAGTTTAAGAAGGCTTGGTAATAAGACGTTTGCAAAGGCAATTCCGACACCAATTAAAAATGTGCCGATCAGTAGCAAGATACTATTGCCGACAGAACGCATGACAATTCCTATTAGTAAAATAATCATTGCATAGAAAAGTGTTCGCGACATGCCAAACCGTTTTGCAATGCGTGGTGTAAAAGGTGATACAATGGCAAATGCCAGTAGTGGGATTGTCGTTAGAAATCCAGCCAATGAATTGGAGATTTGCAGTTGATCGCGAATGTTTCCAATAATAGGTCCGACAGAAGTTAGTGGAGAACGGATGGTAGCAGCTAAAAATAAAATACCCACTAACAGCACCCACTGACTTTTAGGGAAATGTAAATGTTTGCTTGGTCGTTCTGTTTCCATCATGAAGCCTCCTGTATTCCTTGAAGATTGTTCTGAGAAGTATATCGCTGAATCAGCAGAAAGGAGATTCCTTTATGGAGTACTTACTCATAGTCTTTGTAAATGTTATCACACCGATGCTCATTTTATTAGCAATTGGCGTGTTTTTACAAATAAAGTTTACTTTTAATGTTAAGGCGTTAGGGAATATTCTTACATACTGTCTAATACCTGCCGCTGTGTTTATGAACTTATATCATACTGTTATTGATATAGACATCCTACTCGATGTATTAATGTTTGTCGTATTATTCACATCCGCTTTAATAATTACTGGCCATATATTTAGTAAATTCTTGCGTTTAAACCGCCAGCAAACCGCCGTAATGAAAAACAGTATTGTGTTGATCAATTCTGGAAACTATGGATTACCCGTCAGTCAGCTAGTCTTTCATGCCAATCCACTCGGAGTGTCCATTCAGATCGTGTTGATTGTCTATCAGAACTTACTGACGTACTCGTATGGATTGTATAATCTCGTGTCTTCCACGCAATCGGGAAAAGACATCGTGAAGCAGTTTCTTCGAATGCCGATTATTCATGCATTGTGGCTAGGTGCTGTGCTCAATTTAACAAATATCCACCTGCCACAATTTATCGAGTTGCCGATTAGTCATTTATCGGATGCTTTCATCGCCATTGCGCTCATTACACTAGGCGCGCAGTTAGCGCAGATTAAGGTGAAAACGCTATGGAACCGTTTGATCTACCTAAGCGCTATCGGCAGACTCATTATTTCACCAACTGTGGCGTTGCTGTTGATTTTACTGTTAAGAATAGACGGTGTCACGGCCCAGTCACTCTGGATCGCCAGCTCATTTCCAACGTCAAGGAACAGCTCAACGCTGGCATTGGAATATGATGTAGAGTCTGAGCTAGCAGCCCAGATCGTCCTGTTCAATACCGTAGCTAGTAGCTTTACAGTAGGCGTAGTAATTTATCTTTCCTCACTATTTTTCGGGTAAGTAAAAAACGGGGAGTTTATTACAAAGAGAGTCTGGCGTGGGTGTTGGTAAGCGATTGGCACTACTGAGGAGACGCTTCAATCCAATGCCTTCTCTTGGAATTACTATTTATCCCAATTCACGCCGACTTTTTGTCAAGAATATGTCCATGTGCTTGCCAGCTTGAAGCTATCAAACTAATTGGCAAATATTCGTATTGAAAATTTGTCGAATCATGCTATACTGTTAGCATTCAGTTAAATAAGACTCATATAATCACGGGGATATGGCCCGTAAGTTTCTACCGGTTTACCGAAAATAGACCGACTATGGGGAGAATGAAAAGCAGCTTTCTTTGTCGTTCGACAAGAAATTGCTTTTTCATTTTTAAAAGCGTACATGCCGCTCTCTCATAGTTGTTATATGGGAGTATGGCATATACGCTTTTTTTATTCGGAAAAATGAAGGGAGCACAACGGTGTGGAGTTGTTAAAAAACAAGATTCGACAAGAAGGTAAAGTATTATCGGAAGAGGTATTAAAAGTAGATTCTTTTTTGAATCATCAAATTGATCCATTACTGATGCAGGAAATCGGAAAAGAGTTTGTTAAACGATTTAGCGATCAAAACATCACGAGAATCATCACGATTGAATCTTCAGGTATTGCTCCAGCGACAATGGCGGGAATGATATTGGGCGTTCCGGTAGTGTTTGCCAGAAAACGTAAATCACTTACATTGACGGATCATTTATACTCCGCGAAAGTGTATTCTTTCACTAAGAAAGAATCGAATGATATTTCGGTTTCTAAAGATTTTATTTCAAATGAAGATACGGTTTTGCTCATTGATGATTTCCTTGCGAATGGACAAGCTGCACTCGGACTCATAGATATCGCAAAACAAGCAGGTGCGACTATCGCTGGTGTTGGTATTGTCATCGAAAAATGCTTCCAACCAGGTGGAGATTTGATTCGTAAAGAAGGTGTACGTTTAGAGTCACTGGCTGAGCTTCAGTCACTGAAAAACGGTCAAGTCCAATTCGTCGGGGAGGAAAATAACGGATGAAAACAACACTGCTAGGTTTTCAGCATTTACTAGCTATGTATGCAGGCGCGGTATTGGTACCGCTTATTGTGGGGAATGCCATAGGGTTAACTCCCACACAGCTGACATATCTTGTTTCAATTGATATTTTAATGTGTGGTATCGCTACATTGTTGCAAATTTCACGTAATAAATATTTTGGTGTTGGTCTACCTGTCGTCCTTGGGTGTACGTTCACAGCTGTAGGCCCTATGATTTTGATCGGCAATGATTATGGAATTTCGGCCATTTACGGTGCAGTTATTGCTTCGGGCGTAATCATTTTCTTCATTAGCCGCTTCTTCGGGAGTCTTGTGAAATTCTTCCCTCCAATCGTTACGGGTTCTGTCGTAACAATTATTGGAATCACATTGATTCCTGTTGCGATCAATAATATGGGTGGCGGACAAGGGGCTGAAGACTTTGGCTCAATGACAAATATTTTACTTTCATTTGGAACGTTATTATTCATTGTCTTACTGTTCCGATTCACTTCAGGTTTTATGCAGTCTATCGCTATTTTGTTGGGATTAGTCGTGGGTACGATCGCGGCGATATTCCTCGGCATCGTAGATTTTTCCAATGTACAAGATGCTTCTTATGTTCATATGGTCATGCCGTTTTATCTAGCAACACCTACGTTCCATTTGCTACCGATTGCCATTATGACATTGGTTGCGATGGTGTCACTCGTAGAATCCACCGGAGTATACTTTGCGCTCGGTGATATTTGTGAAAAAGAAATCGATCAAAAAATGTTGGAAAGCGGCTATCGTGCAGAAGGTTTAGCTTCCATTATTGGAGGTATTTTCAACGCATTTCCTTACACGACATTTTCACAAAACGTGGGTTTAATGCAATTATCTGGTGTGAAGTCACGCCGTGTAATATTGGTTACCGCGATCATGCTGATTTCTTTAGGATTCTTGCCGAAAGTAGCCGCTCTTGCAACGATTGTTCCTGCGGCAGTACTTGGGGGGGCTATGGTTGCTATGTTCGGAATGGTTGTTTCTCAAGGAATTAAGATGTTGAGTCCTGTTATTTCAAAAACTCAAGATAATGCAATGATCGTAGCGTGTTCTATCGGGATCGGACTTGGCGTTTCGGTTGTACCGGATCTATTCAAGGAATTGCCAGAAAGTGTACAGATCTTAACAAGTAATGGGATTGTACTCGGAAGTATTACGGCTATCTTCTTAAATATAATTTTCAATATGCTGCCTTCAAAAAAGAAGCAAGCGGTCGAACAAGCACGTCAAGCGGAGACTACGTCACGTAGCATTAAAGAAGGATCATCTTCTGTCTTGGTCAGTGCAACAGCTAATCATAAATAACAAAAAAAGAGCAACTGCTTTTTTGCAGTTGCTCTTTTTGTTATTTTATACGCGATGCTGATCATATAGATGTTGCTCTGTTTTGTTTGTTACCATCGTCAGCAATTGTGGATCGATTGGCGTGTCATAAGCTCTTAATGACTCCCGAAGCTGTTGTTGTGTTCTAGCACCAATCAAAGCAGAGGCCACAGCAGGCTCTTTAAGTGCAAAGGCAAGAGCGTATGCATGTAAGTCGTTTGTTCCCTCCGAAAGCGATTGAATTGTCTGCTGTAACTCAGACGATGTGTAAGAAACGAAGCCACTCATTTTCTTCGCACGGTCCATGCCTTCATTCGTCAGTAGGCCTTTTGCTAGTATTCCTCTCGTGACAACAGATGCACCTTTTTCCGTAATCATAGAAAAATATTCTTCAGGACGTCGATCGAGCAAGCTATACTGCATCATGACAGAAACTGCATGGCTAGTATTCAGGAAACGTTCGATGACAGTGGGGCGGATACTTGAGATACCGTATTCACGTATGATGCCTTCTTTCTTTAATGTTTCAAACGCCTCGATTGTTTCTTCAGCATCATCTTCCATCGTACCACCGTGAAGTTGGTACAAATCGATATAATCGAGTTGTAATCGTCGTAAACTTTGTTTTACAGCGTTCATTATATAGGCTTTTGAAGGATCCCATGTCCAGGAATCTTCCCCATTCCACTTGTTACCGACTTTCGTCGCGATGATCAACTCTTGACGTTTTTCCTTCAATACTTTTCCTATAAGTTCTTCATTTATTCCTCTATCATACAGATCGGCTGTATCGAAATAGTTGATGCCATGATCCACTGCTTCATCGAGTACGGAACGAGCCGCTTCAAGTTCAGTCGGTAATGACATGCACCCTAATCCAAGTTGGGAAACAAGTAAATTACTAGAACCTATTGTACGCTTCTTCATGTGCTTCACTCCTTTGGTTTCATGGTACAATGAAAACGGGATATAAAACCAATGGAAAGGGTTGAGTGCTGGATGAAGTTTGAAGAAATTACCCTCTCAACAGAACAAATTTTTACAGGTAAAATCATTTCGGTGCAAGTAGACGAAGTAGAATTGCCTGATGGAAAACTAGCAAAAAGAGAATTAGTAAAACATCCAGGAGCCGTGGCGATTATCGCCTTGACTGAAGATAAAAAGCTCGTGTTAGTTGAACAGTACAGAAAGCCTTTGGAACGAACGATGCTAGAAATACCTGCGGGAAAGATTGAGCTTGGGGAAGAACCTAAACTGACGGCAATTCGTGAACTGGAAGAAGAGACAGGTTACCGTGCTAATTCATTCGAATATTTGCAGACTTTCTCAACTTCACCAGGCTTCGCGGATGAAATCATTCATTTATATGTGGCAAAAGAGCTTGAGAAAGTGGAACAGCCTGCGACAGGGGATGAAGATGAATTCATTGAAGTACTCGAAGTAACCGTTGAAGAGGCAGAGGAATTGATTGCGAATGAAAGGATTTATGATGCCAAGACGGTTGCGGCTGTCTGGTATGTAAAAAACCTATAAAGGATTGAGCTATTTCTGGACGGACAAGCATATGTTATAGAAACGATGCGGAGGTGTCCTATTTATGGCTCGATCATTGTCTTTTGTATATTTATTCGTTATACTCGCAATTAGTTATATAGGAGGGGCTTTATTATTCAGAGAGTGGCCGATCACGTCACTAGAGCAGGTCATTGGTTTATATGATCAACGTGTGGTGAAGGGATCTGAAGCGGCTTTGTGGTCGCCTGTTGTGGTGACATTGAGCTTTATTCTGTTAGCCATCATTCTGTCTAAGTATAAAAGAGTCCGTTTTATCACTATGTTTCTCGGTGCAATTAAATGTGCTTTTTTTGGTCTGTCATCCACATATTTATTGTCGACAGGCTTAAAAATGGTATCCTATACGATTTGGTGGTTTCCATTTCAATTAATCAGCTGTTTGTTGTTTTTGATTTTATGTTCGGTGTTTAACCCGCCATTTTTCGCAACACCGGCCAGCAAGAAAGATCGTCCATTAACTGCTGTGCCTCCATTAATTGCATTATTGTTCATCACACAGATACTGGAACTATCGATCTTTCATTTTATTAAGTAATATCCACTACACACTATAATGAACTGAACCTTTCCTTTCTATTGTCATCTGGAACGACAGTTTGGTATAATGGAAACAATTTGAGGGGGGCGTCGTATGGAAAGCCGAATCGAACGAATCAAGAAGCAATTGCACGGGGCCAGCTACAAGTTGACGCCTCAGCGTGAAGCGACTGTAGCAGTTCTTCTGGAAAATGAAGAAGACCATTTAAGTGCAGAAGACGTATTTTTGCTAGTAAAAGAAAAAGCTCCAGATATTGGTCTGGCGACTGTATATCGTACATTAGAATTATTAACTGAACTAAAAGTTGTCGATAAAATTAATTTTGGCGATGGGGTAGCACGTTATGATTTACGAGAAGAAGGTGCTGCAAGGTTCCACCATCACTTAATTTGTCTGGAATGTGGAACGGTTGATGAAATTCAGGAAGATTTGCTTGGCGAAGTAGAAAAGGTCGTGGAAGGTCGTTATGGTTTTACAGTCAAAGATCATTGGCTGACGTTCCATGGAATTTGTAAACGTTGTAAAACGAAAGACGAAGAGAAAGAACAAGAAGACAATGGGATGGCCTAAGCGCTGTCCTTTTTTACTTTTTACAAAAGAAAGGAGGAAAGTCTATGAAAGATGCGCAGTTTGCGTTAGAAGATTATGTGCACTTTTTAACAGTTGAAAGACAATTAGCCCAAAATACGGTGAAGTCGTATCAACGCGACCTGATAGCCTATATACGTTTTATCGCGAGTTTAAACTTAGAAACTGTTAATTCTATCGAACGCGCGATGGTTCTACAGTATTTGCAGGAGTTGAAAGATAGTGGTAAATCTAGTCGTACCCTTTCCCGGCACATTTCCTCCATTCGTTCATTCCATCAATTTTTAGTGAGAGAACAAATCACGACACATGATTGCACAATTCATATCGAATTGCCTAAAATCGAACAAAAGTTGCCAGATGTCCTCTCTATACCCGAGATTGAACGATTGATCCAGGCCGTTGATGGCAATACTTCACAAGGTATGCGCGATATTGCATTGCTTGAATTGTTATATGGGACTGGAATGCGGGTAAGTGAATTGATAGCGATTGATTTGGCTGATCTTCATTTGACCATGGGTTTTGTGCGGGTATTTGGAAAAGGTAGCAAAGAGCGAATAGTACCACTTGGACGTTCTGCAATCGATGCCTGTACGTTGTATTTAAATGAGGGGCGTCCTAAGTTCGTCAGTGATACGGAAGCCTTGTTCCTCAACATGCATGGCAGACGGCTGACGAGACAAGGCTGTTGGAAGATCTTGAAAGAAGCAGGAGTGAAGGCGGGAATTCAGAAAGTCATTTCACCGCATTTATTGCGTCACTCATTTGCCACACATTTGATTGAAAATGGGGCTGACTTGCGCGCCGTTCAGGAAATGCTCGGACATGCCGATATTTCCACAACGCAACTTTACACGCATGTCAGCAAAAAACGCTTGAAAGATGTCTACAGTCAATATCATCCGAGAGCGTAAACTACTATTACTGGAGGTTTTTATATGAAGAAATTTCGTTATAACCGTATTCATTTAATCGTACTTGACTCAGTAGGGATCGGTGAAGCACCTGATGCTGAAGCTTTTGGTGATGTTGGCGCTAATACGCTTGGACATATCGGTGAAGAGATGGATGGACTGAACCTACCAAACTTGGAACGTCTCGGTCTGGCGAATATTGCACCGATTAAAGGACTTGCACCTCAAAAAGAAGCGCAAGGATATTACACAAAAATGCAAGAAGCATCTGTCGGTAAAGATACGATGACAGGTCACTGGGAAATCATGGGCTTGCGTATCGATGATGCATTCAAAGTGTATCCAAATGGTTTTCCAAAAGAATTAATAGATGAATTGGAGTTGAAAACGGGTAGAAAAATCATCGGAAATAAACCAGCAAGCGGTACGGAAATCATCGAAGAACTAGGCGAAGAGCATATGAAGACAGGCGCTCTCATTGTTTACACGTCTGGTGACCCTGTACTGCAAATTGCTGCACATGAAGAAATTATTTCGATTGAAGAGCAATATCGGATTTGTGAAATTGCCAGAGAACTTACGTTGCAACCTGAATTTTTAGTAGGTCGCGTGATTGCACGTCCGTTTATTGGGGAACCGGGTACATTTACTCGAACTACAAATCGTCATGATTATGCATTGAAGCCATTTGGGAAAACGGTAATGAATGAATTGCAGGATAAAGGCTTTGACGTAATCGCCATCGGTAAAATTGCTGATATTTACAATGGTGAGGGCGTGACGGAAGCAGTCCGGACAACAGGAAACATGGACGGTGTAGATAAGCTAGTTTCGGTGATGGAAAAAGAGTTTGAAGGCCTCAGTTTCGTTAATCTCGTAGACTTTGATGCATTATATGGTCACCGTCGCGATCCGATTGGTTACGGTAAGGCACTTGAAGAATTTGATGCACGTTTGCCTGAAATTATCGATGCCATGCAACCAGACGATTTACTGATCATCACAGCAGACCACGGGAATGACCCGGTTCATGAAGGAACGGATCATACAAGAGAATATGTACCGTTACTCGTCTATTCCCCTTCAAATAAAGGAGCAGGGCAATTGCCCATCCGTAAAACGTTCTCTGACGTCGGAGCGACAATTGCCGAGAACTTCCAAGTAGAAATGCCTGAACATGGTGAGAGTTTCTTGTCTGCATTGGTGAAGGAGGACTAATTGTATGCTGCGCATGGTAGATATCATTGAAAACAAGCGAGACGGAAAAGAACTAACTAAAGAACAGATTGAGTTTTTTGTGATGGGTTATACAGATGGCTCAATCCCTGATTATCAGGCGAGTGCTTTCTTGATGGCCATTTACTTTAAGGGGATGACTACAGAAGAACAAAGCTATTTAACGATGGCCATGGCGGAGTCTGGTGATCAAATCGATTTATCTGCAATTGAAGGAGTGAAGGTAGACAAACACTCAACGGGCGGAGTAGGAGATACTACGACACTGATCTTAGCACCACTTGTCGCAGCATGCGGTGTACCGGTTGCTAAAATGAGTGGTCGAGGACTAGGCCATACAGGTGGCACACTGGATAAGCTTGAAGCAATTGACGGCTTCCACGTAGAGATTTCAACGGAACAATTTATTCAACAGGTCAATGATTTGAAGATCGCTGTAATTGGCCAAAGTGGTAATTTGACGCCAGCCGATAAAAAACTATATGCGTTGAGGGATGTCACAGCGACCGTCAACAGCATTCCGCTGATTGCAAGCTCTATCATGAGTAAAAAGCTAGCGGCGGGCGCAGATGCTATCGTATTAGACGTCAAGACAGGCGCGGGAGCCTTTATGAAAACAGTAGAAGAATCAAAACGACTGGCAGATGCCATGACTGCGATCGGAAATGAAGTGGGAAGAAACACAAGTGCTGTTATTTCGGATATGAGCCAACCACTAGGATTTGCTATAGGTAATGCACTTGAAGTAAGGGAAGCTATTGATACACTACAAGGAAAAGGTCCAGCCGATCTAACGGAGTTGTGTGTAGTTCTGGGTAGCAAGATGTTGCTTGCAGCGAATAAAGCAGAAACTGAAGAAGACGCACGCAAACAATTGCAGAACGTCGTAGAAAATGGTGACGCACTGCGCTTGTTCGGCGAGTTAATCAAAGCACAAGGCGGCAACGAAAAAATTATAGAGAATACCAATCTATTGCCGCAAGCACAGTATCAAATTGAAGTTCCGGCTAGTAAAAGTGGCTATGTATCCATGATTGATGCCGATGAAATAGGCGTAGCTGCCATGCTTCTCGGCGCCGGTCGTGCAACAAAAGAAGACGTCATAGATCTTGCGGTTGGGATTGTGCTGCGCAAGAAAATAGGTGACTTTGTAGAAATTGGGGAGACACTTGCTATTCTCCATGCAAACACGGAACAAGTGGATGAATCGATCAAATTACTGCAAACTCATATGCATATCACAAAGGAAAAAACTGAAGCACCACCGCTTATACATTCCTTATACTGAATAAAAGCCATGTGCCTGAAGCACACCAAGAAATTGGTTCTTCCAGGGCGCATGGCTTTTTTGTCGTTCATGTGTAAAAACAAATTCAACTGTACATACTCTTGTGTAGCTCGAGGTAGGAGCGTAGGAGAGGCTCGCTGTGAATTCAGTGCAAGGCTAACGGGTATCTTTAGCTAGTCAGTGAAGAATGTATATTCGTGTTATTCCAATTAAACGCGGCACTTCAGTTGCTAGTAAGTGAAAGACAGCGAGTGCATAGAAGAGATCTAACTGCTTCGCACTTTCTCCAAAATGCCGTTCTTTGTGGCAGCGTTTTAGAGAGGTTAGCTTGAACGCTGTGAACCTATGGAAGGGTCCGCTTGGAACGTTGATTAATACTTACCAACCCATTTAATTTCTGTCACAACGTAAGAAGTTTTAGGGACAGCTGACTAGTTTTGTCAAAACTAAAGGATGACCGTTCTAAATGTGCGACAATGCCTTCATGAAGGAGGCGTATCTACACATGTCAACTATTACACAACTGGAAAATGGCATTGTCTTAATCACGCTAGCAGGAGAACTCGATAACCACGAAGCCAATCAAATTAGAGAAGAAGTATCTACCGCTATATTCACGGGAAAGACGCGTGCAATCATCTGGGACCTCTACCAACTAGGCTTCATGGACAGCGCAGGGATCGGACTTATTCTTGGAAGAATGCGCGATCTAGTTCCTGTTAACGGAGAAACGCTCATATTGAATCCATCTCCGACAATGCAGAAACTATTTCAATTTTCGGGTCTTGGTGATGTCGTCAGAATATGTACAGTCGAAGAAGCAATCGACGAAATCGGAGGGGTTGTACATGAAAAATGAAATGACCTTGTCGTTTCTAGCGATAGAACAAAATGAAGCACTTGCCAGAATGGCACTCACCTGTTTTATTGCACCATTGGATCCGACACTGGAAGAAATTTCGGAATTTAAAACAATTGTTTCGGAAGCTGTTACGAATGCTATTATCCACGGTTACGAATGCGATGGTAAAAGTATGGTGAAGATCCATGCGTCAATTGATGACCGCTCAGTTAAAATGACGGTCACAGATGAGGGAATGGGTATCTTTGACATTGAGCAAGCAATGGAGCCGATGTTTACGACCAAACCACAAATGGAGCGCTCCGGTATGGGCTTTACGATTATGGAAAGTTTCTCGGACGGTATCCGTGTAGATTCTACCCTTGGAAATGGGACAATCGTGACATTTGAGAAGAATTTTTCTCCGGTCACAGAAGTAAGTAGAATGAGGTGACGTATGGAAGCATCTGTTGAGAAGCAACACGCTCTATTGTCACAAGAAAAAATGCGAGAACTCATCAAAGAATCACAAGCGGGTGACAAAGAAGCTAGGCGAATGATGGTAGAAGGCAATACAAGACTTGTGTGGTCCATCGTTCAACGCTTTGCTTCGCGTGGTGCGGATTTAGAAGATTTATTTCAAATAGGCTGTATTGGCTTGATGAAATCAATAGATAAGTTCGATTTATCCTATGAGGTGAAGTTTTCAACGTATGCTGTACCGATGATTGTGGGAGAAATACAACGTTATTTACGTGATGATGGAATGGTGAAAGTAGGCCGTACCATTCGTGAGTTAAGTTATAAAATTCGTCATGCAACCGATGATTTCTTTAAGAAAAATGGACGTTCACCCTCCATTTCAGAAATGGCGGAAATATTAGAAGTAAAACAAGAAGATATTATCCTAGCCTCTGATGCGCTCCGTGATCCTGCCTCGTTGCATGAACAATTGTATGAGAGTGACGGAGACAGCCTGACGTTAATGGATCAACTGCGAGACGATAGATCAGAGAGGGTATTCGACCATATTCCGTTACGGGATGTCATTACTCGGTTGAATAAACGTGATCAGACGATCATTTATATGCGCTATTATTTAGATTACACACAAAGTGATATTGCGAAACGTATTGGAATATCACAAGTACAAGTATCACGGTTGGAAAAGAAAATTCTAGCTCAAATGAAAACATGGATGGGCGCAGATGCCGAAGAAGCGCTCGAGAAGGTGAGGAGACCGTAATTTGACCGATACACTATTTACGTCCATACGAGAAGGGGAAAGGTGGTTCATCAACCAGTTTGGCAAAGACGAAACATATGATGCGACTAAACGGTTGATCCACCTATGGGATAAAGAAATACTTCTTCTGTATATGAACGGTTTAGTGGATGGAGTGGTCTTAACAACTTTAATGACAGAAATGCAGTATCGTAATGATTTATATACTAGTGAAGATGTGGAAAACATTGACCGTGCAATGATGGATTATTTTCCGTATCATTCGGTGGAAATCGTCAAGGATGAAGATCAACTCGCGAAAGTTATTTTAAGTGGGTTAGCTGTATTCATTATGAAAGATGGTTTCACATTCGCACTTGATGTGCGGTCATACCCAGGCAGAAATCCTGAAGAACCTGATACGGAAAAAGTCATACGAGGCTCAAGAGACGGTTTTACGGAAAACATCCTGACGAACACCGCATTAGTTCGAAGACGTTTACGTACAACGGAACTACGATTTGAAATGCATGAGACGTCCGTAAAAGGCAAAACGGACATTGCCATTGCCTTCATGAAAGGCGCCGCTAATGAAGGGCATTTAAATTTTGTGCGGGAGCGACTGGATGCATTGAAAACTGATGGCTTGACGATGACCGATAAATCACTCGAGGAATTTCTATTTAAACAAGGATTTCATCCGATGCCGTTCGTTCGGTATACGGAACGTGCGGATATATGTGCGGCGCATTTACTCGAAGGACATATTGCGATCATCGTGGATACGTCTCCTTCCGTCATTTTAGTACCTGTTACGCTTGTGCATCATCTGCAACATGCGGAAGAATATAGACAAGCGCCTTTGATAGGTACTTTCATCCGGATGGTGCGCTTCATAGGGACATTTTTAAGTCTAGTGATGTTGCCGTTTTGGTATTTGATGTCAGTCGAAAATCAATTCGTTCCAGAAGCAATCAAGTATATCGGTCCGAATGAATGGGGAGAAGTTCCGTTATTTGTCCAATTGTTAATAGCTGATGTCGGTATAGAAGTGTTGCGGATGGCCGCAATCCATACACCTACACCGCTGTCGACCGCGATGGGACTCGTTGCTGCTATCGTCATTGGGCAAGTGGCGATTGACGTAGGCTTGTTCTCTTCGGAAGTGGTTTTATACGTGGCGGTCAGTGCTATTTTAACATTTGCCATTCCGTCATTTGAATTAAGTATTACGACAAAAGTGTTCAGGGTTTTCTTGTTAGTTTCCACAGCGTTACTAGGGGCCCCGGGCTTTTTCATAGCACTTGCTGTAATTTACTATTATTTATGTTCATTAAAACCGATGGATGTGCCATATTTGTGGCCGTTCACTCCATTCTTCCCGAAAGCTTTGTTGCGTGTGTTGATTCGTTTCCCTATGACAATCGACGATCCACGGCCGTTTATCACGGAATCGCCGAACCGTGATAGAATGTCATAGGACGATTTAGACATTCCGCATGTCGTTGCCACTTCCCGTCTTTTTGTGATAAAGTTATCTGAAAGAATTCGGGAGGGGTATGGGACATGCATCTTTATGGAACACAGGCAGTGAATGAAAACGGTCATCTGACAATCGGTGGAGTGGACGTTTCAGAACTGGCTACACAATACGGAACACCGGTTATGGTCTATGATACAGAGTTATTCAAAGAGCGTGCGCAGGCATTTAAAGAAACTTTTGAAAAAAAAGATATTAAAGCACAAGTTGCGTATGCGAGTAAAGCCTTTTCTTCAATCGCGATTTATCAACTGGCAGAACAGCAAGGATTGTCTCTTGATGTTGTTTCAGGTGGAGAATTGTATACGGCTGTAGCCGCAGGATTCCCACGTGAGCGGATTCATTTCCATGGCAATAATAAAAGCAGAGAAGAACTAGTATATGCATTTGAAGAGAAAATTGGATGCATCGTAGTCGACAATTTCTTAGAAATCGACATGATCAAAGAAATTGCGGACGAGCGAAAGCAAACAATGAATGTCTTAATCCGTGTAACACCGGGCATTGAAGCACATACACACGACTATATTACTACAGGTCAGGAAGATTCAAAGTTTGGTTTTGATTTGAAAAATGGTCAAACGAATCAAGCATTCCTAGTTTTGCACGATCATCAATATATTCATTTCCTTGGCATGCATTGTCATATAGGCTCGCAGATTTTTGAAACCGATGCATTCAAATTTGCAGCAGAAGTGTTGATGGAAAGAATGGTTGAGTGGCGAAAGAATTATCAATTTATCTGTCCGGTCTTAAATCTGGGTGGAGGATTTGGTATTCGCTATACTGAAGAAGATACGCCGCTTGAGCCAGCTGTCTATGTAGAGGAAATGGCAGATGTAGTGAAAAAGATGGCAGAGGAATATGAATATCCAATTCCTGAAATTTGGATTGAACCCGGCCGCTCGCTTGTCGGAGATGCAGGAACGACCATTTATTCTGCTGGCAGCACGAAAGTTGTGCCGGGTGTCCGTACATACGTAGCAGTAGATGGCGGAATGTCTGATAATATTCGCCCGGCTTTATATGACGCGCACTATTCTAGTGCACTTGCGAACCGGATGAACGAACCACATGACCAGCAATGGACAGTTGCAGGGAAGTGCTGTGAGTCAGGTGATAAGTTAATTGAAAAAGCCCATTTGCCCAAAGTGGAAACCGGTGATTTACTAGCTGTCTTTTGTACAGGAGCCTACACGTACTCCATGGCCAGCAATTATAACCGTTTGCCTCGACCTGCCGTTGTCTTTGTAGAAAAAGGGCAACATCAGTTAGTGGTAAGACGCGAAACTTACGAAGACATCATTAAATTAGACCTTCCGTTGCAATCAGATGTGAAGGAGAGTTTCTGATGAAAAAGAAAAATGTCATTCTTTTCGTTTCAATTGTTGCGATGGCTATAATTTGGGGAGTCATCTATTGGTATTTTGTTGTTCCTGTAATTGATCCGCGTTATAAATAATGCGCGAGTTGAAGAAAACGGTGTAATGGTGTAAACTGTACAAAGGATTTCTGAAAAGAAGGGGTTACTATTGAATCTTATTCGATTTAAGAAGGCACAAGAGAAAATTGCTATGGGCTTTTTATCTTATATCCCTAGTGAGAAGATGTTATGCAAATTACAAGAGACTGTTCAGCAATATCTGTGTGACGAACAGTGGCAGCTATTTCTTTACAAAGAAGCAGAAGATTACATCGGATTAATAGGGGTAGAAGTCAACGACCATGACAAGGTGTACACTATTCAGCATATTTCGGTCAACCCATCTTTTCGTGGAGAAGGAATTGCCTTTAAGATGGTGAAGGAATTGCAGGAGATCTATCCAGGATACGGCTGTAAAAGCACGGACTTTACAGAGCCATTTATACAAAGTTGTTTAAGAAAAGAAGAAGGCGCAGATCTTTAACGGCTGCCCTTCTTCTTTTCTTCACGTTGTAAAAGAATATCTGACCTGTCTCGTTGCATATGCTTATGAATAACAGACGTGCTGTTTTTAGGTAGTAATACCATCCGTGGCTTGGATTTCTCTGCTTCCACTTGCAACCCTGGAGAGATTGGAAGCTGGAATGAATAGAAATCTTCACCTGTTTCAATGCGTGTAAGACAATGCTCTAGCTGCATGATGATTTCAGCAATAGACACTTCTTTAAGATAGTCATCAAATTGTACAGGCATCTCGCGGAAGCGTGTGATGGCTTTGTTCAAAGTACGCGAAGCACCTGCTGTATTTCCTCTGCGCCAATGATATAATCCAGTAGCCATAAGAATATAGCCTGTTAGCGGATGGTCTTTTGAAAAGTTCTCTTGTTCTTTCCAATATTCCTCCAGCACTTCATGGCACTCGAAATAATCTTGATTGTCATTGAAATACACAATAAACTGTAGAAAAAGAGGATGGTAGTAAGGGTGCATCCGAATCATTCCTTTCTGGTTAGGTAGGTTGGTGAAAATGAGTTATAGTGTAAAACTCGAAGTCTTCGAAGGACCGCTTGATCTGTTATTGCATTTGATCAATCGGCTCGAAATTGATATTTATGACATCCCCATGGCGGAGCTAACACAGCAGTACATAGAACATTTGCATGCCATGCGCGTTCTTCGATTGGATGAATTAAGTGAATACCTTGTACTGGCAGCGACGTTGCTTGAAGTAAAAAGCAAAATGCTGTTGCCGGTCAATGAAGAAGAAGCGTTCATCGAAGAATTCGGTTATGAGGAAGACCCGCGTGAAGAATTGATTGCTCGATTAATGGAATATCGAAAGTTTAAAGAAGCGGCCAACTCTCTTCGTGAATCCGCAGCATATCGCGATGAGCATTTCACCAAGGAGCCTGAAGACTTAACGGATTATGGTGAACCGCTTGTAACCGAGACGGAAGATCAGCTAAATGTTTTTGACTTGATTGGTGCATTTCAGAAAATGCTACACAGAAAGAAACTCAAGCTGCCTCTTACAGCGAGTATAACAAAATCTGAACAATCTGTCGGGGATAAGATGTCATCGATCATGAGTAAGTTAGAACTATGTGGTGGAGAATGTGATTTCCATGCACTTTTTGAAACGACAACTGTACCTGAGCTCGTATTAACATTTTTATCATTGCTCGAACTAATGAAATTGCAAGAAGTGAAAGTACGACAAAGTAATAATTTTGAAGAATTACGAATCTCGTTGATCTGAAGGGATGATAGGAATGGACATCGAAACCCGTTTCATTGGGATGACGGAAAGTTTTTTATTCGTTGCAGGTGAAGAGGGGTTAACTCTTGCACAGTTAGCCACATTGTTAAAATGCGGAGAGCAAAAAGCAGAACAAGTACTGAATTTGTTACAAGAGGCATATGACGAAGATGACACACGTGGCATAACGTTAAAAAGTTATGGCGGAAGTTTCCGCTTAATGACGAAGAGTGAATGGGCAGATGACATCAAAAGAATGTTAGAAGATCCAAAACCGTCTACGTTTACACAAGCGGCACTCGAGGTGCTTGCCATCATTGCTTACAAACAACCTGTAACGCGCGTAGAGATCGATGACTTGCGTGGTGTAAAGTCTGAGCGTGCATTGTCTTCATTGGCAGGTAAAGGCTTCGTAGAGGAAGTAGGGCGCATGGATGGACCTGGCCGGCCTATCTTATATGGTACGACAACTTTTTTCCTAGATCGTTTTGGACTGACATCGCTCGAAGATATGCCCCCACTGTCACTTGACGAAGAACAGGAAACATCGGAGGAAACGGATTTATTCATGACAAAATTCCAAGAGGCATTTTCCATTACAGAAGAAGGAGGACATGATGCTTGAGAAAGATTTTGGTCATCGTTCTACTGATAGTTGGATTATTGATGAATCCCGTAAGTAGTCAGGCGGCAGGTTCGTCTTTTGCAGTGATAGATGGAGAGAATGGTAGGTTGTTGATGGGATCAAATGAACATGAACCACTACCCATCGCAAGTTTAACTAAAATGTGGACGGCTTATACTTTTTTGGAGTTAAAGCCCCATGAAGAAGAGACGGTCATTTCCTCAGATGCCGCAACGGCAGAAGGGTCATCTATTTATCTCGAAACGGGTCAAGTAATGAAGACGAAAAATCTGTTATACGGCCTCATGCTTCGTTCAGGTAATGATGCAGCGTCGGCACTGGCTGAACATGCAGGTGGGTCACTTGAAGGATTCGTCTATTTAATGAATGAATTGGCGCAAAGTCACGGATTGGAGCAGACGCATTTTATGAATCCGTCCGGTTTGCACGGTGACCATCATCTGGCGTCTGCATATGACACGGCTAAAATGTTGTACTTTGCCATGAAGAATCCGGAATTCCGTAAAATAGCTTCAACAAAGAACTATCCTTTTGAAACGGAACATGGTAAAAACAGTTGGCAGAACAAACATCGCCTAGTGCTATCTGAACCTACTGCTGTTGCAGGCAAAACAGGTTTCACAAAAGCAGCGGGACGTACATTAGCTACTTATTTTGAAAAGGATGGCAAGTCTGTCATTGTCGTTACGCTAAATAATGGAGACGATTGGCAAGTCCATAAACAGTTATCTCAGCAAGTATTTTCCGAATATCAATCGTATACAGCAGTGAAAAAAGGGAAGTATCAAGTATTTCCTCATATGACCGCAAAGTTAGATCTATCTGTTAAAGTACTTCTAACGAAAAAAGAGAAAAAAATGTTGTCCAATGTGTTACAGATTCCACAAGCAGATGAACAACAGAAAAAAGGCTATTGGTCTATTTATTTAGGTACAGAACCCATTAAGACGGTAGCGGTAGATATCGTGACCGAAAAGTGAATAGAAAACACACTATTTCGAAGATTGTCCTACACAGGTCAGTCTTCTTTTCATTTGCCTCAAAGTGTGACATAATTTTTTCAGTATGTAACATCAAGGAGGAACCCATGGAAAGATTACAAAAGGTATTGGCACAAGCCGGCGTAGCATCAAGAAGAAAGTCAGAAAAACTAATATTGGACGGTTTAGTTAAAGTGAATGGTAAAGTCATAACGGAACTAGGCACAAAAGTTAGCAGAATGGACACAATTGAAGTAGAAGGCGTTCAACTGACAAAAGAAACACCTGTCTATTATTTACTTTATAAACCACGCGGTTATATCTCGACTGTAGATGATGAAAAAGGTCGTAAAACCGTAATGGATCTAATTCCTGAAGTCAGCCAGAGAATATTCCCTGTCGGTAGACTGGACTACGATACATCAGGCGTATTGCTGATGACGAACGATGGAGATTTCTCGTATTTAATGACTCATCCAAAATTCGAAATTAAAAAGAAATATGTGGCTAAAGTAAAAGGAATTCCTTCTCGTGATGATCTCAAGAAATTGGAGACAGGAATCGAACTAGAAGACGGAAGTACTGCTCCTGCACGTGTGAAAATGACGAGCTCAGATAAAAAAACGAATTCTGCGATTGTCGAGATCACAATCCATGAAGGGCGTAACCGTCAAGTCAGAAGAATGTTCGATGCAATTAATTGTCCCGTGCAAAAATTAAAGCGTGAAGAGTTTGCTAACTTGACAACTCGCGGATTGAATGCCGGAGAAGCGCGTAAACTAACGAGGCATGAATTGAAACAACTACGCGTGTTAGCAGAAACAGGAAAGATCGGCTAAGAAAGTGTCAAAAGTTCACAAACCTATCACTAGTGCCGGGCCAACTGATTTTATGTTTTGCTATAATAGCAGTTGGAACATAAATTAGACAGGAGGTTATATGATTGGCCAAAAATAAAAAGACTATCAGGCTAATTAGCAGAACAGCCCTTCTATTAATTTTAGCTGCGATTATTGTCTACGCAATTACTTCAAAAGATAAAGTGAAAGTTTTGGCGGAAGGGGATACAGCGCCTGATTTTGAGCTTGTAGATTTAGAAGGTAATAAACATCAGTTGTCGGATTACAAAGGGCAAGGCGTATTCCTGAATTTCTGGGGCACATGGTGTCCACCTTGTAAAAAGGAAATGCCTCATATGGAGGATCTCTATAAAGACTTTGAAGCGAAGGGTGTACATATCCTGACTGTCAACGTAGGAGAACCAAAAGTGAAAATAGAACTTTTTAGAGACGACATGGACCTTTCATTCCCGATGTTATGGGATAAGAACAAAACTGTTATGGATTTGTATAATATCAAACCATTACCTACAACTTTCCTCATCAATTCAGAAGGAAAGATTACGAAAGTCATTAAACAGGGAATGACAGAACAGCAAATTTACGAGTATTTAGAAAGCATTCAACCAAAGTAAGGAGATTGTTACTCAATGAGCAAAATCAAATGCCAATGCGGGCATGAAAATCCTTATGGTACAGAGCTTTGTGAGAAGTGTGGTCGTCCCTTATCTGAAAAAGCAAAGAAAAGTGATATTGTAGATATGCGCTACGAGGGATCTTCTAGAAGATCCCAAACCTATAAGAGTTCCATTATCGATAAAATTTGGAACTTCTTCTCCAGTGTGAAGATTGGTGTCAGTATTATTGCAGCGGTATTAATCGCGTCAGCAATTGGAACCATCTTTCCGCAGAAGTTCTATGTACCTGCCACTACGCCGGAAGGCTATTTGGAATACTATGAGCGTCTGTATGGTACGGTAGGAAAGCTTTATTATGAGCTAGGATTTTATGATATGTATAATAGCTGGTGGTTTAAAGTACTAGTCGGTATGCTTGCAACGTCTATTATCATCGCAAGTATTGACCGTGTGGTTCCTCTTTATAAATCACTTAAAAAGCAACGTACACGGCGTCATCCTTCCTTTATGAAGCGTCAGCGGATTTTCGGAGAAGGCGATGTCCGAAATACGAAAGAATCACTTGCAAAAGCAGAAGAGAAACTACAAGCAATGCGTTACAATGTGAAGAGGGAAAATGGTGCGATTTTAGCTGAAAAAAATCGTTTCTCACGCTGGGGCCCATATGTTAACCACGTCGGATTAATTATTTTCATTTCTGGTGTTTTGCTAAGAGGAATTCCGGGGTTTTATGTTGACGAAGCGATGTGGCTTCGTGAAGGAGAAACACGTAATATCGTTGGAGCACCGGGTTATGTACTTGAAAATAAAAAGTTCACGTTAGAGAATTATACAAAAGAAGAAGCAGCGGAAGTATTCGGTGAGGCGTTGGAGAAAAACGGTATGATTGCTAAATCGTATACAACAGATGTTACGTTGTATAAACAAGATGAGGGAGCACTACCTGGTAGTGAAAGCCTTAAAAAAGTGAAAGATTACGCTATCAATGTAAACAAACCATTGAAGTTTGATGGATACAATGTTTTCCAGATGGATTATAAACTGGACGAGCTTAAAAACATGACATTTCATTTGGTGAATAAATCTTCTGAAGAATCTCTGGGAGAATTCACGGTGAATTTAAGTGATCCGGCGAAAGTATATGATCTTGGAAATGGATCTACTGTCAATATGCTAGGTTTTTATCCGGATTATGATGGAATTAAAGACGGGGAACCCTATTCAAAGTCACCTGTTCCCAATAATCCAGCATTCATTTTTCAAATGAACACACCGGATAAGCCAGAAGGTGAAAAGAGTTTCGTTGCAATTCGTCAAACGCTAGAAGTAGAAGAGAACGACTATGCGATTAAGTTTGCAGCTGCGGAGACTCGAAACATTTCCGGTTTAACAATTCGCAAAGACAAAACTTTATATATCCTCTTACTCGGTGGTCTAGTATTTATGATTGGTGTTATTCAAGGTATGTACTGGCAACACCGCAGAGTATGGATCCAAGAAGATACAGAAGGACATCTATTGATTGCTGCACATACGAACAAAAACTGGTTCTCATTGCGTAAAGAGCTGGATACATTACGAGAAACAGCAGACTTGCCTGCTTATATAGATCGTCAGGATCCTGAGTTGGACAAGCCGGAACAGGAAGGGGACGAGGAAATATGGACTTAGTTACCATTAGTAGTAACTTATTATTTGTTTCATTTGTTGCTTATTTAGTAGCGACGCTCTTTTTTGGGGGCGCTATAAAAAAGTCGAAATCAGAAAAAGCTTATCATAATAGTAAGTGGGGAACGATCGGTTTAGTTATTACTATCATCGGGTTCCTTTCTCACTTGGGCTATTTCTTTACAAGATGGGCTGCGTCAGGTCATGCACCGCTTAGTAATATGTTCGAGTTTACAACTGCGTTCGGCATGATGCTCGTTGGGGCATTCATCATGTTATATATTATTTACCGAACACCATCACTTGGATTATTTGCGTTGCCAGTTGCGATTATTATTATTTCATATGCAACGATGTTCCCAACGGAAGTCACTCCACTAATTCCCGCGCTTCAAAGTAAATGGTTGTTCATTCACGTAATTACGACGGTTATTGGTGAATCGATCCTGGCGATCAGTGCGATAGCGGGTCTTGTATTCTTAGTGAAGAATATCGATATGACAAAAAAATCTAAATCACGCTTTTGGATAGAAGCGGTTATGTATACGTTAGTTCTAGTTCTTGGTTTTGTTGTATCTTCAACGACTTTCAACGTCATGAACTATGAAGCAGAATTCACGTATATAGATAAGGATGAGGCACCAGCGGAAATTACGTATCACATACCTCCATTATTCGGAATGAATGAGTATGAAGCTATGACACCGGAGAAAATGACACCTTGGGTTGAATTGCCTCCGATTATCAATGCACAAAAACTGTCTTCTCTTGTTTGGTCTATAGCTGTAGGGTCAGTGCTTTACGTATTATTACGCCTAATCGCACGCAAGCCTCTTGCCGCGGTATTCCAACCGTTAGCGAAGAAGGCGAATTCTCAACTTATGGATGAAATTGGCTATCGTGCTGTATTGATTGGTTTTCCAGTCTTTACCCTCGGGGCGTTGATATTCGCCATGATTTGGGCACATGAAGCCTGGTCACGATTCTGGGGTTGGGATCCGAAAGAAGTGTGGGCACTCATTACATGGTTGTTCTATGCTGCATTCCTTCACTTGCGTTTATCAAAAGGTTGGGAAGGTAAAAAGTCTGCATGGCTTGCTGTAATCGGATTTGTTATCATCATGTTCAACTTAATTGCTGTAAATTTAATTATTGCAGGTTTACACTCATACGCATAATCTTCGACTGCATGACATTCATTGTCATGCAGTCTTTTTATTTCTTTTTATAGGTCAGTAATTGTACAATGGTGTTAGAAGGTTGTCGAAAGGGGTAATGAATTGTGGAAGAAACTGTGAAGCTCTTAGTGGTGGATGACGAGGATCGCATTCGTCGCCTGTTGAATATGTATTTATCTAGGGAAGGTTATGAAATTGAAGAAGCGGTCGATGGAGCCGATGCGTTAGAAAAAGTGTTTGCTGGACAATACGATTGTATACTGCTCGACGTGATGATGCCTGAGAAAGATGGCATGGAAGTATTAGCTGAACTGCGTGAAAATAAAATTATGACACCTGTTATTTTATTGACAGCAAAAGGTGAGGAAGCAGACCGTGTAAGCGGGTTTGAAAGCGGTGCAGATGATTACATCGTGAAACCATTCAGCCCAAGAGAAGTAGTCTTACGCGTAAAAGCTATGCTCAGACGTTCAGTTGCATTCCCGAATGTATCGTCTAACACAACATCGAAAGACTTAGTCGTCTTCCCGCAGCTGACGATCGATCATGACGCTCACCGTGTCACAGCTGAAGGTAAAGAAGTTAATTTAACACCGAAAGAATATGAGTTATTATATTTCCTAGCGAAATCACCGGACAAAGTATTCGATCGTGAACAATTGCTAAAAGAAGTATGGCATTACGAATTCTTTGGAGATTTGCGTACAGTGGATACACACGTCAAACGGCTACGTGAAAAATTGAGCCGTGTTTCAGAAAGAGCAGCGAAAATGATTGTCACCGTTTGGGGTGTCGGATATAAGTTCGAGGTTCCAAACGAATGATGAGAATATGGAATTCAATTGTCGGGAAGCTATGGGCCACCATATTGCTTCTCGTTTCCTTTGTCTTGTTTATCGTGACACTGTTCCTACTCGAGTTTCTAGATAATTTCCATACGAAACAAGCAGAAGAATCTTTGCAAAGGGAAGCAGCCACCATCAGTAAAATTGTCAATGATCAGAGCGGACAAACGGCCGATTCCATGCACCAAATTATAGAGGATATTCTCGACATGGAGACGAATGCCATTGTAGTGGATCAACAAGGTGATATTTTGTATTCATTTCATACGTCCCCAAGTAAAGAGGAGATTGAAGATAAATTGCTGTCCGAAAGCAGTTTATATGAGTTACCGGAACTTGGGAAGCAAAAAATGAAAGAAATGATACTGCCTTCATTGACTGAGCAAGACGTCATGGAGCAATTTTTGATTCTATCCTATCCATTCGAACAAGCTAGTGGTGAGCAAGCGAGTGTACTCATGTATCAAAGCCTCGATGCCGTGCACCGTACGACGAAAAGTACAACCAATATTGTCTTCCTCTCCGCATTCATCGCGTTTATTTTGACTACATTCTTTGCATTTTTCTTATCTACGCGGATTACCTTGCCATTGCGTAAGATGAAACAAGCGGCGTTTGAGTTGTCTAAAGGAAATTTCGATACACATTTACCTGTTGCGCAAAAAGACGAAATTGGTCAGTTAGCAACTGCATTCAATCAGATGGGACGTCAACTGAAATATAATATTGAATTGATTAAGCAGGAGAAAGAACAGCTTTCCAGCATTCTTACATCTATGACAGATGCAGTCGTGACGTTTAATCAAGATTATTCAATTCTTTTGAAGAACCCGCAAGCTGAGTTGCTGTTGAAGAAATGGTATGGGTACAATCAAAAAAATCATCATCCATTGCCTAAAGAAGTTTTCCATATGCTTGAGCATGCCATTTCATTCGCAGAGGAAGTGGAAGACGAGTTGGAATTGGGCGGACAGTTTTATGTGATCTCTATTAGCCCTTTATATAGTGAAAATAGTATCCGTGGAGCGGTGGCAGTATTTCGTGATATGACGGAACAACATAAACTGGATAAATTACGTTCGGATTTCATCGCAAACGTATCGCATGAATTACGAACACCCATTTCGATGTTGCAAGGATACAGTGAAGCCATCATAGATGATGTAGTGAGCACTGAAGAAGAACGTATGGAAATGGTCCAGATTATTCATGATGAATCCAAGCGTATGAGCCGTCTCGTCACGGACTTGTTGAATTTAGCAAGAATGGAGTCAGGCTATATTCAACTGAATAAAAGCCCCCTCTCAATTGTGGAGTTTTTAGAACGTATAGTGACAAAATTCTCACAAGTGGCAAAAGATGCGAAAGTGGACTTGTCTTTGAAAACAGATGAGTTGAATACCCTAATGATAACGGCTGATGAAGATCGTCTGGAGCAAGTATTCACTAATTTGATTGACAATGCCATTCGTCATACTCCGGACGGTGGAGCGGTGACGCTATCCGTCTACCGGTCTACCGGAATGCTTGATATAACAGTAGCTGATACAGGTGTCGGTATTCCTGAAAAAGATTTGCCATTTGTTTTTGAGCGTTTCTATAAGGCGGATAAAGCTAGAACAAGAGGAAAAGGCGGAACAGGACTTGGTTTGGCAATCGCAAAAAATATTATGGAAGCCCATAACGGTTCGATTTTAGCGACACGTGGAGATGAAAAAGGAACCATCTTTATTTGTTCACTACCATTTGATGCACTAAACACATGAAACTTCTCTTAGATTGAAACGACTACTATAGAGCGAGGGGATTGAATGGATGACTCCGTTTTTCAACGATTATATGAAGACTATAACCGTGACGTATTCAACTTCCTCACTTATTTGACTCGCAATCGGGAGGTAGCGGAAGATTTGATGCACGAGGTATATGTGCGTGTTCTCAAATCATACGGCCGTTTTGAAGGGAAGAGTTCTGAGAAAACTTGGTTATTTGCGATTGCGAAAAATGTCTCCATCGACTTTTTCCGAAAACAATCGACCAGCATGAAACATACAAATATTCATTTCAATTGGGAAACAGAGCAATTAATTTCAATAGACCACTCGCCCGAACATTTAGTGGAAGCGGGCGAAGAGCAGAAACAAGTGCTTGAAGCGTTACACACATGTACGGGTGATCAGAAAATAGTCATCCTTATGCGGTTCTTCCAGGATCTATCGATTGCTGAAACGGCTGAGGTTTTAAGCTGGACCGAAAGCAAAGTGAAAACAACACAACATCGGGCAATCAAAGCATTAAAGGCGAAATTGGAAGCACGTTCGGTCAGGGAGGATAGATGACATGAGCAGAGATAAATGGAATGAAGACAATCTCGAGAAACGTTTACGTGACATGCCGGTCGTGAAAGATCAGCGTTCTAAAGATGAGATTTTGCAGCGGTTAAAAAGTGATTCAAGACTTTCTGGAGCGAATCAGCCTATAAAAAAGCCTTTCAAACCTAAATGGTCTTCACTTATTGCAATTGTTGCGGCGATTTTATTGCTCACCATCATCCTGCCGGTATTCATTCAACAGAATAATGAAGTATCAATGGATAAAGCAACGACGGAAGATTCAGCTGATGCTATCAAGATGGAGAGTAATGAAGAAATGCAATCGAGCGAAGCAAGTGATGCATCTGTGTTTACAAGGCAGGTCACAGCACCACTGTCGTACGCGGCCTATCCTGCTAATGTCGTGGATCACACAGCGTTTCATATTGGCCTTGTTACCGATCAGGCGACCGTTGTTCCAGTTACGTTCCTACTACCGAATGAAAGCTTGCATGAACGCTTAGGAGGCTCTTCGGATGCAGTGACACTTTATAACGAGTATGCAAATAAAATAGATGAAGAGGCGCTTGGATTTATAGAATATCATCCTTATAAAGCGATCATTTCTTCACATGGTCATCAAGTTCAAATGAAGTTTGCCACAGATCATACTTATGACGTGTCGAGTGCGACACTTGAGATGTTAAATTTGTCTCTACTAGATACGTTTCAAGGGTATGATGAAATCGTGTGGCTACAAGAAGATGCTTCTGCAATTACATTGGATCAAGTAGGTCAAGTAGAGGAACCGATCACTTTGTTAGGTACGGTTTCGCATCAAGCATACTATCGATACATGAAGTCAGATGGGGAAGTAGTACTGTCCACTAATTTCGGCAAAACTTCCCCTACGGTAGAGCAAGCATTGATTGACATGAAAAAGTCACCGAATGATATGTATTCGACTGTGGTCCCTGAAGGAATTGACTTCACGGTTAAAGTAGAAAAAGATATGGTTAACGTGAAATTCACTGAAGTACTTGATTTAGAAAAGATGCAACAAGAAGAAGCGCTGCAATTGATAGAAGGCATTTTGATGACAGCGGCAAGTTTCGATAACTACGTAAAATTCGAACGAGTCGCACAAGAACAATGGATGGGATTTGATTTCACTCAGCCATTGGAAAAACCCATTGGTGTAAATCCAAAGTATTTAATTAACGAATAATTCTGTTTTGTAAACTTGTGAAGTTTACAAAACAGTTTTTTTGCGTTATAATAGGTTCATAACTAAATATTGATTCATCTTCGGGGCAGGGTGTAATTCCCGACCGGCGGAAATGAAGTAGAATACTACTTTTAGCCCGCGAGCTTAACAGCTGATTCTGGTGAGATTCCGGAGCCGACAGTATAGTCTGGATGGGAGAAGGTGAAGGTGCAGCCATCTTTTTGTGTACGCAAAAGTGGTGCTTGTTACCTGACGGATAAGTTTGTGTGATTTATCTGTTCTTAACAGTGCATTTTATTCTCCCTAAAGCATAATTTGCTTTAGGGATTTTTAGCGGAACAATGGATGAGCCAGCCTTTCCTCTTTTGAAGTGAATCGCAAAAGGAGAGAGGAACAAATGAATAATAAGAAGTTACGTAAGCTAATTTTGGTGGCTATTTTGGGAAGTATTTCAACTGTGTTAATGCAGTTCAACTTTCCAATCCCGGCAATGCCTGGATTTTTGAAGATCGATTTCAGTGAGATTCCTGCTGTACTGGCTATCATGACAATGGGACCTGTTGCAGGTATAGGCGTAGAGTTATTGAAAAACGTCATGCATTGGTTCTTATCAGGAAGTCCAACAGGCGTACCGGTAGGGGAAGTCGCAAACTTTGTGACAGGTGTATTATTTATTATGCCAATCTACTGGATCTTTATGAAGTATCGTTCAGCTAAAGGTCTTGCATCAGGTTTGATCGCAGGTACAGTAGCGATGGCAGTAGGTATGAGCATATTAAATTACTTAGTGTTCTTGCCGATGTACACATATTTCCTAGGTATGCCAGCAGTCACAGGAGATTCGCTGTATCAGATGATCGTATTGGGGATCTTACCGTTCAACTTAATCAAAGGCGTAATGCTATTAGTCATCACGTTGATGTTATATAGAAGCATGGAGAAGTGGATTAATCAGCAACAAAAGAAATTATCGTTCTAAACAAATAAACGCCAGTCATCCTGAATATACGGGAGGCTGGCGTTTTTACTGTAAATAGAGGATTGGCAAGTGAGTACGAAGGAGTGAAAGCGCCACCTGAAGACGCTTTCCGAAAGAGCAAGCTGGGGTCGACCGAGTTTTTTGACCGAAACTTACGTTTGTAGTGGATGGACATAGTGCACTCACTTTCTGCGGTGGGTTACGCATTGTGCTCTTTGAACGTATTTCAGTGAAAATCCTGATCCCAACATCCCGTCAGTTTATTCTATATACGGGAATTTGTTATGCACTCGCTTACTAGTTGCGGCTATATTTTATTCAACAAATAAAAAACAACACTTCCATATGGGAGGAAGTGTTGTGAGGACTGAATCAATCTTCATATTTTAATGGATCGCCTTCGAAGGCTTCATCCGCAATTTTAATTGAATCTGTAGGGCAGCCATCGTATGCATCCTCGAGATCCTCCATCAGTTCTTCTGGAACTTCAGTGTTTCCCATGTTATCATCTAAAATAACAAATGCAATTCCCTCATCGTCATAATCATAGATATCCGGCGCAGCAGCTCCGCAGGCCCCGCAGGCTATACACGTATCCTGATCGACAATCGTAAACTTTTTGCTAGACATTTGTCTTTCTCCCTTCTTCCATTCACTCAACCTATTTTGTATCTACTCTATTCTAAAGCTGTTTTCATCACTTTTCAACAAAAATACGCAATTTCTTCAAGGAGGGCGCGCAAATGAGTTTGGATTCAATCTTATTAACGATCTTTCAACGCCTCCATGGTGAGCGTTCAGCGCAAGGTGTCTATCATATACTTCGCGGAAAACGGTCAGGGCAGACGTTACAAGACGTTGAATATTATCAAGTTAAATCATACTATGCATTGTTGCCACAATTGACGGCAAGCGAATTCCAGCAAGCGTTAGAGCGAATGCAGGCTGACGGACTGATCTTAATAAATGAACTCGTCTATGTGACAGCAAAAGGTCAGATGGCGACGGGTAGTGAAATTTGGCGATTTAATGGCTGGAATTACCGAGGACGTGAAAGAGAGTTTGGAAGACGGTTGGCCTTGCTAGTACAGACGTTGTCCAATTTACGCAGCGGTGAGACGATGTTCATGCCAATCCAAAAGGAGTTGCCTACCCAGCAATTTATCAAAGGACTTTTACGTAATCAATCAAATAGCATGACTAATCTATCCATATCATTGCGAAAAGAATTGGAACACGCGCTAATTCATTCCTCATTATCAGATTTGCAACGTACGATAGTGACTAGTCGATTGACGGGATACGGGCTTACCGCGTCTACTTGGGAACAGCTGGCGGCTAGTCTAAACGTATCGGCTAAGACTATACAACTTTACTATTTAGAAGCATTACATATCTTGCTCGATTTCCTACTCCAGCAACCGAACATGCCTTTGCTGACAGAATTAGCAACGGACTGCAGAGTGGACACATATTTGACGCAATCTGCTGAACGGACACGGAAACTATACGAGCGAGGCTATTCGCTGGAGCAAATTGCCTCACTACGAAATTTAAAATTGAGTACTATAGAGGATCATTTCATTGAATTAGCGGCCAATATGGATAACTTTCCATATGAAGAATTTGTAACGAAAGAACAAATGGTTACGGTTTGGCGTCATGTTGAACAGTTGCAGACTAAACGATTGCGTTTGTTGAAACAGCAATGCCCGGAATTGTCGTATTTTCAACTGCGATTAATCATCATCATGGAAGGGAGAGAGAGCTGATGGAACTTCAGAAAGTATTGCATCAAAAGTTTGGTTATGAATCATTTCGACCTGGCCAACAAGAAGTGATTACGGAGTTATTGGCTGGACGAGATACTGTGGCAATATTTCCAACGGGTATGGGGAAGTCACTTTGCTATCAATTACCCGCCTACATGCTTGAAGGAGTAGTGATCATCATCTCTCCGCTCGTTGCGTTGATGGAAGATCAAGTGGCCAATTTGAGAAAACATAAAGAAAAACGTGTGGTCGCTATCAATTCATTTTTATCTAGGAAGGAAAAGGAGTTGGCGCTCTCTACTATGGCGCAGTATAAGTTTATTTTCTTATCGCCTGAAATGATGATGCAACAACATGTCCGGCAGCTAGTTCAACAACTGCATATTGCTTTTTTTGTAGTAGATGAAGCTCATTGTATTTCAGAGTGGGGGTTTGACTTTCGGCCCGACTATTTACGGCTAAAAGAACTGTTCTCATTCACAGAAAGAGCACCTGTATTGGCATTAACTGCTACTGCGAATAAAAAGGTAGTAGAGGACATCATCACTTACTTACGCTTAAGAAATCCTCACATACAACGACAGCCGATGGATCGTCCTGCTATATCCTATCGTATTGTGCATGTGGATAATGAATCGGCAAAGACTGAGTGGATTAGTGAAAGACTAGCTACGACGATTGGGCCTGGCGTTATTTATGTGGCGTCACGAAAACGTGCGGATGAACTTTCGGCCATAATTCGAGAGAGAGGAATCCCAACAGCAAGTTATCATGGCGGCAAAGAACAGGATGAACGATCCATTATTCAAGAACAATTTATACAAGGTGAGCTCGAGTGGATTTGTGCTACCAATGCATTTGGTATGGGAATCCATAAAGATGATATCCGGCAAGTTATTCATGAACATCTACCTGCTACGCCAAGCGCATACATTCAAGAAGTAGGACGTGCAGGACGTGACGGGGATAAAGCTGCGGTCACTCTTTTGTATAGTGAGCGTGATAGTCAGAAAGTAAAGTTCATAGTTTATGAGGATCTGCCAGATGAACAGCAAATCTTGTATTATCATTCTTTACTGCAATCAGGCACGGGGAGTCAATTGGCTGCCGAGCAAGCTGGACTATCGGAAATAGCTAGTCGTTTACTTGATTATTATTTGGAACAATATGATGTGGAAAATGTTATTCGACAAATCCAACAAATATATCAAGTGAAAGAGAAGCAAATTGCGGAAATGGAGAGCTATGTAAAAAGTGATAGTTGTTTGCGTGAAAGATTGGTACAGTTTTTCGGTGAAAATATTTTGCCGGCAGAAAAGGATTGCTGTTCAAACTGTCAAAATCTTGATGATGACTGGCTGATTAAGTCAGAAGCATCAACTAAACAAGAAACTGAAACGTTACAATGGCATGAACGTCTGCACCAGTTATTAGGTTGAAGAAGGCTGTGTGTATTTACATTCTAGACAAAATTCGGCATAATAGAAGAAGATGAGTTTGTGAACGGACGTACTTTTCACGGATGAATAGAGGAATTGCATCATATAATAGCAACAGACATTATGCGGTGTGAAGGAGAAATTAAATATGTTAAACGATCAGTATAAAGTGGATTTTGAACAGCAGCGAAAAGAGATTAAAGAAAAAGTGACGGTCGATAAACTTCCTTCCCGTGCAGAAGTACATGGAAAGAAGAAAGAAGAAAAATATGGTCGTGTGAAAGTCATCAATATTTTTCTGGCGATTTTCACTTTAATACCTATTATTATACTACTCTATGTATTATCGGATCTTTATTCCCCTGATGTTCCAGATCAAGTACCTGTTGAAAAAGTCGAGTTGTCGGTTGGGTTTTATCCGTCTGCAACACATTTCATACATGCCGTTTCCTAAGCGCAGTACAATAGTGGGGATTTTCTTGAAATCTTGCTATACTATTAATGAAAATTACTACACAAAAGCAAAGTAAACGCTTTGCTTTTTTTTATGGGAGTTGACTAATGAAAAAGGTTCGAATAGCAGGATTATCAGTTTTATTATCAGCGATGACTATGCTGACTTATATGTACGCCTTGGCCCATCGGAATCGTGTGCTTACCCATACATTATATAGTACATCGACCCCAACTAATAAATTGAACGTGTTCTTTATTTCAGATATCCATAAACGCAGTATTCCAAAGCGACTAATAGATGATTTGCGTACGCGTTCTATTGACGCAGTTATCGTAGGTGGGGATGTGGCGGAAGGGGGCGTGCCGATTGAGCGAATTGAACGCAATATGCGATTACTCGCTTCAATAGGACCGATTTTCTATATTTTTGGAAATAATGACCAAGAAGTAGGCACAGAAAATATACTACGTGTGATGAAACAAGTTGGTGGCAAAGTGTTGGTCAACAGTACTACATCAATACCGAACCATCCAGCTTTCGGCATATGTGGATTGCAAGATCCGAATAACGGAAAAGTAGAGATCGATAAGGCGGTGGATTCTGCAAGCGGTTATGATCACCTGATCCTAGCTGTACATAATCCATCTTTTGTCCGAAAGTTTGAAGAGAATCGACAACCGGATTTATCTGTTGCCGGCCATACACATGGAGGTCAGATTAGACTTGGACCTTTTGGGATGCAAGACCTTGGTTGCTTCGAGACGGTGGGAAACTGCGCGAAATTAATTAGTAACGGCTATGGAACGACAATGGTGCCGTTGCGTTTCGGTGCGAAACCTGAATGTCATGTAGTGGAAGTTCATTACTAGAACGCAAGAAATTAGGAGAGTAGATGTCATGAATTCTGTAGATGCAGTAATTGTCGGGGGCGGTCCATGTGGCTTGTCAGCGGCAATTGAATTGCAAAATATCGGTTTGTCGGTAGTAGTGATCGAAAAAGGAAATATCGTGCATTCGATTTATAATTATCCGACCCACCAAACTTTTTTTAGTTCCAGCATGAAATTATCGATAGGCAAGACGCCATTCATTACAGCTGTAGATAAACCAAAACGTAATGATGCACTCGTGTATTATAGAACCGTTGCACAAATCGAAAACTTGCGGATCAACAGTCATGAGCGAGTGGAAGATATAAATAAGCAGCATGATAAATTTATCGTGACGACGAATAAAGCGGTCTATGATGCGCAATATGTCGTGGTGGCAACAGGTTATTATGATCAACCTAATCGTTTACATGTCGAAGGAGAGAATTTGCCTACTGTCTATCACTACTTTAAAGAAGCGCATCCGTACTTCAATAAAAAAGTGACGGTCATTGGCGGGAAAAACTCTGCCGTTGACGCAGCGCTGGAATTACAACGTGCAGGTGCGCATGTAACTGTCGTTTATCGAAACGAAACGTATTCGAAAAGTGTAAAACCATGGATACTTCCTGGTTTTGATAGTTTGGTCCGTAATGGTCAAATCGATATGCATTTTAACGCATATGTAACGAAAATCACTGAAAAACATGTCACTGTTCATAAACAAGGTACCCTCTTTAATCTTGAAAGTGACTATGTCTTTGCGATGATCGGCTATCATCCCGATCATGCATTTTTACGTAAAATAGGAATTGAAGTAAATGAACAATCTGGACGGCCTGTTTTCAATGAAGAGTCGATGGAAACAAATATTGATAATTTATTCATTGCGGGTGTTATTGCAGCGGGGAATAATGCCAATGAAATTTTTATCGAAAATGGACGATTCCATGGTGGAATGATTGCACAGTATATTGCACAAAATATGTGAATGGATAAGTCGCTTACCTTACAGGTCAGGCGGCTTTTCTCATATATGATGTGATATACTAGCGACATGAGGAGGCGCCTATGTTTATTTTACTGACAGTCGCAATAGCGCCGGCGCTGGCACTTTTTAGTTATTTGTATTTACGTAAGCAAATTGCTAAAGAGCCATCCAAAACGCTATTCCATGCATTCATTTACGGTGCAATCATGACATTTCCTATTTTGTTTATCCAGCATGTATTTGAAGAAGAGAATGTATTTGCTAATGAATTTTTCCGCAATGTCATATTTACGAGCAGTTTAGAGGAATTTTTTAAATGGATTATTATTTTTATTCTCGTATATAAAACCATTGAGTTTGAAGATGCCTATGATGGAATTTTATATGGTGCGAGTGTCTCACTTGGATTCGCTACAGTAGAAAATATTTTATATTTACTATCTTTCGGTTTGGATACAGCATTTCTGCGTGCATTACTGCCTGTTTCAAGTCACGCATTATTTGGAGTCGTCATGGGCTATTATTTTGGTAAAGCTAAGTTTTCTGCTATGTCAGAAAAAGCAAAATGGATAGCTATTGCATGTTTGGCGCCATTGCTGCTTCATATACTGTACAATTCCATTTTATTCACGAATGATTATTGGCTGTATTTAATGATCCCATTTATGCTATTCCTATGGTGGTTTGGGCTGACACGAGTGAAGTACGCGCATACTTTTGCGATGCAACAATTCAGAAAACGAAATCAATCAAACTTTTAAGAAATCCATCTGAGTTTATCAGATGGATTTTTTGCCTTATAAAATACTCGAAATTGGACAAACTACGAGGAAGCACAATTTTATGGAGGTGGATGTCTATGAAGCGAATTACAAAACGCTTCCTATTTTTATTACTGGCAGGCATCATGATGTTTTCTTTCTTTGCGAGTCATAGTGAAGCGTTCAGTGGACGTGATTTGGCAAAAGGTGCAAAAGGAGATGACGTCATTGAATTGCAAGCAAGACTTCAATATATCGGTTTCTATCATGGGGAGATTGATGGTAATTTCGGTTTTGGGACTTACTGGGCATTACGTAATTTTCAAGAACAATACGGTTTACCACTAGACGGGATTGCCGGTAAAAGTACCCAGAAAAAATTGCGAGGAATTACAGATTACGATGAAAAGTATGTAAAAGGACAGATTGCGAAAGGAAACCAATTTACCTATTACGGCGGTCAGTCACTAGAATCTCAAGTGAAAAAGGGAAGTGCCCCACACAAGAAGTCGCAAACCCAAATGCAAGCACCGCCTAAATATACTGATCAAGATATTAATTTATTAGCCAATGCAGTGTACGGTGAAGCTCGTGGCGAACCATACGAAGGACAAGTAGCGGTAGCGGCAGTTATTTTAAACCGTGTCGAACATCCAGATTTTCCCGATTCAATTGGTGGTGTCATCTTTCAACCAGGAGCGTTTACTGCAGTTGCGGATGGACAGATTTGGTTGACACCGAATCAGCGTGCGAAAGAAGCGGTTATCGATGCAATCAACGGTTGGGATCCTTCTGAAAATGCAATTTACTATTTCAATCCAATCACAGCTACTAGTAAATGGATTTGGTCAAGGCCACAAATTAAGAAAATCGGTTTACACATATTTTGTGACTAATAGAAAGGAGACCTAGCTTATTATGAAACGAATGATTTTCATTCTGACCTATTCATTTATTGTATTGGGAATATATACGTTTGGAACGGTACGTGAAAATGAAGAATTATCAATCGCGTTGAATGGCCAGTATTCCAAAAGTATGACAGATGCTTCACAAAAGCTTGGTGAATTGGAAGAAGCGGTAAACAAGTCATTGCTTTTTGAGGATCAAAAAAGTTCAGCAAAGGAAAGAGAAGATATTTGGCGTTTATCTTCAGATATTAAGTCATCCATTTCCGCACTACCTGTAGATGAAAGTTTCTCTACTTCCTGGATGAATTATTTAGGAAGGCTAGGAAATTTCGCAAAGGAATCTACAGAGAATGGCGACCCTGACAAATATTACGGCGTGATGCAACGCGCTTCAGAAAATCTGGATGAACTAACGAGTGAATGGCAGTTGGCGACGAAGGATATGTTTTCAAGTAAAATGTCGATTAGTAACTGGGAAAAAAAGTTGCGTGACTCACCTGATGGTAAGGCGAATTGGTCGAAAATGGGAGAGTCTGTCATGGGATATACAGAAGCGGTATTCCCTTTAACGGCTAGTGAGTCCGATGCCCAGAAGAAAAAAGAGTTGCGTGATATTAAAGAAAAGAAAATTAGCGAGGACGAGGCAATTCAGAAATTCAAAAAGCTTCTGCCGACTGTTTCCAATGATATCATTGCGGCGGAAAGAAGTAGAAAAGGTGCCCCATATCCATTTTATCATATCCGTTATGCAGAAAATTCATCAATCGGTTATATAGATATCACTGAAAAAGGTGGGCATGTTCTGTCATATCTCATGGAGCGGCGCATGGGTAAGCCTACAGTATCGTATGAAGAGTTAGAGAAGTTGGCTAATGAGTTTTTAAAGAAGGCTGATTATACGGATTTGGTTTTGGAAGAGGCTAGAGAGAATGATAACGCGTGGCATTTTGTTTTCGTTCGGGTACATCCTGAAAATGAAGCCAAAGTATTCTCTGATCCAATTCATATCAAATTAGCGAAAGACAACGGCGAAGTGATCGGTTTGGATGCATCGGAATACATTCGTAAAGAGCAACCGAAACCACAGCCTATTCGTACAGCGGAGTGGCACACGTTCTTCAGACCAGATGTTACCGTAATGGCTCAGGAGCTTGCCTACGTAGAAAATAGTCAAATGGAGCAACGCCTTGCGCATTATTTAACAGTCGTTTCAGGAAAAGAGAACCTGGAGACATATAAGATTCTCGTTGACACGGAGACATTAGAAGTGATTACGACGGAAAAACAATAAAAAGATTGGAAAAATTTACTCCACATGACATAATGAAAGAATAGGACGAATGGCAGGTGGAGAAATGAGACTAAGTATCGGGACAGTATTAACGTTAGAGAAAGATTATACGGAGGAATCGGAAAAATTCAAATGTCGTGTAGTGGATATTGAAGATGACGAGCACTTCATGATGGATTACCCTATCAATATAATGACGGGTAAAACAGCGTTCTTCATAGATGGTACGCAGCTTCTCGTGACATTTGTAGATGAGTATAAGATGTCTTATGCCTTTCGTACGGAAGTGCATAGCCGGGTCAATCAAACGATACCTATGCTTAAACTGAAATATCCCGGTGATAAGCAATTGATTAAAATCCAAAGAAGAGAATTTGTTCGTGTTGACACGTCATTGGACGTGGCATTACAGGCAGACTCCTCAACGTTGCAATTGGTGTCAATGGATATTAGCGCTGGCGGATTGGCAGTCAATATGAAAAATCATGATTATTTCCCACGAAATACTGAAGTGAAATTATTGATCGTTTTGTATTTCTCGAAAACAGAAATCAAATATGTGTCATGTAAAGCAAGAGTAGTACGAAACTGGGAAAGTGAGAAGCGTAGATTGAGCTCTTTCACGTTTGATGAAATAGATGATAAAGATCGACAACACATTATCCGCTATTGCTTTGAACGACAATTAGAATTACGAAATAGCTAAAGGAAAAGTCTGTCGAGAGCAGACTTTTCCTTTTTGCTTATGGTACAATAAAGGCGTAAATGGAGGGATTTTCATCATGACAGCTGGAATGAGAATTGCAATTGATGGTCCTGCAGCGGCAGGGAAAAGTACAATTGCTAAATTAGTAGCCAAAAAATTAGGATATACGTATATCGATACAGGAGCCATGTATCGTGCCATTACTTACAAAGTACTTCAAAACAACATAGATCCACATAATGAGGAAGATATTTCAAAGTTGATCGCCCAAACGGAAATCGAATTACAACCGGACGGACACGTGCAAAAAGTGTTGCTCGATGGTATTGAAGTAACCGATGCGATCCGTTCACACGAAGTGACGACAAATGTTTCAGCGATAGCGGCGTTGACAACTGTCCGTGAACTCTTGGTAGCTAAACAACAGAGTCTTGCAGCGGAATCCTCCGTTGTAATGGATGGTAGAGATATTGGTACTGCCGTTTTGCCTAAAGCTGAACTAAAAATCTTCATGACAGCTTCTGTAGAAGAGCGTGCACAGCGTCGTTTACTAGAAGAACAAAAGCGTGGAATGAAATCGGATTATGAAACGTTGAAAAAAGAAATTAGCGAGAGAGATCAAGCAGATAGCGAACGTGAAATTTCTCCATTAAAAAAAGCAGAAGATGCGATTACAATTGATACAACAGGGAAGACAATAGAAGAAGTGACAAATAGTATTGTCGAATATGCCGAAAAGAGGTTAGCTCAATGAATTTATATCCACTTGGCAAATTTTTGATTAGTACTGTTTGCTTTCCACTTTATCGAATCAAAGTAATCGGAAAAGAAAACTTTCCTAAAGAGGGTGGAGTGCTTTTATGCACGAATCATATCGATAATCTAGATCCCCCTATAGTCGGAATTACAAGTCCAAGAACGGTTCATTTTATGGCCAAAGAAGAGCTGTTTGATATGCCTATTCTTAAAACGGTGTTACCAAAAGTACAGGCATATCCTGTAAAGCGCGGTATGAGTGACCGAGAAGCATTCCGTAAAACCATTAAACTCTTACGTGAAGACAAAGTAGTAGGCTTATTCCCTGAAGGAACTAGAAGCAAAACGGGGGAGATTGGAAAAGGTTTGGCAGGTGCAGGGTTCTTTGCGTTAAAAGGTGGAGATGCTAAAGTCGTCCCTTGCGCAATCATCGGTCCGTATAAAGCCTTTTCGCAACTGAAAGTCGTGTACGGGGAAGCTATGGATATGACACCTTATCGTGATAGAAAAGCATCTGCCGAAGAGGTAACGGAAGCAATTATGGCAGAGATATCCAAGTTGATTGAACAGTATAAATAAAAGAATAAGTGCAATTTTTTGTTTTTAAGTCTCAATTCGCATAATATAGAGATAGGATCATTATGGAGGAGGACTACATATGACTGAAGAGATGAATATGGATGAAGTTAAAGAATACGGTGAAGGTGCACACGTAACGGGTGTAGTGACAAAGGTTGAAGAGAAATCAGTGACTGTTGAAATCGCTGGCGCTCCGTTTGATGGTGTGATTCCGATCAGTGAACTTTCCAGCTTGCATATTGAAAAAGCAGCGGATGCAGTCTCAATCGGTGACGAATTACAATTGGCGATTACTAAGGTAGAGGATGAGATGTATGTCTTGTCTAAGCGTCAAGTAGATGCAGAAAATGCATGGGATTCACTAGAAGAGAAATTTGAAAGTGGCGAAATCATCGAGACAGAAGTAAAGGACGTAGTAAAGGGCGGACTGGTTGTCGACCTTGGCGTTCGCGGTTTTATTCCAGCTTCTTTAGTAGAAGATCACTTCGTTGAATCGTTTGATGATTATAAAGGACGCACGATGACATTTAAAATTGTTGAAATGGATAAAGAAAAGAACCGCTTAATCTTGTCTCACCGTGCGGTTGTTCAAGCACAAAATGAGCAGAAAAAGGAAGCCGCACTTTCTGAAATTCAAGAAGGTGACATTCTTGACGGTACAGTACAACGTATCGCTTCATTTGGTGCTTTCGTTGATATCGGTGGCGTAGATGGTTTGGTACACATTTCACAAATTTCACACGGACATATTGAAAGCGTGTCAGATGTGTTGAAAGAAGGCGATGAGATCCAAGTCAAAGTGTTGTCTGTTGACCGTGATGCGGAACGCGTATCTTTATCCATTAAAGATACATTACCTGGACCATGGGAAAATATTGAAGAAAAAGCAGAAGTCGGCTCTGTACTGGATGGCACAGTAAAACGTCTTGTAGCCTATGGTGCATTCGTCGAGATTTTGCCAGGCGTAGGAAGGACTCGTTCACATCTCACGTATTGCACATGAGCATATCGGAACCCCACAAGAGGTACTTGAAGAAGGCCAGACTATACAAGTAAAAGTATTAGACGTGAATCCACAGGAAAAACGCATTTCATTGAGCATTAAAGATCTTATTGAAAAACCGCAAGAAGCACGTGAAGAAAACTTTAGTTATGAAATGCCAGAAGAAACAACTGGCTTCTCTTTAGGAGATGTCATCGGTGATCAACTGAAGAAATTCCAAAAATAAACGTCAGATTGTGATAAGCTAGCCACAAATGATAAATAAGCTTAACTGGAATGATGATGCTTTCATATGCATCATCATTCTTTTTGTGTATAATATTCAAAGATAGGTCGGAAGGGTGTTATGAAAGAAAATGAAAAAACCAACAGTAGCAATCGTAGGAAGACCAAACGTCGGTAAGTCGACAATCTTTAACCGGATCGTAGGCGAAAGAATTTCTATCGTAGAAGACGTTGCCGGTGTAACGCGGGATCGTATATACAGCGCAGCCGAATGGTTGAATTATGAATTTAACTTAATCGATACAGGCGGTATTGAACTGAGTAATGAACCATTACTTGACCAAATTCGCATGCAGGCTGAAATTGCCATTGAGGAAGCAGATGTCATCATCTTTTTGACGAATGGCAGAGATGGTGTGACAGATTCAGATGAACAAGTAGCACGTATGCTGTATAAAACGAATAAGCCAGTCGTATTGGCAGTGAATAAAGTAGATAATCCAGAGATGAGAGATATGGTCTATGATTTTTACTCACTTGGATTTGGCGAACCGTATCCACTCTCAGGATCACACGGTCTAGGACTTGGTGATTTATTGGATGCAGTCGCAGAAAGCTTTAAAGATATGAACTTAGAGGAAGAGGAAGATGATTCCATCAAGTTCTGTTTAATTGGACGTCCGAATGTCGGGAAATCGTCACTTGTTAACGCTTTACTAGGTGAAGAGCGTGTCATCGTAAGTGATATCGCCGGAACGACAACTGATGCGATTGACTCTACAAAAGTAGTAGATGGACAAGAATTTAAAATTATCGATACAGCGGGAATGCGTAAAAAAGGGAAGGTATACGAAAACACAGAGAAATATAGTGTATTACGTGCCTTAAAAGCAATAGACCGCTCCGATGTCGTATTGATTGTCATGAACGCAGAAGAAGGTATTCGTGAACAGGACAAACGTGTAGCCGGCTTTGCCGAAGAAGCAGGAAAAGGTGTCATGTTTGTTGTCAATAAGTGGGATACGCTTGAAAAAGACGATAAGACGATGAATAATTTCATCGATGATATTCGCGATCAGTTTAGATTTCTCGACTATGCCCCTATTTTCTTTGTTTCAGCTAAAACAAAGCAACGTGTGCATACATTATTCTCCAATATCCAATTGATCAGTGAAAATCATGCGATGCGTATTCAGTCGAGTGTCTTGAATGAGGTAGTGGAAGATGCAGTGGCGCGAAATCCTGCACCTGCAGACAAAGGGCGTCGTTTGCGGATTTATTATGCAACACAAGTTGCTGTGAAGCCACCGACATTCGTGGTCTTTGTCAACGAACCCGAACTTATGCACTTTTCTTATGAACGTTTTTTACAGAACAGATTACGTGAAGCCTTTGGATTTGAAGGAACACCAATCCGTTTAATTACAAGAGCGAGAACTTAACTACGTAAATAGAAAGGGTGGAGGTAATGGAAAAAGTCTCTATAATCGGGGCAGGCAGTTGGGGAACCGCACTCGCTGTTGTGCTAGCTGAAAATGGACATGATAGCTTAATTTGGACGAGACGTGCAGAACAAGCAGATGAAATCCACAATCAGCACACGAACAACCGGTATTTACCAGATGTGAAACTGCCCGATAACCTTAACTCTACTAGTGAACTACAAGTGGCAGTCCAACATGCGAAAACGATTATACTTGCCGTGCCGACTGCTGCGATGCGTGAAACGTGTCGCCATATTCAGGAATTATTAACTGATCCTGCTATATTTGTCCATGTCTCCAAAGGAATTGATCCGGACTCACTGGAACGGATTTCTGAAATCATTGCAGATGAAATCGATGAAACACTGCGTGAAGCCATTGTGGTGCTTTCTGGACCGAGTCATGCGGAGGAAGTCGTACATAGACATCCGACAACAGTAGCGGTCGCTTCAAGCAACATGAAAGCGGCAGAACGGATACAAGATTTATTCATGAGCAATTATTTCCGTGTCTATACAAATAAAGATGTAATCGGTGTGGAGCTTGGCGGGGCATTGAAAAATGTCATCGCTTTGGCTGCTGGAATTTCTGATGGACTAGGTTACGGCGATAATGCAAAGGCTGCTCTCATTACGAGAGGTCTAGCAGAAATTACACGTCTCGGTGTTGAAATGGGTGCGGACCAACAAACGTTTTCCGGATTAACGGGACTCGGCGATTTGGTCGTTACATGTACAAGTGTTCACTCTAGAAACTGGCGGGCAGGAAACTTACTTGGAAAAGGACAGTCCTTGGAAAGAGTGACTGAAGAAATGGGCATGGTCATAGAAGGGGTACGTACTACGAAGGCCTCGTTTCAGTTGGCGCAGCAGTTTCATGTCAACATGCCGTTGACAGAAGCATTGTATTCCATCCTATTTGAAAAAATCCCGCCCAAGCAAGCAGTGGATCAATTAATGACTCGTGGTAAGAAACAGGAAATCGATACATTTTTCGGTATTTAAACAGTAGGAGGGTGACAATTTTGTCCTCGTTAGATAAAATGTGGCTATCTTTTTACGCGATGGGATTCATGGCTATTTCAATGGGCTTGATTTATTTGAGCCGATATAAAATAAAAAACCGTGTCGTACAAATTCTATTTGCGATTATTGCCTATACACTATTAATTACATCGTTCTTCGCAATGGTCTATTTGGTATTCAACGGACCGACTGGAGGGGCGTAAATTATGAACAAACGAATGCTACTTTTTTTAGTTATAATCTGTGGACTATTATTGTCTGCTTGCGGCGGCCGTCCACCTGAAGAAAAACAAGCAAGTGAAACACCTTATCCTGAACTTCAAGAAACTATCCAAAAAGCTGTAGAGCGCTATCAAGAACAGTCGGGCGGTCTATTACCAATTAAAACACGCGATCAAGAAACCGATCAATTCATCAAATATCCAATCGAGTTCTCAAAAATCGTTCCGGATTTCACTGAAAAGATCCCGTCCAACGCATTCGAAAACGGCGGCATCTTCCAGTATGTTCTCGTAGATGTAGAAGAAAATCCTACAGTTAAGCTAGTCGACTTGCGTATAACCGAAAAACTACGCGACTTAAACTTGCGCAAATTTATCAACGGAGAATTACCATTCTTAGATCCAGTTGGCGACAACGTCTATAAAGTGGACTTCAAGAAAATGGGCTTTAAAGAACCACTAACCGTCCAAAGCCCATACTCTGACGCTCATTTACCTATCGTAGTAGGCGGCGACGGAAACTTTTACGTAGACTATTCCATCGACCTCAACAAGATCTTAATGGAACAAAAGCCAGAAATAAAAGCAGGCACAGATATTCGTTATCTACTATACGAAGACTCCTTAGTCCTTCCGGCATATTCCTTGCCGTACACAGTGGATGAAAACAACGAACCTGTGTTTATGAAGAAATAACGTTCTCTAATTTGTAGGTGACCTCATGTATTAGCACTTGAACTTTACATATGTCAAAGAGTAATACAAATTGTCACCATAATATAACTAGGATTGGTACGGAAGATGGGACGACTCTGGGAGGCCCACCGCGGGCCCTCCAGAAGCGTTCCCATCTGGAGTACCGATCCCGAACCGTTACAAAGTTTATTAACTAAATTAGTGCCATTACCCAAAAACGTTTCGTGCATCTATGCATGAAACGTTTTTCTATTTCATAAGCTACAATGCGGAGAAAAAGGAGGGCTAATGATGAAAGAAGAACTATACGAAAACTTAGCTAGAAGAACAGACGGCGATATTTATATAGGTGTGGTAGGCCCTGTTCGAGTAGGGAAATCCACTTTTGTCAAACGAGTCATGGAGGAAGTTGTAATTCCCAACATGACGGATGCCAATGATCGAATACGTGCACAAGACGAACTTCCCCAAAGTTCACCAGGTCCCGTAATCATGACTGCAGAACCTAAATTCGTACCTGCCCAAGGCACAAGCGTTTCAATAGGGGACGGTGAACTGGAATTCCAAATTCGCCTAGCAGACTGTGTAGGCTACGTAATTGATGGTGTTAAAGGATATGAGGACGAGGATGGGCCGAAATACGTCCATACACCATGGCACAATGAACCGATTCCGTTCCAAGAAGCGGCACGTATCGGAACGGACAAAGTGATTCGTGATCACTCGACTATTGGAATTTTGCTGACGACAGACGGTACGGTGAACAATATTTCACGCGCGGCCGCTGAAGTTGCTGAAAAAGAAATCGTTTCGAAATTGCAAGAAATCGGTAAACCATTCGTCATTGTATTAAATTCTAAAATGCCTGCTCATGAAAAAGCGTTGGAACTAAAACAGCAATTACATGAAAAGTATGGTGTTCCCGTCATTGCTATCAGTGCGGATCAGCTCAATGCAGCAGAGATCCAGCTTATTCTCAAAGAGGCATTGTATGAATTCCCTATCACGGATATCGAACTGCAACGTCCCGACTGGATGGAGGAGCTTGGGGATAGCCATAAGCTGAATGCACGTATCGATCAGCTAATCACAGATGGATTCCTAGGCGTCTCGAAAATTCGTAAAGTTCAGGAGATTGCGGAGTTATTGCAAGAAGAAGAGTTTATTAGACAAGCAGAAGTAGTGGAAGTCGATGCAGGTAAAGGCCGCGCCATCGTGAAGATTGATATGGATGAGCAAGCTTTTGTTAATGTCTGTGAGGAGTTCATGGGAACAGAAATGCGTTCCAAAAAGGATTGGTTAATCTTCATTCAAGAAGCGGTTAAAGCGAAAAAATCGTATGATATGTATGCGGAAGCAATTGATACGGCGAAAAAATCAGGTTATGGCGTAGCGTTGCCATCGATTGAAGATTTTCAGCCAACTGCTCCTGAATTAATTAAACAAGACACGTTTTATGGGGTGAAAATGAAAGCGAAAGCACCTTCACTTCACATTATTCGAATCGATATGGAAGCGGAATTCGCTCCGTTAATCGGCTCTGAATTCCATAGTCATCACTTGTTGAAAGAATTGAAAAATGCGTATTTACATGATCGTGAAGCATTATGGGAAACACAATTATTTGGCACACCATTACATGAAGTCATGAAAGAAAGTATCCGATATAAGACCGCAGCAGTTCCAGATCGAGCTAGAAAACGCTTGCGTGAAACAATTGAACAAATGGTGAATGACGGGAATAAAGGTATGATTACCTTCATTGTGTAAGGTGAAAAAATAAGGAAATCACGTAACAAATATAGTTTGAAATGAAGAGAGATCCGTCAAAAACGGGTCTTTTTTCTATGCTTTTCTATCAAAATCGCTTGAAATGCCGTGAATAAAGGAAAAGCGCGATAATATTGTTGCACCGTAGTTTTTCTTATGTTACTCTTTTTACAGTGTTAACAGCAATAGCATCCCCTTTGAGAGGAGGTGAACGGTGTGAATAAAACAGAATTAATTAACTCTGTGGCAGAAGCGGCAGGTCTAACAAAAAAAGACGCAACTAAAGCTGTTGAAGCTGTATTCGATACAATTCAATCGACTCTTGCTAACGGTGATAAAGTTCAATTGATTGGTTTCGGAAACTTCGAAGTACGCGAACGTGCTGCTCGTAAAGGACGTAACCCACAATCAGGCGAAGAAATCGAAATCGCTGCAAGTAAAGTTCCAGCTTTCAAAGCAGGTAAAGCACTTAAAGACGCAGTAAAATAATTTGAGATTTTACATAGGAGTCCGTCCAGCAAATCTGTTCGTCAGATGGCCATGGATGGACTCCTTTACGTTTTTTAAATTGGTATACATAGGGAAGTACAAGTAACTATACGGAATGAATGGAATGTGCTAATATTTTGGGGAAATAGGTTTAGTTCTTACAAGGAGGACATGCTGTTATGAAAGAGCAAGATATAAATAAATTAGAACAGGCAGTTACGATGATCCTAGAAGCAATCGGTGAAGATCCGACTCGTGAAGGATTACTGGAGACACCGAAACGTGTTGCTAAAATGTATCAAGAGGTATTTGAAGGGTTAAATAAAGATCCAAGAGAGTATTTCGATACGGTATTCCATGAGAATCATGATGAAGTCGTGTTGGTGAAAGATATTCCATTTTATTCTATGTGCGAGCATCACTTGGTTCCATTTTTCGGTGTAGCCCACGTAGCATATATTCCGCGTAATGGAGTAGTTGCAGGTTTGAGCAAGTTGGCAAGAGCTGTCGAAACAGCAGCACGTCGTCCGCAATTGCAAGAACGCATTACATCCAGTGTGGCAGATGCCATGATGGAAAAGTTGAATCCCCATGGTGTTTATATCATTATCGAAGCGGAACACATGTGTATGACGATGAGAGGAATTAAGAAGCCAGGGGCTAAAACCATCACGACTGTCGCTAGAGGAATCTATGAACATGATGACGTGAAGCGTGCGGAAATTTTATCTCTTATTCGAACGAACTAAGGTCTTTGCCGAGCGCTTGCTGTATATGCTATCATTAGGATTATATATAGACTGGAGATGCGAAAATGACACAACCCGATTATCTAATTATCAAAGCGAAAAAAGATGGAGTGAATGTCATTGGGCTCACGAGAGGCAATGACACCAAGTTTCACCATACCGAAAAGCTGGATAGAGGAGAAGTCATGATCGCGCAGTTTACCGAGCATACCTCCGCTATTAAGATTCGAGGGGAAGCTGAAATTCATACAGCCCACGGCGTAATTGCGAGTGAGGAAAAAGAATGACCGTATCCTTACGGGAATGGAGCTTACTGATGGAAACAAAAGGATTCACTGACCAAGTCGACAATTACATACACCATTTGCGACGCGCTATTTATCAGCCAGTGGTCGAACGAGATGCAGGGTATGCTCCGATTGACAGGCGAAAAGCTTCGTTGCTCTTATTGCCTTTGCTCAATGGAGAGCAGTGGACAGATGAGATGCAAACCGTGGCGCTAGCGATTGGTGCCATCCACACGGCTTTTGATGTCCATGATCAAATCGATGTCGTAGATGCTTCATCCAAAGAACAGCAATTGATGGTTCTTGCGGGCGACCACTTCAGCGGTATCCACTATAAGCTATTGGCGTCAATTCCAAACTTCCATCTCATTCGTTCTTTGTCATTGGCAGTCGGCAGGATTAATGAATGCAAAACGACATTGTTTCAAGCACCGCCCTCCACTCTTGAAGATCGGTTGCAGTTAATTTCTGAAGTGGAAAGTGCATGTATTGTGAAATTCTTCGAAGCATTCGGCTTTGGTCGCTACACACATATCGTAGAAACAATCTTTCCACTCGTTTGGCTGCTCGACAGCACACAGCGTGACTTGAATCGGATGAAATTTTCGCATCTAGTGCCGAGTACGAATGATACAGAAGATTGGATCGATCAATTACAACTACAGCTGAACAACAGATTGAAGAACAGCTCTTATTTACATACTGAAGTACTAGCAGAGTTGCAGAAAATGACGAAACCATAAGAAAGTAAACTGAAGTGAAGAAAGAAGGGACGAACTGTGGCGGTCTCAAAAGAAGAAAGAGTTCATAACGTCTTTGAAAAAATTTCGACAGACTATGATAAAATGAATTCCGTGATCAGTTTTAATCAACATATTAAATGGCGGAGTGATATCATGGCACGCATGAATGTACTGCCGGGCGCTAAAGCACTTGACGTTTGCTGTGGTACTGCAGACTGGACAATTGCATTGGCTCAAGCCGCAGGTCCTACTGGTGAAGTTATCGGTTTGGACTTCAGTGCCAACATGCTGGATTCGGGCAGAGACAAAGTAGCCCCTTACCCAAACCTTACATTAGTTCAAGGTAACGCAATGTCACTTCCTTTTCCAGACAATTCATTTGATTATGTGACGATCGGGTTTGGTCTACGCAATGTTCCCGATTACTTGACTGTTTTAAAAGAAATGCGACGCGTGTTGAAGCCGGGTGGAATGGCAGTGTGTTTGGAAACATCTCAACCTAAAATACCTGTCTATCGTCAAGGGTTTCGCTTCTATTTCAAATTTATTATGCCGCTATTTGGTAAACTTTTCGCAAAGAGCTTTAAAGAGTATTCTTGGCTTCAGGAATCAGCAAATGAATTCCCAGACATGAAAGAGCTAGCACAGCTTTTTGTTGATGCAGGATATCAAGAAGTATCATATAAGTCTTACAGTGGCGGTGCGGCGGCAGGTCATATCGCTTACAAATAATGAATACACGGGAGAAGGTAATGGGGTTGGAAAAAATTAAGTTGATGTCGCTTTATACGGATTTCCGCAAAGATATGTCCTATATTGAAAAAGAGCTTGAGCGATCCGTGCAATCCTCTTCTCCCATTGTTCGTCAAGCTTCCTTGCATTTATTGAAAGCCGGTGGCAAGAGGATTCGGCCGATTTTCGTGATAATGGCTGCTCAATTCGGAACGTATTCGCTAGAAAGCGCTGCGAAAATTGCAGTATCCCTTGAATTAATCCACATGGCATCACTCGTCCACGATGACGTAATTGATGATTCTGATATGCGCCGCGGTTTACAAACCGTTAAAGCAAAGTGGAACAACCGAGTGGCAATGTATGCGGGGGACTTCATCTTTTCGCGGGCGCTAACATCTATCGGTACTATCGAGAAAGCACCTATCCATCAGATTCTCGCCGAAACCATGCTGGAGATATGCAAAGGGGAAATTATCCAGTTTGATTTCCAACAACAAACAGATCAAGGTTTGCGCGACTATTTGAAACGTATTAAGCGAAAGACTGCTTTACTGCTATCCTCTAGTTGTGAACTTGGCGCACTTAGTGCAGATGCAGATGCTCAAACTGTACGGAAACTAAAGAGATATGGGTATTTCACTGGAATGGCATTTCAAATCATCGACGATATTTTGGATATTACGTCAACAGATGAAGAACTTGGAAAGCCGGCAGGAAGTGACTTGTTAAATGGTCATATTACATTGCCTGTTTTATACATAAAAGATGATGAACAATTCAAGCCCTACATGGAACGTGCGTTTACCGGAGAGATGGAAGAGCCGGATAGACAATCGATGCTTCGCTATATTCGACAAAGTGGTGCGATTGAAAAAGCACAGCATGTAAGTGATCTGTACTTAACCAAGGCACTTAAGGAATTGGAAGATTTGCCGAATGGTAAGTCGAAGAAAGCACTGACTCAAATTGCTGATTTTATCGGCCAACGAAAATATTGACGGAGTTTGTTAATAGTTGAAAGAAAAAGGCGTCGATGGTACGATTTAAAAGGGATCATCCCTATAGAAGATCGAAGGAGTGTTTTAGAGATGGAAAGAACATTTTTAATGGTAAAGCCTGACGGCGTACAACGTAACCTTGTAGGTGAAATCGTTGGTCGTTTCGAAGACAAAGGATATCAATTAGTTGGTGGGAAATTAATGAACATTTCTCAAGAACTTGCTGAACAACATTACGGAGAGCACAAAGAACGTCCATTCTTCGGAGAACTTGTAGAATTCATTACTTCTGGACCGGTTTTCGCAATGGTATGGGAAGGCGAGAACGTCATCTCTACTGCTCGCTTAATGATGGGTGCAACGAATCCAAAAGAATCAGCTCCTGGAACTATTCGTGGAGACTTTGCTGTAACAGTAGGCAAGAATATTATTCATGGTTCAGACTCATCTGAGTCAGCAAGCCGCGAGATCAACTTATTCTTTAAAGAAGAAGAGCTTGTGACTTATGACAAAACAGTGAACAACTGGATTAATTAATCGCCAAAAACAGCCGAGCGAATTTCGCATGGCTGTTTTTCTTATACATACGACCTACTTTTTCCGTTATAATGAGAACGTACATAAGAGAGAAGAGGCAACAGGGGGTTGTTAAATGTCTGATTATTCGATATTAATTCAAGGGATCAAGAAGAAAACTGGGATCGATTTGTCATTGTATAAAGAAGCCCAGATGAAGAGGAGACTCACTTCACTATATGAAAAGAAAGGCTTTCGTAATTTTAAAGATTACTCTCTAGCTATTCAAAGTGATCAAGACTTATTGGACGAATTCCTGGACCGCATGACGATTAATGTGTCAGAATTTTACCGCAACGCCTTGCGTTGGGAGGTCTTAGAGAAGAAAATATTCCCTCAATTATTGGAGAAAAATAAACGATTGAAAATTTGGAGCGCGGCTTGTTCTACCGGGGAAGAGCCTTATTCGCTAGCAATGGTTCTATCATCCTATCTTCCTTTGCGTGATATTTCTATTTATGCAACGGACTTAGATGTGGGCGTATTGAATCGTGCCAAAGTTGGTTTATACAATGATCGTGCATTAAAAGAAGTGCCCAAACCGATCATCGATAAATTCTTCATAAAAGAAGGTGCTTCTTATCAAGTAGTAGAAGATATCAAGAAGACCGTTACATTCAAACAGCAAAACTTGCTGGAAGATCGCTATGATACGAACTACGACTTGATCGTCTGCCGTAACGTGATGATTTATTTCACGGAAGAAGCGAAAGATCAGATTTATACCAACTTCTCCAAAGCACTTAAACCAGGTGGTGTTTTGTTCGTTGGAAGCACAGAACAAATATTCAATCCTGAAAAATATAACTTTGAATCAGTAGATACATTCTTTTATAGAAAAAAACAATAAACCACGTTACGGAGGAATGGAATATGCGCTTTATTACAGCTGGTGAATCCCATGGTCCACAGCTTACTGCCATCATTGAAGGATTACCTGCACAGATGGAGCTAACTGCTGAGATGATTAATAAAGAATTGAAGAGAAGACAAGGTGGACACGGTAGAGGCCGTAGAATGCAAATAGAGAAGGATCGGGTAGAAATCTCATCCGGTGTACGCCATGGTAAAACAATTGGCTCACCGGTTACGCTAACGGTTGTGAACGATGATTGGAAACACTGGACAGGCATCATGGGCGTAGAACCACTTCCGGAAGACGTGAATCCAGAAGATGTAAAGCGTCAAATTACACGCCCTCGTCCCGGACACGCGGATCTAGTCGGCGGCATGAAATATGGCCATCGTGACTTGCGAAATGTGTTGGAACGTTCATCGGCACGTGAAACGACGATGCGTGTTGCAATCGGGGCGGTAGCAAAACAATTTTTGCGTCAGCTTGGGATTGAAACTGTAGCGCATGTTACGGAAATTGGCGGCATCGAAACAGATTCTGCTGCCTATGCTGATCTTTCCATTGAAGAACTACGCGCGATCGTAGAAGAAGATGCAGTATATTGTGCGGATAAAGAAGCGTCTGTCAAAATGACGGAAGCCATAGACGATATTAAAAAGCGCGGTGATACACTAGGGGGCGTAGTGGAAGTCATCATTGAAGGATGTCCTCCTGGGATTGGTAGCTATGTACAATTCGATCGCAAAATGGATGGTAAGCTTGCAGGTGCTATGATGAGCATTAATGCTTTCAAGGGTGTTGAAGTCGGTTTAGGGTTCGATATGGCAAAAATGCCAGGCAGTGAAGTGCATGATGAAATTAGCTGGAATAAAGAGCAAGGATATTACCGAAAATCCAATCGTTTAGGTGGACTTGAAGGTGGAATGACGACAGGTATGCCGATCATAGTGCGTGGTGTAATGAAACCAATTCCAACACTTTACAAGCCGCTAGAAAGCGTGGATATTGATACAAAGGAATCTTTCGTTGCAACGATTGAACGTTCCGATCCTTGTGCCGTTCCTGCTGCATCTGTTGTAGCTGAACATGTCATCGCAACAGAGATGGCTAAAGCGATTATGGAAGAATTCCGTTCGGATACAATGGACGCCTTACAGAAGGATATTGAACAATACAGACAATATGTAAAGGAGTTTTAAGATGGATAAGTTAACTGTTTCCGTCCGAGATCACCAATACGATGTCTATGTAGGTTCAAACACCTATGAATTATTTTCGACTGACTATGCAGATTTGCTAAGTACGACAGATAAAATCGGAATTATTGCCGATGCGCGTGTGGCAGAATTACATCTCCCTTTATTGCAAGAAGCTTTATTACGTTCTGGTCGCGAGGTATCGGTGAAAATCGTACCTGGCGGCGAGAAGTGTAAAATGCCAGAAGTTTACGTGGATTGTCAGTCTTTCTTATTGACTGAAGGATTTACGCGAAATTCCCTCCTTATCGCATTTGGCGGAGGGGCGTGTGGGGATTTAACAGGTTTTGTAGCTGCTACATTTATGCGTGGTATTCGCTTCATCCAATGCCCAACCACTGTACTTGCGCATGACAGTGCAGTCGGTGGGAAAACAGCCATCAATATGCCGGAAGGAAAAAATATGGTGGGATCATTTCATCAACCTTTAGCCGTATTGTTTGATACTGATGTATTTAACACGTTACCTGCGTCCGAAATGCGTTCAGGTTTGGCGGAATTGGTCAAGCATGCTTTTATTTCGGATCCATTATGGACGGAGCAATTACTGGAACAAGAACAGTTTTCTACACCTTCTATAGAGTGGCTTGAAAAGGAATTACTTCGTGGCATCAAGGTAAAAGCAGATATCGTTGGAGAAGATGAGTTTGAGAATTCGACGCGTAAGTTTTTAAACTTCGGTCATACATTTGGACATGCAGTGGAAGCGGCTTCTGGATTCGGCAGCCTCAGCCATGGGGAGTGTGTCATGATTGGTATGGGGTATGCCTTCTTGCTAAGTGAGAAATACGGTAATATCCCTGAAGGATTCACAAATCGCTATCTTCATTTTGCTAACAAAAATGGCTATACATTTAAGCCAGTATTCTCTTATAGTTTCGAAGAGTTATTATCCTATATGCAAAAGGATAAGAAAGCTTCATTCGGTAAAATGAATTTCGTTTTATTACAAAAAATCGGTGAGCCTTTTGTGAAAGGAATTAGTTCAGAAGAGTGTCAGACTGCATTTGAGGAATTTAAAGTAAAATTAAAAAGCGAGGGAATTGTATGAGTGTTAGGGGAATTAGGGGTGCGACAACAGTTGAAAATGATGACGCATTTGAAGTGTTACGAGCGACAGAATCTCTTGTACTCGAAATGGCGGAGGCGAATCAATTCAAACCGGAAGATATCGGTTCTGTAATTGTTTCAACTACAGTGGATGTCAAAGCGGCATTCCCTGCAAAAGCGATCCGTTCGATTGAAGGGTGGACTTATGTACCGGTCATGTGTACACATGAAATCGATGTGCCTGGCTCTATGCGTAAGTGTATACGTGTCATGATGAACGTCAATACTTCCAAAAAACAAGAGGAAATCCAACATATTTATCAAAATAATGCAGTTCAATTACGACCTGATTTACAAAAATAATACAACGTGAAGGGGAGCGATCTAATGAAGTGGAAACCAATATTACGCACGATGCAACCTTATACACCTGGTCGTTCATTAGCGGAAGTAAAACGTACATACGGCCTGCAAGAAGTACATAAGCTCGCTTCAAATGAAAACCCTTATGGTTCATCACCTGAAGTCGCAGAATATTTACGTTCAAAGGCAGCTCAATTTGAAATTTATCCAGATGCTTACACCGCAGGATTACGGGGGAAGCTGGCAGAATTCCATCAAATCGATCCGAATGAAATTATTTTCGGGAATGGTTCAGATGAAATTGTTTCCATCATTTCCCGCGCCTTACTGCAAACAGGAACTAATACGGTAATGGCTTCTACGACATTCCCACAGTACGCACATAATGCAAAAATAGAGGGTGCCGAAATTCGTGAAGTGGCTATGCTTGAAAATGGTGATCATGATTTAGAAGGCTTTTTAAAAGCCACTGATGAAGAAACGGCTGTCATTTGGGTGTGTAATCCGAATAATCCAACAGGTAATCTTTTGTCAAGTGACTCAATTAAAAAATTCTTGGATCAGGTACCTAAAACGGCACTTGTTGTTCTCGATGAAGCATACTTTGAATTTGTTACAGATCCGACACAGCAAGACGCTATGACGTGGATTCATGACTATGACAACTTGATTGTACTTCGTACGTTTTCTAAAGCATACGGACTGGCAAGTTTCCGCATAGGTTATGGCGTCGCTAACGCGGATATAGTATCTGAGCTTAATAAAGTGCGGAACCCATTCAACAACAGCTCGCTTGCATTAGCAGTAGCGGAAGTTGCCCTTGCGGATCAGCGATTCCTTCAAGATTGTGTTACGAAAAATGACGAAGAACGAAAACGATATGTAGACTATGCGCAACAGCATGCATTGGCCATCTATCCGTCAGAAACTAATTTTGTATTAATCGCTGTCCCTCTAGACGCGGATGCTGCATGCGAGATTTTCATGCAAAATGGATATATTGTCCGTAGCGGAAATCTGCTAGGTACACCAGGATTCGTTCGCGTAACGATTGGAACGCATGAACAAAATACAGGCTTCTTTAAAGCGTTCGATCAACTATTAACTAACCAATAAGGATAGATGACAATGAAAACAACAGTAGCTATAATTGGACTCGGATTGATCGGTGGATCACTAGGTCTAGCATTAAAACGAAATCCAGAAATTCATATTGTAGGTTTTGACCGCTCCTATGCAACTGCTGATGAAGCATTTCGAAGAGGAATCATTGACACGGTCGCACCTTCTGCAAAATCAGCCTGTGAACAGGCTGACTTTGTTGTTTTTGCGACGCCCGTCAATACAACGGTCGCTCTCTTTAAAGAAGCGCAAGACTGGGACTTCAAAGAACATGTAATCGTCTCTGATACAGGGAGTACGAAAAAACCGATTATGGATGCTGCGAAGATCTTACAAGAAAAAGGAATCACCTTTATAGGTGGCCATCCAATGGCGGGATCCCATAAAAGTGGTGTATCCGCTGCGATGGAACATCTCTTTGAGAACGCCTATTACATTCTGACACCGAATGACACAACGACTGAAAAACAAATCGATGATATAGAGAAATTGCTTTCCTCCACCAAAGCGAAATTGATTGTCCTACAAGCGGAAGAACACGATCGTATGACAGCTATCATCAGTCATTTCCCGCATATTGTAGCCTCCTCATTAGTCGGCCGCTTAGCCGCGCAGGAAGAACAACAACCATTCGTGAAAAAATTAGCTGCAGGTGGTTTCCGTGATTTAACACGTATCGCTTCGGCAGATCCTGTCATGTGGCGTGATATTACAATCCAAAATCGGGATGAGTTGTTGTCACAGGTAGACGGTTGGCTCGACGAAATGAATACAATTCGCGCTATGCTAGAAGACAATAATCCAGAGCGTATATTCGATTTCTTTGCGCAGGCGAAAACTTACCGCGATCAACTTCCTTCTACAAATGAAGGCGCGGTCCAAGGTGCGCTCTACATGACATTTGATCTACACATCGACATACCAGATCATCCGGGTATCATTTCCGAGATCACGAAAATTCTAGCAGATGCCAATATTAGTTTGACCAATATACGTATCGTGGAAACACGTACCGATGTGTATGGCATTTTAGTTGTCAGCTTCCAATCAGCTGCTGAACGTAAGAAAGCTCGTCAAGTATTGACGGCAAAAACTGACTATTCTATGCATGTACTTTAAGAGGGGGAGAGCGTAATGTCAGAAATACAAACGGTTTCATTCGAAAAGCCAGTACTTCGCGGTGCTTTACAAGTACCTGGAGATAAATCAATTTCCCACCGCGCGGTTATGTTGGGTTCAATTGCAAAGGGCAAAACCACAATCAGTGGTTTTTTGGATGGTGAAGATTGTCTGAGCACCATTGAAATGTTCAAACAGCTTGGTGTAAAGATTACGCGGAACGGAACTTCAGTGACGATTGAAAGTCCTGGCATCGCGGAGTGGCAGACTCCAGCTGGAGCACTTGACGCGGGTAACTCGGGAACAACTGCGCGATTAATGTTAGGTATTTTATCTGGTTCTTCCGTAACGTCTGAAATGTGTGGAGATCAATATTTATCTAAGCGTCCGATGAAGCGTGTGACGTATCCTTTGGAGCAAATGGGTGCGGATATCAAAAGTAAAGGATCGGCGGATTACTTACCACTTATAATCACTGGGAACACATTGCAAGCAATCGATTATTTGATGCCAGTTGCTAGCGCGCAAGTAAAGTCCGCTGTCTTACTTGCAGGTCTTCAAGCCAAGGGGACTACGTCTGTTACAGAAATTACTGTATCGCGAGATCACACAGAACGTATGTTAGTACAATTTGGTGCGAAGCTGGAACAACAAGACAAAGTAATCCGGATCGAAGGAGGGCAACAACTAACAGGTACAGATGTCGTCGTACCAGGAGACATTTCCTCCGCGGCTTTTTTCATGGTAGCTACGGCATTAGTTGAAAACAGTGATGTGTCGTTCCTAAAAGTTGGATTGAACCCTACTCGTACAGGTATACTAGATGTGCTAGAAGCGATGGGCGTGGAAATCGAACTATCAGATGAACAAGGTTTTTCGGGTGAGCGTTATGGCACTGTACGAATAAAGCATTCGCGACTGCGAGGAACTGAAATCGGTGGTGATTTGATTCCAAGATTAATCGATGAACTTCCTGTACTTGCTTTATTAGCAACACAAGCAGATGGAAAAACTATTATAAAAAATGCTGAAGAACTTCGTGTAAAAGAGACGGACCGTATTGAGGCGGTTGCTACGGAATTACGGAAGCTCGGAGCGAATATTGAGACCACGACTGACGGTATGATTATTCATGGTCCGACACCACTTGCGGGTGCCACACTTCAATCCTACGGTGATCATCGTCTAGGCATGATGGCAGCGGTAGCGGGATTGATTACGTCAAGTCCTGTTCAGATTGATAATCCATCTTGTATCGCGATTTCCTATCCGCGCTTTTTCGAAGATCTTTCGGAGCTAGTTAATCAATAAAGTAGAGTAGAAAGCTCAGGTGAAAAAATGAAGATATTGCAGGAATTGGAGCAAACAGTACTGAATGGAGATTTAGATGTACTTCATGATGAAATACAGAAACTGCAAGCTACCAATGAGTATGACACATTATACAATGTCGCAAATCTATTGATCGAATATGGATTCGTCAGACAAGCTGACGATATATTTTCTCAGTTGTTGCTCGTATTCCCTGACGAAGCTCAGTTGAAAATAGATCGCGCTGCCGCTTTACTTGAACTTGGTGAAGAGGATGAAGCCTTACTATTACTGACGGACGTCTCACCAGACGAAGAAGAGTATGTGCAAGCATTGCTTGCACAAGCGGATTATTATCAAATGCTTGGACTTGCCGAAACGGCATTATCTAAAGTGCGTGAAGCCGCAACATTGGCCCCGCACGAACCGGTAATCCAACTTGCGCAAGCAGAACTTCTATTGGAGTCAGGTAGATATAGTGAGGCTGTGAGAATTTACGGGAAGCTTCACGAGACAACCGAAGAGATCGCAGGTGTTCGTCTATCTTCGCGACTTGCAGAAGCGTACAGTGCAGGTGCTGCGTACGAGGAAGCCATTCCGTTCTACGAGGCATTACTGGACAAGGAAGTACATCCTGAAGTGTTGTTTGGATTAGGGTTGGCTTACTATCAAACTGCTCGCTACTCGGAAGCGGTCACACGTCTTGAGCAGTTGCTAGAAATGGATCCAGATTATTTCTCCGCTTATATGCTTGCAGGTCAAAGCTACGCGCAACAAAATGAAGACGACAAAGCGTTGGAGTTTTTTAAAAAAGGTATTGAACGCGATGAGTTCGATAAAGAATTGCAGCTGGCCGCAGGGAAATCTGCATTGAAACTGCAAATGCCAGAACAGGCAGAAGAGCATTTAAAAGAAGCCCTCGTTTTAGATCCGGAGTATATTGATGCAATTGTCACGCTTGCTTCGGTTTATGAAAATCAGGAAGATGACGAAGCGTTAATTGATCTGCTGACGTACTCTGAAGTCGATCAATTAGAAATCCCTTTACTTCATGCTTTCCTTGCATATGCCTATGAACGTACAGAAGATTACGAAAAAGCGTATGAAATGTATTTCAAAGCATATGATGGGATGAACGAAGATGCTGCTTTCTTAGATCAATATGCACGATTCTTGCTGGAGGAAGGTAAGCGCGAGGAAGCGTTACCAGTAATTCAGCAGCTAGTAAGAATCGCTCCGCATGATGAGGAATGGATCGCATACATCGCGCAATCTGAAGAGGAGGGGTAGGATGAAGGCCGTGGTTCCTGTAGCTGCTAAAAAAGAATTTTTAAGGTGGTTTTTAAAGCGCTATCGATTAAAGCGCCGGGAATGTGTATGGATTTTAAATTATCTTCTCAGCAACGAACATTTATTAATGAATGTTCATTTTACAAATGAGGCACATCACTGTCCACGCGCCATGATCATTTCCACAACAGAGGTGGATAGTATTCCGTTTCGCTTCTACAAGGGAAATTTGATGACGGCTGATGCGGAAAAGTCATTTCACGACCTTAGACTGCACCCAGACGAGGATATGTTCATCCAACTGAATTTCAAACACAGCAACAAATGTCCTGAGTACGCGAGTGTGGCGGAAGAGAATCCTTACTTGCCGGAAGATCTGCTGAAGAAAAAGAAAGACCAACAAATAGCTGAAAAGCTGTTGGAAGAAAGCTTCACATTAACGACCAATGACATGTTACTGAAGAGAATCGATGAAGCACTGGACAACGGTGACCGTGAGCTGTTCATTAGCTTGACAGCTATGTTGAACGAGATGAAAAAAGATAAAGACATCAGCCAATGATTTCGCCCTCCGCGGTGGAATCATTGGTTTGCGTTGTGGAAAAATATGAGCTAAACTTTACTGAGTATTGTAAGGAGGAATGACAATGAACTGGGTTCCAAAAGATGTGGATACGTATATAACTCAAAAGGAATATATTGATACCGTCGTAGTACCTTTAATAACGATAGACACACGACCTGAAATGATGAAAAACAGTGCATCCTCTTCTGAGTTTTTGATGAATCTATCGATGTTCATAGAGAAGCAATTTAAAGGACGTATGATGTTCTTACCGCCTGTTTCATACACGCAGTCAACAGATTTGCAACAAATGGCGGACACGTTATCACAAGATTTGAAGAAGTCTTCCTTTACGCATGTCTTCTATCTTACGACAGATTCTAAGTGGACGAGCGTGACGGTAGAAGGTAAGGTCGTCTGGCTTCCGTCCATTCCGCTCGAGACGATGGACAACCATCTTCGCCAGACCATCATGGAAGATCAGCTACGTCAAGTACTGACACACTTTATGGAGAGTTGGAATGTGCAGTAGGGTGATAAATATTGAAGACAGAGTTCAGGATTGACACGATCTTTTGATTTAGAACTTGAACTAAATCAATTTTAATGTCATTATCAGTACAGGCACACCTAAACACCGTCCTCAAAAGGGTACAAGCACTAATCGGGACGTATTTAAAGGTTGATTGCCGTTTGTCACCAAATCTTAATATTTGTCCACAAACTTAAGTACCTACTAAAAGCATTATTGAATTTAGTTTCATATTGATATATCATAGATATGTCCTAGTATTACAATTAGCAAAAGAATGTCCGTGGGACTGACTTTGGAGTAAGAGGAGGGAAATTACTGATGAGCAATAAAGTGTCAAGACGCACGTTCCTAAGTTATACATTAATGGGAACTGGTGGGTTCATGGCCTCTGCAATGCTGATGCCGATGATTCGTTTCGCAATTGATCCCGTTCTGGCTAGTGCCGGCGGTTCCGACATGATTCCAACACCGCAAAAAGAAGCTGATCTCTCGGAAGTACCAGTTCGTGTCGACTATACAATCAAAGATCGACAAGATGGATGGTATACTTCTGACGAATCTAATACGGCTTGGGTCTACAAAGAAGGCGACAAAGTCATAGCACTTTCTCCGGTCTGTAAACACTTAGGGTGTACAGTAAACTGGGAAGGCGACGAGCATAAAAACGAATTTTTCTGCCCATGTCACGCTGGACGTTATAAGAAAAATGGTGCAAACATTCCAGGAACACCGCCGCTTGGACCGCTTGATGAGTTTGAAGTAGAAGTCATCGACGGATTTGTCTATCTTGGTGGAGTAATACCGAACACATTAGTCTAAAGGGTAAGGGGGTACGACCGCAGTGTTAAATAAAATTTATGATTGGGTGGATGAACGGTTAGATATCACACCAATTTGGCGAGATATCGCTGACCACGAAGTACCTGAGCACGTAAACCCTGCACATCATTTTTCTGCATTCATCTATTGTTTCGGAGGTTTGACGTTTTTCGTAACGGTTATCCAAATCTTGTCTGGTATGTTCCTGACAATGTATTACACACCGGATATTGAAAACGCATGGAAATCAGTTTTCTACCTTCAGAACGATGTTGCATTCGGTGAACTTGTGCGTGGGATGCACCACTGGGGGGCTTCGTTAGTTATCGTAATGATGTTCCTACATACTTTGCGTGTATTCTTTACAGGGTCTTATAAGAAGCCTCGTGAATTGAACTGGATCGTCGGAGTATTGATCTTCGTCGTAATGCTAGGTCTTGGATTCACAGGATATCTATTGCCTTGGGATATGAAAGCTCTATTTGCAACAAAAGTTGGGATTGAGATTGCCGCGTCAGTACCTTTCATCGGAGAACAGATTAAAATCCTTCTCGCGGGTGATTCCACGATTTTAGGTGCACAGACGTTAACAAGATTCTTCGCGATTCATGTATTTTTCCTACCGGCTGCTTTGCTTGGGTTGCTTGCAGCGCACTTTATCATGATCAGAAGACAAGGTATTTCCGGACCACTATAAGAACCAATTTTTCGGTTAGGGTCATCTGAAATTTAAGAAGGAGGGAATAACATGCACCGCGGAAAAGGGATGAAATTTGTTGGGGATTCGCGCATCAAGGCTTCAGGCAAGATGTCGAATACACCAAAAGATTACTCAGAATATCCGGGTAAAACCGAGGCATTCTGGCCAAACTTTCTATTGAAAGAGTGGATGGTCGGATCGATTTTCTTAATCGGTTATCTGATCGTTACTCTTGCACACCCGTCACCGCTTGAGCGTCAAGCGGACCCGACGGATACAATGTATATACCGATACCAGACTGGTATTTCCTATTCATGTATCAGCTACTGAAATATGAATTCGCTTCCGGTCCTTATAACGTGATCGGTGCGATCGTAATTCCTGGATTGGCAGTTATGGCATTAATGCTAGTTCCATTCATGGATACAACGAAAGAGAGACGTCCGTTTAAGCGTCCATTGCCAACAGGTTTCATGATTCTTTCGTTCTTAGCTATCTTCTACTTGACTTGGGAATCAGTCGAAAACCACGACTGGGAAGCAGCAAAAGTTCAAGGTGCTATTGTGGACGAAGTGGAATATGATGAAACGGCTGAAGGGTATGAGATTTATCAAGGCTCTTCCTGTATTGGCTGTCACGGTGACTCCTTCCAAGGTGGACTGGGCTTACCGTTAACTAACACAGGTTTGACACCTGAAGAAATTATCAAAATCGCTCATGATGGTCGTGGTACAATGCCTGCTGGTACATGGGAAGGTTCAGAAGAAGATCTTCAAGTACTTGCTGAATTTATATCTGAGCTAGAGACAAAGTAAGAAAAAGAGTCAGGAAACTGACTCTTTTTTTCTATATATTGATCTTTAATTAAACTTTACATAAAAATAGTATATTCCAATGGAAGTGGTGATGTTTTTGCGAATGTTATGGGCTCAAATCTGGATGATCCTTTCACATAAATCATTCTTATGGACTCTTCTTTTTATCAATATAGTAGGTTCGGTCTACGGATATGATTGGTATATGTGGCAACTGGAAATCACAGAACCGAAATACTGGATTTTCGTACCGGATAGTCCTACGGCTACTTTGTTCTTTTGTATAGCTATAATAGGCTGGCTACTTAATCGAAACTTCAAATTGATGGAAGCACTCGCACTCATCACTTTAGTAAAGTATGGCTTATGGGCGGTCGCTATGAATTTGTTGACGCTCGTTGTAACCGGTTCGATTGGTTGGATAGGCTGGATGTTGATAGGCTCCCATTTCGCAATGGCATTGCAAGGAACCTTATACTTGCCAAAATATAAATTCACAGCTTGGCATATTGCAATTGCGGCTATTTGGACACTTCATAATGATGTAATCGACTATGTCTTCGGACAAATGCCAATTTACCACGACCTTTCGCAATTTAGTCCACAAATCGGCTATTTCACATTTTGGTTATCCATAGCTTGTATTGCTACGGCTATGTGGAATTATAAGTCGAGACTGGATATGCGCGTGTTGAAAGCGTAGTTAATAGTTGCAGGAAGCAAGTAAACATTATAAAATTAAAGGCAGAGAGAAAGGGGAGAGATATACGTGTTCTGGATTTACTTTGGTATCATTTTATTGCTTCCTATCTATGCGCAATTTAAAGTGAAAAGCACATATAAAAAGTATTCAAAGATACGTTCTACTTCTGGGATGACAGGTGCTCAAGTAGCAAGGCTTATTTTGGATCAAAATGGTTTACATGATGTAAAGGTAGTGGAAAGCCAAGGGTTTTTAACGGATCATTATAATCCATTGACAAAGATCGTGGCACTATCGACAAGTAACTATCATGAATCATCTGTAGCAGGTACTGCAGTAGCGGCGCACGAAGTCGGTCACGCTATTCAAGATAAAGAGGCTTACTCATTCTTGCGTTTCCGCCACAGACTGGCGCCAGTCGCTAGTTTGACTTCAAACGCATCCTGGGTATTCATCATGATTGGGATTATCTTCTCTAGCATGAACTCTTTGCTAGGTATCGGAATTCTGTTGATGGCCGTTGGGGTACTATTCCAAATTGTTACATTGCCAGTAGAGTTTAATGCATCATCACGTGCGATGGATCAAATCATTCAACTTGGCATCATCCGTAATGATGAAGAACCACAAGCGAAAAAAGTATTGAGTGCAGCCGCGATGACATATGTTGCTGCAACTGCAGTAGCTGTACTGGAGCTAGTTCGTTTGATTTTAATCTTTACAAGCCGTGACTAATAAATACAAAATCCTTCTGCTATAGCAGAAGGATTTTTTTTAATCACTGATTGGCCTTTTTTGTTCATCCAATGTAAATCCTTCACCCATTACATCATGTACTTCCATCATGGAGACGAATGCTTCGGGATCTACAGCGGTGATGAGGTTTTTCAATCGAATCATTTCATTTTTTCCGACCACGCAGTAGAGTATTTCACGGTTTTCTTTTGAAAAATGACCGTAACCTTTGAACACCGTCACGCCTCGCTCCATAGAATTTGATATGTTAGTAGCGATTTCATCTGGAAAGTTCGTTACAATGAATGCACCTCTCGCAGAGTATGCTCCTTCTTGTACGAAATCAATGACGCGAGCTCCAACGAAGAGTGCAACCAATGTATACATCATCGAGCGGTAATCTAAATAGACAGCCCATGACAATAAAATGATAGCGGCATCGAACACAAACATCGTTTTACCCATCGTAATTCCATATTTCTTATGTACGAGTCTCGCTATGATATCGGAGCCACCTGTCGTCCCACCGCTTCTAAATATAATACCTAGTCCTACACCGATGAATACGCCAGCAAATAGCGCGACTAGGAACAGGTCACCTTCCATATGGATATTCACTTGATACTGCATGAACACTTTAATGAAAATCGACACTGCCACCGTACCGATGACAGTATAGATGAAGGAACGTCTGCCAAGCATTTTCCAACCTATTAAAAACATGGGGATATTCAGCAATAAGTTCAGTAAGGCTGGATCCCAATTGAAAGCAAACAGTAGAATTAATGTAATTCCGGTAAATCCACCTTCTGCTAGTTCATGCTGAATCGTAAAGTTCACGAGTCCAAAACTAAATAGCGCTGCGCCTAACATAATCAATAAAATATTCCGTACACGAATTCCAGCGAACAAACACACCACTCCTCCTGTTAATTGATTCTGGATGTAATTGAACTTCTTGTTCTATGTAGCTTGTCCTACGTACGCACTTATAATCATTCAGTGATACGTGCACTATACATAGTATGTGCTAAATATTATATTTTGACAATAGCCAGAAGAATGCATACGATAGGAAGGGGAGTTGATAGCGATGACTAAAACGATGGAACAATTGCAACGAGATGTTGATACATACATAACTGGTTTTAAAGAAGGATACTTTCCTCCAATGGAACTCATCGCACGGCTTACGGAGGAGTTGGGGGAATTATCCCGTGAAGTACAGGATCGCTACGGGATGAAGAAGAAAAAATCTTCTGAAGCCATCCGAACGTTGGAGGAAGAAACGGGCGATCTATTATTCGTCTTAATTTGTTTTGCTAACTCACAACAAATCGATTTATCCGAAGCGCTAGATACCGTATTGACAAAATTCAACACAAGAGATAAAGATCGCTGGACCAAAAAGGAGGAAAAGAATGATGATTAAATTAGCAATAGCAGGTGCACGTGGAAGAATGGGTGGGACTGCTATAGTCGCAGGAACGGAAGCGGCAGATATAGAGATTGTAGCGGTACTCGATTATAAACATGACGGGGAATATTTACATAATGGAACAGTATCGGATGCCGAAGGTGGAATACCGATTTTCACATCGCTTGAAGCGTTGCATGCTGCGCACCATCCTGATGTATTACTTGATGTCACAGATCCCGATGCGGTATTTGCTAACGCAAGTAAAGCATTGTCATTAGGCATGGATGTAGTAATCGGAACATCTGGATTGACGGCTGAAATGCTCAAAGACTTAGAGAGTCTGTCCAATGAACAGCAAAAAAGCTGTATTATCGCACCGAACTTCTCGATTGGCGCAGTTCTCATGATGAAATTTGCTCAACAAGCTGCTCGTTACTTAGGAGATGTTGAAATACTTGAAATGCACCATGATCGGAAATTGGATGCACCGTCCGGAACAGCTGTGAAAACGGCAGAGATGATCCGTGAAGTACGTGCCGCTCATATCCAAGGCCATCCAGAAGAACAAGAGAAACTTAAAGGTGCACGTGGTGCCGATATCGAAGGAATGAAAATTCACAGTATTCGTTTACCGGGATTACTCGCACATCAAGAAGTATTACTTGGCGGTGAAGGGGAATTGCTCAAGATCCGTCACGACTCTTTCGACCGGAAGTCCTTTATGCCGGGTATTTTACTTTCGATTCGTGAAGCTGTTTCTACTCCACGATTCATTTATGGGCTTGAAAAAATTATAGATTAAATTTTTGCAGTGAGGCGGTTAACGTATGCAACGAAGAACATTAAAAGTAGGTGTCATTTGTTATCCATCGCTCGGTGGTTCAGGTGTAGTGGCGACGGAGTTAGGACTCAAAATGGCTGCTAAAGGGCATGAGATGCATTATATTACATCGAGCAGACCGTTTCGGTTTTTAGATATCCATCCGAATATCCATTTTCATGAAGTGACGATTGAAGGGTATGCAGTTTTTAAGTATCCTCCGTACGACATTGCCCTTGCCAATCGCATCGCGCAAGTCATAGAATCGGAACATCTGGATTTGCTTCATGTTCACTACGCTGTACCACACGCGATTTCTGCTATTTTGGCGAAAGATATGGCGCAATCATCTATTGGCATCATCACGACCCTACATGGCACCGATGTGACGATTCTCGGTCACGACCCTGCGTTAAAAAATACATTGTCGTATGGTATTAATAAGTCCGACCGTGTGACCGCTGTATCTCGTTCATTGCGCAATGAAACGATCGAGTTGCTGCAGCCAACGACAGAAATACAAACGATTTATAATTTCATTGATGAAGAAAAGTATTATCCACGTGAAGTGGAACATCTTCGGGAAGAACTTGGTATTGAGCCCGATGAAAAAGTTCTCATCCACATATCTAATTTTCGAAAAGTGAAGCGCATTCCCGATATTATTGAAAGCTTCCGTTTGATTGATAAGCAACATAAAGCGAAATTGCTGTTAGTGGGTGAAGGTCCGGAGAAATTTTATTTGGAAGAATTCGTTAAGACCCATGAATTGCAAGACGATATTTTCTTCTTAGGTAAGCGTAACGATCTGCCCGAATTATTGTCTATTAGTGATGCGATGTTGTTGCTTTCAGAGAAAGAAGCATTCGGTCTCGTGCTGCTGGAGGCTTTTGCTTGTGGTGTGCCCGCTGTAGCAAATGCGATCGGTGGAATTCCGGAAGTGGTTCAAGAAGGTGTCAACGGATTCTTAGTAGAACTAGGAGATGTACAAGCCGTTGCTGATCGTCTGACACAGTTGCTAAGTGATTCCAATTTGCATCAACAAATGAAAAGTAATGCTATGCGTACAGTGCAGGAAGAATTCAGTTCCGAATCAATTGTAGCGCAATATGAGGAATTATATTATGAAGTGGCGGCGATGAAATGACCATTTCTTTCGGTTCAGTAGCAAGTCGGCAAGTAATTAGAGAATTGCATGCGGCAGGTTATGAAGCCGTCTTTGTCGGCGGTGCGGTTCGTGATGCGGAGCTTGGTAAAAAACCACTAGATATTGACATTACAACTTCTGCTACGCCGTCTCAAGTCAAAGAAGTATTTAGACATACAATTGATGTGGGCATTGAACACGGTACGATTCTTGTGCTGATGCATGGAGAACCTATTGAAGTGACGACATACCGCTCGGAAACTACAACTGGCGATCCCGTCTATATAACATCGTTGCGAGAAGACTTGCACCACCGTGATTTTACAATCAATGCGCTCGCTATGACAGTAGACGGAGAACTCATCGATTTCTTTGATGGACTCGAAGATATGAAGCGAAAAATCATTCGTGCTGTTGGAAAGCCTGAAGAACGCTTTCAAGAAGATCCATTGCGGATTTTCCGTGCTTTGCGTTTTTCCTCCGTCTTGGATTTTGATATAGAAGAGCAAACTTTGCAGGTGATGAGAACACTGGCTCCTTCATTGCATGGTGTTGCGATTGAACGGATCAAAACAGAAATGGATAAACTGTTTCAAGGTCAGAACCCTTCACGAGCTTTTCATTACGGGTGTGAAATTGGATTGCCGGAACTTTTTCCCGAGTTATTTGTAGCGTTTAAATCGCTGGATTGCTATACACCATTTCTTGACGCGCGTCATGGCTTTGCTGCGGTGCTCGCCATAACGGATATGAACGCAACAGACCTGGCTCGGCTCTTCAAATTATCCAATAAGGAAAAACGCTTCTTGAAACAATTTGAAGAGGCCTATGCGATACGCACACAACGATCATTTGATCCATGGGATTTCTATAGCTTTTCAACCGACATACTAGAAGTAGTGGGCAAGGTCTTTAACGTAAATCATGAGGATTTTATTGTAAGTAAACAGCAAATTGAACAGTATAAAAAACAACTACAGATTCTGCAACGCACGGACCTATCATTCACTGGGAAAGATTTAGTAAAATGGTCTGGAAAAAATGGCGGTAAATGGACAAGTGATTGGATTACGAAAATTGAACGAGCAGTTGTCTACGGACAAATTGAAAATGACGTACAGACGATAAAGGAATGGTTTATAAATGAAATCTCCCGTGAAAAGTGAATTATTGAAACGATTATTTGCTGCGCAAGGTGAGCCTATATCAGGTCAAGATATTGCCGATGAGTTCGGTCTTTCGCGCACAGCAATCTGGAAATATATTAAAGAACTTGAGGAAGAGGGCTATGAGATCGGGTCACAACGTAAAAAAGGCTATTATTTAATCGAAGCACCCGATTTGGTTAACCAAGGGAATATCACTGAATATTTAACGACAGAACGCTACGGTCGAAACATTAAATATTTCACAACAGTGCCCACTACACAGACAATCGCACATGAAGATGCGCAAAATGGAGCAGAAGATGGCGCATTAATTATTTCGGAAGAGCAGACGGCGGGTAAAGGGCGTTTGGCGAGACCTTGGACATCAAAAGCCAATCGGGGTATTTGGATGAGTTTGATCATTCGTCCTGATTTGCCACCTCAACAAGCGCCGCAACTGACACTCGTTGCAGCGGTGGCAATCGTACGTGCAATTGAAGAAGTGACGGATATTCAACCCGTTATTAAGTGGCCAAATGATATATTAATCAATGGTAAAAAAGTCACAGGTATCCTGACAGAGCTTCAGGCTGATCCTGACCGTGTCAAAGCCATTATTTTAGGGATGGGAATCAACGCCAATCAGCAGCTATCTGATTTTCCGGAAGAACTGCAAATGATTGCGACTTCATTACGCATTGAAAAAGGGGAAATGATTGATCGCGCGCAATTAGTGGCAACCATTCTAAAGTACCTAGAGCAATATACAGACCTATATGTAGAAAAAGGATTCGCACCGATTAAAATTTTATGGGAGAGCTATGCTGCGATAACGGGTAAGAAAATCAAAGCAAGTATGGTCCATGAAACGGTTGAAGGTATTGCACTTGGTATTTCCCATGATGGTATGCTAGAACTTCGATTGGCAGACGGCACTGTGCGTGGAATTTATTCTGCAGACATCGAAGTTAAGAATTAAAACTATACAGAATCTTACTGTTTTGATATAGTGTACGCATAGGGCGGTATCGATTTTGGAGCTGCACCTGTTTGGCAAATGAATTATATAAGAGATCTGCCTTGATCTATTTAGACAGGGACGGAGGAAGCATCATCAAACGCTTACGCAACCCTTCTGTCCATATTTGGATCAGTAGGGTTTTAATTTCGGCTTTTTTGCCTACCAAACGCCTGCTGAAATCAGACGTAAAGGAGAAGATTAACAGTGAAATCCACAACAGATTTTTCGAAAATGAAAGCAGATGGTGAAAAAATCAGTATGTTGACAGCATACGATTATCCGACAGCACAAATTGCAGAACAAGCAGAGATTGATGTACTACTTGTCGGAGATTCTCTTGGCATGGTTGTGCTTGGCTATGATTCGACAGCACATGTAACGCTTGATGAAATGAGTCATCATGGTAAAGCAGTTCGACGGGGTGCGAAAGATACATTCGTAATTGTAGATATGCCATTTGGTACGTATCATGGTTCCGCTGACATGACATTACAGAATGCTTTACGTTTATTCCAGGAAACGTCTGCGAATGCTTTGAAAGTAGAAGGCGGTGGTGCGGTCATCGAAAAAATCCAATTGTTGACGACAGCTGGCATACCAGTATGTGCGCACTTAGGATTGTTACCGCAGTCTGCCGGAGTCAGTGGTGGATACAAAGTACAAGGGAAAACGGCAGCTGCAGCTAAACAGTTAATTGAAGATGCCAAAGCGTGTGAAGCAGCGGGTGCGTTTATGATTGTAGTGGAATGTATTCCTTTCCAATTAGCGAAAGAAGTTGCGCAAGCAGTTTCTGTTCCTGTTATTGGAATAGGTGCGGGTGCTGAAGCAGATGGGCAAGTACTCGTATTCCATGACATGGTGCGCTACGGTAATCATAAACTACCAAAATTCGTCGAAAGTTACGCGGAAGTCGGTAAAGATATCGAAGGTGCCATGAGGTTATATAATTTGGCAGTGAAGAACGGAACATTCCCTTCTGAAAGCCATCGCTTTACAATGAGGGAAGAAGAACTTGAAGCATTATACGGAGGCAAAACACTATGAGTACTAGTGCCACCATGCAAATTGTACGGTCGATTGCGGAATTGCAAAATATCCTAAATCCAAGAAAACGTGAAGGACGCACAGTAGGTTTCGTACCGACCATGGGCTTTCTTCATGAAGGTCATTTGGAGTTGGTAAAAGAAGCCAAAAGAGACCACGATATGGTCGTCATGAGTATTTTCGTTAATCCAGCGCAGTTCGGACCAGGAGAGGATTACGAGGCATATCCACGCGATGAGCAACATGATGCAGAACTCGCTTCAACAGCAGGAGTCGACTATTTATTTATTCCTTCTGTAGAGGATATGTATCCGCGCAAGAGCGGCATCAGAATTTTGCCCGGAGCACAAGCATCACGTCTTTGTGGTGCTTCAAGACCAGGTCATTTCGACGGAGTGTTGAAAGTGCTCTTAAAATTATTCAGCATCGTCGATCCAGATGAATCGTATTTTGGAATGAAAGATGCGCAGCAATTAGCGATTATTGAAACGTTTGTTCGTGATTTTAATCTTCGCACATCGATCTCACGTGTACCTACTGTTCGTGAAGAAGACGGACTGGCGAAAAGTTCGCGTAATGTTCGTTTGCTTGAACATGAACGAAATGAAGCGAGTGCAATCTACGGTGCGCTATGCCAAGGGAAACGTAGCTATTACGAAGGCGTTCCACTGCAAGAAGTAGCGAAGATCGTGCGCAAAGTGATTGAAGAAGAAACATCTGGCACGATTGATTACGTCGAAGTGCTTGCGTATCCATCGTTGGAAGAGAACCTTACTGATACCGAAGAAGTCATCTTGGCCGCTGCGGTACAATTTACTTCCGCGAGACTGATAGATAATATTATTATGTCAACTATAAAGGATGAGAAAAATGTTTAGAATGATGATGAATGGAAAATTGCATCGCGCGACTGTTACGGAAGCCAATTTAAATTACGTAGGGAGCATTACGATCGATGGTGCGCTTTTAGAGGCTGCGGGTATGTTACCGAATGAGAAAGTGCAGATCGTCAACAATAATAACGGTGCGCGCTTTGAGACGTATATTATCGAAGGAGAGCCAGGCAGTGGAGTCATTTGTGTCAATGGAGCTGCAGCTCGTCTTGTACAGCCGGGCGACATCGTGATCATTCTATCCTATGCGTATGTTTCGGACGAAGAGGCGCGTACTCATCAGCCGACTGTGTTGATTATGGATGAACAGAATCGTGTGAAGGAAGTCATCACGGAAAAACCAGGTGTCGCTATATTCTAAATAGTATTGAACCCCCCATTTGAGAAGTAATTGAATGGGGGGTTCATTTGTAAAATATGTGAGTGGGAAGAGATAGCAATGGCGATCTGCGTTCCAGGCGGACGCTTTCCGGGGGAGCAATCTTGAGCCGCTTCCCTCACTTCGTTCAGTCCAGGGTCTCAAGATCACTCTTATTCCCCAGGAGTCGCCGCCTTCCACTCCGATCAACTAGTGTCGTTTTCTAATTATAGAAAGTGCGATTACAAACAGAAACATAATAACTAATTCGAAATTGTACTATCATAAGATAAGGTTATTAAACTGAATACTCTAATGACGAAAGTTCAGACCCTAATTGATTGAAAGGACTAACGTAAATTCGAGACCCTAGACAGGGGCCTTATTTTCTGATAAGTACACAGTATTACGGCAAAGCGAGGCCTTCGCTGTTCACTTTGCTCCAGCTGAGCCCACAGGAAAGCGTCCCCAGGTGGAGCTTCAATCACGAACCACTATCAGAATTACTTTATCGTTTATTAGTTCAAATGGTTTTCTATTGGCCTGAATGCAAGACGTGAGTCGTCATGGTAAATGTGATACAATTTGCATTAGAAACCAAATAGGAAGTTGATGATGGTATGTCTACAAGCAAATATGCAGTTGTCGATTTGGAAACGACCGGTCATTCGCCTTTAAATGGTGATCGGATTATACAAATTGCGATTGTATTTATTGAGAACAATAAAATAATAGATACATATATGCGTTACGTACATCCAAAGCGCCCGATTCCATCTTTCATTCACCAACTGACATCCATTGGCGATGAAGAGGTAAAAGACGCTGCCCCTTTTGAAAAGATTGCTCAAGAAGTGGCTGATTTACTTACAGGATGTATTTTTGTCGCGCATAACACGGACTTTGATGTATCATTTCTACAAAAAGAATTGGTTCGCTGTGGCATGTCAAAATGGCATGGCAAGACGATCGATACCGTGGAACTAGCGAAGATTATGTATCCCACTTTACCTGGCTTTCGTTTGCAAGATATTGCCGAATCATTAAATATTTCATTAAAGCAAGCACATCGGGCAGATGATGATGCAGAAGCGACAGCGTTGTTTTTGTTGAAGGCCATTGAGAAAATTAACACTTTGCCTAAAGAGACGCTTAATCGGATGCATGAGCGTTCATTTGCAATGAAATCGGATGTATCGACATTGTTTTATGAAGCGCTTAAGCAGGCACGTGGAAAGGAAACGTCGAGCGAGTATTCGCTATTTCGTGGTATTCCCTATTTGAAATCAACACTAATCCCTGCATCGTGGCCACAGCCCATAGAATTTCCGATCGACAATATGGCGAAAGAACGAGTCATTCAGAAAATTCATCCATCTTATCATGTGAGGGAAAGTCAGGCATGTTTGATGGATTTGACATGGCAAGCCTTTGCTGAAAAGAAGCAAATCGCAGTGGAGATTCCAACGGGTGTTGGTAAGACGATTGGCTACTTAGTGCCTGCTTTGATTCGCGCATATGAAACGAAACAGCCTGTTGTTATTAGTACGTATACTAATCACTTGGTCGATACGCTCGCTGAAGAAGTACAGAAGCTTGAAAAAGCTTTGCACATGACGATTCCGACGACTGTTGTTAAAGGCATGGCGAATTATATTTCAATGGGGAAATTTGAAGAACTTTTACATTTTAACGACGAGGTTTACGATGATTCCATCACGATCATGCAATTATTAGTCTGGTTAACGGAAACCACAACTGGCGATTTGGATGAAGTCAATGTATCAGGTGGCGGTCAGCTGTTTATCGACCGTATTCGTAAGCGTTCCATGCGAGTAAAGAAAGATGAACGTGTGGCAGATTTTTATGCACATACAGTAAAAAACTGTCAGCAGTCGATGGTAATATTAACAAATCATTCTATGTTGGTGAACGATCAGCAACGTTATGATCCATTATTCCATTCCATCAGCGGATTGGTGATTGATGAAGCCCATCAAATGAACCAAGCAGCAATACGAACGCATCAACAAGTGTTTTCATATACGAAATGGAAGTATGTAATGAGTCAGTTGAATGGTTTAAGTAGCTGCCAGCTATTGTTTGATATTCAGGATATCTTAAGGCGATTTCATTTCAATCATAAAATGTCGACTGAACGGCTTCAATATTCATTCAATGAATTCATGTTCGCATTCGATGAATCGATGCTTGTACTAGTGAACTCCAATTTAACTAACGATAATAAGTCGACAACGAGAACAGTGAAACCATTATCCAAACGTGTGCGGACAAATGAAATCTTTGACAAAGTTTTGCGTAAGATGAATGAGTATATTAGTGTGACCGAGAACTATGCAATGCCAATCCAAAATCTGTCGAATGAATTGACGTTACATGAGCAAGCAGCGCTAAGTGAATGGTATTATTGGATCAATGAAATGAAAATCAAAGCTGGCGAATGGATTGAATTATTTTTGGAAAAGCCAAACACAAGCACAACCATTTGGATGGAAAAAGACAGTCGAAGTTTACCTGGCAGTTTGCAAATTAAGAAAAGTCCCGTAAATGGTTCAGAAGTGATCCGTGACTTTATAGGTACGTTTGAAGGGGAGGCAGGCATCGTCTGGACGTCCGGAACATTAACAGCGGGACAACAGGACCGTTTTGTGCTGGACCAAGCAGGATTGCCTTCTAGCGTGCCGCTATACACATTTGATGCCCCAGCGAACTTCTATGAAGGAGCGCATACATTGATTGTGGAAGATATGCCGGATATTCAGCAAGTTTCAAATGAAGAGTACATCGAAGCAGTAGCAGATGCATTGATCCAAACAGCCGTTGCGATTGAGGGACGCGTCTTTGCATTGTTCTTGTCTCATGATATGTTGAAGAAGACACATCAAGCAGTGATGGACAGCGAGTCATTACAAGAAGAGTACATGCTAATCGCACAAGGAGTCAGCTCCGGAAGCCGTCATAAATTACTGAAGACGTTTAAACAGCAAAAGAAAGCAGTGTTATTCGGCACGACAAGCTTCTGGGAAGGTGTAGATGTGCCAGGTGAGCAATTATCTGCAGTGGTCATCGTTCGTTTACCGTTTACTTCACCCGAAGAGCCACTATTTAAAGCGCGGTCAGAAGCTTTAGTAGCGGACCATAAAAATGCATTTACCCATCTTGGTTTACCTGAAGCCATACTGCGTTTCAGACAGGGGTTCGGCAGATTGATCCGTTCAACCGATGAACAGGGATTCTTCATCATATTGGATCGACGCATTGACACTAAGTCCTACGGCAAGTCCTTTTTACAAGCTTTACCTAAGTCATTTGTGAAAAAAGTATCTTTGGAAGGTCTAGTTAACGAGATCGAAAATTGTTATAATGATTGATGTACAAATAGAAAGCAGGTTGGAAAATGAATCGAAAAAAAACTGCGGTTCATTCAATAGGAAGTGACACTCATGCTCAACTGGATTAAGTTTCTATTCCTATTTTTACTCGCGCTCGGGTTCACGATTACTATTATCGTTTTCTATCAAGCAGAGAAACCGTTTGCTATATCGGAAAACAAAGTAAAAGAAGCCATATTGGCAAATAACGTTCTTGAAAAAGTAGATAAGATGGATCACTATCATGGTAAAACGTCATGGATTACCGTCTATGGTACGGATAAAAACCATCATGAAAAAATCATCTTCGTGGAAGAAGAGACGACAAAGATTTTGAAAGCTGTATCAATTAAAGATGGTATTACAAAGCGAATAGCCACGGACATTATAAAAAAAGAGAAGAACGTCAAAGAAGTCCTCAACGCCTCATTGGGCTTAGAAAATGATACCCCGTTTTGGGAAGTTAGTTATCTGGATGATGAGGATTTCTTAAACTATGCGTATCTGAATTTTGCAGATGGAAAATGGTTAAAGCGAATTTCAAAATTATAGAGAAAAATGGAATTAGGACAAAAGGAGAGCGGTCAATTTGAGAAAGCAATTAGCGTCCAGAGTAAATACTTTATCACCATCTACAACATTAGCGATTACAGCGAAGGCAAAAGAAATGAAGGCATCAGGCATCGATGTGATTGGACTCGGGGCTGGCGAACCGGATTATAATACACCTAAGAACATTTTAGATGCAGCATATCAATCTATGAAGGATGGCAAGACGAAATATACTCCGGCGGGTGGTCTTCCACAATTAAAGGATGCCATAATTGACAAATTGAAAAGAGACCAAGGATTGACTTATACGCGCAATGAAGTATTAGTCGGTATTGGAGCGAAGCATGTAATCTATACACTTTTCCAAGTGTTGCTTAATAAAGGCGACGAGGTCATCATTCCTTCGCCATTCTGGGTGAGTTATCCCGAACAAGTGAAGCTTGCAGAAGGCACTCCTGTGTTCGTTGAAGGAACAGCAGCTGAGCAGTTCAAAGTATCAGCCCAGCAAATCCGTGATGCCATCACGGATCAGACAAAAGCGATCATCATTAACTCACCGGGTAATCCAACAGGTATGATTTACTCAAAAGAAGAACTCACAGCGATTGCGGAAGTTTGCCGTGAAAAAGATGTGTGGATCATTTCAGATGAAATTTATGAGAAGCTTGTTTATGATGATAAAGAGCATGTATCGATCGCACAGCTTTCAGAAGACGCGAAAAATCGTACATTCATTATTAATGGTGTATCGAAATCCCATTCAATGACCGGCTGGAGAATAGGATATATCGCGGGGGATGAAGAAGTAGTAAGCGCGATGACGAATCTCGCCAGCCATTCCACATCCAATCCGACGACGACTTCGCAATACGCAGCAATTGAAGCATATAACGGACCGCAAGACACTGTAGAAGTTATGCGAAAAGACTTTGAATCCCGCTTGAATCAAGCGTACCCTAAACTTTCTGCTATTCCAGGTTTCCATGTATTGAAGCCACAAGGCGCATTCTATTTATTGCCTGATGTACAGGAAGCAGTAAAGAAGACGGGCTATGCAAACGTAGATGATTTCGCCCATGCATTATTGACGGAAGCTAAAGTAGCTGTCATTCCGGGCACAGGATTCGGTTCCGACACGACGATCCGTCTTTCTTATGCCACGTCAATCGATCTTTTGGAAGAAGGAATTGCACGTATCGATAAGTTTGTACGAGATCATTGGAAAGAGTAAAACAGAAGCGACTGACAAGTTGCTGATGAGAGGAAGTTTCAAATATGCAACAAGATGAACGGCTGAAAATTTGGATGGAGCAGGGAAATGTTTCTATTTCCCAGCTCTTTTTTCAACATTATAAACAATTGTTGATTTCGGATAGTGACGCCATGGTATTATTGCATTTGATTGCATTTCAAGGAGCAGGGAACTATTTCCCAACTCCTACCGATATCGCGAATCGTATGCAACTGCAAGAAAAAGAAGTAACGAATTGTCTGCAGCGTATGATGCAAAAAGGATTGTTTTCTATTGAGCAGAGTACGGATGAAAATAAAGTATTGCATGAACAATTTTCATTTTATCCTCTATGGAAACGATTGATAGAAGAAGTCGAAAAACAATCGATGAAAACAGAAGAAGAAGTGATTAAGCAGGAAGAGGGAGAAATCTTCTCGCTTTTCGAGCAGGAATTCGGTCGCTTCCTATCCCCTATGGAATTTGAAACAATCGGTATGTGGATTGATAAAGATGGTCATTCAACGGAAATCATTCGTGCGGCATTAAGGGAAGCGGTCCTTGCACAAAAAATGAGTTTACGCTATATCGACCGAATTTTATTTGAATGGAAAAAGAAAAATGTGAAAACGATGCGCGATGTAGAAAAGCAGACTAAAGCATTTCGTCCAACAACAGTAGCCACAACACCGCAAGTGCAAACTGCGATTAAAGATGTGCCTTTTTACAATTGGCTCGAAGAACGGGAGTAGGTGATAACGGTGCTGACAAAAACAGAGTGGCATACATGCCTGCAAACGTTTGAAGAGATGTTTCCTGAAGCGCATTGTGAACTCGTTCATAAGAACGCTTTTGAATTGTTGATTGCGACACTTTTATCTGCACAATGTACGGACGTATTAGTCAATCGAGTGACGGCAGAATTATTTAAAAAATATAAGACACCGGAAGATTATCTTGCTGTACCGATTGAGGAATTACAGCAAGATATACGTTCGATTGGTTTATTCCGTAATAAATCAAAGAATATCCAAGCGCTTAGCCTTCGGTTAATAGAAGAGTTCGGTGGGGAAGTACCTCCTAACCGAGATATCATGATGACGTTACCAGGCGTAGGTAGGAAAACAGCTAATGTCGTCGTGTCGAATGCGTTCGGTGTGCCGGCATTAGCTGTCGATACACATGTTGAACGTGTAGCGAAGAGGCTAGGGATGAATCGCTGGAAAGATCGTCCGATTGATGTAGAAGAAAAAATCATGCGTTGGACACCGATGGAACTGTGGACACAGACCCATCATCAAGTGATCTTCTTTGGTCGCTATCATTGCAAAGCACAAAATCCCAACTGTCCAGAATGTCCATTATTGGATTTATGCCGCGAAGGACGAAAAAGGATGAAAGCGAAATGACATACGAACAATTAAAGAGAAATGTGCAACAAATACTCGATAAATGGCAACAGCAAAAGCCTGAATTAGAAAAGGCATATGCTGTAAATGATTCACGTAAAATGGAGTTCATACAGCCGGCAATTGGTCAGCTGGAATGGTTAATTGGGCAAAGTGAACAATTGGAGAATCCACATACAGGTAAAATGCATCACGCACTTGCGCCAAATAATTACGATGAACGAATCGAGTTCATCAAACTTCAAAAAAGCAGCCATTATGCATTAATTCAATTGACTATGCTATACGATGAGATGAAAAAGAAAGCAGCGCGATTACGCGTTCAACAATAAATAAAAAGAGCGATTCCACATGCAAAGTGTGGAATCGCTCTTTTTTTTAATTGGTAGAGGAGTCGGATGACGTTTCGCCCGCATCGTTAGGTTTTTGTCCTTGCCCTTGTCCTGGATTGCCTTGGTTCCCTTGATTTCCTTGACCTTGGTTAGTTTGACCTTGATTTTGACTCTGACCTTGACCTTGATCTGGGTTAGTTTGGCCTTGATCTTCATTTTGGTCTAGGTTGTTCTGATCGTTAGATGAGTTATTGCCGCCTTGATTAGTCGATCCATCTTGATCCGATTGATTCGGATTTTCATTATTGGAATCATTGTCGTTACCTGTGTCGTTGTCTGATGGATCATCTTCAGTATTGTTTTGATCATCAATATTTTCATCAGGCTCAACGATAGGTTCATCTTCAATTACCGGTTCATCAGCGCCTTTTATTGAAAGGGAAGCTGTAGCTGAACCGCTCGTATAACCGCCCATAGTGGCACTGACATGGAATGTGTAGTTTTTACCGTATTCCACACCAGAGTAAGTGGTTTGTTTATCGGAAGTCGTCGTGATACTTTGTGCTCCACCACCATCAATAGACACACTGACGTTGAATGTAGGACTTCCGAGACTGCTGTATTTATTCGGCACATCATAATTCCATTGTAATTGAATCGTATTGGAATTCGCATCGAATTGTGCAGTTAATCCCTCGGGACTTGGAATGGAAATCTTTTCGGGAACCGATGCTTTTTTGGGTAATGTTCCTCTGACAAATAATTCATTACTGATGAGATTACGAGAGATGAATGAACTAGCAAGCATAATAGGGTCGCTGCCTTTGACGATTGCGGCTTCTTCGACTGAGTCCGGTTGAACGAACGTACCCGGGTCTTTTGCGATACTGCTCATGACATCTCTAAATAGATTCTGCGGTACGTAACGACCGTGATCATAGGTCTTAATCGGTGAGAAATCACCATAACCGCCCCATGTAGAAATGGTGTACTCCGTTGTATAACCTGTGAACCACGTATCAGGTACATAGTGACTTTCCATATTATCTTTTTTCATTTTTTCAGCAGAATAATTTGTTGTACCTGTTTTTCCGGCAATATCCATATTACCGATGTTTGCGCGAGTTCCAGTTGCTCCATATTCGGTTAAGACATCACGCAATACATCCGTAATCATATAAGCAGTAGAATCTTTCATTGCGGTTACGGGGTCAGGTCGTAAATTCTTTTCTGTCTTACCGTCACGCAATATAAGCTTATTTACAGTATGGGGTTTGGTGTAAATCCCGCCATTACCGAAAGCGGCATATGCGCCTGCCATTTGAACTGTAGAGAATTCATCTCCGCCACCAAGTGCATTGGAGGAATCTATACTTTTATACGTAAACCCAAGTTTATTAGCAAAGGCTTCTGCTTTCTTTGGTCCTACTTTTTCAAATGTCTGGACAGCGGGTATGTTTCTCGACCAGTACAATGCCTGCCGCATAGTCAATGTACCAAGGAATTTACCATCAGCGTTACCGATAGCTACGCCTGAACCTTTATAGCTGTAAGGTTCATCCACTACCTTTTGACCTGTAGACCAATCGAGTTCTTCAATTGCTGGACCATACGATAAAATCGGCTTAATACTAGAACCTGGTGCACGTTTGACTTCAGCAAAATTCAAGTTGCGCCCCGAATAATTCCGTCCGCCGCCAATAGCTACAATTGCACTAGTTTTCGTATCCAGCACGGTCATGCCGGCTTGCATTTCATCTGATTCATAATAGCTTGAATTATTGATTGCGGCTTCTACTGTTTCTTGTACATTTGGATCTAAAGCAGTTTGTACGGTGACACCTTCGGATAAAAGATCGGTAAATCCAGCTGCCTCAATTTCATCCAGTACCGCATCTACATAAGCTGGGTATTTACCGAACACTTCACGATCTTCTTCTGCTAATAGAGTAGAAGTGACTGGTACTTTTTTCGCTTCATTCATTTCAGCCGTCGTAATTTTGCCGTGACGCTCCATAAGTGTTAGGACTATATTTCGGCGCTTTTCCGCACGTTCCGGATGTTTAAATGGATTATAGCCGTTTGGAGATTGTGGCATCCCGGCTAGCATGGCCATTTCAGGTAAATCTAGTTCGCCTACTTTTTTACCGTAGAAGTAATTTGCGCCTGTACCGATACCGTAGCGTGTACCTGACATGAGAACTTTATTGAAGTACATCTCAAAGATTTCTTCTTTTGTATATTCTTTTTCTAGTTTGTGGGCAAGCCAAGCTTCCTGTGCTTTACGCTTCAATGTTTTTTCGTTCTTCAGAAACGAGTTTTTGATGACTTGCTGTGTCAATGTCGAAGCACCTTGTGATCCAAATCCACTACGGAAGTTTGCGACAACGGCTCCTCCAAGACGATAAAAATCGATTCCACCATGCTTGAAGAAACGAATGTCTTCCGTAGCTAGAATGGCATCTTTCAGTTTTTCAGGGATTTCATCGTACGGTACGAATTCCCGTTTCTCTGCACCAAACTTCATGAACACATCGCCGTCTTTTGTCAAGAAGTTAGAGGTGAGGGGGTCTTTCAACAGTTCTTCATCTAATTCCGGAGCTGTACTTGCATAATATGCAAATAATGAAGCTCCACCAACTAGTACTAGAAGGAAAAGTGCTGCAATACCTAGGAGGATTTTCTTCCATAATTGATCTGGAAGCTTTTTCTGCGGCCGCTTTGGTTGCTCCGTCACTTGTTTCTGTCTTCTTGCCGTTCTTGAGTTTATATTATCACTCATAATATTTCCTGCCTTTCGCATTCATTAATCTTTCTTGCGCTTGATCCAATCCGCCACGGCTTGTATGTAATCGAGCCGCGGATGAAAACCGGTGTTGATTTCGATAGATCGTTCCTCTATTTCAGATAATGTAATAGATTTTCTTCCACCATCTTCCATACGTTGCCACAAAGGATAAAATTCCTCGAATGGCAATAAGAAATATCGATCCAACAATGTAAAATTGACAATAAAAAAAGCAAGTCCGGATTGGTCGATTACTTGCTTCATATGCTGCACTTGATGTAAATGAATGTTTTGCAGTGGCAATGAAGTTTTATTTTTCGTTTCCTTTGCTTCAAAATCCACATACAATCCATTCCAAACACCATTATAGTCAGTTGTCGAAGGAGTACGGAAATACGCTTCTGTTATCACTGCAGCGCTTCTTGCAGGATAGCGGACATTGACGATTTGTATGGGCACCGGCTTTTTATGGATGACGGCTAGACCATGCGCCAGATAGTATTCATTTGTATCGTTCAGTTCGTCTTCTAATGATTTACCCCGATTACTGAATGAGTAGTCATAGGTTTTCTTTTTCGCAGAAGACACAGAAGGATTGAACTTTTTTCCGTTTGGATAACGTATCGCCAATGTGACCACCTCGTACTCTACATCATATCATACCGACTATTAGACGAGTTACCAAAAAGAAAGTTTCCATCGAATTGAAAGTAGTCGAATTGGTGACAGCTTGGAATGTTTGTTCGTAGAAAGTGGAGCTGTTGTGGAATATCTGATAAAATGAAGGAAAGCATGTTTTATCATGGAATCTAAAGGAGTTTTATATAAATGGGCAAGATGGAAGACACGAAGTTATTGCTGACTATTTGTGATGAATGTGAACAGCGATTTTATCATATGAGAGAAACGGATCATGAACCGGATTTTTTTGAAGAAGTGAAGCCGTATGCTGATAGTAGTCACCAGGCCATTGCACGGTGGGCCGAAGAGATGAAGGTGTGGATACAGAAAGAAAAGCCACGGTATGTGCATGAAGTGCAAGTGGATTCGTTGAAAGACTCGATGACTCAATTCGTCGTACAGTCTTTCTATAAAGCAACTGGAAAAAAGCGTTTTATTCTTTCTATCCGTGCAGCACGCTATACATTGCAAACCGTTTTGGACGCAATGAACGCGGAGCGAGGAGAGGACCAGATGAATGAATAAACAAAGTATACCCGAAACAATTAAGGAGCTATTCGCTGACTCACGCTTCGGTCCGAATATTGCATACATCGAAACGCTTAAAGAGCAAGAGGCCATCTTAGCGGAGTTTCCTCCTATGTTACACTCGTCGATTCGTAAAGCGTTAGCAACGAAGGGAATCACACAGTTATACAGTCACCAGCGACAAGCATTCGACCAAGTGAGTAAAGGTCACTCGATTACCGCCATAACTCCGACTGCCTCGGGGAAATCACTATGTTACCATTTGCCAGTACTGCAGTCGATTTTGGATGATCCATCTTCACGGGCACTGTATTTATTCCCAACTAAAGCATTGGCTCAAGATCAGCTAGCAGATTTGCATGAGTTGATTGAAGCGAGTGGCGAGACGATTTTAAGTCATACCTATGACGGAGATACAGCACCTGGTTTGCGAACCAAGGTTAGAAAATCGGGACATATTATTTTGACGAACCCGGACATGCTTCACTCAGCGATATTGCCTCACCATACAAAATGGATTTCATTGTTCGAAAACTTGAAATATATCGTGGTAGATGAACTTCATACGTATAAAGGTGTATTCGGTAGCCACGTGGCGCATGTATTAAGAAGATTACAGCGCATTTGCCGATTTTATGGCAGTGATCCGATTTTTATTTGTACGTCCGCAACGATTTCAAATGCCAAAGAATTGGCAGATAATCTGACGAATAAAGATATGGTGCTGATTGATCAAAACGGGGCACCACGCGGCAAAAAACATTTCGTTTTTTATAACCCGCCAATTGTCCACGATGTGTTTGGCATACGCAGAAGTGCAGTGCTTGAAGTCCGTGATCTCGGCGCATTTCTCTATCAAAAACATATTCAGACAATCATTTTTGCGCGAAGTCGAGTACGCGTAGAAATGCTCGTGACCTATATGAAAGAACTAACTAAGAAAAAGTTATTCGATAAAACGGTAATGGGCTATCGTGGTGGTTATTTACCTTCAGAACGTAGAACCATCGAAAGTGGTTTGAAAAATGGTGATATTCGTACGGTGGTTAGTACAAACGCCTTGGAACTTGGTATTGATATCGGCCAATTACAAGCATGTATTATGACAGGTTACCCGGGAAATATTGCCAGTGCGTTGCAACAAGCGGGTCGTGCGGGGAGACGTCAAGAAGATGCGCTAATTATTTATGTAGCGCAATCGATGCCGCTCGATCAATATATTATTCAACATCCGCAATACTTACTTGGACGGCAACCGGAAGAAATCCATATTCATCCCGACAATATGCTAATACTGATGGATCATTTGAAATGTGCTTCATTCGAACTGCCATTTAGCTCTACCGAGACGTATGGTGAATTTGAAGTACAGGAATTACTAGCGTTTTTACAAAGTGAAGGCGTCTTGTTACAAACATCGGATAAATGGCATTGGATGACCGATCGCTTTCCTGCTGGAGAAATCAGTTTACGTTCCGCATCACAAGAAAATGTCATCATTATTGACCAGTCGTTTCCAAAAGAAACTCGCGTCATTGGAGAAATGGACCGATTCAGTGCCATGACGTTGTTGCATGAAGAAGCGATTTATTTACATCAAGGAACGCAGTATCAAGTAGAGAAGTTGGATTGGGAAGAAAAGAAAGCTTACGTTACAGTCGTCGATGTCGATTATTTCACCGATGCAAATCTCGCGGTGGAATTAAAAGTCATCAGTGAAGACAAGCGGATGATGGACGGGGAGCGTATACTAGCGTATGGAGACTTAGCAGTACTCGCCATTCCAACAATCTTTAAGAAGATTAAATTCGATACACATGACAATATTGGTTCAGGTCCGATCTCGTTGCCTGCGGAAGAAATGCATACGTCAGGTACGTGGTTAACGTTTGAAGTTCCCGAAGACTGGGAGAAATCCGACTTGACCGACGCGATGACAGCTGCAGCGTATGTGATTCAATCGTTAGTACCGCTATTCATCAAATGTGATCGAAATGATATTCATGTCGTACCACAAGTGAAGGCGATTCACATGGAGCAACCAACCTTCTTTATTTACGACAGTTATCCAGGTGGAATTGGTTTAAGTGAAAATATTTATAGTCGTTGGAAAGAATTATTAATGCTCGCAGCGGATCATGTGGCGGAGTGCCGTTGTGAATACGGCTGTCCCGTTTGTATTGGAGCGCAAGAAGCAGGACAAAAGAATAACAAACATCGTGCACATAGCTTGCTAGCAGAGTTGGCGAAGTGAGTAGAAAGAGAGTTGAAGCGAATAGCTTTGACTCTTTTTTTATAGACAAAAATGCAAGGTAGAACCATTTGAAAACCATAAAAAATATCGACCCTCTATCTAAATGGCAGTGCATTCTGATAATATGAATATGTATAACTGTCAGAATACTAAAACGAGGAGGGTGAAAACAGATGAAAAAAAGAAAAGTTCATAGGTTTGGTGCTACATTTGTTGTCGCTAGCGCTATTGTATTGTCGGGGGGATCTGTCAGTGCTGCAGAGCAATGGTATACCGACGTATCAAAGGATCACACGCATTATGAAGCAATTAAAGCATTGACGGACCAACAAATCATTCGTGGCTATTCCGAAAATCAGTTTAAGCCTGGAAATTCCATTGAGCGTCGTCACGCGGCGTTAATTTTGGCAAAGCTCGGGGACTTCGAAGAACCGACTAATGTGGCAGATGTATTAAAAAAGTTTAAGGATATTTCAGAGGACAGCTTCTACGCTAAAGAAATGGCAACTCTAGCTAATGCAAATGTATTTAAAGGTGACTCAAATGGGAATTTCAAACCTACAGCCGCTCTGACACGTCAACAAATGGCAAATGTATTAGTAAATGCATTGGACCTTGAGAAATACGATACAGGTAAGAAAGTGGAAATCAACTTATCGAATGTAGGAGAGTCACACAGAAGAGGTGTACAAATCCTTGCGAGTCTTGGTTTAACGGATCAACTGAGTAATTTCAGACCGAATGAGCCCGTCACACGAGGCGCGTTCTCTTCATTCATTCACCGTGCAAATCAGCTACAACCAAGCGATTTCACCTTATCATTGATGCATATGAATGATACGCATGCACGAGTTGCGGAAATGCCAAAAGCCATTACCGCTATTAAAGAAGTGCGAAATGAAAAGCCAGATGCTTTGCTTCTACATGGCGGAGATGTTTTCTCAGGAACATTATATTTCTCAGAGTTTGAAGGACAAGCCGATCTAGAACTGATGAATTTAATGGGTCTGGATGCAATGGTATTTGGTAATCATGAATTTGATTTAGGCGACAGTAAGAATGGCCACAAGTCACTGGCAAGTTTTGTGAAAGGTGCTAATTTCCCTGTAATCGGCGCGAACATAGATTTCTCCAAAGACCCCGACTTGAAAAATCTAGTAAGCAAAACAGAATTCACTAGCACGCTGGCACTTGGAGAAATTCATAAAGGCTTGATCAAAGAAGTGAATGGGGAAAAGGTTGGAATCTTCGGTTTGACTACAGAAAGTACAGCGTTTGTCGCGAGTCCAGGAGCAGTAGAGTTTTTGGACTATAAAGAGTCAGCTGAACAAGCCGTGGCCTACTTTGAGAGCCAAGGCGTCAATAAAATTATTTCGCTAAATCATCTTGGGTTCGATAGTGATCCATCTGTAGGTAATGATTTGCTTATAGCCCAAGCGGTTGAAGGCATCGATATTATCGTTGGCGGGCATTCACACACGAAATTGTCGGAGCCAGTGATTGTTGATAAAAAAGCCAATGGAGAAAGCAAAGACCCTACAGTCATTGTTCAAGCCGATCAATACTTGACGCATCTTGGAACACTAGACGTAGAATTTGATGATAAAGGCGTCATTACTGGACACGCTGGCAAATTAATCAGCTTAAAAGATAAAACGAATGATGCAGAAGCAGCGAAAGCACTTCTTAAGTATTCCGGAAAAGTCGATGAAACGTTTGGTAAAGAAATCGGCGCGACATTAGAAGTGGATCTACCGAATCCAAGAAGTCGTGAAGGAGAGAATTCGACCGAAAGTGTCCGTGCGAATGAAACAGCGCTCGGTAACTTAATAACGGATGGAATGCTAGAAAAAGCAAAAGAATACAATCCGAAAACAGTCATTGCTCTGCAAAATGGTGGAGGAATCCGCAATCATTTAAATAAGGGACAAGTCACAGTCGGAGCAGTAATTGAAGTACTACCATTTGGTAATACATTATCTCTTGTTACGCTTACGGGTGAAGAAATTAAAAATACGCTTGAGCATAGTGTGCGAAATGCACCTAACGAAGAGGGCGGTTTCTTGCATATGTCGGGAATGAAAATAACATTTGATAGCAGTAAAGAAGCTGGCAATCGTATTCAGACCATGCAAGTACAAATGAATGGCGAGTACGTGGATTTAGAGATGGATAAAGAGTATGTGATCACGACAAACGCCTTTACAGCAAGGGGCGGAGACGGCTTTAAAGTGCTTGGTGATGCATACGAAAATGGCCGTGTGACCGATCTAGGCTTGGATGACTGGGTGAACTTGCGAGATCACTTGATCAAGCTTGGAACAGTTAAACCTGAAATTGAAGGTCGAATTATTGATTTGAATAAGTAATCTAGACAAATGTAAAAGAGTTGGAGCTTAAAAGCTTCGACTCTTTTTTGATATTTTTTTAGTAGATGTATGCTTTTTACAATATGCTTCTATACAGCATTTGAGGAGATGAAAGTATATCACCTACATTCGATTCCTTCAGCAAGGAATCGAATGTATTTCATGCCCATTGAACGTGCATTTACATTGCCAACTACTTTAGTTGAGGAGATTGGTCATAATTAAGCGTTTTTACTGCAATACTTCCAAAGCAAATAACATTTTATTTTATAGGATTCAGGGTAGAAGAATAAAGAGATTCGAAATGGAGGAGATAAAATGCCAGTACAGATAAAACGGGTTTATGAAGAGGCAGAGAGAGCGGATGGATTACGTGTGCTAGTTGATCGCGTGTGGCCACGTGGAGTGAGCAAGCAAGATGCACAAGTGGATGAATGGTTGAAAGAAGTAGGGCCGAGCACAGAGCTTCGCCAATGGTTTAATCATGACCCCGGTAAGTTTGATGATTTCAAGAAGAAGTATAAAGAAGAATTGAAGAATAATGAAGCACAGCAGGAAGAGTTAGAGAAGCTGAAAAACTGGACGAGAGAATATAAGAAGAATATAACGTTAGTATTTGGAGCGAAGGATGAAAAGAATAATCAAGCTGTAGTATTAAAAGAAATCTTGGATCATCAGCAAGTGCAATAGTTGAATACAAAAAACGCAGTTCAAAATTACGCACACTTGAACTGCGATGATCCATACATCGATTGATCTTTCACTTATTTTTAAGGAAAACTATGCATTCCTGTTATTAGATTACCCATATGCTTTCTGGTGTGCTTTTTTTCGCTTACTATAATCTTCATCTTGCCGAATAACGTCCCATCGTTCTTTGAAAATTTGTGCAGACTTTGCTTTGACTGGATCTATATCGCGGTCTTTTACCGTTCCATCTTCATTATACTTCCGTCCACTTTTATGATTCGCATAACGACGTGCACGTGTATATCCCATTTGAATGAATTTGCGCGCCATATCCATTCCGATGAAGTCATCTTGTCTTCGATACTCTTCAAAAAGCTCATAAATTTTATCAGCAGACTCTTTTGCAATTTCAGGTGTTTTAAAACGCCAATGAGGTAAAATTTCACTTTTGTAAGGCTCAACCAACAACACACCTTGTTCACCTCGTCCTACTCTATATAATTCAGGCTGTTTGCGTAAATCTAACGTACTGTAATCTAAATCATAATCAAATGGCATATACTCGCATCCTTTTTCCCTTACTGTACCCCCGAAAGAACGGTAGAAAACGTGCGAATTATTTATGTAAAATACTTTACAACAGAACGTACATTCCTTATACTAAAGCAAAAGGGGAGGGAACAGACGTGCGCAATTCATTAGAAAAGGCCTTACGATACGGTGATATACTCGAAGTGATGTATGAAGCTAAAGATGGTTCCATTAGCAAACGAAAAATACGTGTACTGAATATACACGGTAAAACGTTTACAGCGTACTGTTTTTTGCGTAACTCCAAACGAACTTTCCTGATCGATCATGTACTGGCAGTCGTTCCTGTAAGAGTGAAGGAAAAGGTTTTAATTTGATCGACATCAATATAGAAGGAACACAAGTGATCTGTCCCATTTTTTTAGGATGCATCGCTTTTTTCTTTATTCGAGATACGATGTAATGGAACGTCAGAAAATCAAATTACATATAAACCTACACATATCATGTATAATTTAGAGCATTACGATCATTTCTGAGGTGAAGTTATGATAGACCAGTATGTAGCAAAAGTGAAATTTACTCTGTACTACAGACAAGGAGTTCAACATATAATGGATAGCCAACAAATAGAGGAACAGATAGATGAGTTGAAACGTCATGTCATATGAGCAAAAACTGATGGCGATGAAATCACTTTTGAAGAAGACCGCTGTTGTTCAGGAAGTGGAAGAGACATTCAAGGCGCCACCAGCACCAAGCTATGAAAAACGCTGGCTGACGACAGGTATGAAGAAAATCGAAAATGAATTCGGTGTCGTCTACACACGTGTTATTCATTATCCACTCGATACGATGCACGGAGATTTTCGTTTGGGAGATGTCAAGCAGAAGTTGATGAAATGGTCTGAAGCTGAATATATGCACCCATTATCTCCGAATGCCGGTAAGCTCCTATTTTTTGATACGGAGACAACTGGTTTAAAAGGCGCTGGAGCTGTCATTTTTTTAATTGGACTACTAGAATTAAAATCTGATGAATTTGTCATGACACAGTACGTGTTGCCGAACCCAGATCATGAGGCAGCATTTCTTTATGCATCGGAATTATGGAGAGAAGGTCTTACACTCGTCACATATAACGGCAAAAGCTTTGATTTCCCTCAACTACAAACGCGTTGGTCATTACATCGGAAGTTGTTGCCGCCACTAGCTATCCCACATCAAATCGATTTGTTACATGGATCGCGCCGTATTTGGAAAGGGCAGATGGAGTCATTCAAGTTGACCGAAGTGGAGCGAACACAGCTAGGCTTTCATCGCAAAGACGATATACCAGGCCATATGGCGCCTATAATTTATCAAGATGCAGTGAAAAACGGTCGTGCAGAAATTTTAATGAAAGTCATGTGGCATAATGAATGGGATATCCTATCGCTTGTGACACTCTTTAGTCTTTCTACCGATATCGTCATGGAAGAAGATAGTCAGCAAAATGCGCAAATCGCAACGAATATCGCCAAATGGTTCCAAGATCTTGGTTTGAAAGATCAGAGTTTCACAGAACTTAAACGAATTGCGGAAGTGTACGGGACGAGTTATCCTATGACGCATTATCATCTAGGCTTTTTACTGAAGCGTCATAAAGAATTCAATCGAGCGATTCAGTCATTCGAAATCGTCGCAACGCACGGAACTGGCAGAGAACAGGTACTTGCTTATGAGGAACTGGCAAAATTATATGAGCACCAAGTAAAGGATTATTCGCTTGCATATGAGCACATACTAAGTGCGGATAATCTATTGCAGCAATCCAATGAATTTACATCGCGTTTTAGCAATCGGATGAAGAAATCATTAGCAAAACGGGAAATGCGAGTAAAGAGAAAATTATTTCCTGGGCAAGCGCAAGAAGCGACGCATGAAGAACAATAGTCTTTTTCAGTAAGACAAAGAATGACAACATATGCTATAATGACCTTATGGAATCACAGACGGAAGGACGTTTTGTCATGGAATTAAAGCTAGATACGAAAACGATTTTGGAAAAAGAATTTAAACAGGCCATTCGAGGCTATAAACAAGAAGAAGTAGACTGGTTTTTAGATGATGTCATTCAAGACTATGAAACATTCAAAAAAGAAATTGCACGTCTACAAGAAGAAAACACTAGATTGAAGTCGGAAGTCAACTCTTCTCAAAGGCGCTCAGCCACACCGGCTCCTCAAACGACGAATATTGATATCATTCAGCGGATCGCGAATCTTGAAAGAGAAGTATTTGGCGATAAACTGGTTCAGCCTGAAGAGTAAAACTCACCACATGAAATAGAAGAACCGCCACGGTAAAATGTGGCGGTTCTTTTTGGTTTAGTGAAGTCCATTTCTCGTGTTAATTAATTCTTCTATTGAATCAAAATCCTGAACAAAGCCGAGATGAATGGCTTCCCAAAGATAATGAGACGCAATCGAACGTTCAGGTGCAAAAAGTAGCGATTTCTTTATAAGTAGTTGACGCCGCTCCGATTTTTCAATGCCATACAGCCACTGCGCAGACCGCTGGATTCCTACATCATCAATTGCGAGCACGTCTTGTCGGCCGAGTGATAAAATTAAAAACATTTCGGCTGTCCATTTACCGATGCCTTTGACATGGGTTAATTGCTTGAGAATCGCGTCATCATCATATGCTCCAATATTTTTAAGGTCCAGTTCATGATTCACTATTTTGTCCACAAGATCTTTTACATATTCCGCTTTTCTCCTAGTCAAGCCAACATCCCGCAAGTCTTCTGTAGAAGCGACGAGCAACCCATCAACCGTTATATGACCTCCAAGCAAATCGAGCAAACGTGCGTAGATGGCACTTGCGGCACTGACAGAGATCTGCTGACCGATGATGGAACGTACAATGGAAGACAAATAATCTGATCGTAACGGAACTTCGATATCTCCAATGAGAGTAATCAACTGTTTAAGTATAGAATCTTTAGCGCAAAGTGACTGAACTGCTGGATCTTGTGTACGAATATGAAGTGTTTCCAAGTCGCTCACCTCTTATTTTGAAGTTAGAAGGTAAAGATTCAGACACTTTCCCTCATCCATTTTGCTGTTAGCGTGTCTGCAGACAACATTTCTTGTGGCGTTCCTTCGAAAAGTATAGAACCGCCACGTTTGCCGCCGCCTGGACCTAGCTCGATTATCCAATCACTCGCTGCAATAAAGTCTAGATTATGTTCGATGATCATCACCGAGTTTCCTTTGTGTACGAGTTTTTGGAACAATTCAAGTAGCTTATCGTTATCGCTCATATGTAGTCCTAATGAAGGTTCGTCTAACAAATAGATTTTTCCTTCGTTTTGTAAGTGACTCGCCAGTTTGAGTCGCTGAATTTCCCCACCGCTTAATGAACTCGTCGTTTGGCCTAACGTGAGATAATTTAAACCGACTTCCTCGAGCATATCCATTCTTTTTAATATCTTGGGCATAACAAAATACTCTTTAGACTCGTCAACTGTCAACTCTAAGATTTCTGCTATGTTTTTCCCCTGGTACATATAGGAGAGAGCCTCATCTGAATAACGTAATCCACCACATGATTCGCATACAACAGTTACGGGATCTGCAAAAGCCACATCTGGAGTAGTGACTCCTTTCCCATCACATACTGGGCAAGCCCCCAACGAATTAAAGCTGAATAAACCGGCTGGCTGACCTGTTTCTTTCGCAAGGATCTGCCGAATGTCATCCATAATTCCCATATAGGTAGCTAATGTGGAACGGCTAGAAATTCCGATACGGCCTTGGCTCACTTTAATGATATCGGGATATTTAGCCGAGAACGCTTCAAATAGTAGGGAACTCTTACCGGAACCTGAAACGCCGCAGACGGAAACGAGAACGTTTTTAGGGATATCAATCGACACATCTTGTAGATTGTTAGTATTCGCCCTAGTAACGGAAAAATAATCGCTTGACTGACGTGGTTGTTGATTGATTTCCAATTTGTGATCGAGTTTGGTTAATGCAGAGGTGCCTTTTAATCCATCAGGCTCTCCCTGATAGATAATTTCTCCACCTGCAGCACCCGCACCCGGAACCATTTCCACAATTTCATCCGCTACCTTTATTATGGATAGATCGTGTTCAATGACAATGACAGTATTATGATTAGCTTTCAGACTTCTGAGCATCTGAATAAGCATATCTACTTCTTCGGGATGAAGCCCCGCGCTTGGCTCATCGAAAATATACGTAATATTGTTTAAGCTGCTACCTAAATGCCGAGCAATTTTTACTCGTTGCGCTTCACCGCCAGAAAGTGTTCCCATTTTTCTTGACAGACTCAAATAGCCGAGTCCCAAGTCTATCAATTGCTGTACATTCGGGATCGCCTGTTGCGCAATGGACTCACCTAAGGGATCACGAATGTTTTTCAGTTCTAATAAAAGCTCTGTCAGTTCCAATTTATCGTATTCCGCAATATTGAAACCGTTAATTTTACACTTCAATACTTCTGGGTTTAATCCTGAACCACCACAAGTAGGGCATAATGTATGGGTGGATACTGCCAGTACATCCTCTTGCGAAGTTTGTTTCAGTTTCGTTATATCCCGATTAATATATAGACGTACAAATCTAGGTAATAAACCATCCCACTCATGATCATGCGGACCATCTTTCGTATGGAATGGTGCAAACACTCTTTCACCTTCAGGAGGTCCATAGATCAATAAATTATACTGATCTTTCGGGTAAGCTTTAATTGGCAAATCGGGATCGAATAATCCGCCTGTCATCATCCACCTTCCTTGCCAACCAGAGGGGGACAGTGGCTTAAACTTTACTGCATATTCTCGCAGGGACTGGCCCAGATCGATCAGTTTATGTAAATCAGGGTACACGACTTCACCGAATCCGTTACACTCTGGACATTTGCCAAATGAACTTTGACTCGAGAAATCAGTAGCAGAACCGATCGCGGATGAACCGATGCGGGAGAACAGTAGACGGATCAATGGATGAATATCCATGTACGTCCCGACTGTGGAGCGTGTATTTCCTCCAATAGGCTTTTGCTCCACCACAATAACCGGGCTTAGATGATGCATTAAATCTGCACGCGGTCTTTCATAACGAGGCATTTGGTTTCGGACGTACAGCGGGTAATTCAACGTCATCTGCCGTCTACTTTCCGCGGCTAATGTGTCAAATACAACGGAGCTTTTTCCCGAACCTGATAAGCCGGTAAATACCGTATTTTTTTCTTTTGGCAAGTTTACATCTATATTTTTTAAATTATTTTCTCGAAGTCCCCGTAAAACTATTTCATCTCTGACATCCTTCATCATCATAGTCCTCCTTCAAACCTTACGTACTAGTCTTGCTAGATGATTTCCCTGTTTTAAGGAAGTTACACTAAAAGGACCACTTTTATCGTTGTTATTTGGAGAAGTGATTAATTTATACATGTAAACTCCTTTGCGCTCATACTTCATTCAAATCCGCTCAAAGCCATGCCGTACCCGCTCAATGTCGTTTGCAATCCCCTCATAGCTATGCGGTATCCGCTCAATACGCAATAGATCTACACTAATTCATTCTCCACATCACGCAAACTATTTAATCTACCTCATTCTAAACGAATTCATTGTATATCGAATGGATTTGGTGTATACTCAGGAGTGCCATAGAGAGTATTCAGGTAATCGCTGCAACTTCGGTTGTAGAGGAAAGTCCATGCTCACACGGATCTGAGATGACCGTAGTGTTCGTGCTCGGTGAAAAAATAAGCCGGGGCAATGCATTTGCATTGATGGCGGGAATAACTCCTAAGTCTTCGGATATGGACTAGATTCTCTGAAAGTGCCACAGTGACGTAGTCGGCATGGAAACATGTCGAGTGGAACGGGTAAACCCCACGAGTGAGAAACCCAAATTATGGTAGGGGCGTTCTTCCGAAAGAATTCAATGGAGGAAGGAACAGGCAATTGTCTGTAGATAGATGATTACCACTTCAAGTACGAGGCGCGAGCCGTTTGAGTACCGAAGAACAAAACATGGCTTACAGAATACTCTATGGCATTTATCTTACAATTAGCTCTCCTACAGATTTGGGAGAGTTTTTCTTTTTATAGAAGCGTACAAATACATATACCTTTCAAATGACAGAAAGGACATATTGACCAGAAGCAAAGAATGGAGTGTTGAAACATGAGTGAATACAAACTAGTAGCAACTGCTGCGATGGGACTTGAATCTATCGTCGCGTCTGAAATAAAAGATCTTGGCTATGAATGCCAAACAGAGAACGGAAAAGTTTATTTTACGGGTGACGAAGAAGCCATTGCGAGAACGAATATGTGGTTACGTGTAGGTGATCGTGTACGAATCATTGTGGGCGAATTCAAAGCTTTTACATTTGATGAGTTATTCGAACGGACGAAAGCTTTGCCGTGGGAAGAGTTCTTGCCTGTAGATGCGGCATTCCCTGTTTCAGGTAAATCGGTCAAGTCAAAATTATTCAGTGTCCCAGACTGTCAGGCGATTGTGAAAAAGGCGATTGTCGAACGATTGAATAGTGCGTATAAACGAAGTGGATTCTTAAGTGAATCAGGACCGCTATTTAAATTAGAAGTTTCTATATTGAAGGATCACGTAACTTTGACGATAGACTCAAGTGGCCAAGGCTTGCATAAACGCGGCTATCGTATGGCTCAAGGGGACGCACCACTAAAGGAAACGATGGCAGCTGCACTCGTTAAACTTTCTAAGTGGAGCCCGAATCGTCCATTCGTAGATCCATTCTGTGGTTCTGGTACGATTGCTATCGAAGCGGCCATGATTGGACAAAATTTGGCGCCGGGTTATAACCGTTCGTTCTTAAGTGAAGAATGGCCTTGGATGAAAGCGGATGTGTGGGATCGTGTTCGCGAAGAAGTAGAAGACGTGGCCAAGTATGATTTAGAGCTCGATATTCGTGGGTTTGATGTTGATCACAATATTATTTCTATAGCACAGCGTAATGCTATGGAAGCAGGATTTACAGATTTGATTTCATTCGAACAGCGAGATGTGCGTGATTTGAGGCTCGAAGGAGAAAATGGCGTCTTGATCGCCAATCCGCCATATGGTGAACGACTTGGTGAAGTGGAAGAAGCAGAAGATATTGCGCAAGTACTTGGTGAGATTATGAAACAGTATCCGTCATGGTCAGTATATATTTTATCTTCACTGGAAAACTATGAAACGATGTATGGCAAACGTGCAACAAAAAAACGTAAACTATTTAACGGCTTCATCCGTACTGATTTATATCAGTTCTGGGGACAGCGTTCATAATTTGACGGGCAGGAAGAGGAGTACATCCCTCTTCCTTTCGCTTGCATTCAGGAGGAGTCAGTATGAAGACAAAAATTCCATTTGAGTTGGATAAAGGGCAAACGTTTTATGAATCTCTCAACGATTGGCTCGGAGATACGTTATATGATGATTTAACAGAAAAAGGTTTCGAATGTCGCGACGAGCAAATTTATATGGCATTTCAAATAGAAAAAGCACTGAAAGAAAAAAGCGTCTTGCTTGCGGAAGCGGGAGTGGGTACGGGGAAAACGATTGCGTACTTATTACCGGCTATTGCGTATGCGCGTTATACAGGAAAACCAGCGGTGATTTCCTGCGCAGATGAAACATTGATCGATCAATTGATCAAAGAAGAAGGCGATATTCAGAAGTTGAGTACCGCACTCAATATGACAGTAGACGTTCGTTTGGCGAAAGCGCGTAATCAGTATATTTGTCTGAAACGTCTGGAAGATACTAGCATGAAGACGAACGAAGATTTTGTCGATTTAGTGGAAGATCAGTTGCCGGAATTCGTGCATGCAGAGCGTTCATTACAGTCGGTGTATCCGTATGGCGAACGTTCAGATTATCCATATTTGGCTGATGAAGAATGGGAAATGATCAATTATCACCCGATAATGCAATGTGCGGCTTGTGATATTCGCAATCGTTGTGGGCAAACGATTCATCGTAATCATTATCGAGAAGCTGCAGACTTGATCATTTGCTCACATGACTTCTATATGGAGCATTTGTGGACAAAGGAATCACGTGCTAGACAAGGGCAACTGCCTTTATTACCGGAAGTATCGATGGTCGTCTTTGATGAAGGACATTTACTGGAATATTCCGCTCAGCGTGCATTGACATATGAAGTGCAAGAGCAAACGATTATTAACTTGCTTGAACGGATTATGGTGGACGGCATCCGAGAGAAAACATTGCAGTTGATGGAGCAATTGCTCGAGACGCATGAATTATTTTTCAAACAGCTCAAAAGTAATGCCATTCAAAATGACAATGAGCGCCTGACAATTGATAAGAACGAAGAAATGATGAAGTATGCAAAAACAGCGGTTGCATTATCTCATGAACTTCTGGAAGAATTTGTTTTTGAAGGCGAGTTATATGTGATCCCTGAATACGACTTAAAAATCGTCGAAGAGTATTTGGAGCAGTACATTTATTCAATGGAGCTATTTGCCGGTGACAACGACGCAGTCGATTGGCTTGAAAATCGTCGTGAAGAAAGCACACTGCTAATTATGCCAAGACTTGTCACGTCCATCTTGAAAGAGAAGTTATTTACGGGAACGATGCCGATTATCTTCTCTTCGGCTACTTTATCAGTTGAGAAATCATTTGATTACTTAGCGTACAGTTTAGGAATTGTAGATTATCAATCATTTTCTATCGCATCACCATTCGACTATGAAAATGTCATGAAAATTCATTTGGAACAAGGGAATACAAATGAGAAAATCACACGTCTCTCTGAACTGCTTGAGGAAGAGGAACAGACATTGGTATTGTTCGGTTCCAAGCAATCCATGATGGAAGCCTACGATCAATTACCACTTGAACAAAGCGTTATGGTGACGTATGAAGGGGAGCGTTCATTGTCATCATTGGTGAAAGATTTCCAGCAACGTAAAGTGAATGTATTCTTCTCCTATCATTTGTGGGAAGGTCTGGATTTACCGAATGAAGCGTTGACTCGTGTAATCATTTTTGACTTGCCGTTCCCGCCGCATGATCCACTATTCCAAGCTAGAAGGGAATTTGCGGAAGATCCGTTTGACGAAGTAGATCTACCATTTATGTTATTGCGTTTACGACAGGGAATTGGCCGATTGATTCGAACGAGCGATGATTACGGTTCGATTCATTTATTTGTAAAGCCAGAGAATTTAGAATTACTGCCGGTTATTGAACGTGTGTTGCCTGTACCATTTTCGTAAACAGTAAAAAAGAAAGCGTGCTGACGTCGGAGTTTCGACATCTGCACGCCTTTTTCCAGTTATCGTTCTTCGTCAATAGTGAGCAATAAATTTAACATTTGGCCATCTTCAAATTTTACGGGGATTTTAAATGCTTGCTTAAACCCATAAAATTTTGTTTGCCCCGTCATGACAGTAGGTGGTGAAATATCTAGCGTCAGATCCGCTTTTTCCAATACTGTACATAGATTTCCGGCAATCATATTCCCGAGTTCTCCAGTGAATGATTCAGCCATTTCCCCTTCAAGCTGCATACCGAACATGGCGAGACCAATTTCACTGATAATGGATTGTGTAGGCTCTACAATTAAACGACCTTTAATATCTCCAATTAGACCGATCAAAACACTGATTTCGCGTTGTTCGTACGGCTGTTGTATAAGGGCAGGGGATAGTACCTGGAATTTTAATGGAACTACAGTAGTGAGAGAAGCAATCGTTGCATTTAGAACTTTTTGTACATTTGTTGCTGTATCCATCTAAAGAAACACCCTTTCACGAATAGTTTGGTAGTGCAATCATATCACTAGGAGTATCTAAAAGACTAGACAAATTTTATGAAAGTAGCCACATCCTCACTATTTATTCGATTTCTTCAAGATTAGCTGTATACTGGTTCTTCTATTTAAAAAGTAATACTTATAAAGTAACTATCTATTTTTTCACGCATTAATGGTATGATTGGATGAGTTAAAATTGAAAGGACGACGATTATGTCTACAAACAATGAATTTTTACAGCAATCTGCTACATATGGACAAATTTTTTCCAACAATGAAGATGATGAACGCAAAGCAAAAACGACATTACTTGCTAATAAAATAATCGATAAAGAATATACAATTGCTTTTGCTGGACACTTTTCAGCGGGAAAGTCTTCGACAATTAATGCATTAACAGGTGATGATCTCTTACCGTCAAGCCCTATTCCGACAAGTGCGAATATTGTGAAGGTGCATAAGGCGGATGAAGATTATGCTATTATCCATCGTGTGGATGGAAGTGCTGTGAAATTCAGCGGCCATGGGTTCTCTGAAGGTGTGAAAGCGTACAGTAAGGACGGGGCTGAAGTTTCATTGGTTGAAATCGGCCATACAGAATCCAATTTACCGGAAGGAATTACGGTAATGGATACACCAGGCGTAGACTCGACAGATGATGCACATAGACTATCGACGGAGTCTTCATTGCACTTAGCGGATCTTGTCTTCTATACGATGGATTACAACCATGTACAATCTGAAATGAACTTCCGGTTCACAAAAGAATTAATGCGCTATAATAGTAACGTTTATTTAATTATTAATCAGATCGATAAGCATCGCGACAGTGAGTTATCATTCGATGAGTTCAAAAAGTCCGTCGAAGAATCGTTCAAGTTATGGGGGGTAGAACCAAAGGGGATTTTCTACACGTCATTGAAACAACTGGATCACCCACATAATGATTTTGAAAAAGTCAAAGCGATCGTTGATGGTTCGATCGAACACCGAGAAGAAAATTTTGAACAAAATATCGAGCAATCTTTATTAAAATTAAAAGATGAGCATATGAAATATCTTCAACAGCAAGTGGATGACTTGAAGGAGAATCATTCGGAAATCCTCAGCGAATCCGAGTGGGGGCAGTTTGAAGAGTTAAATCAAGATTTGAAGGATGCGAAAAAACGACTGGAATTAGTTTCGGGTGACGAATTCTATGTGAATTTCGAGAAAGAACGCAATGAATTATTGTCGAACGCGGGACTGGCGCCATTTGAAACGAGAGAATTACTGAAAGACCATTTGGAAGCCAAGTCACCAAAATTCAAAGTAGGTTTACTATTTGGTGCGAAGAAGACAGCGGAAGAGCGCGAAAAACGTCGTCAAAAGCTAGATGATAACATTTCAGGTCTGGCGCATACACAAATCGAAATTTATATGAAAGCGTTGATGAAGAGTTCATTAAAGCAAGCCGGAATCTTAACCGATGAGCGTTCACTGGCGATTGATAATATGGATCTAACACTACCGTTTGACAAAGTGGATGAGCAACTGCATGTACAAGAAGTGATCACTGGCGAAACCATTTTGAATTATGCAGAGCAAATGAAGCGTGCCATTCATTTAGTGTATAAACGTAAAACCGATAAATGGAAACAAGAGATGTCCGTCATCGCGAAAGAATCGGGTGGTGAGCAATCGGGACCTCTTGTTGAAACGATTGCCGTGTTGCAAGAAAAAGTAGATGCACTAAAAGAAATGAATAAGTGGCAAGAGCGTATGGAGTGGGTCGATAAAGAAATCGCCAATCCGTCTGCGCCGACACGTATGGGCCGCGATCAACTGGTTACGGAGTGGGAACAGCCTAAAAAAATCGAAACAATTGATTATGTAGCAAAAGTAGAAGAGCAAGAAACGACTGTTGAAAAAGTGGAAGAAGTAGTGGAAGAAGAACGTCAAATGGTCGATTCAGAAAAAGCCATCATACATGCACAGCATATCGCCGAATCGGTCGAGGCGATACCTGGATTTGCAGAAACGGCATCGTATTTGATGACGAAAGCAGACCGCCTAAAAGGACAGGAATTCACAGTTGCATTATTTGGCGCATTCAGTGCTGGGAAATCTTCATTCTCTAACGCGTTGATTGGTGAAAAAGTGTTACCTGTATCACCGAACCCTACAACAGCTGCAATCAACCGAATTCGTCCAGTAAGTGAAACCCACTTGCATAATACTGCGGATATTCACTTGAAAGATGAAGCCACGATGACTGAAGACGTAGCGTTGTCATTCGGTGCACTCGGTATCACGATTTCCTCACTGGAAGATGCCTTTAATAAAACAGATGTTGCTATGAAGCAACCACTTGAAGATGAGAACTTGCACATCCATAAGTCGTTCATCAGCGCATTCCAAAGAGGATACCCTCTTTATACGCCTGCATTAGGGACGACGTTGACAGTAGAGCGTGAAGAATTTACGAAATTCGTTGCACAAGAAGAACGTAGTTGTTTCGTCGATTCCATAGATTTCTTCTATGACTGCCCATTGACTCGCCACGGTATCACATTGGTGGATACACCAGGAGCAGATTCCATCAACGCACGTCATACCGACGTAGCGTTTGAATATATTCGTAATGCTGATGCGATTCTATTCGTAACATACTATAACCATGCATTCGCACGTGCTGATCGTGAATTCCTTATCCAGCTAGGCCGTGTGAAAGACGCATTCGAACTCGATAAAATGTTCTTTATCGTCAATGCGATCGACCTTGCTTCAAATGAAGAAGAAGGCGAAGAAGTAAAAGGCTTCGTTGCCAATGAATTGCAGAAATTTGGAATCCGCAATCCGCGGGTACATGGTATTTCAAGCCTTGAGGCACTGGAAGGCAAATTAACACAACAACCGAATGCATTAATGGTCGATTTTGAAGAGAAGTTTTATTCATTCCTTGAGCATGATTTACGTGCGCAAGTCGTGCAAGCACTGGAAGAAGAAACAACGAAAACAATCGGTCGTCTAGCTTCATTGATCGACAGAACGATCCAAAACCGTTCACGTAAAACGGAAAGACTGGAAGAGCTTGCGACTGCTGAATTGGCAATAAAAGAACGTTTTGAAAAGAGTGCCAGGAAGATCTTAGTGAAATCCACTCAAGATGAATTGAGTGAACTCGTCTACTATATTTTACAACGTGTATTCTTACGTTTCGGTGATTTCTTCAAAGAGGGGTATAGTCCGTCCACTTTCGCGAAAAACTCATCGGATAAAGCATTGAAAATCGCATTGGCGGAAACAGTCAATATGGTAGGCTTTGACTTGACGCAGGAATTGAAAGTAACGAATTTGCGTATTCTTCAATACATGAAGAAGCAATTGCTAGAACGTCAGCGTATGGAAGTCCGTTCACTAGCCGATATGGATCAGTCAATTGTACCTTCGCCATACGAGCCGAATGATAAAGAGATGTTGTCATTTGAAACACCATATGAAGATCCTATGGTATACAGCGCAGTGAATAAATCGTTCAAAAATCAAAAGTCGTTCTTTGAACGTGGCGATCGGGATATCTTGAAAGTGAAGCTGGAGGAAATATTGAAAAAAGATGCATCCAGCTATCTTGGCGATCAGAAAGAACGTATTGAAAAGTGGGCAGACTTATGGATTGAAGACGAAGCAGAAGCATTACGCGTTCATTTGTTGCAGGAAAGTCTTGTACAAATTGAATCAGAGCGTACATTGCTCGATGGTTCGGAGCAGCTGGAACAATGGCAGAAAATCTATGAACAAATCCGTCAAGAGGAGTTGGTTCAATGACACAAGTATTTGTATCTATTCACGATATGGAGACAAGTCACGCAAAATGGATCGATGCGCGCTTTTCATTGCAAGATGAAAAGCAGGGGAAACTTGATTATCAAAATGAACACGTAAAAGGCGCGGTTCATTGGGATTTAGATGAAGACTTATCCGGGACTTCTGTAGAAGGTGGACGTCATCCATTGCCTTCTGCTGAACAACTGACTGAACTATTCCGTAAAAGTGGACTGGAACGTACAGATACGATTTTGATCTATGATGAGGGTGGCGGTCCATTCGCAACACGAGCTTGGTGGATGTTGCAGTATGGAGGTTTCACGAATGTACATGTCGTAACAGAAAGTTATACGGCATTACGCAAAATAGTAGACGTAACATCTGATCCTGCTACGCCTGTACGCTCGACGGTGGAACCAGATTGGCAAAAGCACTTATACGCTAGTAGAAGTGAAGTCGAAGAAGTTGTGGCGGGCAATCGACCGTCTCAACTTGTCGACGCACGCTCTGAAGTTCGCTACCGTGGGGAAAAAGAGCCGCTCTATCATAAAGCGGGCCATATACCGACAGCGCGAAACTTCGATTGGGAACAATTGAAGAGAGACGGACAGTATGATGTGCAGCACGCAAAAGAGCAATTACAACAGATCGTCACGCCTGAAGACGATGTCATCGTCTACTGTGGCAGCGGTGTAACGGCTTCCCCTTTATTCGCGGCACTTAAAGAACTAGACTATCCAAACGTAAAACTATATGTTGGTAGTTTCAGCGACTGGATTTCCCAAGATGACGCACCAATTGAAACCGCAATAAGGGGTTGATACACGATGCTATTTGCATTGCTGGGGGATATTCATTCATCCAAAGAAGATTTGCAGGCAGTACTGGCACAAATTTCCGATGAAGCACCTGACGCAACTATCATCGGGACAGGTGATTTGTACGAATGCACGGTCAGCAAAAAAGATCTTCATGGGCAGACTTATCCTACTGTCGAAGAAGTGATCAAATATCCGGAAGGCATCGATGAGCTGTTAACCTTTCCATCCATTTATGGCAATCAAGAAGAACGTATTCTGTTGTTGACAAAGCAGAGTGAGCCTATACGGGACTTTTTGAACGACTTACCTGAAGCTCTAAAGATAGAAACGGCAGTTGTCATCCATGGTCACCAATGGCCGCATAACGAAGCAGAGGCGTGGCTTGCTGAGTATCTACCAGAGGTGCACCTGGTATTTCACGGACATACCCACCGATCAAGCTTCAAGAGTGATGGACAATCTGTGCCGATTAGCTGGAACGACGAGCTGCCGGTTGTGGGATCTCGAAATATCGTTAACGTAGGTGCTGTAGTAGGCTTTAGAGAATGGATATTATATGATTCTGAAAAACAAAATGTTAGATTTATGAAAGCGTCAAAAGGCTGAGAGATTCATGTCTAGCTCGTTTAGTTGAGTGTGGATAGTAAAATAACATGGGAAGCATCGCATTTTGCGGTGCTTTTTTATTTTTGAAATAGAAAAGGATGATGCGACCATGAGGAATGAATAAAGCACATGCATATAATTGCAGTTGTGGAAGTTGAAAAATGATTTCAATTGATAGAAAATTTAGGTGAAGGGCTTTGGAGATTTTCCGCTTTTTTAATAGATAATGTAGTATTGGCATATATCATCATCGAAGATACTCGAAAACCTTATACAAAGGAAGACAAAAAGCTAGAACCTCTTTGTTACGTAGACGAAGAAACTAAATATTGGAAATAGCTTTATACTGTTAGTATGATGGAGTTACTAAATAGATAGTAGGAGGCGTGTTGAAATGACAAAATATGAATTAGCAAACGTGTGGAAGTGGGAAGTAGAGAATTCGAATAGTGGCGGTAATCGTCCGACAGCCGGTGAACGTTTTGAACAAAAACTACCAGTCGGAGAGGCACCGTTCCAACTCTATTCACTGGGAACGCCGAACGGTATTAAAGTGACGATTATGCTGGAAGAATTAAAAGAGTTGGATGTTGACGGTGCAGACTATAATTTGTATAAAATTAATATTGGTGCCGATGAACAATTTGGTTCAGATTTTGTCAAGATCAATCCTAATTCTAAGATCCCCGCCCTAGTCGATCAAAGTCAAAGTCCACGTGTGGAAGTGTTTGAATCAGGGTCGATTTTACTTTACTTGGCTGAGAAATTTAATAAGCTGATCCCCACAGATATTCATGGACGGACAGAAACGCTTAATTGGCTATTCTGGCAAATTGGGTCGGGTCCTTATGTTGGTGGAGGGTTTGGTCACTTTTTTGCTTACGCGCCAGAGCCTATGAAATACCCAATTGATCGTTTTACTATGGAAACGAAACGTCAATTAGACGTACTAGACAAAATATTAGCTCAGCGTTCTTATATCGCTGGTGATACCTATACGATTGCAGATATTGCGATATGGTCTTGGTACGGACGTTTAGCTTTAGGAAAATTGTATGAAGGCTCTTATGAATTTTTAAACATGGATGAATATACCCATCTCTTGGAATGGTCTCATCGCATTGCGAAACGACCAGGCGTTCAAAAAGGTCTTGCAGCGGAGTATCAGTCGCTTGGGGAGTAGTTTCAAAAAAGACATGTATTGATTTTTTCTTCTCTAAAATAGCAACAGCATTTCCGTAATAAGTCGCTAAAAATTAAAAAAGATCAAGTGGTGAGTTTTAATAAATGCAGGGAGGAAAAGGATGGTAAGGCAGCAGGATTTTACAGAAGGAAATGCACTAAAACAACTCATGCTTTTTTCAGGACCCATTATGATAACAAATTTACTACAAGCATCCTATCAATTTATCGATAGCTTGTGGGTAGGGAATTTGATTGGTGCGGATGCACTTGGTGCTGTGGCTATTTCCGGGACAGTCGTTTTTACGGTTTTGTCATTCGTCATCGGCTTGAACAATGCCGCACTGACAATTTTATCCCAGCAAAAAGGCAGAGGTAGCGAGTCGGGACTTCGGCGTTATTTGAATGCATTTGTCGTTCTGCTTTTCTGCATGTCCATCGTGCTAGGTGTTGCAGGATTTATATTAGCGGAACCACTCTTGCTATTACTTGGAACTCCCGAGGCGATGTTGGCGATGGGCGTTTCGTATTTGCGAATTAATTTCATCGGGATCCTTTTCTTATTCGGCTATAATTTTATTGGTACCGTATTCAGATCGGTTGGCGATTCGAAGACACCGCTTTATTTTGTGTTAGCCGCAGTTATTTTGAACACAGTACTTGATCCTTTATTTATTTACGTCTTTGGATGGGGAGTTCAAGGCGCTGCCTATGCAACGATATTCTCACAGGGAATCGCATTTGCCGCTGGTGCTATTTATTCAGTGCGGAAAAGCCTGGTACCATTCTCAAAACCACATATTCCAGAGTGCCGGGAAGTACTCGATATATTGAAGTTGGGAATTCCTGCGGGTTTACAGATGAGCGTCATTTCGGCTGGTGTGATGGCAATCATGAGTGTAGTCGCATCATTCGGCCCGGCAGTTGTCGCGGGATACGGGGCGGCACAAAGATTGGATAGTTTGATTATGCTGCCGGCCCAAGCACTCGGAACTGCGGTCAATAGTATGGCGGGTCAAAATATCGGGGCGGGCAGATGGGACCGGGTTCATAGAATTACGTTGTACGGGTTTATATATAATTTGATTATCATGTTTGCAATCGCAATTCTTATCATCCTATTTGCAGATTATGGGATTAAGCTATTCATAACGGAACCGGAAGCCGCTGATTTTGGTAAAAACTATTTAAAGGTAATTGCATTATTTTATCCGTTCCTAGGCATTAATTTTGTTTTAAATGGGGCTGTCCGTGCGGCGGGCGCAATGTTCCAAGTGCTTGTGCTAAACATCATTTCTTTTTGGATTCTTCGTTTTCCCATTACGTACATATTGTCAGGCATCATGGGTGAGAAAGGAATTGCACTCGGGATGGGCGTCAGTTTTGTTATTAGTAGTATCGTCGCGTTTATGTATTACCGATATGGAAAATGGCGAGAAGCCGAAGCTTTCGGGGAATGAATCAAACGACTAGAGTGGAAGGTACTGGATATAGAAAGTATGAAGACCGATTCGTGAACCTAATTCAATCATTGCAATGGAATATGTATAGTGCTAAAACAGCGGGGGGCTATGTTATATAGGTTCACGGAATACCGCGTTTAATGAGGTTGATATGCGGAATAAAAAACATGTAACGGGCTATCATCTTGTCGAGAATTAGGAGGTCATACTCTTGCAAAGTACCCGGAGAGTAGGAATGATTTCTTTTGTTAGTCTACTTATAAGACTGGCTTTTCTTTGCCTTTTTTTTTCGGGTAGATTATTCATACCAATGCCACTTTATCCTTGTTCGGCGTAAAAAGACAAATTCGGGAGAGTATCACTTTATGTTTACCCACTAATTTTAGTCATCTACTTGTTGTTCTGCCTTTCTAAGATACACGTCCGGCTGCAGCACAGATTAACAGTCGCAACCACTTAATCCCCTGCAAGAAAGGTCGTCATGAAGCACGACCTTTACGAATAAAAATAAAGCACTAGCAGCACACTCTTTTAGTGACGGTTCTCACAAGATGACAAAACATCTTGCCCAGCTCATCCTTTTTGCTTTTTCTGCAACAAAATCGCTTGTCGCGCAAGCATATCTGCCGTCTTGTTTGTACTGTCGGCAATCCACTTAATAAAGAACAATTCAAACGTCGCTGCTAGTCTCAATGCCTCTTTCAAATAAGGTGCATACTGCGCGTTCTTTACAAATTCCTTCTCCATCGACTGCACGACCACCGTCGAATCCGAGCGTATCGACACCATGCCTGTTGTCAGCTTTGACGCCTCCTCAAGACCTCTCACAAGCGCTTGAAACTCCGCGTGATGATTATTCGTCGGCTCAATCGGCTCACTAATCCGCACGTCCTGACCTTCTCCTTTAATATACACACCAATTCCGCTCAATCCCGGATTACCTGCGCTTGCACCATCTATATACACTTCCAACATAAGATTTTCCGCTCCAATCTGGTAATGAATTGTAAAAAACGTGGAAATACTTGCAACATCCCGTCAGCCGACTTAAAATAGATAAAAGAAAGGTGGGAGTTCTTTTCTAATGAATAAAGTCGTTGTCATGAAAGAAATTAATCAATTGCTTGATATATATTGTGAAGGTTGTTACGTCAAAAAACAACTTACAAACGAACGCGGCAAAACAGGCGCTCACCAATTTTGTATTTCTGACTGTACAGTAGGAGACCAGCTACAATTCCTTGGGAGAGAAATTAACAAGATCAGTACTGCCTCCAAATAAATAATGAAAAAGCATCCCGCAACTGCGTGGATGCTTTGTTTATGTTATAAATTCAGCTGTCTATGTCGAGATGAGGTTACACTTCATCCTCAAGAGTCGATACGTTAGCCGCCTGTGGACCACGATTTCCTTCAATTACTTCAAAAGAAACTGTTTGACCTTCAGCCAGTGTTTTAAATCCATCTGTAGCAATTCCTGTGAAATGCACAAATACATCTTCACCATCATCTGCTTCGATAAATCCATACCCTTTGTCACTGCTGAACCACTTCACTTTACCTTGGTGCATAATAATTCCTCCTCGGCAATTAGAAATCCATCTCCACACGTAACGTGCAAGCCTACTACGGACAACTTACACAATACGGCTTCTTACACTATACATGAGTGGACCAAGCGTGTCAATGTTAGACGGAATACTCTGATTACTATTCAAAAATAGCAAGGAAAGTATTGGTTTTTGTCTGAATAGTATCTATAATGAAGAAGGATTCATTTTTACTATACTTATGAATTAGGTAAGGAAGTGTTGGAGTGAAAATTGTCATCACGCTTTTGCAAGTAGGATTTTTATACATACTCTTTCTAACAGGGAAATTTTTACACGCAAAACTCTCCATTCCGTTGCCAGGTAGTATTATCGGTTTGCTAGTGTTATGGGGACTGTTATCGATCAAAATCATTCCACTTCGCTGGGTGGAAAAAGGTGCATATGTATTTCTATCGACTTTGCCACTGTATCTGATCCCCGCAACGGTTGGCGTGATGGATTATGGTCATGTGTTCGCAGGGAAAGGAAGTCTACTGATCTTGATCACAATCGGTAGTACATTTATTACGATGGTCGTAGCCAGTTTGGTCAGCCAATTTATGGCCAAGCACAATGTGAAAGAGGAGGGGACTCTTTCATGAATACAGTTGTACTTGCCTTCACGATGATCCTATTAACGGTTATTCTTTATTTTGTGATGAATGCTGTTTATGTAAGGTTACGTTCGCCGTTTTTAGTACCCATCCTGACAACAAATATCGCAGTCATTGTATTGTTATCGTTATTCGACGCGTCTTATGAAACGTATATGGTAGGTGGTAAATGGATTGACGCGTTGCTTGGCCCTGCCATTGTCTCTCTTTGTATTCCACTCTATAAACAACGGGATGTCATTAAAATGAATGTGTTGCCTATCTTTGGTGGAGTCGTTGTGGGTGGTATTGTTGGAATGTTGACAGGCGTCCTAGCAGCAAGATGGGTCGGATTTTCGACTGAACTTCTAGCGAGTATTTTACCAAAATCCATTACTTCCCCAATTGCCATGCAAATAGCAGCAGAACTCGGTGGTATTCCTTCACTAGCGACCGTATTCGTCATTATCGCCGGCCTCGCTGGAATCCTCATGGGTCCTTGGATCAATCGCTGGTTCAAGATTGACACAGCGATTGGTCAGGGCATCGGTCTTGGTGTGGGTGCACACGCAATTGGAACGTCTAAATCACTAGAGTACGGTGAACAAACGTCATCCATGAGTTCAGTTGCCATGACGTTGTCAGCAATTATCGGCGCGTTCGCAGGCCCTCTATTCGGTATTTGGTTATTTCCATAGAAAAGCGGAATTCCTATTCTATTAGGAATCCCGCTTTTTTTAATGCTTCTTCTGCATCGCGTAGCTGTTCTATTCGTGGAGCGGAAATAGCGTGTAAATGAATCCCGCTATCATCCAAATTCAATAGATAAGGCGCTTGTGCTTGCTGGATCTGTTCGATGAACGTCTTGACTTCTTGCCGGTTCGATACCATGATCGATGCGCGTACATCGCCATACACAGGATGTTCAACTCGCACATCTCTTACGGTTACGCCGTGGTCGACTAAAATATGCAACTCTTCTTCAGTTTGTTCAGGAGAATGTTTACAGACGATGATTTTCTCCATGTCTTTTACTTTTTTAGTTGACTGCGTGTATAAGTATCCTTGATTTGTCGCCATGATGGGTTCGTCTTTTGCTTTCAATAAATTAATATCGCTGACGATTACTTGTCTGCTAACCTTTGTTAAGTCACCTAGTTCTGCACCCGTAACGGGATGATTAGCTTCTTTTAACGTTTGGAGAATCAAATTTCGACGTTGTTCTCCTGCCACTTTTGCTTTTGTTCGCAAATTTCTCACCTTCTATCTATAAAATATCTATTGGGGTTTGTGCTGTATGTGGTAATACCGCGACTTCAAGTAACGCGTTTGCCAGTTGAGTGACGTTTTCACTCGTTGATGTCTCGCCAAATGAAATCCGAATGAATCCTTTCGCTGAGTGGGCGGGTATATTCATCGCGCTCATCGTCATAGATGACTGTTGCTGACCGACCTGGCACGCACTGCCTGTTGACACCGCAAATCCTCTTCTATTTAATTCTAACATAATGAGCTGTCCTTCTGAATGTTTGGCGCATAGACCAATAATTTGCGGAAGTTGTTCAAATGTCTTTAGACTGCCATAGAAAGTGAATAAATCTTGCCGGGTGGAAAGTATATCCATAAAGAGAGTGCGTAATGTAGCGTACTTTACTTCATTGGGATTTGCCAACTCAGCTGCCGTAACGAATGCAGCAATTCCTGGTACATTCACCGTTCCACCTCTGAATCCTTTCTCTTGTGTAGCACCTGGAAATAGCGGAACTGCACGTATACTTGGATCGATATAGACTGCGCCAACCCCTTTTGGACCATGCACTTTATGGCTTGATATGGACAAGCTGTCTACATATGGAGAGATATCACGCACAGATAATTTACCGAATGATTGTACACAGTCACTATGCAAATAAATCCCTTTAGGTTTTACTAATTCAGATATAGATTGGATCGGTTGAATGGTACCGATTTCCGGATTGCAGTGTTGCACAGATACAACAGTCGTTTGTTCAGTAATGGCATTTTCAAGTGCTTGTAAATCGATGATACCTTTCGTTGTAAAAGGGATCATGGTGATATGGAAGTCTTGCCCTTCAAGGTACGCAGCAGCTGAATGCAAAGAAGGGTGTTCCGCCGCAGAAAGAATAATATGCTGTCCTTTTTTCTTTGCAGACTCAGCTAAAGATAGTAGTGCGAGCGTGTTACTTTCCGTACCGCTCGAAGTGAAGTATATCCCTTCAGGACGTACACCGAGAAGTGCAGATAGGTGTTGTCTGCTATGGGTCAAGATGTTTTGCGCTGCCCCTCCTGCGTCGTGCAGGCTCGTCGTATTACCAAATTGTTGTTGAGAGACTGATATATAGACTGAGGCAGCTTCCTCACGGAGAGGTGTTGTGGCAGCGTAATCAAAGTAATGCAAATGAATGACCTCCTGCAAAAAATAATATATTCATCTTGTCATACAACTGTATATATGTAAAGATAGATGTAAAGACACTACGTATAGAGAAGGGTCGTAGGAATACAGATGAATAGAATCAAATTGGTCTCAATGCTTGAACAGTTTTTCATAGAAGACGTGGGAGATGGTGATTTGTCGGCTAATTCATTATTTCCCGCAGATGCGATAGGTGAAATGCAAATCATCTCTAAAACTCCAGGAGTATTTTGCGGGGTAGATGTCATCACGGCAGGTTTTCAAGTAATGAATCCTACTATAGAAGTCACGTGTCTCGTAGAAGATGGTGAAAGAATAACGGACAAGCAAATACTCGCAACTGTAAAAGGGCCTGTTAGAAGTCTATTGACCGCGGAACGAGTGATACTGAATTGTATCCAGCGAATGACTGCGATTGCAACGAAAACTGCTGACCTAACCGCTTTATTGTCGGGAACAAATACAAGAGTTTGTGATACACGCAAGACAGCACCCGGACTCCGCATGCTAGATAAATATGCAGTTCGTACAGGCGGTGGATTTAATCACCGCAACGGTTTATATGACGCGGTGATGCTAAAAGATAATCACTTGGCATATGCAGGTTCTATTACGAATGCCGTGCAAAACCTGAGAACACGATTAGGTCATACGGTGAAAATAGAAGTAGAAATTGAATCACTAGCGCAACTCCAAGAAGCTATAGAGGCAAACGTGGATATTATTATGTTTGATAACCGAACGCCACAACAAATTACGGACTGGTTGCCATTAGTCCCCCCGGATATCATAACCGAAGCTTCCGGCATGATTACAGAAGACACCATCGCTTCGTATGGTGAGACGGGAATTGATTACATATCGGTTGGCGCACTGACACATTCCGTAATTGCAGCTGACATTAGTGCAACTATACAACTTACAACGCAGGAGGATGGAAGAATATGTCGATGATGGAACTTCTAAAAGAACAGGCAAACGCTATGTTGCCTGAACAATATAAACAGTATACGGTGAGTGAAATGGAAGAAAAAATTCGGGCCATTAAACAAAAATTGGGAAACAAATTATTTATTCCTGGCCACCACTACCAGAAAAATGAAGTCATTCAATTTGCGGATGCTACGGGAGATTCTTTGCAATTAGCACAAATTTGCGCAGCGAACGATAAAGCGGAACATATTGTGTTTTGCGGTGTGCACTTCATGGCGGAAACGGCGGACATTCTAACAACGGAAAATCAAAAAGTCTATTTGCCTGATATGCGTGCCGGTTGTTCGATGGCTGATATGGCGGACATTTTCCAAACGGAACGCGCATGGAAGGACTTGCAAGCGCGTTTTGGTGATACGATTCTGCCATTGACGTATGTCAATTCAACGGCAGCAATTAAAGCGTTCGTCGGCCGTAATGGTGGCGCGACAGTGACTTCGTCAAATGCGAAAGAAATCGTTCAATGGGCATTCACTCAGAAAAAACGAATTTTATTCTTACCTGATCAGCATTTAGGACGCAATACAGCGTATGGGCTCGGTGTGCCTCTTGATCATATGGCCGTATGGAATCCCATAACGGATACTCTCGAATACGATGGACAAAACGAAGAGTGTCAAGTGATATTATGGAAAGGGCATTGCTCGGTTCACGAGAACTTCACGGTAGAAAACATTCGTCAGTTACGTGAAAATGATTCTGATCGGCGTATTATCGTCCACCCGGAATGTTCACATGAAGTCGTGATGAAGTCTGATGACGCTGGTTCTACGAAGTATATTATTGATCAAATTGAAGCCGCGGCTCCTGGTACGAAATGGGCGATTGGCACGGAAATGAATTTGGTCAATCGCCTGACGGAAAATCATCCTGAGCAAGATATCATTTCCTTAAACCCTTTAATGTGTCCTTGTTTGACAATGAACCGTATCGATTTACCCCATTTACTATGGAGTTTGGAAAGTATCATGGAAGGCGCAGAGCAAAATATCATCAAAGTGGATGCAGTGACTTCCGCTGAAGCGATTGATGCGCTTAACCGTATGTTGCAACGAAACTAACGTAGCAGCGCTTGACAATTACTCTGAATATTGTATGATTGGGAAAATGATAGTGAATGTTGAAGAAGGACCAGTAGATAAATAGCATGTGTTAGAGAGCGGAATCCATCGGCTGGAAGTTTCCGTCGCAATGCCTTGTCGAACCTGCCTTTTGAGTCCTGTAAAAAACAGGCGCGGACCTTGGCGTTAAAAGGAAAGTGGGATTCGTGAAGACGAGTCCAATGATGGTGGCACCGCGGAAGTTACGTCCTTTCGTCCTGATTATATCGGGACGATTGGGCTTTTTTATTTTATAAATATAGATGATATGGAGAAATGGAAGGCGAATTCATATGAAAAGACAACGAATAGTTGTGAAAATCGGTAGCAGCTCGTTAACGAATGATAATGGAGAAATCGATCAGGTAAAATTCAATGATCATGTCGATGCCTTGGCGATGCTAAAAAACGTTGGACATGAAGTCATTGTTGTCTCTTCAGGAGCGGTGGCGGCAGGCTTTGCTCGTCTCGGTTATCCTACCCGTCCACAGACCATAAAAGGTAAACAAGCCGCAGCAGCAGTAGGGCAGAGCTTATTGATACAGTCCTATATTGAGAGGTTTAGCGCACATAAAGTCATTCCAGCTCAGATCTTATTGACGCGTCATGACTTTGCCGATCGCGATCGATACCGCAACGCATTTGCAGCGATGTCTGAATTACTTGATCGTGGCATTATGCCGATCATTAACGAAAATGATACAGTATCCATTGACGAGTTAACGTTTGGTGATAATGATATGCTATCCGCATTGGTCAGTGGTTTTCTACATGCGGATCAGTTGATTATCTTAACCGATGTCAACGGGATCTACACAAGTAATCCACGAACAGATCCAGACGCTGTACGATTGACTAAATTGGATGAAATCACGGATGAATTACTGGGTGGCGCTGACGATGTCGGCTCGAAAGTTGGGACAGGAGGCATGCGTTCGAAGATACTAGCTGCAAAAACTGCCCACACGTTGGCAGTTCCGGTCTTCATTGGAACAGGACGCGGTCCATCAAAATTGTTGGATATTTTAAAAGGTCATGGAGACGGCACATATATTTCCAGTCCTGTTGCCAATACGATTAATACGAACCGCCAATGGATTGCCCTTCATTCCGAATCAACTGGACGTCTGTACGTGGATAAAGGGGCTGAAGAAGCCATTATGCATAACGGACGCAGTTTATTACCAGCAGGTGTCTTTAAAGTACAGGGGAATTTTGGTATTGGAGAAGTGGTGGAAGTGTTTGGTTTAGATGGTTTGATCGGTAAAGGTGAAGTCACCTATTCGTCTGAGCAATTAAAGCAAACGATATCCGATAAGGATAAACTGGAAGAATCCAAGCCGATGCTAGAAGTCATTCACCGGGACCGCTGGGTACAAGTATAATCAAAGGAGAGAAAATAGTATGAGTGAGATTAGAGATAAAGGCAAGGCGGCAAAAGAAGCAAGTATTGTGCTAAACGTAGCAACGACAGAAGAGAAAAACGATGCATTGCAGTTAATTGCTGATCAATTAATGAAAGAACAGGATCAATTGCTCGCTGAGAATAAAAAAGATATTGAAGAAGGTCGCGAAAAAGGAATTGACGCAGCTGTTCTCGATCGTATTTTATTGACGCCTGAACGCATTGAAGCTATGGCGGAAGGTGTTCGTCTACTGATTAATTTACAAGATCCAATTGGAGAAACGCTAGAGGAAATCAATAAGGAGAACGGATTACATATTGTCAAGAAGCGCGTGCCCATTGGTGTCATCGCCATGATTTATGAAGCGCGTCCGAATGTTACGATAGATGCTGCATCGTTGGCATTGAAAACAGGGAATGCGGTCGTGTTGCGTGGTAGCTCGTCCGCAAAATATTCTAATTTGGCCCTATGGCGTGTTATTCAATGCGGCCTCGAAAAAAGTTCATTACCCGTCGATTCTGTTCAATTAATTGAAGACACAAGTCGAGAAACAGCAAAAGAATTGTTCACACTCAACGACTATTTAGATGTTTTGATTCCACGTGGCGGTGCGAAGTTAATCCAGACTGTTATCCGTGAATCTACGGTACCGGTGATTGAAACAGGGGCGGGGAACTGTCATGTATTTATTGATGAATCCGCAGATGAGAAAATGGCGATTGATATAGTAGTCAACGCCAAAACACAGCGTCCGTCGGTGTGTAACGCGATCGAAACCGTTCTGATCGATTCCAACTGGTTGTCGCAGTACGGAAAAAATTTGATCAACGCATTACAAGACTATGATGTTCAACTGCAAGGTGACGAGAAACTTCAGGCGTTTGATTCGAATATTGCTGCGGTTGAAGAAAATGATTGGTCAAGTGAATACCTGGACTTGACATTACGCGTAAAAAGCGTGGAAAATGTACAGCAAGCACTCGATCATATTGCAACATACAGCACGAAGCATTCGGAAAGTATTATTACACAGACAGATGCACATGCTGAGCAATTTTTGAATAGCGTCGATGCGGCAGCTGTTTATGTTAATGCTTCCACTCGCTTTACGGATGGCTTTGAATTCGGATATGGTGCAGAAATAGGTATCAGTACACAAAAGCTTCACGCAAGAGGTCCAATGGGATTAGAGGCATTGACTTCTTCAAAATTTGTTATTCGAGGAACCGGTCAAATCAGATAATATGTAGGAGGGTTTATGTATGGCAAATGAAAAACATATTTTACATTTTGAAACTTCCGCACCAAAAGACAAGCCGGCAACGGATGATCCACTTGCTTTCGGAACAATTTTCACTGATCACATGTTTGTGATGGACTATACGGATGGAACGGGATGGCATGATCCACGTATTGAGCAGTATAAGCCGTTTCTTTTGGATCCAGCCGCTATCGTGTTGCATTATGGACAAACTGTTTTCGAAGGTTTGAAAGCTTATTTAAATGAAGACAAAGAAGTAGTCTTGTTCCGTCCGGAGGAAAACATGAAACGGCTAAACCGTTCTAGTGATAGATTATGCATGCCGATGTTCGATGAGAAATTCGTATTAAGTGCACTAAAGGAATTGATTTCTCTTGAAAAAGATTGGATTCCCGATAGAGCAGGGACATCACTTTATGTGCGTCCTTTCATTTTCGCTACACAACCTTATTTAGGTGTAGCCCCTTCTAAAACGTACCGCCTAATGATCATTTTATCGCCGGTAGGTCCGTATTATAAAGAAGGAGTGAATCCTGTCAAAATTGCGGTTGAATCCCAGTATGTCCGTGCCGCAGTAGGTGGTACAGGCTCTGCGAAAACAGCCGGTAACTATGCTGGGGCGATGAAAGCTCAAGAAGTTGCGGAAGCAGAAGGGTATTCGCAAGTTCTATGGCTTGATGCAAAAGAACATCGCTATATTGAAGAAGTAGGTGCGATGAATGTATTCTTCAAAATCAATGGAGAGATTATCACGCCAAGCCTCAATGGTAGTATTTTAGAAGGCATCACGCGCAAATCCGTTATTGAGTTATTGATAGCTTGGGATATTCCCGTAACAGAACGTAAAGTGTCCATCGAGGAAATTATGGAAGCCAATCGCGCAGGCACGTTGGAAGAAGCATTTGGGACAGGAACGGCCGCTGTTATTTCCCCGATAGGCGAACTGTTCTTTGAGGGCGAAAAATGCGAGATCAATCAGAATGAAATCGGTGAGCTTTCATTAAAACTTTATGAGACGATTACAGGCATCCAGACAGGAAAAGTAGAAGATCCATTTAACTGGGTTGTGCCGGTAGACTAATTTCCTTCACAAATAAGGTGGAATGTTCCGTGACAACTGCGGTGCTGTGAAGTACACTGTTAATAGTTTTGATTGAAGGGGAGTTTCCTGATGAACAAAAGTTTGATCGTTCTATTCCTGGCAGTGGTGCTATTTACAGTGACGGGATGCGGAAAAACGTCTTCCGCTCCGTCAAGTGCGGAAGATTTATTGAAAAAAGCGGAACAAGCGATGAATGAATTGGAGTCTGTCCATGCCAATATCGCGTACGACGAAAGTAGCGTTACATCCGATCCTGCAAAACGGACAAGTAAAAATGTACAAGTTCAGGCGGATATTGAACAGAATCCATTGAAAATTTCAGAGGATGTCGTCTGGAAAATTCCAAAACAAGGCGCGAAAAACATTCAACTATTTCGCCAAGGTGATCAATTAGCTATGCAAGAGACAGTTGAAACAGAAAAAAGTGAATGGCAAGAGCTAACAGAAAAGCAACGCACGGAATTGCTTGGTGTGTGGGTGCCGTTTGTTTCGCCAGTAATGGACTTTTCGCTGTTAAAACCTTTCTTGCATGATGCAGAAATAGAAAAGATTGATTATGGCTATGCATTGCAGTTTTCACTATCCCCAGCTGATTATCGACAGTTGATGGAAGTGGTATCAGTGAATAGTCCGCAACCAGAAAAGTTTGTCCATACGCACGGCGGATTCCCTGTAGTGGAGAAACTGGATGTAGAGCTAACGGTAAATGAAAAAACGATGTTTGTGACGGGCATGAAAATGTCAGCGAATGTCACAAGTTATTTCGGCCGGGATTATATTCGATATAAGCAGAAACTCGATGCAAAGTATAGTTATTTTAATGATATCGATGCGATTTCCACACCGAAAGATGCGGAGATGTTTAAGTAATAGAAAAAATCCACACTGACCTACTGAGGGTTGTTGTGGATTTTTTGCTATATCTAGCTAAATCTTTAACGTGGATTCTTTTTACCTTTGAATGACTGAAGCCGTTTGTGAATGGCAGCCATTCTAGTTTCTTCACCAGCTTCTACAGGGGTGTAGAACTTGGAGTTTACTAAGTTGTCAGGCATATATTGTTGGTCTGTCCAACCGCCAAATGTCCCTACTGGCGTTGCATGTGGGTAGACGTAGCCTCCATGACCGAGTGCAGCTGATCCGCTGTAGTGCGTGTCACGTAAATGCATAGGAATTTCACCAGTTGGTTTTTCATGTAAGGTTTTTGTAGCCGCATCGATCGCTTTATAAGCGGAGTTTGATTTAGAGGCTAAACACATTTCTATAATTGCCGTGGCAAGTGGAATGCGGGCTTCTGGCATGCCGAGACGCTGTGCGGCGTCTGTAGCCGCAAGAACTCGGCTCCCTACATCCGGCGCTGCCAATCCGATATCTTCATAACTCATGACGAGTATGCGTCTTGTAACGGCAGTTAGATCCCCAATTTCAAGTAATTGGGCCAAATAATAAAGCGCCGCATCGACATCGCTACCGCGTACACTTTTTTGCAAAGCGGATAATAAATTAAAATGATGTGAGCCCTTTTTGTCGCCTAGTAAACTAATCCTAGTTAATAATTGATCAAGTAATGCATCTTCAATAATAATTTTGCCATCCTCTTCATCACTTGCAGCCAGTAATGATTCAAGGAAAGTTAACGCTTTTCGCGCATCACCATTCACACCTTCTGAGATTTTCTCTAGTTGTTCTGTCGTGATGCCAATCGTTTCCTTACCAAGTCCTTTTTTCTCGTCTGTTAACGTGCGCTCAAGTAATTTGAGTAAGTCTGTTGGTTGCAATCGCTTCAATTGAACGATTTCACCACAACGTGAACGAATAGCGGGATTGACATCGTGGAATGGATTTTCCGTTGTCGCGCCGATCAAGACAATCGAACCGCTTTCTACGTGAGGAAGCAATGTATCTTGTTGCAATTTATTGAAACGATGAATTTCATCTAAGAATAGCAATACTTTACCTGTCATTCGTGCTTCTTTCACTACATCTTCTACATCTTTTTTGCCTGCCACTGTCGCATTCAACGCAATGAAAGGTAGTTTCGACGTACCCGCGATCGCGTAGGCTAGAGACGTTTTTCCAATGCCTGGTTCACCATATAATAAAAGAGATGGGACATGCCCGTTCTTGATCATCCGATATAAGGGAGTACGGTTGCCGATGACGTGGTCTTGTCCGATCACTTCATCAATCGTCTCGGGCCGCATACGAAAAGCCAAAGGTTCATTATGCATGTATATCCTCCTAGCGTACGTTTGTTCTTTCATTATACTGTAAAACATTAGTGAAGTCATTTGCAAGAACCAATGATACAATTATGCTATACTGATTTCAGCAATTTTAGTAAAGGACGATGCCCAATGAAAATATCCACTAAAGGCCGATACGGGCTTACAGTAATAGTAGAATTAGGACGAAAATATGGAGAAGGTCCCGTGCCTTTGCGTAAAATCGCAGAAGAGCAAAATCTCTCCGAAGCATATTTGGAACAACTCATCCCGCCTTTACGCAACAGCGGAATAGTGAAGAGTGTCCGCGGGGCATACGGTGGCTATAAACTCGCCAAAGATCCTTCTGAAATTATGGCAGGCGACATCATCCGTTTGCTTGAAGGACCGATCCAATTAGTCGAAGGATTGGATGACGATGATATTCCGCAACGCGAACTATGGAAACGAATCGGAGATGCAATCCGAGGGGTATTAGATCATACGACGATCAAGGATTTAATTGAATTTGAAGATACGTCCACTATCGACGAATACATGTTCTATATTTAAAGGAGTTTAGCTATGAAACCAGCTATATATTTAGATTATGCTGCAACGACACCGATGCATCCAGTCGTATTGGAGCGATTCAAGACTGCGTTGCAAGATACGTATGGTAATCCTTCAAGTACGCATCAATTGGGTCGTCACGCGAAGAAAGTGCTGGAAGATGCTCGCAAAACGTTAGCATCCTCGATCAATGCGTCACCCAATGAAATCATTCTTACTTCTGGAGGAACAGAAGCGGATAACTTAGCGATTTTTGGGTACGTACGGTCGGTGAAAACAGAAGGCAAACATATTATCACAACGGAAATCGAACATCATGCGGTGTTAAACCCGTGTAAACAACTGGAGTCACAAGGCTATAACGTGACTTATCTATCACCTGACCAGAGTGGGGTCATTACGGCAGAGCAAGTTCAGCACGCGTTAACAGAAGAAACCATTTTAGTCTCTATTATGTACGGAAACAATGAAGTGGGAACGATCCAGCCAATTGCGGAGATCGGTCAGCTACTCTCGACACATCAGTCCGTATTCCACACAGATGCGGTGCAAGCTTACGGAACGTGCCAACTCGATGTTGAAGAGTTGCAAGTCGATTTATTGTCAGTTTCAGCACATAAACTGAACGGACCCAAAGGCATAGGCTTTCTTTATCAGCGAAATGGCAAGGTGCTGTCGAGTCAAGTACTCGGAGGTTCACAAGAGAAGAAACGCCGCGCAGGTACTGAAAATGTACCAGCCGCAGTTGCATTTGCAGAGGCGGTATCCATTGCCGAGCAATCAAAACTAGTTAAACAAGAAAACTATTCTACGTTTAAACAAAAAATGGCGGCAGTCTTTGAGAAACACCAAATCGATTTCCGACCGACCATTCCCCAAGCAGTAGCATCTTTACCGCATATTTATCATGTATCGTTTCCAGGCACCGATGTGGAAACATTTTTGATGAGCTTGGATTTAGAAGGCATAGCTGTATCAAGCGGTTCAGCTTGTACTGCAGGGTCATTTGAACCGTCACATGTCGTAACAGCTATGTTTGGTACAGAATCAGATAAAGCTAGGAACTCAATCCGCATTAGTTTCGGCTATGACTTGGATGAGGCCATTATAGAAGAAGCAGCAAATCGAATCGCAAGTGTAGTCAAACGACTAGTGAAATGAATTAAGTAAAGGATGAACAATATGACAACGAAAAAAGCACCTGCCGATACACGTGTAGTCATTGGAATGTCAGGCGGAGTGGACTCTTCGGTTGCGGCATTACTCTTAAAACAACAAGGTTATGAAGTGATTGGAATCTTCATGAAAAACTGGGATGACACGGACGAATCGGGACATTGTACCGCGACAGAAGATTTCGAAGATGTACGCAGTGTCTGTGATCAGATCGGCATTCCGTATTACTCTGTTAATTTTGAAAAACAATATTGGGATAAAGTATTCACGTATTTTCTTGATGAATATAAAAAAGGCCGCACACCAAATCCTGATGTAATGTGTAATAAAGAAATAAAATTCAAAGCATTCCTCGAACACGCAAAAAGTCTAGGTGCCGATTATTTGGCGACTGGACATTATGCACAAGTCGTAGAACGCGAAAACGGTGTAGCGATGCTCCGTGGTGTAGACAATAATAAAGATCAAACCTACTTCTTAAATCAATTAACACAAGAACAACTTCAGCAAGTACTATTTCCTCTAGGTCATATGGAGAAAAGTGAAGTCCGTGAAATCGCAGAACAAGCAGGTCTCGCAACTGCGAAGAAAAAAGATTCAACTGGCATTTGCTTCATTGGTGAACGCAATTTCAAGGAGTTTCTTGGGGAGTACTTACCTGCACGTCCAGGCGAGATGCAGACAATGGCGGGAGTGAAGATGGGCACGCATGACGGACTCATGTATCACACAATTGGACAGCGTCACGGTCTAGGTATTGGTGGAGCTGGAGAACCTTGGTTTGCGGTTGGTAAAGACTTGGAACGCAATGTGTTGCTAGTTGAACAAGGCTTCTATCACGACACATTATTCTCAACTAGTTTACAAGCAACGGATATGAATATTTGTACACCGAAAGAATTACCGGAGACATTCACGTGTACAGCTAAATTCCGTTATCGTCAGCCGGATACGAAAGTTACTGTGCAGTTAGTTGGTGATGAAGCGATCGTCACGTTCGATGAACCAGTTCGCGCAGTCACGCCAGGACAAGCTGTCGTGTTGTATGACGGTGATGAGTGCCTAGGTGGCGGGACAATCAATGAAGTATATAAAGATGGCAAGAAACTGACGTACGTCGGATAAGGAGGCAACAGCATGTCGATACATCAAGATGCGATTAAAGAAATGCAAGAAGGCAATTATGAAAAAGCGATTGAGCTTTTCATGAAAGCAGTAGAAGAAAATCCGGAAGAGCCTACGGGCTATATCAATATTGGAAACATTTTTGCATCGCTTGGAGACGCCGAGCAGGCGGAACCATTTTTCCAAAAAGCGTTGACGCTTGATGAAAATGCAGGAACCGCTTTTTATGGACTGGCGAATCTGTATTACAATCAAGAGCGCTTTGAAGAAGCAGCAAAATTATATGAAAAAGCCATCAATACAGGATTGGATTCTGCCGATGCCTATTTCATGCTAGGTAAAAGTATAGAACAAACAGGTAATGACCGATTAGCATTGCCTTATTTGCAACGTGCCGTTGAATTAAATCCTGACGATCAGGAAGTGGCATTGTCGTATGGGATTTTACTAGCTAAGCTCGAATTATTTAAAGAAGCTAAGCCCGTATTCGAATCCATTTTGGCAGTGGCTCCTGATCATGCGGATAGCCATTATAATTTGGGCGTTTTATATGCCGTTTCTACAGAAGACAAAACAAGTGCACTATCACACTTAGAGCAAGCCTTCACTGCGGAACCTGACCATACCCAGGCGCGTTATTTATTCGATATGATCAAGCTTGGGGAACAGGGCGAGTAATACAGTAGGTGAAAAGGAGGGAGACCTAGCGATGAGTGAAAACGGACAATATTTAATCGGTAGGCCGGTCGTGACAATTTTTCATAATACGACGAATCTATTTTCCATCGTCAAGTTGAAAGTCACATCCACCAATACCGACTACCGCGACAGTGAAATAGTGATCAAAGGGTCATTCCCTCCTTTAGTTGCGGAAGAAGAGTATAAATTTACGGGTCGACTTGTTACCCATCCGGTACATGGACAGCAGTTCGATGTGCAGACGTTCTCGAAAGAGTTACCTGCAACAGAGGCGGGTTTGATTCATTACCTTTCCGGTGATTTATTTCCTGGAATTGGGAAGAAAACAGCTAGTGATATTGTCAAGACACTTGGCAACAACGTCATTCAGAAAGTTCTTGAAGACCGCAGTGTCCTTGATCAAATCCCGCGTTTAAGTGACGAGCGGAAAGATACGCTCGTTTCCGTGTTGCAGGAGAATCTAGGTCTTGAACGGACGATGGTGCAACTGAATGAATGGGGCTTCGGTCCACAAGTGGCCATGCGGATCTATCAAGCGTATCAAGATGATGCCATCACGATTCTGACAGAAAATCCATACCGTTTAATTCAGGAAATCGAAGGAATCGGTTTTCAACGTGCAGACGATCTAGCGAAGCAACTGGGGCTCGTCGGGGATCATCCTGCGCGTATTAAGGCAGCAGTTTATTACAGTGTACATAGTGAAGTACAGTCAGCAGGACATGTCTACGTAGAGTCTGAGGTGATCTTACCACAAGCGAAGCAGTTGCTTGAATCGAGTCAGGCGCATATAATTTCCTACGAATCGATTACCCAAGCAGTGATTGAACTAGTCGAAGAAGGCGCATTGTCTGCTGAAATGCAACGTCTCTACTTACCATCTCTTTATTTTTCAGAAATTGGTATTGCTGCTAAAGTAAATAAAATTCTTGAAAATGAAGTCGCTGAACAATTTCCTGCTTCAGAAATTAGAAAAGCTATAGGTGAAATTGAAGAACGCTTGGAAGTGCAATATGCTGAAACGCAAGTCGAAGCCATCGAGCGCGCCCTTCATTCTTCACTGCTCGTGTTAACGGGGGGACCAGGGACAGGGAAGACAACGGTAATTAGAGGATTGGTTGAGGCGTATGCAGAACTGCATGGCATCTCACTCGACCTCGACGAGTATGCACGAAAAAAAGAACCGTTCCCGATCATTTTGGCAGCACCTACTGGACGCGCTGCCAAACGCATGTCCGAATCGACGGGACTACCTGCTATGACGATTCATCGTCTACTCGGATTTACGGGTCAAGACGACGAAGAAGAGACAGAACGCGAAGTGGATGGCAATCTCATCATCATTGATGAAACATCCATGGTAGATACTTGGCTCATGCATCAGCTGTTAAAAGCTGTCCGCAACGATGCACAGTTATTATTCGTTGGAGACCAGGATCAACTGCCTTCCGTTGGACCTGGACAAGTGTTGCGTGATTTCATGCAGTCAGGAAAAATTCCAGTTGTTGAACTGACGGATATTTTTCGACAAAGTGAAGGCTCGACCATCATTGAAATGGCGCATATGATCAAGCAAAAGGAATGGACGATGGACGTCACAAAGAAGACATCGGACCGTTCATTTATCAAAGCTTCGAGTGATCAAATTTTGCCTGCAGTCAAACAAATTGTCCAAAATGCAACATCAAAAGGACATTCTATTAAAGACATTCAAGTATTGGCACCGATGTATAAAGGTCCAGCAGGCATAGACGGTTTGAATAAAATGATTCAAGAAGTCACGAATCCGCCTGCAGAAGGAAGAAAAGAAATGGTTTTCGGTGAAACGACCTATCGCGTCGGAGATAAAGTACTGCAACTTGTCAACCAACCGGAAAGTAATGTCTTTAACGGAGATATGGGCGAAGTCGTTGCGATCATGTTAGCGAAAGAAACTACTGACAAGAAAGCGATCATGGTGGTCTCCTATGACGGCAATGAAGTGCAGTACGAGCGAAGTGATTTGAATCAGCTGACACTTGCGTATTGTTGTTCTATCCATAAATCTCAAGGAAGTGAATTTCCGATTGTTGTCATGCCGATCGTGAGAAGTCAGCGGAAAATGTTGCGACGTAATTTACTTTACACAGGGATTACGCGCGCAAAGAACTTCTTAATACTGTGCGGTGAAGCGGAAGAATTTAAAGCGGGTATTGCACGTACTGACGAAACGGAACGGCAGACGACGCTAAAAGAACGTATTTCGGGTGAAACACAAGAAAATCAGACAACACCACGCGAGGAAACCATTGTTCTCGATGCAACACCTACGAAAGTGACAGTTGAACCGCAAGATTCATCGCAAGCAAAGCTAACAATGGACAATTTTACTGGCATCGACCCGCTCATTGGCATGAACAATGTGTCGCCATTTGACTTTCTTGAAGTGACTGATTGACAAAGCGAGAGAACTTTCCTATAATTCGTTTAGAAATAATCAAAAACGTTGAAGGAACAAGTACCTGTTTATTCTGTGTCATAGAAAAGAGCTTCTTGGCTGAAAAAGCTCTCTCAGATCTACAGCGAACGCTATTCCGAAGTTGCAGGCTAATCCCTGCCGTCTTGCCGCGTTAAGGCAACTCGAGATACCGCGTCATGCGGTAATTAGGGTGGTACCGCGATCAATGAAACCTTCGCCCCTTTATACAAGGGGTGGAGTTTTTTTAATTTTAGGAGGAGCAAAACGATGAGAAAACTTACGGCATCCGAAATTCGCCAAATGTTTTTAGACTATTTTAAAGAGCATGGGCATACTGTAGAACCATCAGCTGCATTAGTGCCAGTTGATGATGCATCACTATTATGGATCAACAGTGGAGTCGCTACATTGAAGAAATATTTTGATGGACGAGTGATTCCTGAAAACCCGCGGATTGCGAATGCACAAAAATCAATCCGCACAAACGATATTGAAAATGTCGGCTATACAGCGCGTCATCATACGTTCTTTGAAATGCTTGGCAACTTTTCTATTGGTGATTATTTCAAAGAAGAAGCAATTATTCGTGCGTGGGACTTTCTGACAAATGAACAATGGATCGGCTTTGATCCAGAACGCCTGTCCATTACTATTCATCCGGAAGATGAAGAAGCGTACACCATTTGGAAAGATCAGATTGGTATTCCAGTAGAGCGTATCATTCGACTTGAAGGAAACTTCTGGGATATCGGTGAAGGCCCAAGTGGTCCAAACTCCGAAATCTTCTACGATCGCGGACCAAGTTACGGTGACGACTTCTCCGATCCTGAATTGTATCCAGGTGGAGAAAACGAACGTTATTTGGAAATTTGGAACTTAGTATTCTCTGAGTTCAATCATAATCCTGATAACACATACACACCGCTTCCAAAGAAAAACATTGATACAGGAATGGGTCTTGAGCGCATGGCATCTGTGATCCAGGACGTGCCTACAAACTTCGATACGGACTTGTTTTTACCAATCATTGAAGCTGTAGAAAATGTATCAGGCAGAAAATACGGCCAAACTACGCAAGCAGACACGGCGTTTAAGGTGATTTCAGATCATATCCGCACTGTAGCATTCGCTATTGGGGACGGAGCACTTCCTTCCAATGAAGGCCGTGGCTATGTTCTGCGTCGTCTATTAAGAAGAGCCGTTCGTTTTGCAAAACAATTAGGTATTGATAAGCCATTTATGTACATGCTGGTGCCTATTGTTGGGGATATCATGAAAGACTTCTATCCTGAAGTCCACGATAAACAAGCGTTCATTATGAAAGTCGTGAAAAACGAAGAAGACCGTTTCCACGAAACATTGCATGACGGTATGGCGATCCTATCGACGATCATTGAGAAGGCCAAAGCTTCAGGCTTGCCAATCGTCTCAGGCAGTGATGCGTTCAAGCTTTATGACACATATGGTTTCCCGTTTGAATTAACGGAGGAATTTGCCCTTGAGGAAGATGTAGCAGTTGACCGTATCGGATTTGACGAAGAAATGGCTGCACAACGAAACCGTGCACGTGCTGCGCGTGCTACATCAGACTCCATGCATATTCAATCAGGTGTTCTCGGTGAAGTGCATGAAGCAAGTGAATTCATTGGCTATGGTCAACTAGAAACCACTGCGATCGTCAGTGTTCTGGTTCAAGATGGTCAACGCATTACACATGCATCTGAAGGGGAAACGGTACAAATCATTTTGGATCGGACTCCGTTCTATGCAGAAAGTGGCGGTCAAGTAGCTGATAAAGGAACGATCTCAAATGAATCATTCACAGCGGAAGTTCGCGACGTAAAAAAAGCGCCTAATGGACAGAACTTGCACACAGTCTTCATCAGTTCAGGCGAATTGAATGAAGGTGTATCAGTTCATACAAAAGTGGACGAGTTCTCACGCAATCTGACGGTCAAAAATCACACGGCTACACACTTATTGCACCGCGCATTGAAAGATGTTTTAGGTGAACATGTCAATCAAGCAGGTTCATATGTTGGTCCAGATCGTCTTCGCTTTGACTTCTCTCATTTTGGACAAGTCACGAAAGAAGAACTTGAGCGCATTGAATTCCAGGTCAATGAACAAGTTTGGGCAGGTATTCCCGTCAATACCATCATTTCACCAATTGCAGAAGCAAAAGAAATGGGTGCGATGGCATTGTTCGGTGAAAAATACGGCGATATCGTTCGCGTGGTCAAAGTCGGTGATTACTCTGTCGAGCTGTGTGGAGGATGTCACGTTGTCAACACATCTGACATCAACGTATTCAAAATCGTTTCTGAAAGCGGCATTGGAGCGGGAACACGCCGTATTGAAGCCTTCACGGGTGGACAAGCATTCCGTTCATTTAAAGAAGATCAAGCTGTCATCGATCAAGTAGCATCAACGGCAAAAGCTACCCCGAAAACAGTTGTCACAAAAGTCGAATCGATTCTCGCTGACTTTAAAGAACTTCAACGGGAAAATGAATCATTGCAAGCGAAAATGGGCAACAGTCAATTAGCTAGTATTATGGAAACAGCTCAGCAGATCGAAGACGTCACAGTTATTTCTGCAAATGTAGAAGTGAAAGACAATAACGGTTTACGTCAATTGATCGATGAAATGAAACAAAAAACTTCCAAAGGCGTCATTGTACTGGGTACAGTTACGGACGGGAAAGTGATGCTAGCGGCTGGCGTTACGGATGATCTAAAAGGCGGAAACTACCACGCGGGTAAAATCGTCAACCATGTTGCGTCACTTTGTGGCGGAAAAGGTGGCGGGCGTCCGGATATGGCAATGGCAGGGGCGAAAGATGCGTCAAAACTTGATGATGCGCTTCAATCCGTGTATGATTATGTAAAATCTGTTTAACCATTTTGAAGAGCGATTCATCATAAAATATAGATACATGTTACTAGTTACATTTCATTGGGGTGGCTAAAGTGTCTACCCCGATGATTGAACTGGAATGAATACGAACGGTGGTTAATCCACAAATCTATTTACTATATATATTATGACGGTAGATCGTTATACACATAAATGGAAATCGGAAAGCGGGGTGTCGAGTATGAATTCGTCCGATGAAACGATGAAGTTTAACTTTCCTGAAGAATCGATGGAGGAAGAAGTCAAAACAGTCATGCTCCACGTTTACAAATCATTAGAAGAAAAAGGTTATAATCCAATTAACCAGATGGTTGGCTATTTACTATCTGGAGATCCAGCCTATATTCCGCGCCACGAAGACGCTCGTAGTTTGATAAGGAAACTGGAACGAGACGAAATTCTAGAGGAATTGGTTAAGTTCTATATCCGAGAAAACAGAGGTAAAGCAGAATGAGAACTATGGGATTGGACGTTGGCACAAAAACCGTTGGCATTGCGATAAGCGATAGTCTCGGTTGGACAGCCCAAGGAATCGAAACCATCAAAATTGATGAAGCGGTAGGTTCCCTCGGGATGAAACGAGTCAAACAATTGACAGAAGAATACGAAGTGACGGAGTTTGTCGTCGGGTATCCTAAGAATATGAATAATACAATAGGGCCCCGTGGAGAAGCATCTGAACAGTACGCTGAGAAGTTACGCGAGAAGTTCGGTTTGCCTGTCATTTTGTGGGATGAACGATTAACTACCATGGCTGCTGAACGCGTTTTGATTGAAGCGGATGTCAGCCGTAAAAAGCGTAAATCGGTCATTGATAAAATGGCAGCTGTCATGATTTTACAAGGTTATTTGGATTCACAAAAAAACTAGAGGTGATTAAACAATGGAACACGGACAAGAAACAATGACAATAGTAGATGAGAACGGCGAAGAGCACGTATGTGAAGTGATTTTAACATTTGATTCAAAAGAATATGAAAGATCGTATGTACTTTACCACATTTTGGATGGCGAAGAGACAGATGATGACGAGGAAGTGGAAATTCATGCATCCGCATTTATCCCGACTGAAGAGGGAGAAGATGGCGGAGCACTACTTGAAATCGAATCCGATGAAGAATGGGATATGATCGAAGAAGTATTGAACACATTCCTTGATGAAGAAGAAGAGTAAGCGATAATCTCATGTGACGGGCGGAATGGTGCTGACCGTTCCGTCTTTTTAATGGAATTATCTATTGCGAAAGAAGAGGTGAGGCTTGTGGGAAAAGAGCCCCAAAGAAAAAAAGAAGTCATGTTTGAACGTATGTTAGAACAGAAGGAAGAAGTGAGAACCGTCAGAAAAATAGTGCTTTGGATTGTGGCAGTCGTATTGGTTGTAGGGATAGTTGGAGGATTTTCAGTCTATACATACATAAAAAGTGCCTTGGAGCCTGTTGATCCGGATTCGGAAAAGATCGTAGAAGTAGAAATTCCGATCGGTTCAGGTTTGGATGTAATTTCAGAAAAACTGGAAGAGTCGGGTATCATTAAAAATGCGCGGGTATTCAAATACTATGCAAAAGTAAACAATGAAGCAGATTTCCAGGCTGGCACGTATGGATTAACACAGTCCATGACGCCAGATGAATTGATTAAGAGTCTGAAAACAGGTGTAGTCTATCGCACACCAGTATTTACATTAACGATTCCAGAGGGATTAACGATTGATCAAATTGCAGATAGAACAAGCAAAAAAACAACGATTACCAAAGAGCAGTTTATGGAGTATGTGACGAATGAACAAGTCATTCAAGAATATATGGCCAAGTATCCAGATGTTATAACAAAGGAAGTTCTCAATGAGAATATACGCTATGCACTGGAAGGTTATTTATTCCCAGCTACGTATCCGTTCTACGAGGAAAAGCCTACTGTCAAAGAAGTGGTTGATACGATGGTGGATGCCACTGTGCAAAACGTCATACCGTATAAAGCGTATTGGGCGGAGGAAGGCAAAAATCGTTCTGTTCATAAAATGCTAACATTTGCCTCTTTGCTAGAAAAAGAAGCAACGGGACAAGCAGATCGTGAAACCATTGCGAGTGTCTTCAATAATCGTATTGAACAGGGTATGCCGCTGCAAACAGATCCGACGGTTTTATATGCATTAGGAGAACATAAAGCCCGCGTCATGAATGAAGATTTGAAAGTAGATAATGTCTATAATACGTACAAAAATAAAGGGTTACCGCCAGGGCCTATTTCGAATGCCGGAACTGCTTCTCTCCAAGCAACTGTAGAACCTTCCAAGACAGGCTACTTGTTCTTCTTGGCAGATAAAGATGGCGTGAATCATTTTGCTAAAACATATGAAGCCCATTTGAAAAATAAAGCAAAGTATATCGACAGCCAACATAAATAACACGTCGTAAAGGGGAAGTAGATATGACGGATTACAACACGTACATTAGCCGCTTTGTAGAAGTAAAAGAGCCGCTCATCCTAGAGATGGAGCGCTACGCTGCTGAGCACCGTGTGCCCATCATGGATGATACAGGCTTGTATACGTTAATCGGACTGCTACAAATACAGCAGCCGAAACGTATTCTAGAAATTGGAAGCGCAATCGGCTATTCGGCTATTCGATTGGCGAAAGCTTTTCCTGACGCTGTCATTTATACAGTCGAGCGCGATACAGAGCGATATGAGAAGGCGGTCGAGTATATTGAGCGCAGTGGACTACAGGAGCGTATTATCATTATTCATGATGATGCGCTCGAGTTAGATAAAACCAAGTTACCACAAGAATCATTTGATGCACTGTTCATCGACGCAGCAAAAGGGCAATATCGAAAGTTTTTCGACAAATATAGCCCGCTCGTCGGTCTTGCAGGTGTAATCTATTGTGATAATATGTTCATGCATGGTATGGTGCTGTTGGAAGATGCAGACATACCAAAACGCAACCGCACCATGATACGTAATTTGCAACAATTCACGAGCTGGGCGATGCAGAACGATCACTATGACACGTCTCTAGTTCCAATAGGAGATGGCATTTTAATCGCTGTGAAAAAGTAGTAAACAGTAGGCCACAAAAGGGGAATCACTGTGAAGAAAAAACCTGTCGTGATTGGTATTACCGGTGGCTCTGGCTCCGGTAAGACAAGTGTCACAAAGAAGATACATGAAGTATTCCAAGGTCATTCAGTCGTCGTCATTGAACAAGACGATTATTATAAAGACCAATCACATCTAGTATTTGAAGAAAGATTAACAACGAATTATGATCATCCATTAGCATTCGATACCGACCTTCTGATCCAACATATTCATCAGCTGATTAACAGACAGGCAATCGAAAAGCCCACGTATGATTACACATTGCATACACGTTCTACTGAAAAAGTGACTGTGGATTCACAAGACGTCATCATTCTTGAAGGAATCTTAGTGTTGGAAGATGAACGATTGCGAGATCTCATGGATATCAAGCTGTTTGTTGATACGGATTCTGATATTCGCATTATTCGTCGTATTTTACGTGATATTCACGACCGTGGACGTACGGTAGATTCAGTCGTCGAGCAATACGTAAACGTTGTGCGTCCGATGCATAATCAGTTTATTGAACCGACAAAAAAGTATGCTGATATAATCATTCCGGAAGGCGGCGAAAACGCGGTCGCAATCGATTTGATGGTAACGAAGATAAAAACAATTCTTGCTTCTGTTGACGAAGTATAATATGATGATGACATAATTTTAAATTAATTCAGCATCCGCAAGAGTTTTTATAGAAAAACTAGGATGCATGCAAGGCTAGCAAGAGTTTGTTTCATCTAGATCAGAATACGAAACAGAAAAAAAGTATAGTCAAAACTAAAATAGTTCCGCTATGTCACATAATTGAAGTTAGTGTGACATAGTATTTTTATGAACAGACATTTAAGGAGTGTTATTACATGGTTTCAGAAAAGAAATTTCCAATGACGGCCGCAGGTAAAGCGAAGTTAGAAGAAGAACTAGAGCATTTGAAAACGGTTAAACGTGTGGAAGTAGTAGAACGCATCAAAATTGCCCGTAGCTACGGTGATTTATCGGAAAACTCCGAGTACGACTCAGCGAAAGAAGATCAAGCATTTGTCGAAGGGAAAATTTCTTCTATTGAAGGAATGATTCGTAATGCGGTCATTATTACTGAAGATGAATTGAATACCGATGAAGTCCAATTAGGTAAGACAGTTACATTTAAAGAAATTCCTGATGGTGAAAAAGAGACCTATACGATTGTTGGTTCAGCTGAAGCTAATCCACTAGAAGGTTTGATCTCAAACGACTCGCCAATTGCGAAAGCGTTAATTGGTCGAAAAAAAGATGACAAAGTAAAGATCCAGACTCCCGGCGGTGAAATGTCAGTAGAAATACTTGAGATAAAATGATACACGTACCGTCTTCTGGCTAACAGAAGACGGTATTGCTAATTTTTATTCCCATCGCGGTATACGTTTTTCATTTCATAGTGAAGGAGATGTCTGAAATGGCAGATCAAGATCCAAAATATTCGAGAATGTCAAGAAAACAAGGCAATAAAGCGAGCAAAGTGAATAAAGCATTGAATATTTCAATTGGTGTAGTAGTTTTCCTCATTGCGGTCGTTGCCATAATTTTCATCAACGGTAATGACGATCAACAAGAAATGGCGATTGATGAGCCCAAGCAATCCACACAGTCCGAAACAGCTCCAATTGAACCTATCGTTTTAGACGATGAGGACGAGTTGGACAAGCCTGAAGCAAAAGAGCCGAATGAGGCAGAGGAACCAGAAGCTCAGACCCAAGAAGAAAACGAAGTGATAAATGAAGTGGTTGAAGAACCGGAAGCGCCAGTAGTTGAAGCGCCTAAAGTAGAAGAACCGAAAAAGGTAGAACCTAAAAAGGAAAAACCGAAGAGAGAAACTTCATCGGATTCGGTCAAGAAAGTTGTTGTGAATCCTGACTGGAAACCTATTGGAACAAAACAAACAGGCGAGCATGTCTCGAAATACGATGGTCAGTCCGATGACTGGTTTGAGAAAAAGAAAGCCATAGCCTATGCAACCGGCATGTCTGAAGATCAAATGTATTTTGAGCGTATTCAAAATGGTGGTAGTCCTCAAAAATCAGAAGGTATTGTAAGAAGCAAGGACAATTCCAAAAAATACAAAGTATATCTTGAATGGGTTGATGGGCAAGGTTGGAAACCTGTGAGAATGGAAATATTGAAGTAAGTTTATCGAACTATCAATGTGCTGCCTTCTGTGCAGCACATTCTAGTAAGTAGAAAAGAGGAGAGGACATAAATGAAAATAGCAATCGTTGGTGCGATGGAGGAAGAAGTCGAAATCCTACGCAGAGAAATTGGACTTGGAAAAATCACGACTATTGGAAACTGTGAGTTTATCGAAGGGAAAGTAGGCAAGCATCAAGTGATTGTGACGAAGAGTGGTATCGGAAAAGTAAACGCTGCCATGGCAACCGCAATCCTTTTGCAAAACTTTAAACCTGACATAGTGTTGAATACAGGTTCTGCGGGTGGAACTAATCCTGAACTTGAAGTAGGAACGATTGTAATATCTGATTATGTCCTACATCATGATGTTGATGTAACTGCATTCGGCTATGAGCTTGGCCAAGTACCTCAACTTCCGGCAAGCTTTCCTTCAGATCCTAAACTAATCGAATTTGCTAGAGAAGCTGTTATTGGGTTAGATACATATGAACATGCTGTGGGAACCATCGCTTCAGCTGATACTTTTATGGCCGACGCTGAAAAAGTTCTACAAATTAAAAATAGATTTCCACGCGTAATTGCTGTAGAGATGGAAGCAGCTGCTGTTGCGCAAGTATGTTATCAGTTTAACACGCCATGTGTTGTCATCCGCGCACTTTCTGATATTGCCGGAAAAGAATCAACAGTTAGTTTCGATGAATTTTTACCGCTAGCTGCCAAACACTCGTCACAGATTGTTTTGCGTGTCATCTCGAAACTTTGATCTTTCTATGATAAAATGTCTAAGTAAACAGACTAGCAGTTCATTTGGTTGATAGGAGGGATATTCAATGGGATTCTTAATGGGTGGAGTGTTTATTGTCACAGTATTATTAGCAGCAGTTATTTTACGCGAGGTTAAAGCTGACTGAGAAAAGAAACAAAGCGTTTCCGTTGTGCGGGGGCTGTGGGCCTCTGTTGCACAATCGGAAACGCTTTTTGTATTATTGATACTCATGTTTGAATGATTGATATAATTTGACGATTGCCCGTTTCTCGATACGTGAAACATAGCTCCTGGAAATATTCAGTTGCTCGGCAATTTCTTTTTGTGTCATCGGCTGATCATCCAGCAAGCCATAGCGTCTTTGAATGATTTCCAACTCGCGTGAGTCTAGTTTATCCAAATGACGGTAGAGTCGCTCTTTTTGTTCGTTTTGTTCTACGGTTGTTTGTGGAGGTATGTCGTTTGTTTGAAGGAGGTCCGCAATTTCCAGGGATTGGCCATCTTTATCCATGCCGATTGGTTCGTAGAGGGAAACATCTTTTTGCACCTTTTTCTGTGTTCGTAAATACATAAGAATTTCATTTTCTATACAGCGAGCAGCGTACGTTGCGAGCTTGGTTTTTCGATCTGGTGTAAAGCTGTTGACAGCTTTCATCAGACCGATCGCTCCTATGGAAATATAATCATCAAGAAGTTCATGCTTCGGCTGGAACTTCTTGACGATATGGGCGACCAAACGCATATTGTGTTCAATAAGTTCATTACGTGCACTTTCATCACCTTCAGCTAATCGTCTCAGGCACTCTGCTTCTTCTTTCTTGGACAATGGACGAAGGAAAGCTTGCCCTCTGATATAACCGATTAGCGCGGGGATCTCTAACCATAATTGCATGACGGCCAGGAAAAACCCGCTCATGTGACCACCTCCGATTATTAGTAGTTTACTCTATGCAAACGACGGAAGGTCTATCACTGACAAGAAATGCGATAAAATCAGACATAGTTGTGCGTGCATGCCGCACAACTATGTTATAATCAGACAAGAATTTGTTGTAGGGCGGAGAGGATAATGTGTTAAATCATTTTTTACCGAGTGCTTATGTAAAATCCGTTTTGTTGATTAAACCGGAAGACCTTCTTGAAAAAGGTTTTAAAGGGATCATTACAGATTTAGATAACACACTCGTTGAATGGGATCGTGCGGATGCTACGCAAGATATTATGGCGTGGTTCAAGTCTATGCGCGATGCCGGCTTGCAAATCACAGTTGTTTCCAATAACCATATTGAACGCGTCAGTCACTTTTGTGATCCATTAGGCATTCCGTATATTTGCGAAGCGCGTAAGCCGATGAAAAAATCATTTCATCAGGCACTTGCTACATTGGGCTTGCCCAAAAAAGAAGTCGTCATGATTGGCGATCAATTGTTAACGGATATCTTGGGTGCAAATCGAGCGGGACTGCAGTCGATATTAGTTGTCCCTGTCGCAAGTTCCGATGCGACGATTACGAAGTTCAACCGTGCGATTGAACGACGGATTATGGCAAGGTTTAAAAGAAAAGGATTACTTACGTGGGAGGACTAAATTTGGAATTGATCAAGTGTATTGGATGCGGTATTACGATCCAAACGACGGATAAAACAATGGAAGGCTATGCGCCACCGGCTTCATTGGAAAAAGAAGATGTCATATGCCAACGTTGTTTTAAATTACGAAACTATAACGAATTACAGCCAGTATCCTTATCAGGAGACGACTTTTTAGCGATTTTAAACGGAATCGGTGAAAAACAAGGCTTGATCGTGAAAGTGGTGGATATTTTTGATTTCAACGGTAGTTGGATCAATGGATTACATCGCTTTGTAGGTAAGAAGGATATTTTATTAATTGGCAACAAGGCAGATATCCTACCGAAAGCGATTAATCCGCAACGAGTGAAAAATTGGATGAAGACAGAAGCTGCAAAGTTAGGTCTCAGACCAATTGACGTATTGCTTGTGTCCGCTGTAAAAGGCAACGGCATGAGTGAAGCACTTGACGCGATTGAGAACTATCGTAAGGGTAAGGACGTTTATGTAGTTGGCTGTACGAATGTAGGCAAATCTACTTTTATTAACCGGATCATCAAAGATGCGACAGGCATGGACGATGTAATTACGACGTCTTATTTCCCAGGAACCACTCTGGATGTAGTGGAAATTCCCTTGGATGACGGAAAAATGCTGATGGATACACCGGGTATTATCAATGATCATCAAATGGCCCATCACTTGGATCCTCATGATTTGAAGTTGATTACGCCGAAGAAAGAACTCAAACCGAAAGTCTATCAGCTGAATGCTGAACAAACATTATTCATTGGCGGACTTGCACGTTTTGACTTCATTCAAGGTGGTCGCTCTTCTTTCAACATTTATGCAGCAAACAGTTTGCCAATTCACCGGACGAAGTTGGAAAATGCTGATGAATTGTACAAAAACCATCTCGGTGACATGCTATCTCCACCAGGACCTGCATCACTTGAGAAGTTGCCGTCACTTGTACGTCATGAATTTTCGATTAAGGAAGCGAAGACGGACCTAGTGATTTCAGGCCTTGGCTGGATTACGATTCAGCACGCTGATGTAAAAGTGGCTGTACACGCACCAAAAGGTGTGAATGTTGAAATCAGACCTTCATTGATTTAAGAGGGACAGGAGGAAGACCAGATGAAAAAATGGTATGCGGTTATAGGCGATCCAATCGCGCAATCGATGTCACCGGTCATGCATGATCAGTGGTTTAAAGAAAACGCCTTGGACGCAACGTATATACCGATTCATGCAACAGCGGGAAGCCTAGAGCAAACGATAAACAGCTTGCGTTCACTTGGATGCAGTGGCTTCAATGTGACAGTACCCCATAAGCAGGCGATTCTCCCTTTCCTTGACGAAGTGGACGAATCGGCAATGGTCATGAATGCGGTCAACACAGTATATCAAACAGATGATGGTAAACTAATCGGTGCCAATACGGACGGAGCGGGGTTCGTGAAGTCGCTAGAAGAGTTTTCAGATTCGGTAAAAGGCCCGGCATTACTTATTGGAGCTGGCGGCGCGGCTAGAGGTATCGCCTTTGCGTTGCAATCAGCTGGCTACGGACCTCTTTATTTCACGAATCGTACCGCTTTACGAGCTGCGGAACTAGCGGCAGATATGAATGATGGTCATGCGCTTTCCATAGAAGACGCCAGAGATCGTCTCGGCGAGTTTGGACTTGTAGTGCAAACGACATCCGTCGGTATGAACTTTGCACAAGAAGGACTACCGCTCGATCCAAAGAATGTTGCAAACGGTGCAATAGTAGCGGACATCATTTACAATCCGCTTGAAACAGAATTTTTACGACAAGCAAAACAAGCAGGTGCGAAGACGATGAACGGTATAGGAATGTTCGTTCATCAAGGCGCTCTTGCCTTTGAAAAGTGGACAGGCGTCTATCCTGACACGAAAAAGATGAACGATATGATTACAATGAAAGTTGGCGGGTAAACATGTTAACAGGTAAACAAAAAAGATTTTTACGTAGCGAAGCACATCATTTGGACGCATTATTCCAAATTGGGAAAAGTGGTTTGACTGACGCAATCCTCTTGCAAATCGACGAAGCACTCGAAGCACGTGAATTACTAAAAGTGAGTGTCCTTCAAAATTGCGAGGAAGATAAAAAGGAAATTGCCGAAAAGATTGGCGCGTACAAAGGTATCCACGTAGTCCAAATCATCGGTAACACCATTGTTTTATACAGAGAATCGACAGAGAAGAAGCGCATACAATTACCGTAAGGAGAATCGGATGAAACAAATCGGCATTTTGGGCGGAACTTTCAATCCGCCACACACTGGACATTTATTAATTGCCAATGAAGTGCGCTATGCACTACAGTTAGATGAAGTTTGGTTGATGCCTACTGCAGTCCCGCCTCATAAGATTGCGACAGGCGATGCGTCAGCTGAACAGCGCTTGCAAATGGTGAAACTGGCGGTAGATGAAGTGGAAGGCTTGCGTGCGTCATCATTTGAAATTGAGCGCGGTGGAGTATCTTTTACGTATGATACGATGTCGCAGTTACTACAAGATGAAACAAATGTTCATTTTCATTTCATTATTGGCGGAGATATGATTGATCAGTTACCGACATGGTACCGAATTGAGGATTTACTCGAAATGGTTACGTTTATCGGTGTAAAACGTCCAGGTGCTGATAATACTTCTGCAATCCCGGTACAATTGGTAGAAACACCACAACTTGATTTGTCATCCACATTGATCCGCCAACGTTTTGTAGAAGGTGGAACCGTGCAACTTTTGATTCCCCCGGCTGTCGAAGCTTACATTCGAGAGGAGAGATTATATGGATCTTCAACAAGTTCGAAATGACTTAGAACAACGCTTACCTAAAGCGCGGTATGAACACGTACTGCGAGTCACGGAAACCGCAATGAAATTAGCTGAAGAAGTGGGTGTATCAGTAGAAAAGGCTGAAATTGCTGGCCTATTTCATGATTATGCCAAATTTATGGATAAAGATGAATTACTCGAATTACTGAAACGAGATGAAGAGTATGAACTCTATGCACAATATCACTCCGAATTATGGCATGCGCCGGTTGGAGCTATGCTTGCGAAAGAGCGTTATGGTGTAGAAGACCAAGATATCTTGCAGGCTATTCGTTTTCATACGACGGGACGTGCAGAAATGAGTGAGCTAGAGAAAGTGATCTATATCGCTGATTTAATCGAACCAGGAAGAAAGTTTCCGGGTATCGAAGAGCTACGCCAACGTATAGACGGAGAACCGCTGGAAGATCAAATGACAGAATGCATCCAGCACACATTTAAATTTTTAGTTCAGCGTTACGCAGTCATTTTTCCACATTCATTTGATTGCTATAATGAACAGGTACGTAGAAGAAAGGAACAGTGAAATATGCCAACATTATTGGAATTAGCTTATGAAGCAGTAGATAGTAAGAAAGCAGAAGACATCGTAGTATTAAACATGGAGGGCATTTCACTAATTGCTGATCAATTCATCATTTGTCATGCTAACTCTGAAAGACAAGTACAAGCCATCGCGCGCGAAGTAGCGGATGCGGCTTCAAAAGAAGGTTACACAGTGAAACGTTTGGAAGGATTCGATGCGGGTCGTTGGATTCTAGTCGATCTTCTCGATGTAGTCGTGCATGTATTCCATAGAGATGAACGCGGATTCTATAACTTGGAAAAGCTATGGGGAGACGCACAGCTACTAAACGTTGAGGATGAAGTATGAGTTCTTCCTATTCAGCGTTCGCATCAATTTATGACGAACTAATGAATGATATCCCGTATGACGCCTATGTCGAGTTACTCGATTTGGCGTCTGCTGGCGTTTTCGGGAAAAAAGTATTGGATATAGGGTGCGGTACGGGTGTACTTTCTGCGAAACTTGCAAAAAAAGGGGCATACGTAACAGGTATTGATCTCTCCGCTGATATGCTCGGGGTCGCTTCACAACGTGCGCAGTCACTTTCACTAGATATTCAGTTTATCGAACAACCTATGCAGCGACTAGAGGTGGAAGATACATTTGATGCTGCTATCATCTCGATCGATTCCTTGAATTATATCATCCAGCAGCAAGATGTCGTGGAAACGTTTCGCCGAATTTATGGTGCGCTTGCTACAGGTGGAGTGTTGCTGTTTGATGTGCATTCATTATATAAAATGGATGAGATTTTCCTTGAAGGACCGTTTGTTTATGATAATCAACGTATTGCATATATTTGGCAAACTACCTCGGGAGAAGAGAATCACTCGATTTATTCTGAACTGGCGTTTTTCGTAAAACAAGAAGATGATTCCTATCAGCGTTTTGACGAAGTACATATGCAACGAACGTTCGCGGTGCCGGAATACGTTCGAATGCTTGAAGAAGTTGGATTTCGTATTGAACGGGTTTTTGCGGATTGGGAAGATGAAGCACCTGAAGAGGAGAGCGAAAGAATATTCTTCCAAGTTCGAAAATAGGACTACCATAGTATTTCGGAATCAGGTATAGTTAATAAGACTCCATACGGTGCTGAAAGAAAGGATGGTTGCTTATCCGTTCATTCCTTACCGAAAAATGGCGTACATTGATCATTCCTATTGCAGCATTCGCTGTACTTTCCACTGTTTTGTTCTTTCCCCGAGAACAGCCGGATCAACTTTCCGAAGAACATGGACAACCCCTATTTGAACCAATCGAAACTATGGAAACTACTGTGCAAAATAAAGAACTGGAAGCGCCTATTGAATTAGTCGCGGAAGCTGTCTCTGTTGCGATTCTGGTAGATGTTAAAGGTGCTGTAAAACATCCCGGACTTTATTCGATGCAAGACGGTGACCGATTACTTGATGCGGTCGATAAAGCAGGAGGCTACACAGAGGCCGCTGACACTAGGTTGTTGAATCACGCCCAAAGATTGCAGGATGAATCTGTCATCTATGTGCCAATCGCGGGAGAAGAGCCACCTGTATACGAGCAACCGGCGTCATCTTCCTCAACGGACAGTTCCACAGCAAAAGTAAATATCAATACCGCAAATGAAAGCGATTTTCAGACGCTTCCTGGCATCGGTCCAGCCAAAGCTATGGCGATTGTCCAATATCGCGAAGAACATGGACCTTTTTCGCAATTGGACGGAATGAAAAGCGTTTCAGGTATTGGTGACAAGACATTTGAAAAATTAGAACCACTTATTATTCTTAATTGATGGAGGCAACCGTATGGAGCGAATTACTTGGGATCAGTTCTTCATGGCGCAAAGTCATTTGCTGGCGATGCGCAGCACGTGCACGCGACTCTCGGTAGGATCCATTTTAGTACGCGATCAACGCATTATTGCTGGCGGCTACAATGGCTCGATATCGGGCGGAGATCACTGTATTGAACACGGCTGTTACGTCGTAGATAATCATTGTGTTCGAACGATACACTCGGAAATGAATGCATTACTACAATGTGCTAAATATGGTATACCGGTTGCAATGGCGACCATTTATGTCACTCACTTCCCGTGTTTACAATGTAGTAAAGCATTGATTCAAGCGGGTATTGAACGCGTTAAATATGCCGCAGATTATCGAAACAGTGAGTATGCACTTGAGCTATTTGCGCAAGCGGGTGTGGAGATTGAAAAAGTGCCGTTTGACGAGCGTTCTATTGACTTCGCCAGTGAAGAGAAATTTTCATTATTCAACGAAATGTTGACGAAAATGCAGGAACTTGGCGCTGAACCTGAAGAACTGGATACCCTTTTGCAAAGGGTGAATCATTTATTTGGCAATTAATCCGATCGATACGATGGATGTATATAGCGATTCCTATTGCGATATCTGCGTTTGCAGCTGAGCTTTCAGGATCGCTTTTATTTTTGAATGTAGTATTCCTCATACCGTTCTACTTTTTACGCAAAGATTATCTACACCTTCTTCTTTGCTCACTTATTGCAAGTCTCTCCTTTTTCTATTTCTCAAGTCAATTTACATCACTTCCTGAGGACTCAGTCGTGACCTTTCATTGGAAAGATCAAGTGAAAATCGATGGCGCTAAAGTGAAAGGTTTCGCTATTCTGACTGATGGCACGGTCGTCTATATGATGTATTCATTGGCTTCCGAACTACAAAAAAGTCAATTTCAGTCTGCGCGATTAGCAACATATCAGTTCACGGCTGAAGTGGAGCCGAAAGAACTGGAACCAGCGGCCCATGACTATTCATTCGATATGGCACGCTATTTACGAATGAATGGCGCGGCGGGAATTCTAGAAGCCACCCGGATCACGTCGAGCGTACCCCTCACAACACTGCGTTCGCGACTCTCTCACTATCGTTCTGCGATCAAACAACATATTCATGATCAATTTCCACCTTCACTTGTTACAGAAGCTGAAGCATTATTGATTGGTGACCGTTCGGGAATGGATCGTATCTTGCAAAAAGAGTATCAGACGCTTGGTATTACGCATCTCTTTGCGATATCGGGGTTGCATGTCGGTCTATTGACGTTTTTCATTCGCGCGATTTTGTTGCGTATCGGTTTTCGCAAAGAGTGGGTGACTTACGGATTACTCATGTTCTTACCAATCTACGCATGTCTTGCGGGCGGAGCGCCGTCTGTCTGGCGTGCATCAACGGTGACAATGATTGTATTGCTTGCTGTTTCAGGCAATTTTAAATTGCGCCTGGACGATGCTCTTGCTTTGAGCGCGTTACTTTTTATCGTCATGCAACCTTATATCGTCTTTCAACCGGGATTTCAGCTCTCGTATTTAGCTGCGTTTTCTTTATTGTATTCGTCAGCTATTCTTAGCCAAGCGAAAAATGGAATGGTCGTTTCGTTTTTTGTTACGGTCATTACGCAAGTCGCGCTTTATCCCATTTTGCTGTATCACTTCTACGAGTTATCAATTTCTTCTTTTATTGCGAATTTGTTCTATGTTCCTTTGTATTCTATATGTATTTTGCCAGCTAATTTACTATTGCTGATCTGCACGTTTGTCGCACCACCGCTGGCAACACTCCTTTTTATAATCTATGAGCCTGTGAGGCAGTGCATTGGTAGTATGACAACTTGGTTTGCTTCCTTCCCCTACCAAATGTGGACGCCCGGACAACCGGATGGTGTGGGCTCAGCACTTGCCGTTCTGGGTATTCTCATTTTTCTAGTCTGTCTGGAAAGAAAGAAGTTCGTCATGGTCGGCCTTATTTGCTTACTACTCCCAGCACTCTACATGGAAATTAAGCCGATGCTTCACCGTGATGCGATCATTTCCTATGTAGACGTAGGGCAAGGTGACAGCACGATAATCGAAATGCCCTATCGGAAAGCAGTGTATGTGATAGATACAGGTGGAGTGGTTCGTTTTGGCGAAACAGATTGGAAGACACCGGAGCAGCCTTTTGAAATTGGACGAAATATCGTTGTGCCGTACTTAAAAGCGAAAGGGATCACGAAAATCGACCGGCTGATCATATCCCATGCTGATCTAGATCATATGGAAGGTGCCGATGAAGTATTGGAAGAGTTAAAAGTAAAGGTAATTCATTTGCCGCCTGGGAGTGAACAGGAGAATGTGATGGATGAAGTGTTGAGATTGGCAAAAAAACAGAACATTCCAGTGCAATTAGTTAGGGATGGGGTTAATTGGAAAGAGGAAGGCTATCAATTCCAATATGTAGCACCTGAAGAGCGAATATATGACGGTAATGATAGTTCACTAGTACTTGTAATGAAGCAAAAAGATCTTCATTTTATCTTTCCAGGAGATCTAGAAAAAGAGGGGGAGCAGCGGTTTTTGCAACAATATAGTTTTGCTGATTTTCAACGTGTCGTATTGAAAGCCGGCCATCATGGAAGCAAGACGTCAAGCACAGAGGCGTTTATCAACTTTCTTCAACCTGAGTTTATTATTGTATCGGCAGGGAGAAATAGTCGCTATGGACACCCACATGAAGAGGTAATCGACCGCTTCCGTGAACATGGTATTCCTTTTTGGTCAACAGCTGAGCAGGGAACTATTGAAGTGCGCGTGAAAGACGGAGTGTATTCCGCCACTTCGAGTAGAATACAAATTCTCGACGAGGGGATAGATAAAAGAAAAGTCGATCACCGCGTCCAGTTTCCGTACTAAATGATCTTGTGGCACCAACTGCTTGATAGTGGGCAACTCCAACTGTTCGCGTTCATTATTCTGATTTTTCGTCATCATATCTATCCCCTCAATAAGTGTTTAACAGGAATCAAGTTGATTGGAGCGAAGGAAGGCGCTGAGGCCGTGCCCGCGGAAAGCGTCCATCCGTAGCGGAAATCAACTTTTCCATACGTTTACTTTATTGTAAATGAAAAAAGACAGTAGACAAATAGACACATCCCCCAAGTTGGTGGATGTGTCTATTTTATACAACAGTTGATTAGAGTGCGACGATATCGATGATCGTAGCAACAACAAAAATTGCAGAAAAACCGATAAACGCTACTATAAAGCCGATGCCGCTGTCAATCGCATCATTACGTTTGGATTGGACATCATGTTCAAATTCATTCATTGCTACACCTCCTAATTCCATACTAAGTATAGATGAAAGTGAAAGAAAAATCCATTAAAATTGCAGTTTTTAGGAGTTGCAACGTACGTTGACACAAATTGTTCATAGAGTAAGTAAATTATTCGTTACAAGAGCGGAGTTGCTTATAGCAAATTCCGCTCTGTCTCTTTAGAATCAATAATATTTATCCTTTTCTGCTGTCTCCCGATGGTTCGGAGTCATCGGTTCCTGTTTCGGTGCTAAATGTTCGAGCTCTGTTAACTCTAGGGATATTTCTTCTTTCACTACAGGCTTCGAATGTTTACGGGAATTTACTTGTGGACGGTTAGACTTTTTCATCAAAAAACCTCCTTTACATGCTAGTATGGAGAAATGATTGATTTTCATGTATAGTTATCACAGGTTTTTAATAGCAAGCAATCGGTAATTGAGGTGAAGAAAGTGGTTACAAAAATTTGGAGTCAAATTGAAAAAGGCGATGTGCAGCCAGTTTATCTTCTGACAGGCACCGAGCAACACTTACTGGACGAAACAATTAAGAGGTTAATTAAGGCAGTGCCTGGTATGACATCATCTGATGTGAATCGATTTGATTTAGAAGAGATTCCAATTCAGGCTGTGCTCGAAGTGGCGGATGAATTTCCGTTTTTAGTCGACCATAAATTGATCGTCGCAAAAAACTGTTCATTCTTAAAAGCGACGGATCATTCGAAGGAAAAGCAAAATCATCAACTTGAACTGTTGGAAAAGTGGCTAGAAAATCCATCTCCTACGGCTACAGTAGTGTTTGTCGCACCTTATGAAAAGCTTGATGCACGAAAGAAAATCACGAAAAAAATAAAGAAACATGCTGTTGTCGTAGAAGCGGTTGCGTTACAAGGGCAAGATGTATCTACGTGGATTATGCAGCAAGGTAAAGATAAAGGTATTGAATTCGATAAAAGAACAGCTGAATTTCTTATGGAAATGTCTGGAACCGACTTACTGACATTGTCAACTGAAATCGATAAGCTAGCTGGCTACTTAGCGTTTAAGGGCACGGTGGATATCAATACAATTGAGCAACTAGTAACTAGGACACCTGAGATGGACGTATTTCGCCTAACGGATTTATTTGTCAATAATAAACGGGCAGAATCCATCGCTGTCTATCATGACTTAATACGTAATGGGGAAGAGCCGATCATGCTGGCGTCACTCGTTGCGAGTCAAGTGCGTTTAATGATTCATGTGTCAAATTTACGGAAAAAAGGTTATCAACAACAACAAATCGCTACAACGCTTCGGATCCATCCATATCGTGTTAAATTGATGATGCAACGAAAGCTACCCTCTTTGGAAGTGTTGCTTAAAGCATTGGATAATTTGGCGACTATTGATCTGCAACTTAAAACGACGGGTGGTAATCGTCAGCGTAAATTGGAATTATTTTTAATGAATGGACTATAAGAACGCAAAAAAAGACTGCCGTCACGATGAGGCAGTCTTTTAACATATCATTATTGAGCTTTTTTAGTTAGACGTGATTTTTGACGAGCAGCAGTGTTTCTTGGGATAAGACCTTTACGGGCAGCAGTATCCAATTGTTTCACAGCATCTCTCAAAAGTTCTTCAGCGTTCTCTTCTTTATTAGTAAGAGCCGCATCCGCTTTACGGATTGCAGTACGCATAGAAGCTTTTACGTGAGAGTTTTGCTCGTTAGCAGCAGCACTTTGCTTCACGCGTTTAATAGCACCTTTAATGTTTGGCATTTCATTCACCTCCAGCTTTCAGGTAAGGCAAGAGTGTTTCCACAATCATCCGGATATCTCTTTACAACAAGCATAATTTTATCAAAGCTACCGACAGATTGCAAGAAAAAAAGTAAAGCGATTCAACTTTACAGTAATCTATTCGAGAATAAACGCCGGTAAATTGCACAAACTTGTTAGTAGAGGTGAAGAAAATGAGTGAAATCAATTACTACCGTACGGATTTAATTGATGAAAGTGATGAGTTTGTCAGACATCAGACCGAGCAAGAGGAAAAAAAAATAAAGGAAATGTCCGGAATACATGTCGAAGAACAAACAATCGGTCGAATTAAGGCGACTACTGTAAAAGTGACAGCGGAAGGGGAAGAAGAAATCGGGAAAGCGAAAGGTACATATATTACGCTGACGATTCCAACACTTGCTGTTCACGAAATCGAGGAGCTTCAAGTATTATGTAAACTTGTGGTAGAAAAAATGGACAAATTGATTAAAGAAAAGTTACCGGGCGGCGTAAAAAAAGTGTTGTGTGTTGGTCTTGGCAACCGAGAAATTACGCCAGACGCTGTGGGACCCGCAGTTATGGATTATGTGAAGGAAGTTATTCCAGATTATTACGAAGCAGATGAGAGTGGTGTCATGGTGTATGCGCCGGGTGTAACCATTCAGACTGGTTTGGAAACTGCTTCTTTTGTTAAAGCGATTGTAGATCACAGTAAGCCGGATCTATTGCTTGTCGTTGATGCGCTTGCTGCAAGGAGTAGCGCAAGGCTTTGCCGCACGGTTCAGCTGACGGATACCGGTATTCATCCGGGCTCGGGTGTAGGTAATAGCCGCAAAGAGTTATCGGAAAAAAGTCTCGGCATCCCTGTGATTGCCATAGGTGTACCGACAGTGGTGGATGGACCTGTACTAGTGGCGGATGCTATTGATACAATGTTCGGCTATATCGCAGCGAAAATAGAAGAAGATGGCATGCCTTCGTCAAAACTTTCAACAGGTCGGTTCCCCCAACGTTCAACAAAAGATGCGGATCGTACAGCGCTTGGCCCCATATTTGGTGATTGGTCATCGTGGACGCATGAAGAACGAATCCAATTATTTGAAGAAGTGCTGACAAATCAGGAATTGGCGACATTTATTTCACCAAAAGAAATTGATTCATGGGTCGCAAATTACGCCATTGCATTATCTTCTTCATTAATTACCTGGATTCACAAAGTAAATGAATGAACTAGTCATTGACCTTTTTTCTTCCGCATAGTGTGGAAGATGGAGGGATTACTATGAAAAAAACTTTGCAAATCTGGATGAGCGTTATTTTTGTATTGTTCATCTTTCCTGTCGTCTTGCAGTACATTCCCAAACAGCCAACCATTTCCACTGCCCTCTCGTTAAAGGAACCGAGCACAATTGTCTATGCATCCAATGTATTGGAGGAAGATATTCGACCGAAGATAGAAGGGAATGTGTTGATTTATTCGACCCACTCACATGAAGCGTATGAACCTATTACGCAAGCAGCGAACGGAAAAGTGGCGGTATCCCATCATTCAGAGAATATTTTAAAAGTGGGCGAGCGGCTAAAAGAAAATTTAATTTCACATGGCCTAGCAGCAGAACAGCTCGATATCGATATTGTGAAAATCATGCAACAAGAGAAGATACCGTATCACCGTTCGTATGCTGCGATTAGACCCTATGTGGAAAAGAAGGTTAACGAGCAATCTTATGATTTAGTCATTGATATGCACAGAGATTCGCTCGGCCCTTCAAAAACGACGATCACACATGCCGGTCAACGCTATGCAAAAGTGGCATTTGTCATTGGTAGAGACCATCCGTATTACGAACGGAACTTGGCCAAAGCGAAGCAATTGAAAAATGAGATGGAAAAATTAGTGCCTGGCATTACGCGGGAAATCATTATTAAAGGTGGCCGTGGAGTAGATGGTAAATACAATCAAGATCTAAATACCAGCATTATATTAATCGAAATGGGCGGTGTGGGTAATACGGAAATGGAGCTCAATCAAACGATCTCTGTCGTTGGTGAATCTATTTCCGCTATGATGATTGTGCAATAATCTTTCAAATATTGAAGTCTGAACCGTTCACTGCTATAATTCAAGTAGCTTAAATAGGTACGTACATGTAGGAGTGAACAGTGATGAATCAAGAGCAGAGAGCAATACGTCAAAAAAACATTCGAAATTTTTCTATCATTGCCCATATCGACCACGGGAAATCAACGCTGGCGGATCGGATACTAGAAAAAACAGAAATAGTGAAAACACGTAACATGAAGGCCCAATCATTGGATTCGATGGATCTAGAACGTGAGCGCGGTATCACCATTAAATTGAATGCCGTTCAGTTAGTCTATACAGCAAAGAATGGTGAAGACTATACATTCCACTTGATCGATACACCAGGACACGTCGACTTCACATATGAAGTTTCAAGAAGTTTAGCTGCTTGTGAAGGCGCTATTCTTGTAGTAGATTCTGCGCAAGGCATCGAAGCGCAAACATTGGCGAACGTTTATCTAGCGCTAGACAATGATTTGGAAATATTACCTGTTATTAATAAAATCGACCTACCGGCGGCTGATCCAGACCGTGTGAAAAAAGAAATTGAAGATGTGATTGGATTAGACGCATCCGAAGCAGTTTTAGCTTCCGCGAAAGCCGGAATTGGGATTGATGAAATCCTGGAACAGATCGTAGAAAAAGTTCCAGCACCACAGGGAGATCCGGATGCGCCACTAAAAGCGTTGATCTTTGACTCTCACTATGATCAATATAAAGGTGTTATCGTCAATATTCGTATCGTAGAAGGAAAAGTAAAGCCTGGCGATATGATTCGCATGATGGCAACGGGTAAAGAATTTGAAGTACTAGAACTAGGTGTCTTCACTCCAGGTATTTCTCCACGTGATGAATTGACTGTAGGAGATGTAGGATTCTTATCTGCCTCCATTAAAACAGTAGGCGATACACAAGTAGGGGATACGATTACACTTGTCGATGATCCTGCCGAGGAAGCATTGCCAGGTTACCGTCGTATGAATCCGATGGTGTTCTGCGGACTGTATCCAATCGATACATCCAAATACAACGATTTGCGTGAAGCGCTTGAAAAGCTCGAACTAAATGACTCTGCGCTTGAATATGAGCCAGAGACATCACAAGCGCTAGGCTTCGGTTATCGTTGTGGTTTCCTAGGACTGTTACACATGGAGATCATTCAGGAGCGAATCGAACGTGAATTCAAGATCGATTTGATCACGACAGCACCTAGCGTTATTTATAAAGTAAACTTAACGGACGGCTCGACGATGAACGTCGATAACCCATCGATGATGCCTAGTGCACAAAAAGTAGACTTTGTCGAAGAACCATATGTTAAAGCTTCCATTATGGTACCGAATGATTACGTAGGGTCTGTAATGGAGCTCTGTCAGCGTAAACGTGGGGATTTCTTGACGATGGATTATATGGACGCATCCCGTGTCAATATTATCTATGAACTGCCATTAGCTGAGATTGTTTATGACTTCTTTGACCAATTAAAGTCTAGTACAAAAGGGTACGCATCACTGGATTATGAATTGATTGGCTATAAACGATCGAAACTCGTTAAAATGGATATTTTGTTAAATGGTGAAACTGTTGATGCGTTAAGCTTTATCGTGCACAGTGACTTTAGCTACGAACGTGGGAAGGCGATTGTTGAGAAACTGAAGTCGTTAATTCCAAGGCAACAGTTTGAAGTGCCTGTCCAAGCGGCAATCGGGCAGAAAATCGTTGCACGTTCAACCATTAAATCTATGGGTAAAAACGTCTTAGCAAAATGTTACGGTGGAGATATTTCTCGTAAACGTAAATTGCTCGAGAAACAAAAAGAAGGTAAGAAAAAGATGAAGCAAGTTGGCTCTGTGGAAGTTCCACAAGAAGCGTTCATGGCTGTTCTTAAGATGGATGAAGAATAATTAAATTCAGCGAAAAGGGGGCAAACCGCCCTCTTTTTGCTGTTTACATACTCAAACAAAGGATGTGACAGCATGCGGGGAGTGTATATCCATATACCGTTTTGCCAGCAAATTTGTCATTATTGCGATTTCAATAAAGTATTTCTAAAAAATCAACCCGTCGATCAATACATCGAATCAATTGGCAAAGAATTTTATTATATGAAAGAAGCCGGCTTTTCATTTCAAGAAGTGGAAACTGTCTTTTTAGGCGGTGGCACACCGACGGCACTCAACGTTCCTCAGCTCGATCGGTTACTGACAATTGTTTCACAGTATATCGACGTCACGGCATTGAAAGAATTCACAACAGAAGCAAACCCTGATGATTTATCGGAAGGACAACTTTCTATACTGAAGGAAAGTGGCGTAAATCGCTTGTCGATCGGCGTGCAAACTTTTAATGAACGATTACTGAAACAAATTGGGCGAACACATTCTAATGAGGACGTGGAGAACGTTATTCAGGCCGCGCGTAAAGTCGGTTTCGAAAACATTAGCATTGATTTAATGTACAGCCTACCGACTCAAACACTGAAAGAATGGGAAGAGACAATTGATCGTGCATTAGGGCTAGATCTGCCTCATTACTCTGCCTATTCATTGATCGTAGAACCGAAAACCGTCTTTTATAATCGAATGGTCAAAGGGAAGTTGCCATTGCCAGGAGAAGACATGGAAGCAGAGATGTTCTCCATGGTGATGGATCGCATGCATACAGCAGGTCGCGATCAATATGAAATCAGTAATTTTGCTAAACCTGAACATCCTTCGTTTCATAACCTGATTTATTGGGAAAACTCCAACTATGCAGGTATTGGTGCAGGCGCCCATGGTTATATTGGCAACGAGCGTTATGCGAACGTCGGACCGTTGACGCATTACATTAATCTATTGGAGGAAGGAAATTTACCTCGTAAAGATGTGCATGAAGTAACTCTTGCCGAATCGATGGAGGAAGAAATGTTTCTTGGTCTACGAATTATTGAAGGAGTATCGATGCAAGAATTCGAGCAGAAATTCCAGCGTCCTATTCATCAAGTATTCGGTAAACCGATAGAAAAAATGCAACAACAAGGACTTTTAGAAATCGATGGAGACCATCTCCGCTTAACTAAAAAAGGTGTTTTTCAAGGGAATTCGGTATTTCAGGAATTTTTATTGGGAGATTGAGTTTGATTCGTTGACATATAAAATAGAATTTGATAAATTATGAGTAGTATTAGCACTCGAGGTTAATGAGTGCTAACAGGAGTGATGATCATGTTGACAAACAGACAATTGCTCATACTACAATTGACAGTGAAAGATTTTATCGAGTCTGCTCAACCGGTTGGTTCGAGACAACTGTCGAAAAAGCCGGAAGCGCCATTTAGTTCGGCAACGATTCGGAATGACATGGCGGATCTGGAGGATATGGGTTATTTAGAGAAGACTCACACATCATCTGGAAGAGTGCCTTCCGAAAAAGGCTATCGGTTCTTTGTGGACCATTTATTGCAACCACAAGCTTTAGCCCTGGAAGACAGCTTGCAGTTACGTACGATGTTTCAGGAGAAAGTCGGAGAATCAGAAGAATTAATTCGGAAATCCGCAACCATTCTATCTGACTTAACGAATTATACGTCCATCCTACTTGGACCTGATACCTCTACGCATGCCGTCAAGAAATTCTCTATTGTTCCACTAGATCAACAACGGGCAGTGGCGATTATCGTAACGGATAACGGACATGTGGAAAATCGGATCTTTGATGTGCCGCCTGGTCTTACTGCTACGGAAATTGAGAAGACGGTAAATATTTTAAATGAACGCCTAATCGGCACATCGCTAGTGCAGTTGCAGCAAAAATTGCAACTCGAAGCGAAGCATGTATTTGAACAGCATATTCACCAAGCTGAACAACTATTCAGCTCATTGCAGCAAGCAATGGCAGTGGAGCCGGAAGAACGATTGTATTTTGGCGGAAAGTTGAATATGTGGAAACAACCGGAATTTCACGACTTCCAGAAGATGCAGGCATTTTTCGAACTAATAGAGAAAGGTAATCCTGCCATGGGGCTTTTCCAAAAAAACGAACAAGGGATCCAAGTTCGTATTGGTTCTGAAAATAATGTGATTGAAATGGAAGACTACAGCGTGATTACTTCCACGTACTCGGCAGGAGAGAATATGGAAGGTTCCATCGCAATTATCGGTCCGAAGCGGATGGATTACGGAAGAGTTATTACATTGCTCGATATACTAAGCAGTGATTTATCTTCCGCTCTTCATCAGTTAACAATCGGAAAAGACGGAAACGGGAGGCAAGACACGTGAAAGAAAATCAAGAGTTTGAAGAGCAACTAGATGAAAATCTTTCCGAAGATGAGCAAGAGCAAACTAAAGCGACAGAACAGCAAGATGTTGAAGAAATCGTCGAAGAGCTTACTTTAGAACAAGAGCTTGAGAAAAAGATCGATGAGTTAACAAAGGCTCTTGAAGATGAAGAAGGTAAGAAATTACGCGTAATGGCAGATATGGAAAACGTTAAGAGACGAGCTTCACTCGACTATCAAACGTTGCAAACATACCGTTCACAAAATGTAATGGTTAATGTTCTGCCTGTACTTGATAACTTCGAACGTGCACTTTCTGTTGAAGCAAAAGAGGAAGAGACGAAGGCCCTCTTAACAGGGATGGAAATGGTTTATCGTTCATTACTAGAAGCTTTAAAGTCTGACGGCCTGGAAGAAATCGAAGCGCTTGATCAAGAGTTTGATCCAAACTCCCATCAAGCAGTAATGACAGGCAATGAAGAAGGAAAAGATTCTGGAATTGTTTTGGAAGAACTGCAAAAAGGATATAAACTGAAAGAACGTGTACTACGACCATCCATGGTTAAAGTAAACGAATAAAAAATTACAGCATTCACATTATAGGAGGAAAATTACACATGAGCAAAATTATCGGTATTGATTTAGGTACAACAAACTCAGTAGTAGCAGTATATGAAGGCGGAGAAGCGAAAGTAATTCCGAATCCTGAAGGCAACAGAACATCACCGTCCGTAGTTGCATTCAAAAACGGCGAACGTCAAGTAGGGGAAGTAGCAAAACGTCAATCGATCACAAACCCTAACACGATCATGTCTGTTAAAAGACATATGGGTACGGACTACAAAGTAGAAGTGGATGGCCAGGAATATTCTCCACAAGAAGTTTCTGCTATGATTCTTCAATACATGAAGGGTTATGCTGAAGAATACTTGGGCGAAAAAGTAACGAAGGCTGTTGTTACAGTTCCTGCGTACTTTAACGATGCACAGCGTCAAGCAACAAAAGATGCTGGTACAATCGCTGGTCTTGAAGTAGAGCGTATCATCAACGAGCCAACAGCAGCAGCACTAGCTTATGGTATGGATAAAACGGATGAAGATCAAACCATTCTAGTATATGACCTAGGTGGCGGTACATTTGACGTATCCATTCTAGAACTTGGCGACGGAGTATTCCAAGTACGTTCAACAGCAGGTGACAATAAACTTGGTGGAGACGACTTTGACGACATTATCATTGATTACTTGGTACAAGAATTCCGTAAAGAAAACTCCATTGATCTTTCGAAAGATAAAATGGCTATGCAACGTCTAAAAGATGCAGCTGAAAAAGCGAAGAAAGATTTGTCTGGTGTAACATCCACTTCCATCTCTCTTCCGTTCATCACGGCTGGAGAAGCAGGACCACTACACTTGGAAATCACATTGACTCGCGCTAAATTCGATGAGTTAACAGCAAGCCTTGTAGAACGTTCTATGATTCCAACTCGTCAAGCACTAAAAGACGCAGATCTAACAGCTTCTGACATCGACCGTGTCATCTTAGTTGGTGGTTCTACACGTATTCCAGCAGTACAAGAAGCAATCAAAAATGTAACGGGCAAAGAGCCGTTCAAAGGCGTAAACCCAGACGAAGTAGTAGCGATGGGTGCGGCAGTTCAAGGTTCAATCTTAACTGGAGACGTAAAAGACGTTGTACTTCTTGACGTAACACCTCTATCATTAGGTATTGAAACAATGGGCTCTGTTTTCACAAAACTAATTGACCGCAACACGACAATCCCTACGAGCAAGTCGCAAGTGTTCTCTACAGCAGCTGACAACCAGCCGGCAGTAGACATCCATGTATTGCAAGGTGAGCGTCCGATGGCAACTGACAATAAAACATTAGGCCGTTTCCAATTGACGGACATTCCACCAGCACCACGTGGCGTTCCTCAAATCGAAGTAACATTCGACATCGACAAAAACGGTATCGTCAATGTTAAAGCGAAAGATATGGGTACACAAAAAGAACAGAACATCACGATCCAATCTAGTTCAGGTCTTTCCGATGAAGAAATTGATCAAATGGTAAAAGATGCGGAAGCACACGCTGAAGAAGATAAAAAGCGTAAAGAAGAAGCAGAACTTCGCAACGAAGCGGATCAGTTAGTATTTATGGCTGAAAAGACACTTAAAGATATAGAAGGCAAAGTGGACGAAGCGGAAGTTAAAGAAGCAGAAGCGGCGTTGGAAGAATTGAAAGCTGCTAATGAATCTGGAGACCTTGAGGAAATTCGTTCGAAGAAAGAAAAACTTGACGAATTGGTACAAGCTCTATCTGTAAAACTATATGAGCAAGCTGCTGCAGAAGCGCAAGCGGCTCAAGGCGATGCACAACCTGGTCAAGAAGACGACAGTGTAGTGGACGCAGATTTCGAAGAAGTAGAAGATGACAAAGATAATAAATAAGTAAATTAAAATAGCTATTGACGGAAAAGTCAAAGTCCGAAATTCCGGCTTTGACTTTTTCGTTTGTTAACTTAACAAAATTCGATATTAACGTGTTACAATGAACAACAGGTAAAATGCGATGAGGGGTGCAATGATGAGTAAACGAGATTACTATGAGGTGCTGGGCGTTTCTAAATCCGCTACGAAGGAAGAGATCCGCAAAGCATACCGTACACTTTCTAAAAAGTACCATCCGGACTTGAACAAAGAAGCGGATGCGGAAGTAAAATTTAAAGAAGTAACAGAAGCATTTGAAGTGTTGAGCGATGAGAACAAAAGGGCCGAATATGATCAATATGGTCACAATGGGCCAGGTGCAGGCTTCGGTGGATTTGGCGGCGGAGGTGCAGATGGCTTTGGCTTTGAGGATATTTTCAGCACGTTCTTCGGTGGAAGTGCAAGGAGAAGAGATCCAAATGCTCCACAAAAAGGTAATGACTTGCAATATACAATGACAGTCGACTTTATGGATGCCATTTTCGGTAAAGAAACAGAAATAGATATTCCTCGCGAAGAAGAATGTGATACATGTGACGGCACAGGTGCTAAAAAAGGCACAAGCGTTAAAACATGTACGGAATGTAATGGTTCAGGTGAGGTTTCATTCGCTCAAAACACACCATTTGGTCAAGTTGTGAACCGCAGAACATGCCCTACATGTCAGGGTACAGGAAAAATTATTCCTGAAAAATGTGAAGCATGTCGTGGTAAAGGTCGCGTAACGAAAAACAAAGTCATCAAAATTACGATTCCGGCTGGAGTAGACCAAGGACAACGTCTACGGGTAGGTGGACAAGGTGAAGCAGGAATTAATGGAGGACCTCCTGGAGACTTGTACATCGTCTTTAATGTCCGTCCACATAAACGTTTCATTCGTGAAGAGGATGATATTATACTGGAATTGAACTTGACGTTCCCGCAAGCATCATTAGGAGACGAACTCGAAGTGCAAACGGTGCATGGCAAAGTGAAGTTGAAGATTCCAGCCGGTACACAAAACGGTACTACTTTCCGCCTTCGTGGCAAAGGGGTTCCAAACGTACATGGTCATGGAACAGGCGACCAACATGTGATCGTCAAAGTGACGACTCCGAAAAAAATGACGGAGCGACAAAAAGAATTATTGCGTGAGTTTGCATCAATTGAAGGGGAATCACCTGATGAGTATTCCAGCTCATTCTTCGATAAAATCAAACGCACTTTTAAAGGTGAATGAAAGGATTGACTAACTGTGAAATGGTCTGAAGTTTCCGTGCACACGACACATGAAGCAACCGAGGCAGTAGCGAACATCTTGCATGAAGCTGGCGCGAGCGGAGTCGTAATTGAAGATTCCGAAGAACCTGGAAAAGAACGAGTAGACCAATACGGTGAAATATATGCTTTAGATAGAGATGACTTCCCAATCGAGGGGGTCATTATAAAAGCTTATTTGCCTGTCACTAGTTTCATCAATGAAACAGTTGAAAATCTTGAATTAGAAATTGAAAGCCTTCGTCAGTTTTCATTAAATCCTGGACGCTTTACTATAGGCATTACAGAAGTGGATGAAGAAGATTGGGCTAACTCGTGGAAACAATACTTCCATCCGGTAAAGATCTCAAAGCGTTTCACCATTGTTCCTACATGGGAAGAGTATACACCAGTGGAATCTGATGAATTGATCATCGAATTGGATCCAGGGATGGCATTCGGTACGGGCACACATCCTACGACAGTCCTCTGTTTACAAGCGTTGGAAAAATACCTTCAACCTGATCAAATGATTGTGGATGTAGGAACAGGTTCTGGAGTCCTAGCAATCGGCGCTGCTTTACTTGGGGCAAAACATATTACCGCACTTGACTTGGATGAAGTCGCTGTACGCGCTGCACAGGAAAATGTGACGTATAACGATGCAGATGATCGCATTACCGTCTTAAAAGGTAATCTTCTCGATTCGATAGAAGAACCGCCCGACATGATTATTGCGAATATATTGGCGGAAGTGATCATGTCGTTTTCCCAAGATGCATATCAACTCGTTAAACCAGGTGGATTATTTATTACATCCGGTATCATCGGTGCGAAACGGGACGAAGTGCGCAACGACTTGATGGCGCAAGGTTTTGAGATTTTGGAAACGGTTCTCATGGAAGATTGGGTAGCGATCATTGCGCGTAAGGGTAGTGAATAATCATGCAACGTTATTTTCTAAATCAACCATTTAATGAGCAGCGTCAAGTAGCAATCGGTGGGGATGATTATAAGCATATCGTCAAAGTAATGCGCATGACGCCAGGTCAGGAAATACTGACTGTCTATGATGGCGTAGCTTCGGTAGCGATGATCGACAGTATTTCTGAAGACATCGTTACCGTTTCTCAGCAGAGACAACTGGACAAAAATAACGAGTTACCGATAGCTGTAACGATTGCCTGCGGATTGCCTAAAGGCGATAAACTGGATTTGATAACGCAAAAAAGTACCGAACTCGGTATGAGTCGATTGATTCCTTTTGCTGCCAGTCGATCCATCGTCAAATGGGATGCTAAAAAAGGCGATAAACGTATCGAACGTTTGCAAAAAATTGCTAAGGAAGCCGCTGAACAAAGTCATCGTAACCAAGTACCCGAGATTTTATCCGTCCAAAGCATCAAGCAACTGATTACGTATACAGATTTCTTTGATGTCAAATTGTTTGCGGATGAAGAGGATGCGAAAAGTGATATCCCGCATAAGATTGCGGACCGTCTGAAAAACGTTTATCATGGACAATCGATAGTAGTTGTTTTTGGACCGGAAGGCGGATTAGCGCGGGAAGAAGCCGCTTTACTTCAAGATGCAGGTTTCCTCCCCGTGTCGTTGGGGCCTAGAATCCTACGCACGGAAACAGCACCTTTATACGTATTGTCCGCTATGTCTTATGAATTTGAATGAAAGAACTGAACAACTTATGTCTTCAGTTGCTATTCATACACTAGGCTGTGGGTTGTACATTTAAATATGATTGCGTCCTTACCCTGTGGCAACGTAGGGTAAGGTGCTTGGCAAAAACCACTTAAAATCACCATTTTAAGTGGTTTTTTCATGTGCGCCCAGCATGGGTGTAGTCTATAGGGTGCAAGTCCCGAACTGTGAAGGCAGAAGTAACAGTTAGCTCAACGCAAGGGTGTCCATGGTGACGTGGAATCTGAAGGAAGCGAGCGGCA
>NZ_PDYY01000010.1 GCF_002743255.1 Sporosarcina sp. P2
CCCGTTCCCATACCGAACACGGAAGTTAAGCTCTTCAGCGCCGATGGTAGTTGGGGGTTTCCCCCTGTGAGAGTAGGACGTTGCTAGGCATGCGAAGCCATTCCCTTTGGGGAGTGGCTTTTTTGTGTTTAATTATAAATATGAACTAAGTTTAGAGTCGAGTGATTGTAAATCTTGGTTAGTTGCGCAATAAATCATGTTAAGCGCTCTATTGTCTCGCTTACCTGCTCAATTAAGCATGCCAAGTGCTCTATCGTCTCGCTTATCCGCTCAATGAAGCGTGCCATGCGCTCTATCATCCCGCTTCCTCGCTCAATGCACCCAAATCATCGCTCTACGTCAACGGTAATCCGCTCAATGCACCCAGACCATCGCTCTACATCAAAGGCAATAATCCGCTCAATAAAACCCATCAAGTGTACTATTTATCCCCTTATTTGACTACACGACCCCTGTCATGCATTCTATCCTTCTCGTCCACTCCACAAGCGTCCATCGTAATCTACAATTTAATAGACTTTCCTTGAGTTTTTAACTAAGGCGCGATACGATTATCCTACTTGTTTAAAGGAGTGGTGCAATGGTAATGATATTAATAATTTTCGCAATCAATATTGTCTATGTTACTTTCATGACAATACGAATAATCCTGACACTGAAAGGCTATCGTTATATTGCTGCAACTGTGAGTATGATAGAGACAGTAATATACGTCATCGGGCTTGGTTTAGTACTTGATAATCTAGATCAAATTCAAAACTTGATTGCTTATGCGCTCGGGTATGGCATCGGGGTTATTATTGGTTCGAAAATTGAAGAACGTTTAGCACTTGGTTATATAACGGTTAACGTGATAACGGCAGATATCGATAAAGAAATGCCTGCTGTGTTGCGAAAACTTGGATATGGTGTTACAGACTCGGCAGCTAATGGACTAAGTGGTTATCGTTCAACTATGCAAATTTTGACGCCACGTAAATACGAAGTGCAACTGTATAAAACGATAACGGAACTAGATCCGAAAGCCTTTATTATATCGTATGAACCTAAGTCGATACACGGTGGCTTCTGGGTGAAGAGTGTGAAAAGAGGCAAGTTATTCAAATGAGTAAACAAAAGGTCTGGTTTGATAGAGAAGAAAATGAAACGCTTGATGAATGTTTGGAAAGAATTCAAAGTTTGGGATATACCGTTGTTGCTAGAAGAGAGAAACCCCTATTTAAACAGATTGGAGAAGAGTATATTCCAATTAGACAACAAACACAGTTTCAAGCTATCAAAAATAGCTAATAACTGTTAAGGGAAAGAGAACTAACGTTTAACCATTCATATGTCAACTTAAAGACGAATGATTGTAAAAGACCTATAATGTAATGTTCGTCTTTTAGTTGACGGATTATGTATTAATTGATAATATAATAAGAGTAAATGAGTTCCCCGTATATGCCGCAGAATTGGCTGTGGCGTTTCTACCAAGACACCGTAAATGTCTATACTATGTGGGAAAGCAATTTTTCTTGGATAATCATGGAGAATGGCTAAGTTACGATAGCTACGTATCCATATTTGTAAGGGTCCTTGAAAGTTCTGCTTTTTGTGCATGTGAAAAGTGGAGTTTTCAAGGACCTTTTTATTATTTCATATTAAATCATGTTGTGCATGAAGGAGCGGATTAGATTTGGAACCGAAGATTGGGATCATAATGGGCAGTAAGAGCGACTGGGAAACAATGAAGCATGCATGCGACATATTGGATGAACTAGGAGTTCCTTATGAAAAGAAAGTAGTGTCGGCCCACCGTACACCGGATTTCATGTTCGACTATGCGGAACAAGCGGAGAAAAAAGGATTATGCGCTATTATCGCAGGAGCAGGCGGAGCTGCCCATCTACCAGGGATGGTTGCAGCAAAAACGCTAGTTCCTGTTATTGGTGTGCCTGTGCAGTCTAAAGCATTGAATGGTATGGACTCGCTGTTATCCATCGTTCAAATGCCAGGAGGTGTACCAGTAGCGACTATGTCAATTGGTAAAGCGGGTGCTACAAATGCAGGCCTCCTTGCAGCTCAAATGCTCTGTGCACAAGATGAAGTATTACGCAATAAACTGCAGCAAAGACGCGATGAAATGAAGCAAATCTCGCTAGAAAGCAGTGGTGAATTAAATTGAAAATGATTCAACCAGGACAAACAATCGGTATCATCGGTGGTGGACAATTGGGACGGATGATGGGACTTGCGGCAAAAGAGGCTGGTTTCAAGATTGCGGTACTTGATCCAACAAAGAACTCCCCTTGCGGACAGTTAGCTGATATCGAAATAGTGGCTCCGTATAATGATGAAGAGGCATTGAATGAATTAAGCCAAGTAAGTGATGTCATTACATTTGAATTTGAAAATATCGACTATGAAGGTTTGAAGCGGCTGACAAAGAAAGCTTACGTACCCCAAGGTGCTGAGCTAGTCCGTATCACACAAAACCGCATCAATGAAAAGGCCGAAATTCAAGCGGCTGGAGTACAGGTTGCGCCTTACATAACCGCTGAAACATATATAGAGTTAGAAGAGAAAATTGATGATCTTGGGTTCCCATGTATCGTGAAAACTGCTTTTGGAGGCTATGACGGTAAAGGTCAAGTAAAGCTTGAATCAAAAGATCAAATTGAAAGTGCCAAAGACTTGTTTACACATTCTTCTTGTATAGCAGAGGCATTTGTTCCATTTGAAAAAGAGATTTCCGTTATCATTCAAAGAAATCCAGCAGGACAAACATATTGCCTGCCAATTGCTGAAAATATTCATAAACATCATATCTTGCACGAATCGATTGTACCGGCACGAGTAGAACAAAGGGTTCTGGAGCAAGCAGAAAATGCTGCAAAGAAAATCGCAGGCCATTTAGAATTAATAGGAACACTAGCAGTTGAAATGTTCGTACTGCCTGACGGTGAAATCATGATTAATGAATTAGCACCGCGCCCGCATAACTCTGGTCACTATTCAATAGAGGCATGTAACATCTCACAATTCCATCAACACGTTCGTGCAGTCTGCGGTTGGCCGTTACGTGAGCCGAAGTTATGGGGGGCGTCCATAATGGTGAATGTACTTGGGGAACATGTAGCACCGCTTCAAGAACGTATCGCGGACTATCCAGATTGGTCCATTCATTTATACGGCAAAGCAGAAGCAAAAGAAAAACGTAAAATGGGTCACGTGACGATTATGACAGAAAACCTTGAAAAAACTTTGCAAGAAATTGAACAGTCCGGTATTTGGCAAGATATTAACTAATAAAAACTATTATTTCCACTTTGGGAGGAACCGACAATGACGAAAGTAACAATTTATGTAACACTACGTGAAAGTGTTGTAGATCCACAAGGCATCGCGACAACTGAAGCACTTCAAAAGATGGGCTATGAAGACGTGAAAAGTGTACGAGTTGGAAAATTAATCGAATTAGAGCTTGATGGATCAGAACAGACAATCGAAACACGCGTGAATGAAATGTGTAACGATCTATTAATTAATAAAGTCATTGAAGATTATCGCTTTGAAATCGGGGAGGTTGCCAGCAAATGAAGTTCGCCGTTCTAGTATTCCCAGGTCTTACTTGTGATCTTGATATGTACCATGCAATTGAGGAAACAGTAAAGCAAGATGTTGAATACGTTTGGCATACAGAGGCCGACCAACTCGATTCATTCGATGCGGTTCTATTACCGACAGGCACTTCATACGGCAACTACTTGCGTCCGGGTGCATTGGCGAAAAGTTCACCTGCGTGTAAACAATTACAAGCATTTGCTGAATCAGGTAAATTAGTTCTTGGCGTAGGTAATGGTTTTCATATCTTAGTAGAAGCAGGCATTCTCCCAGGTGGATTCTTACGTAATCAAAGCTTGAAATTCCGTTCAGCCCTAGAAACAGTACGGGTGGAAAATAATAATACTGCGTTTACAAAAGACTATACACAAGGTCAAATGCTCACATTGCCAGTTGCTAATGAATTTGGTAACTACTATGCGGACGAGCAGACAGTGGAAAAACTAAAAAACAATAATCAAATTATTTTCACATATGCGAATGAAAATACAGATGGTAGCACAGAAGCTATCGCGGGTATCACAAATGAAAGAGGCAATGTTCTCGGTATGATGCCACTACCTGAACGGGCAGTAGAAGCAATCATCGGTGGAACAGATGGAACAGCTTTATTCCAATCAATCATGAACAGTCGGGGTGAACAGCATGTCAATTAATCACGAACCTACAGCGGAGCAAATTAAAGAAAATCGTCTATATCTCCAAATGGGCATGACGGATGCAGAATATGAGCGTGCGGTGGAAAAACTTGGGCGTATTCCGAATTATGTGGAAACAGGTCTGTTTTCAGCTATGTGGTCGGAGCACTGTTCATATAAAAGCTCAAAATCTGTATTACGCAGATTTCCTACTGAAGGTGCACGTGTACTACAGGGACCGGGTGAAGGTGCTGGAATTGTAGACATCGGTGACAACCAAGCTGCTGTCTTTAAAATGGAGTCCCATAACTCACCATCTGCAATTGAGCCTTTCATTGGTGCAGCAACAGGTGCTGGCGGAATCATTCGGGATGTATTTTCTATGGGCGCGCGTCCAGTAGCATTAGTAAATTCACTTCGTTTCGGAGATTTAACAGAGCCTCGAGATAGATTTTTGTTTGAAGAAGCAGTTGCTGGAATTGCAAGTTACGGTAATGCAATGGGAATCCCGACAGTAGCCGGTGAAGTCCAGTTCGATCAGTGCTATTCGAAACGTCCACTAGTCAATGCGATGGCAGTCGGTTTATTGAATCATGAAGATATTCAAAAGGGTGTTGCGGCTGGTATTGGCAACACAGTGATATACGCCGGTGCAACTACAGGGCGTGACGGGATTCACGGAGCCACCATGTCTTCTTCTGAATTATCTATTGAAGAAGAGCAAGAATTGCCGGTAATGCAGGCGGGAGATCCATTCATTGAAAAGTTATTGATGGAGGCTTGCCTAGAACTAGTTCAATCAGATGCGTTGATCGGTATTCAAGATATGGGTGCAGCGGGTCTAACTTCATCAGCAGCAGAAATGGCTTCAAAAGCCGGCTATGGCGTGGAATTGAACTTAGACCTTGTACCACAGCGTGAAGAGAATATGACAGCGTATGAAATGATGTTGTCAGAATCACAGGAACGTATGTTGATCGTGGTGAAAAAGGGTCGGGAAGAAGAAGTGATTGCCCTCTTCACAAAGTACGGAATTACTGCGGCGACAATTGGACATGTAACAGATGACAAAATGCTGCGTTTGCTTCATAAAGGTGAAGTTGCAGCAGAAGTTTCGGCAGATCTACTAGCTGAAGATGCACCGAGCTATCAGAAAGAATCTAAAGAACCTGCATCATTTGCGAAAAACCAAGCGATTGAAAACAAAGAACCACAAGTAACGGACTTAAAAGAAACTTTACTCGACTTATTGCAACGTCCTACGATTGCTTCTAAAGAGTGGGTATATAATCAGTTCGACACAGGTGCAAGAACGAATACAGTTTTAGCACCAGGGGCATCTGCAGGTGTGATCCGTGTTAGAGGAACAAACAAGGGTATTGCAATGACGGCGGATTGTAACTCTCGATTCATTTATTTGGATCCCGAAGTTGGTGGTAAGATTGCGGTAGCTGAAGCTGCACGTAACCTTGTATGTTCAGGCGCAGAACCAATCGCTTTGACTGACTGCTTGAACTTCGGTAGCCCAGACAAGCCAGAAGTATTCTGGCAGTTGGAAAAATCAGCGGACGGTATTTCAGAAGCATGTCGTAAATTAAATGCACCGGTCATTGGTGGTAACGTATCTCTTTCCAATGAAGTAAACGGTGTGCCAATCTATCCAACACCAACCATTGGTTTGGTAGGAATCGTCCATGATTTAGGTCAAGTGACAACGCCTGGTTTCAAACAAGCTGGAGATGCAATCTATTTGATCGGTCAAACAGAAACAGAGTTTGGCGGCAGTGAGTTGCAACAAATGATCGAAGGAAAGATCTTCGGTAAATCACCTGCAATCGATTTAGACATAGAGGCAACTCGTCAACAACAGCTTCTTGGGGCAATCCAGGCTGGAATCATCCAATCGGCTGATGATTTGTCAGAAGGTGGATTTGCAGTAGCGCTTTGTGAAGGTACATTTGGTTCACAAGGTTTGGGTGCTGAAGTAACAGTGGAAGGCTCAGCAATCACTGCGTTATTCAGTGAAACACAGTCACGTTTCTTGGTTACTGTACAAGCTGATCAAGTAGCCGCATTTGAAGAGAAAGTTCAAGATGCTGTGAAAATAGGAACGGTAACAGATGGCGAAGAAATCGTCATCAAAGACGCAGAGGGAACCGTCTTAGTAGAAGGGACGGTAGAAGAATTCCAAACTGCTTGGAAAGGGGCAATAGCATGCTTGCTGAACTCAGAGGACTAAACGAAGAGTGCGGCGTATTTGGGATATGGGGACATGACGATGCAGCACAACTTAGCTATTATGCATTGCATGCTCTTCAGCATCGTGGACAAGAGGGGGCTGGTATCGTCGTAAAAGGCGATAATGGCCTCCATGCAGTTAAAGGTGAAGGCCTGGTCAATGAAGTGTTCTCAGGTGAAAAGTTGGACTCGCTTGAGGGACGAGGCGCAATAGGGCAAGTTCGTTATACGACAAAAGACGGACGTGGTATAGAAAATGTTCAACCACTTGTCTTTCGTTCCACAACGGGTAGCTTGGCGATTGCGCATAATGGGAACTTGATCAATGCGACAGATTTGAAAGAACATTTGGAGCGGCAAGGTAGCATCTTCCAAAGTACATCCGATACAGAAGTACTTGCTCACTTGATAAAACGAAGCAGTGGTTCACGTAATCATCGTGACCGGGTGAAGAAGGCACTGGCTATTTTAAAAGGTGCATTTGCATTCGTTTTAATGACAGATGAAGGGTTGATGGTTGCGCAAGATCCAAATGGTATGCGTCCATTATCTTTGGGGAAAATTGGTGATGCATGGGTCGTTGCTTCAGAAACTTGTGCGTTTGAGCTTATCGGTGCTGAGTATGTTCGTTCTGTGGAACCAGGTGAATTGCTAATCATCAATGATAATGGATTAGTGTCTGAGCGTTTTGCAGAACCGGCAGACAACGCGATGTGTTCTATGGAGTATGTCTATTTCTCTCGTCCTGATTCAGATATCGATGGGATCAATATTCATGCCGCCCGTAAACGTTGTGGGAAGCAACTGGCGCGTGAAGTACAAATCAGTGCAGATGTCGTCACTGGGGTTCCTGATTCTAGTATTTCAGCAGCTATAGGATTCTCTGAACAAAGCGGGATTCCATATGAATTGGGATTAATCAAAAATCGCTATGTTGGACGAACGTTTATCCAGCCATCTCAAGCATTGCGTGAAAAAGGCGTAAAAATGAAACTGTCACCTGTACATCAGGTCGTTTATGGTAAGCGTGTGGTTATGGTCGATGATTCAATTGTTCGTGGAACGACATCTAAACGAATAGTCTCCATGCTTCGCGATGCGGGAGCAAAAGAAATACATGTCGTCATTGCTTCACCGCCATTAATCGCGCCGTGTTATTACGGTGTAGATATTAGTTCAGATTCAGAATTACTTGCGACAGGTCGTACTATAGATGAAATGCGCGATGTGATTGGTGCAGATTCACTATCATTCCTATCAATAGAGGGAATGTTGGAATCGAATGGCCGGTCATCTGAAATGAAAAACTGCGGACAATGCTTGGCTTGTTTCACGGGTGAGTATCCAACAGAGATTTATTCGGATACGGCAATGCCGCACGAAAAAGAAATCGTACGATAGGAGGCCTTTCCATGTCGAAGGCATATGAAAAAGCGGGAGTAAATATTGAAGCTGGCTATGAGTCAGTTGAACGCATGAAATCTCACGTAGCACGAACATCTCGTAAAGGGGTAGCAGGTGCATTTGGTGGATTTGGTGGAATGTTCGATTTATCTGCACTCGAATATAAAGAACCAGTACTAATTTCTGGAACAGACGGTGTTGGCACGAAGTTGAAGTTGGCTTTCATGGCGGACCGTCATGACACAATTGGAATAGACTGTGTCGCAATGTGTGTAAATGATATCGTAGCGCAAGGTGCTGAGCCTCTCTATTTCCTTGATTATGTAGCATTAGGTAAAGCGGTTCCTGAAAAAGTGGAAGCAATCGTCAAAGGTGTAGCGGATGGTTGTGTACAATCAGGTGCAGCATTGATTGGTGGAGAAACGGCTGAAATGCCAGGACTTTACGAAGAAGATGAATACGATTTGGCTGGTTTTGCCGTAGGAGCGTGTGAAAAGAGCAAGCTTGTTACGGGTGAACGTGTGCAAGCAGGAGACGTACTAGTTGGAATCGCATCGAGCGGTATTCACTCGAACGGCTACTCTTTAGTACGCCATATTGTATTCGAACAATTGGGCGCCGATATTAACGATACGATTGAAGGCTATGAAGATCTTGGCACAGTAGCTGATGCACTGTTAAAGCCAACTAAGATTTATGCAAAGCCGGTACTTGAAATGCACCAACAGCTTGACGTGCACTCCATGGGTCATATTACAGGCGGTGGATTCTTTGAAAACCTTCCGCGTATGTTCACTGAAGAATTTGGAGTAGAAGTAGATCTAGGTGCTTGGCCAGTACTTCCTGTATTCCACATGTTGAAAGAAAAAGGTGAATTAACAGATCGTGATTTATATAGCGTATTCAACATGGGTGTTGGATTCGTTGTAGCCTTGCCGGAAGCAGTGGCTGAAAAAGCAATTGAAATCGCTAAAGCACACGGTGAAGAAGCATATGTAATCGGACGTGTTACGAAGCATGCAGGCGTAACATTTAACGGTGAGCATGACGGGACATTGTCATAATGAATAAAGTAAAGATAGCAGTATTTGCTTCAGGAAGCGGTAGTAACTTTGCCGCTTTGGCAGAGGCTTGTAAAGCGGAGCGAATTCCAGCTGAAATCGTTTTGATGGTAACAGATAAACCAGATGCTTTCGTCAATGAACGGGCGAATGAAAAAGGTATTTCAATTGCAGCCATTCGTCCTCGTGACTTCGAAACGAAAGAAGCATATGAACAAGCAATACTCAAAGCATTACAAGAAGCACAAGTGGAGTGGCTAATATTAGCTGGCTATATGCGATTGATCGGTCCAGTTTTATTGGACGCATATCCTGAACGGATTATCAATATCCATCCATCGCTGTTGCCTTCATTCCCAGGTAAGGATGCAATTGGACAAGCAGTAGCTGCTGGCGTTAAAGTAACTGGTGTCACAGTTCATCTGGTAGACGAGGGGATGGATACGGGTCCGATTTTAGCGCAACGCGCAGTGGATGTTGTTGATGGGGATGCCGAGCAGACCGCTTTAGCTATCCATGCCGTGGAACATGAATTATATGTAGCAACATTGCAAAACGTATTTAAAAATTGATGAGCCTGTTGAGATGACAGGCTTTTTTTATAAACTGGAGGGAATTCCTTTGAAAAAACGCGCATTGTTAAGCGTATCGGATAAAAGTGGAGTAGTAGAATTTGCGAAAGAACTTGAACAGCTTGGATATGAATTATTGTCTACTGGTGGTACGATGAAGCATTTGAAAGACAATGGCGTTGCCGTAACGGCTGTAGATGAAGTAACAGGATTCCCTGAAATCATGGAAGGCCGCGTGAAAACGTTGAACCCGATGATTCACGGTGGGTTACTTGCAAAACAAGATGACCCTGGACATCAAGCACAAATGGAAGAGCACGGCATCCAGCCAATCGATGTAGTTTGTGTGAACTTGTATCCATTCAAAGAAACGATTTCCAAACCAGATGTATCAGCGGAAGATGCAATCGAAAATATCGATATCGGTGGACCAGCAATGCTTCGCGCCTCTGCGAAGAACCATGCATACGTAACAGTCATTGTGGATGCAGCTGACTACAGTGTAGTACTTGACGAACTAAAAGCGGATGGCAAGACGACTCTTGAAACACGCCGTCGTTTGGCAGCTAAGGTCTTCCGTCATACGGCGGCTTATGATTCATTGATTTCAGGCTACTTAACAGACCTTGCAGGCGAACAATTCCCGGAACAAGTTACCTATACATACGAGTTGAAGCAACCATTGCGTTATGGAGAAAATCCCCATCAGCAGGCAGCATTCTATAGCCGTCCGCTTGGATCTGATTTCTCGATTGCCTATGCGGAACAGCTTCATGGAAAAGAACTATCTTATAACAATATCCAAGATGCGAATGCAGCGATACAAATCGTTAAGGAATTTACTGAGCCTGCAGCTGTAGCGGTTAAGCATATGAATCCATGTGGTGTGGGTACAGGAGAAACCATTGCTGAAGCTTTCCAAAAAGCCTACGAAGCAGATGCTACGTCTATTTTTGGCGGAATTATTGCATTGAACAAAGAAGTAGATCAGGAAACAGCAGTGCAACTTGCTGATATATTCCTTGAAATCGTTATTGCTCCTTCGTTTACGGAAGAAGCACTTGAGACGTTGATGAAAAAGAAAAATATTCGTCTCTTGACGATTTCATTTGAACAGCAGAAAAAAGATCAGTGGAACACGGTATCTGTTGAGGGCGGATTATTAATGCAACAGCCTGATGCCCACGGTTTTGAAGAAGCGGATATCAAAGTGGCAACAGACCGTGAGCCGACTGAGGCAGAATGGAATGCGATGAAACTTGGATGGGCCGTTGTGAAACACGTGAAATCTAATGCAATCGTCATTACAGATGAGCACATGACAATCGGTGTTGGCGCAGGTCAGATGAACCGTGTAGGTGCTGCGAAAATTGCTCTGACACAGGCAGGCGAACGTGCAAAAGGGGCAGCTCTTGCTTCTGACGCATTTTTCCCTATGGATGATACGGTTGAAGCAGCGGCAAAAGCGGGCATTACAGCAATCATTCAACCGGGTGGTTCGGTGAAAGATGAGGATTCCATTAAAAAAGCCAATGAATACGGCATTACGATGGTATTCACAGGCGTACGTCATTTCAAACATTAATAGTGCAGGGAGTAGATGAACATGAAAGTACTTGTAATTGGAAGTGGCGGTCGTGAACATGCGATAGCCAAACAGTTCAACCAAGCGCCTTCTGTATCGGAAGTATTTGTGGCGCCTGGTAATGACGGAATGCAGCAAGATGCAACATGTGTCAATATTGCAGCTACAGACTTTGAAGCTTTAGCAGATTTCGCAATTGAACAGCGTGTTACGTTGACGTTTGTTGGACCGGAACAGCCGCTTGCGGAAGGTATTGCTGATTACTTCCTAGAAAAAGGTTTAACAGTATTCGGTCCGACCCAGGCAGCTGCTCGTATCGAAGGTAGTAAGTCATTCGCTAAGGAGATCATGGACAAATATGATATACCAACAGCGGCTTATGGAACTTTCACGGATGCTGAAGAAGCAAAATCATTCATCCGTGAACAAGGTGCTCCAATCGTAGTGAAGGCGGATGGATTAGCAGCTGGAAAAGGCGTAATTGTCGCAATGGAATTACAGGAAGCATTAGACGCGGTAGATGACATGATCGGCAATCAAAAGTTCGGTGAATCATCATCACGTGTGGTGGTAGAAGAATTTTTAGATGGCGAAGAGTTCTCATATATGTCGTTCGTCCATGATGGACAAATCTATCCAATGGTAATTGCACAAGATCATAAACGTGCGTATGATGGAGATCGTGGTCCGAATACAGGAGGAATGGGGGCTTATTCTCCAGTTCCACAAATTTCGGATACCATTGTGCAGGAAGCGTACGATCGCGTAGTCGTGCCAACTGTTGAGGCTATGACAGAAGAAGGAATTCCTTTCACAGGTATCCTGTATGCTGGTTTAATACTTACTGATCAAGGTCCGAAAGTTATTGAATTTAATGCCCGCTTTGGTGATCCTGAAACACAAGTTGTCTTGCCACGTATGAAGTCGGATTTTGGTAAGTTTATGGAAGCCCTGATGGCTGGAGAATCATTTGATCTTGAGTGGCATGAAGAAGCGATGTTAGGCGTAGTCATTGCATCGGAAGGGTATCCTAACGCCGTAGTGAATGGTCACGCACTTCCTAACCTTGATGTACTAACAGATCAAGGGCTTGATGTATTCCATGCAGGGACTAAACTGGAAGATGATCGCTTTATCGGAAATGGTGGTCGTGTACTTCTCGTTGCAGCGAAAGCAGCCACTTTAAAAGAAGCACAAGAAAAAGTCTACACTGGTCTCGCTGATCAACAATGGGATGGATTCTTCCATCGTACGGATATCGGATGGCGTACATTTGAATAATAGATGAAACAGGATTGTCTTAGAAGTGTTGTCTGACTTCTAAGACAATCTTTTTTTAATACTAAAGGAAGATGTTTAGTGTTTACGAACTTATAGTAAATGCTGCATACACTTTAGTTGAGTTGAAAAATATGTTATCCACAGCTTTTTTTATAATCTGTGGTTTATAAGTGGAAAAGTTGTGGGTAAGTTGTTGGTAATGTGTGTAAGTTTCCAGTATTTTGTGGATTAGTGAAAATCTACTTGTGGACAACCTTTGTACGACACATCTATTCGGGATTGGATTGCTATGTTACTATAAAGCAATAGTTAACAACTAGTAAAAAACTTTTAGGGACGGTGATCTGCATGTGGAGTGCGAAAGAAATACAGTCGCAACTAGCGATTATTAATGGTCAGAAAGCGCCTGACATCGTAATTGAAAATGCTACCTACTTACATTCTATATTCAAGAAATGGATGCAAGGAAATATTTGGATTCAGGGTGACCGGATTGTCTATGTAGGGGAACGCATGCCGGCTTTGCTTGCAGGAACAGAACGTGTCGATGCTTCAGACAAGAAAATAGTACCGGGATATATCGAGCCGCATGTTCATCCATTCCAATTATATAATCCCGAAACATTTGCAGACTATGCCTCTCGCCGTGGAACAACGACTTTTATATCAGATAACCTCATCTTGTTTTCAATGCTGAATCAGCAAACTACAATTACGTTCATTGATCAACTAAATGAACTGCCATTTGCATTTTATTGGTGGGCACGTGTTGATTCACAAACCGTACTGCAAAATGAAAAAGAACTTTTCAATCCCGTAGATATTGTGAAATGGATGGAGCGTCCTGATGTGTTGATGACAGGAGAGCTGACAGGTTGGCCTAAATTACTACAAGGTGATCAAAATATGATGCAGTCATTAGTAGAATCAAAACGGCTTGGTAAAAAGATTGAAGGACATTTTCCGGGTGCATCGGAACGTACACTGGCCCGGATGAAATTACTTGGAGCGGACGGCGATCATGAAGCGATGACTGTAGATGAAGTAGAAAGACGCTTGCAGCAAGGGTATGCTGCCACATTACGCTATTCGTCAATTCGTCCCGACCTACCAGATTTATTGAAAGGTATTGTAGAGAAGGAATGGGATGTCTTTGATCATTTGATGATGACGACCGATGGTTCTCCACCTTCGTTCTACCGTGAAGGTGTTATGGACCAATGCATTCAGGTAGCACTTGACGCGGGAGTATCACCGATTGATGCGTATCAAATGGCATCGTATAACGTGGCGAGGTACTATGACATTACGGACTTGCATAGTGTAATTGCGACGGGCCGTTTTGCGACATTGAACTTTTTAGAGAATGAACATAACCCTGTGCCGACTGACGTGTTATCTAAAGGGAAGTGGGTTCTACGAGATAGTACATCGTCTGACGCCTTTAAAGCAGTCGATTGGAAAGCATTACCGACATACGAATTGCCTTATGAACTGACAGATGAAGACTTCACATTCTCATCTTCAATAGGGATTCAGATGGTCAATGATGTTATTACGAAAGTATACGAAAGTGATCTGGATCTCACTAGTCCCACTATTGCTACTGGTGATGAGTGCTATTTGATATTACTGGATAAGAACGGAAAATGGCGAGTCAATACTATGTTGAAAGGGTTTGGTAATAATCTGCAAGGTTTTGCATCTTCCTATTCAAATACTGGAGATGTATTATTGATAGGACAGGATTGGCAAGAGATGAAGAGAGCATTTAATGAAATCAAGAATATAGGTGGAGGCATGGCACTCGCTGAAAATGGTAAAATTATTGAAACATTACCATTAGTGGTAGCAGGCGGACTGTCAGTTCAACCGATGGAAGTGATCATCGAAGAAGAGCTAGCAATGAGAAAAGCATTAGGAGAACGTGGCTATGCACATGGAGATGCTATATATACATTATTATTCCTTCAATCTATTCACTTGCCATATATCCGAATCACGCCAGTTGGTGTCTTGCAAGTAATGAAATATGAACTATTAATTCCTCATGTAGAAAGGTAGGAACGTATATTGATAGGGAATGGACGGAAGTTATTCATGATAGCCTTAGTTAGCGCAGTATGTCTTGGAGGTTGTTCTTCGAAAGATCAATCTGAACCGGAGGAACAAGAAAAAACGAATGAAGTATCGTTGTTTACAGGCGAGATAATTGCAGACTCTATAGATAACCGTGTTTTAGCGACCATTAGCAATATACCTGCTGCACGTCCGCAGTCGGGACTTTCAGATGCCGATCAGATATATGAATTCTTAGCAGAAGGTCAAGTTACGCGCTATGCTGCACTTTTTCAAAGTAAAGTACCGGATCAGTTAGGGCCAATTCGAAGTGCACGTGATTATTTTGTACAATTAGCTGTAGGTATGGATGCATTTTATATAGCGCACGGTTATAGTCCGGATGCAAAAAAATTACTTGATGATCGAGTAGTCGATCATATAAATGGCATAAATCATGACGGGACATTATTCGAACGTTCAGCAGAACGCCGTGCTCCACATAACTCTTATATTTCAAAGGAACATATTGAAGAAGCTTTTAGTCTCGTGAATGCTTCTGAAAAGATCACTGCACGGCCGTCCTTTTCTTTCCTAAATCCTAATGAAAGTGATAAAATAGGGGATATGGCATCAACGGTACAAGTATTGTATAGTTCAGACCCGAATTTTATTAGTACGTATCAATATAATCAACAAGCAAATCGGTATTATCGTTCTGTCAATGGCATTGATACAGTGGATAAGTTAAACGAACGACGAATAGAATTAGCGAATATTATCGTGATGGAAATGGATCATCAAACAGTTGATCAAAAAGGCCGACTTGCAATAGATCTAGAATCAGGTGGCCCTGCTATGCTGTTTCATGAAGGGATCGCTAAACCGATCGAATGGCAAAATAAAGATGGGTTTTTAACTCCAATGGATCAAGGTATACCTGTTAAATTAACCGTAGGAAAAACTTGGATCCACATTGTTCCATCATTATCGGGTCCTTCTGCTTCCGTCACTTATACTCCGTAAGATCGACATAGAGAGAGGGCGAGAACATGCAAATAGATAAAATTCGCGGAGAACAAATAGATCAATTGTTTCAAGCCATTCTACAGCTGAAAAATGTAGAAGAATGTTACATGTTTTTCGATGACATTTGCACGATGAGCGAAGTTCAATCACTAGCACAAAGACTGGACGTCGCACATAAACTTAAACTGAAAAAAACATATGATAGTATCCAACAAGAAACAGGTGCAAGCACAGCTACGATTTCCCGCATACGTCGTTGCGTAGACTACGGGTCTGGTGGTTACAACCTCATGTTGGATCGACTCTATCCTGAACTCCAAAACAACCAAACAAAAAACGACTAACACAACCGGCCAGGGATAAAACCCCACCGGTTTTTTAAAAGTTATATAAAACGAATATACTAAAAGAAGGTGGAAAGAAAATATGGACTATAAAACATGGCGGCATGCATTTAAAATTGATCCGGCCAAATACCTCTCAGATGAACAGATAGAAGCGGTGGCGGAATCTGGAACAGATGGAGTCATCATCGGTGGATCTGACGGAATTACATTGGAAAACGTACTTGATTTACTTGCACGTTTCCGTCGCTTTTCCGTGCCACTTGCATTAGAAGTATCTACTGTAGAATCGGTAACACCAGGCTTCGATTATTACTTCATTCCAACGGTCTTAAATACGACAGATTCGAAATGGCTGAACGGTTTGCATCACGAAGCACTTCGAGAATACGGCCACATGATGAACTTCGATGAAATGGTTACAGAAGGTTACTGCATTTTAAATCCGGATTGTACAGCCGCGAAAGTGACAGGTGTAGATCGTGTTCCGGATGAAGAAGATGTACAAGCATATGCACGTATGGCTGAACACTTATTTTCCTTGCCGATTTTTTATTTAGAGTACAGTGGACAATACGGTGACCCACAAATTGTTCGGTCAGCGAAAGAGTTACTAACCAACACTCGCCTCTTTTATGGTGGTGGAATTCGCTCAACAGAACAAGCAAAAGAAATGGCGGCCATTGCAGATACTGTAGTGATAGGAAATGTTGTATACGAAAATCTACAAATGGCTCTTAAAACAGTCGATGCTGTGAAATCTGTTCCTTTACCTGTGTGAGTACTATATAATGAGAACAAATGTTCATTAAAGGCGGTACGAATATGAATAAACTATCAGATGATTTACTAAAAGGCATGAATCCTGAGCAAGCGCGCGCGGTCAAAACGACAGAAGGCCCTTTGCTTATTATGGCGGGTGCTGGTTCAGGAAAGACTCGTGTATTGACGCACCGAATTGCATACTTGGTTGTGGAAAAACAAGTGTATCCTTCCAATATATTGGCCATTACATTTACCAATAAGGCGGCACGTGAAATGCGTGACCGAATTGATGGCCTACTTGGTCCGGGTTCTGGAGAACGTATGTGGGTTTCAACATTCCACTCGATGTGTGTTCGAATTCTACGTAGGTTTGTGGATCGAATCGGTTTATCCAAAAACTTCACGATCCTTGACAGTGCGGATCAACTAACTGCAATGAAACGTGTTTTGAAAGAACTGAATCTCGACCCGAAGCAGAATGATCCGCGAGCAATGCTTGGAATAATTAGCAATGCGAAAAATGAATGTTTGGATGCGATTGAATTCCGGAAAAATTCGAATCCTCAAAACCCTCATGAACGTACAGTAGCAGATATTTACGATCGTTATACTAAAAAACTACGTCAGAACCAATCAATGGATTTTGATGATTTAATTATGATGACCACGGTCTTGTTTGAACGAGTTCCTGAAGTGCTCGAGTATTATCAAAATAAATTTCAGTATATTCATGTGGATGAGTACCAAGATACAAATAACGCGCAGTATCGTCTCGTGAAAATGCTGGCATCAAAATTCCGTAATGTCTGCGTAGTAGGCGATTCCGATCAGTCAATCTATCGCTGGCGTGGTGCGGATATCGGTAATATTCTGTCTTTCGAAAAAGATTATAAAGAAGCGAATGTCATTCTTTTGGAACAAAACTACCGTTCCACCAAGAGAATTTTACAAGCAGCAAATGAAGTGATCAACAATAACAAAAGTCGCTATGATAAGAAATTGCGCACTGATAACCCCGAGGGCGAATTAATTTCGATCTATAAAGCGCGCGACGAAAAAGATGAATCACAATTTGTTGTGCAACAAGTCATTGAGTTAAAAGAAAAACTAGGATTAACATTGGATCAATTTGCGATACTCTATCGAACTAATGCACAATCTCGTCTAATTGAGGAATATTTATTGAAGTCAAATCTCGATTATACAATTGTAGGCGGGACGAAGTTCTATGACCGCAAAGAGATTAAAGATCTACTCGCCTATTTACGTCTCATTGCGAATAACGATGATGACCTAGCTTTAGCGAGAATCATTAATGAACCTAAACGAAGCATCGGTGCAACTTCATTTGAACGCATGGCTACTTTTGCATTACAAAATGACCGCTCCATATTTGATTCGCTGCAGGAAGTGGATTTCATGGGTTTACCTAAACGAGCATTAACAGAAGCGGTAAAATTCCATGAACTCATCAATGGATTCACTCAAATGCAAGAGTTTTTATCAGTCACTGAACTAGTGAAAGAAGTCATTGATAAGTCAGGCTATCGTGAGATGTTGGAAAAAGAAAAATCCATCGAAGCAGAAAGCCGTCTGGAAAATATTGAAGAGTTCCTATCGGTTACAGAAGCGTTTGAGAAACGTGCAGCGGAAGAAGAGGAGGAACCTTCACTCGTTGCATTCTTGACTGACCTCGCTTTAGTAGCGGATATCGATACATTGGATAAAGAAGAGAACACTTCCACTGAAAAAATCGTCCTAATGACGATGCACGCAGCAAAAGGCTTAGAATTCCCCGTGGTCTTCGTTCTCGGCATGGAAGAAAACATATTCCCGCATATTCGGGCACTGACAGATCCGGAAGAAATGGAAGAAGAAAGAAGACTCGCGTATGTGGCGATTACACGCGCGGAACAGCGCCTTTACCTGACTAGCGCAGGTCACCGGATGTTGTTTGGTAAATCAAGCTTTAATCAACCATCCCGTTTCCTCAATGAAATCTCGCAAGAACTGACAGAGCTGCTGGCCGATGGGAATGGCATGAGTGTACCTTTCGCCCAAGCACCTAAAGCAAAAGCCAAACGTCCTGCGGTCAAACGTCCAGCCTATAATGAAAGTGGCGGAGAAAAAATGCAGTGGAAACCCGGAGACAAGGCATCCCATAAAATATGGGGAACTGGAACGGTTGTGAGTGTTAAAGGTAAAGCAGATGATATGGAACTGGATATTGCATTCCCAAATCCAGTAGGTATTAAGCGATTATTAGCTAAATTCGCACCGATTGAAAAAGAATAAAGCCTCTTTAAGGAGTGTGGAAAATAGATGGATGATGTTCTAGAACTAGAGAAGCGGGTAGCGGAGCTCAATAAAACATTGCATAAATACGGGCGCGCATACTATGACTTGGATGCCCCCATCGTTCCCGATTCAGAATATGATAAGAAGATGAAGGAATTGTTGGCGATTGAAAAAGAACATCCCGACTTGATCTATCCTGATTCACCGACACAACGGGTGGGTGGAGAACCACTTGAGGTGTTTAAAAAAGTCGTTCATCGTTATCCAATGCTAAGTTTAGCGAACGCCTTTAATGAAGAAGACTTAAAGGATTTCGACAGACGGGTAAAAGAAGCAACAGATAACGCGGTGTATGTTTGTGAACTGAAGATCGATGGTCTTGCCGTTTCATTGCAATATGAAGAAGGTCGCCTTGTGCAGGGCGCTACTCGTGGAGATGGTTCAGTTGGAGAAGACATCACAGCTAACTTAAAAACTATTCGCTCAATTCCACATAAATTGAATGAGCCTTTAACGATTGAAGTGCGTGGCGAAGCGTATATGCCGAAGAATTCATTTGTTAAATTGAATGAATACCGTGATGAAGCGGGTGAAGTTCCTTTTGCCAATCCACGAAATGCAGCTGCGGGATCACTTCGTCAACTAGACTCAAAAGTAGCAGAGAGCAGAAATTTAGCTACTTTCATTTATGCGGTAGGCGGCGATGCAGATGTCTATGGTCTAGATAGTCACACGGATGCGCTCAATAAAGTGGATGAACTAGGTTTGACGACGAATAAAGAACGTAAGCGTTGTACAACAATTGAAGAAGTATTGGACTACGTAGCCTACTGGTCAGAAAATAGACTACACCTTGATTATGAAATTGACGGTATTGTAATAAAAGTCGATAACTTCGAATCGCAGGAGCAACTGGGCTATACGGCAAAGAGTCCTAAATGGGCCATTGCCTATAAGTTCCCTGCAGAAGAAGTGCACACACAACTGTTGGATATTGAGTTAAGCGTAGGGCGGACAGGTGTAGTGACGCCAACAGCTATTCTTGAGCCCGTTCTTGTGGCAGGTACGACAGTGGGACGAGCATCTTTGCATAACGAAGACTTGATCCGAGAGAGAGATATTCGTATCGGTGATCACGTCGTGTTGCGAAAGGCAGGCGATATCATACCTGAAATCGTCATGTCATTGAAAGAACAGCGAACGGGTGAAGAAGAACCATACCATATGCCTGACAACTGTCCTGTTTGCGATTCAGAACTTGTTAGGATTGAAGGGGAAGTAGCGCTGCGTTGTGTGAACCCTAAATGTCCCGCGCAGATGAAAGAAGCGTTAATCCATTTCGTTTCAAGAAGAGCCATGAATATAGATGGCGTGGGCGAAAAGCTTATTGAACAATTGTATACGGCTGATTTGGTACAAGATGTATCTGATTTATATATTTTAACGAAAGAGTCGCTATTGAGCTTGGAACGGATCGGTGAGAAATCCGCAGCAAATATTTTGGCGGCCATTGAACAGTCGAAAGAGAATTCATTGGAAAAATTGCTATTTGGATTGGGTGTTCGTCATGTCGGTGAAAAAGTCGCAAGAATCTTAGCGGAAGAATACCGTACTCTCGATGCGTTAGAACAAGCAACAGAAGAAGACCTTATGAAAATTTTTGAAATCGGTGCGATAGTTGCTGATTCTGTAACAACGTACTTTAATACAGAAGAAGTTCACGAAGTGATGAACAAGTTGCGCTCTTACGGTGTAAATACCGTTTATAAAGGTGCCACACGTGAAAAGTTGCCAACTACTGGACCTTTCGCTGGAAAAACCATCGTATTGACAGGAAAGCTCTCAGAATTGACGCGTGGAGAAGCTAAAGAACAAATTGAATCACTTGGCGGAACTGTTAGCGGCAGTGTTAGTAAGAAAACAGATCTGGTCATTGCGGGTGAAGATGCAGGATCCAAATTGACCAAAGCAAGAGAATTGGGGATTGAAATTTGGGACGAACAAGCTATGCTTGATGCCCTTGGAGTGGATATGAATGAAAAGAAAGACTAAATGGCTTATAACGGGTATTCTGTCGGCAGTATTGCTGACAGGCTGTGTACCTTCGCCGAGCGATGATCAGGAAAAAGCAGTGCAGGAAACAGAAGAGAGTGAGCAGGAAATGGTGCTCATCCCTGATGCTCAAATTAAAAAATCCTATTACCGGACACCGGTTCCATTTAAAAAGAGCGCCAGCCGGGGGTTGATCGTCAATAATCTCCATACGAAGTACGATATTCAGGAAACAGAGGAAGGCTTACTGCGCCTGTCATCGTTGTATTACGACCCGAAAGATTATTTCTTCCAGGAGGGTCAATATATTGACCGCGATACGGCGAAGCAATGGATCTCTAGAAAATCCAATTTTGAAGCAGGTCTCAATCCCGCAATAACTGATGATATGTCACCGGCTCAAATTGCAGATGAGGCACCGATATATCTTGCACATATCGTCGAGCAAAACTATTTACAAATGACGGACGATAAAAAAGTGAAATTGGCTGGCATTTCTATTGGACTAGCGATGAATTCGGTGTATTATCCACGTGAAGCCAGTGAACGTCGGATTGATGATAAAACAATTGAAGAAAAAGGCAAGAAGATGGCGGATATTATTTTAAGTCGGTTACGCAGTAAACCAGAGCTTGCTGAGATACCAATAGCGGTTGGACTGTTTAAGCAAGAAAGTCGCAACGATATTGTACCCGGTACATATTTTGCCACTTCATTTGCTGCAAAAGGAAAAAAAGAATTCACGGGTTGGAAAGAAGTAGACGAGCAGTATGTATTACTTCCCGCGACTTCATCAACAGGGAATTATCGTGACTTGAATACGACATTCAAGAACTTCAAACAAGACATTGATGATTACTTCCCGAGCTTTGTGAATGTCATTGGAACAGCTTTTTATAAAGATCAGAAACTCAATTCATTACGCGTGGAAATTCCTATACAATTTTTTGGCAAGACGGAGCTGATTGGGTTTTCACAATACTTAACTTCATTGGTTAAAACACATTTTAAAGATGTTCCCATTGAAGTAAGTGTTACCTCAGTAAATGGGCCCGAAGTGCTGATTGTAAATGACAAGGATCGGGAGGAACCGTTTGTACACGTCTACGGATATTAACAGATTTTAGGGAGTAACACGAACTTTCCAAGAAACTGATTAAATGGTATGATTAATTGTACGATTGCAAAATGAGGAGGAACGATGTATGACAACATTTTCGAAAGAAGACGTCAAGTATTTTGCGGATTTCGTCCGTATTGGCCTCTCCGAGGAAGATAAAGAAAATTTCTCTGCAAAGATAGCAGATTTGATTGAAAGTGTAAGTGATTTAAAAGAAGTGGATGTTACAGGTGTAAAACCTATGACGCACCCAGTTGCTATGATCAACGTCTTACGTGAAGATGAGCCAAAAGATATCTTGGACCGTGAAGTAATGCTGGCCAGTGCAGAAGATCAGGAAGATGGACTTATCAAGGTTCCGGATATTCTGTAATCGAATTCACAGTATAAAATACTATTATTGGCACAATGACAGTAGGAGGAAAAGTGATGACGTTAACTAGTAAAACAGCAACTGAACTTCAAGCTCTTTTACAAAAAGGGGAAGTTACTGCTAAAGAAGTAACAGAGGCAACATTACAAACGATTGAACAGCACGAAGAGAAAATCAACGCGTTCATTCACGTCGCAAAAGAAGAGGCAACAAAGCGTGCAGAACAGCTTGATCAAGAAGCTGCAACTACACGTGGCCGCCTTTTCGGAGTTCCAATCGGTATTAAGGACAATATTGTAACAAAAGATATGAAGACAACATGCGCAAGCAAAATGTTGGAAGACTTCGTACCTGTTTACAATGCTACGGCTATAGAAAAATTGGAAGCTGCGGGCGCAATTAATATTGGAAAACTCAATATGGACGAATTTGCAATGGGTTCTACAACTGAAACATCTTTTTTCGGTAATACATTAAATCCTTGGAATACAGACTATGTACCAGGTGGCTCTTCAGGCGGTTCGGCAGCAGCAGTCGCAGCAGGTGAAGTCCCACTATCCCTCGGTTCGGATACGGGTGGTTCAGTTCGTCAACCAGCTGCATTCTGTGGAATTGTTGGAATGAAACCTACATACGGTCGTATTTCACGTTTTGGTTTGACAGCATTTGCTTCCTCACTTGATCAAATTGGTACCATGTCACGAACTGTGGAAGATAACGCATTATTGCTAAGCGTAATCGCGGGAGAAGATGACAATGATAGTTCATCTTCTGCAAAAGCAGTTCCTGATTTCACAGCAGCTCTTACAGGCGACATAAAAGGTCTGAAGGTTGCAGTTCCGAAACCTTACTTAGGCGAAGGTGTTGATCCAGAAATCGTAGCGGCAGTAAGAGAAGCAATTTCTGTATTGGAATCACTTGGAGCGGTTTGTGAAGAAGTAGAATTGCCACATATTCAATATGCGCCAACTACGTATTATGTAATCTCTTCTTCAGAAGCTCAATCCAATCTTTCACGTTTTGATGGATTGCGTTATGGCTATCATACTGAAAACGCTGAAAACCTCGAACAAGCATATTTCCGTACACGTCAAGAAGGTTTTGGTGATGAAGTGAAAAAACGCATTATTTTCGGTACGTATGCAATGAGTGCGGATCATCATGAAGATCTGTATGTACGCGCACAAAAGACACGTACATTGATTGCACAAGACTTTGACTCTGTATTTGAAAAGTATGATGTAGTAATTGGACCAACTGCTGCTACAACAGCATTTAAACTTGGCGAAACAGGCGGTGATCAGCTCGTTCATTATGCAAATGATGTCTTGGCTGTACCAGCGAACCTGACAGGCCGTCCAGCACTATCCGTACCATGTGGTTTCGTTAACGAACTACCAGTTGGAATGCAACTCATGGGTAAGCACTTTGACGAGGAAACATTATATAAAGTCGCCCATGCCTATGAGCAAGCAACTGATTTCCACAAACGCACTCCATCGATTCAGGAGGGGAAATAATCATGAACTTTGAGACAATTGTCGGATTAGAAATCCACGTAGAGCTTAAAACAGATACTAAAATCATGTCTCCAGCACCCGCTCATTTTGGGGCAGAGCCGAATAAAAATATACACGTAACAGACATCGCGTATCCTGGTGTTTTACCTACGTTAAATAAAAAAGCTGTTGAATTTGGAATGAAGGCATCTATGGCACTAAACTGTGACGTTGCGCCGATCATGAACTTTGACCGCAAGCATTACTTCTATCCTGATAATCCGAAAGCTTATCAAATCTCTCAAGACAAGCGTCCTGTAGGAGCAAACGGTTGGATTGAAATTGAAGTAGACGGTAAGAAGAAAAAAATCCGTATTGAACGTGTACATTTAGAAGAAGATGCAGGTAAACTAACGCATACAGAAAATGGCTATTCATTAGTCGACTTAAACCGTCAAGGAACACCATTAATCGAAATCGTTACAGAAGCAGATGTGCGTTCTCCAGAGGAAGCATATGCATTTCTGGAAAAACTAAAAGCGATCATTCAATATACAGGAGTATCTGACGTACGTATGGAAGAAGGCTCACTTCGTTGTGATGCAAATATTTCCTTACGTCCATACGGTCAAGAAAAATTTGGAACGAAGACAGAGTTGAAAAACTTGAACTCGTTTAACTTTATTCGCCGCGGTATTGCTAATGAAGTAGCGCGTCAGGAAAAGATTCTCTTGTCTGGCGGTACTATTCAACAAGAGACTCGCCGTTATGATGAAGCAACTGGTGACACGGTATTGATGCGGATTAAAGGCAGTGCCAATGATTATCGCTTTATTAATGACCCGGACTTACCTGAAGTTCATATTGAACAGGAATGGATTGACCGTGTTCGTAAAGAAATTCCTGAATTACCAGATGCTCGTAAAGCACGTTATGTGTCTGAACTGGATCTTCCGGAATATGACGCACACGTACTAACTTTAACAAAAGAAATGTCTGATTTCTTTGATGCAACAGTAAAAGCTGGAGCGGATCCTAAATTGGCTTCCAACTGGTTGATGGGGGATGTATCTGCCTATCTTAATGCAGAATCGAAAGAACTGCACGATACTCCACTGACGCCTGAAAACTTGGCGCAACTTGTAAAATTGATTACAGATGGTACGATTTCTTCTAAAATCGCGAAAAAAGTATTTATTGATCTCGTGAAAAAAGGCGGAAACCCTGCCGATATCGTCAAAGAAAAGGGACTTGTCCAAATTTCCGATGAAGGTACATTGCGTACAATCATTACCGAAATTCTAGACAACAACGAACAATCAATAGAAGACTTTAAAAATGGTAAGGATCGCGCAGTTGGGTTCTTAGTTGGACAAGTTATGAAAGCTACCAAAGGACAAGCGAATCCACCACTTGTTAATAAATTATTGATGGAAGAGATCAAGAAGCGCTAATCTATCAATTAAATGAAAACGTTCCAGGAGAGGTCAAAATAGCCTGAACCTGGACGTTTTTCCACGTTAACTTACACAGTGAAACAGGGGGGGATTGTATTGAAAACAGAACAACAATATTTTGAAGATGCTGTATCCCTTCAAACGAATATGGACAAAATGGAAACACATAAGGAAAACAGTTTTTTGATCTATAATGCATTTGAAGTACCACAGGATGATGAATTTATTGAATTGTTGAAAGAAAAGCAACCCCATATTTTAGTCATTACAGAAGACTGGTGTGGAGATGCCATGCTAAATAATCCCATCCTTCGAAAAATTGCTGAAGCTGCCAATCTAGATGTTCGCGCTGTTTTGAGGGATGAAAATCCAGAGCTGATTGATCAATATTTGACGAATGGTGGACGTTCGATTCCTATGTATCTGCTATTAAATGCTGCAGGTGAGGTAGTGGGTAAGTGGGGACCACGGGCACCAGTACTTCAAAAGTTTGTCATGGATGGTCGTGCCAAGTTGCCAGCTAAAGATGCACCTGATTTTGAAGATAAACAAAAAATGTTTTATTCCCAATTGACGGCTGAATATACATCTAAGCCCGAAAATTGGCTTGCTGTTTATAGTGATATTCGGTCGACATGGCTTCCTGTTTTACAATTGTCTCAGTAATTAAGTGTAAGAAACCATTTGAAAATGGTAAAGGTCTGATTTGTTTCAGACGCGAAAGGATCGAGGGGAAAGTGTATGAAACGTGCACGCATTATTTATAATCCGACTGCAGGAAGAGAAGTCTTCCGTAAACATTTAGCAGAAGTCCTCGAAAAATTGGAGAATGCGGGTTATGAAACATCCGCTCACGCTACAACTTGCGAGGGTGATGCAACAGCGGCAGCGCGAGACGCGGTTCGCAGAGGTTTCGATGTGATTATTGCTGCAGGTGGCGATGGGACGCTCAATGAAGTAGTTGAAGGTGTCGGACATTTTGACAAACGTCCAAAAATCGGCTTGATACCTATGGGAACAACGAATGATTTTGCAAGAGCATTGCGTATACCGAGAGAAATCGATGACGCTGTAGATATCATTTGCCAAGGAGATTCGATTCCGGTCGATGTAGGTTTGATGAATGATCGCTACTTTATTAATATAGCGGGTGGCGGCCGAATGACGGAATTGACATATGAAGTTCCAAGCCGTTTAAAAACAGTAATTGGTCAGTTGGCTTATTATTTAAAAGGAATTGAAATGTTGCCTTCCATACATTCCAGTCATCTTCGTATTGAGTATGATGGAAATGTATTTGATGAGGAAGCCATGATGTTTTTGATTGGCTTGACCAACTCGGTTGGCGGGTTTGAGAAATTAGCACCTAACTCCAGTATCAACGATGGATATTTTACATTGCTTATTTTAAAGAAATGCAATATTGCAGAATTTATTCGTGTGGTTACGCTAGCTTCCCGCGGAGAACATCTGGATGATCCTTTAGTTGTTTCAGCGAAGGCGGAAAAAATTGTGGTGACTTCCAAAGACGAAGTGTTATTGAACTTAGATGGAGAGTACGGTGGCGTATTGCCAGCAACTTTCCAAAATTTATATCAACATGTCGAGATGTTCGTACCGCTTCAGAAATTACGCCCTCAGGATAAAGTGAAGCAAATCAAATAAAAGAAATAATAAAAAGACTATTCCAGTCGAATTACTAACGTTCGGATGGAATAGTCTTTTATTGTGAAAAATTAATTGGGTGAGCCCGATGCAATGAGCATCGTATCAGGTCGATATCAGATGTATTCAATCGCTTCTCCTTGTTTAGCAGCTAACTTTGGCACTTCTTTCAACGGCATCCAACGATAGCTGAATAATTGACCTGCGTCTTTACCTTCACCTTCTACGATATATTCCCATTCGTGCTTGTTTTCTCCTGTATAGGAAAAGTGGAAAATCGTACGTTCATAAATTACATTTTTATCTTCCGGGAAATATTTTGAAGCTTTTACTTTACCTTCTAGTATAAGTTCATCACGCACGATACCGGATTCTTCTTCGATTTCTCGATATAATGCATCCAATAATAGTTCGTTGCGTTCGATTGTACCACCAGGAACTTGTAAACCTGCTTCAGGCTGATCCTTTTGCTCATAAACAAGCAATTTACGGTGTCTGCCTTCCCCTTTTGTAATATACGCTATGACTTTTCTTTTTACTCTTTTCATTGACTTTCACCTCTCATTAGTTAACTAATTATACTGTAAAAACTAACAAATTACAAGTGAAATGGGTTAATTTATTAGTATACAATAATAAGATGTGCTATGAATGCAGAAATACGTCTAAATTTCAACAAATCGCTTTAAATAGGTTATTGAAAGGTGTTTTAAGGGAAAGCCTAAAATAGAATTGTGCTTAGGAGTGATTAGGTGTATAAAAGGCAAGAAAAGCGTCTGATGTGGTTGGCATTTATTGTAGCGGGTATAATGTTGCTATCAATTATTGGAAGATCATTCTCGTGAAAAGAGGAGGTGGCCTGTGTGGATCCAGTTTTATATTCTAGAATCTTGACCGAACTAACTTTATCGTTTCATATTATCTATGCCACCATAGGGGTCGGTGTCCCGCTCATGATTATGCTAGCCCAGTGGGTGGGTATCAAGAAAAACGATGAGCATTATATTTTGTTGGCTAGACGTTGGGCACGCGGTTTCGTTATCACCGTGGCAGTAGGGGTAGTGACAGGAACAGCAATTGGTTTGCAGTTGTCCTTATTATGGCCGAACTTTATGGAGCTTGCGGGAAATGTGATTGCATTACCATTATTTATGGAGACATTCGCTTTCTTCTTTGAAGCAATTTTTCTCGGTATTTACCTTTATACATGGGATCGTTTTGAAAATCAAAAGAAACATTTTCTACTCCTTATCCCTGTCGCGCTTGGAGCTTCATTCTCTGCAGTATTCATAACCATTGTAAATGCCTTTATGAATGCACCACAAGGCTTTAACCTAGTGAATGGAGAATTAATTAACGTCAATCCACTTGTGGCAATGTTCAACCCCGCCATGCCCACAAAAGTGGCACACGTAGTCGGGACAGCTTATATGACATCCGCCTTTTTATTGGCGGCTATTGCAGCATTCCGTTTGTTGCGTGGTTCGAATCACGTCTATCATAAAAAAGCGTTATATCTGACATTGAAAGTGGGATTCATTTTTAGTGTGAGTGCAGTGTTGGTTGGAGATTTATCAGGTAAGTATTTAGCAGAGTATCAACCTGAAAAACTGGCGGCTGCAGAATGGCATTTTGAAACGGAAGAAAATGCTCCATTAATTTTGTATGGTGTGTTGGACGATGGGGAAGTTAAATACGCCATTAAAATACCGTACGCACTTTCTATCTTAGCACATGGATCTCTTAGTGCAGAAGTCGTTGGGTTGGATCAATTTCCTGAAGAAGATATCCCTCCGCTCTATATTCATTACCTCTTTGATATTATGGTAACGATCGGAATGACATTAATGATGTTGTCAGCTATATACTGGATTGGTATGTGGCGAAGATGGTCATTTGTCGAGTCACGCTTATTCCGTTGGCTAATTGTCGCGGGAGGACCACTCGTTTTCATTTCTCTTGAAGCGGGTTGGTGGCTAGCGGAAGTAGGACGTCAGCCGTGGATATTGCGTAATATTATGCGTACTTCGGAAGGCGCGACAACTAGCGGGCAAGTACCGACTATGCTTGTGCTTTTTGCGCTTCTTTACCTGGTTCTAGGAGTCGGTAGTGTTGTTGTTTTAAGGAGAATGTTCATCAGGAATCCTGTAGAACAAGAAATCAAAGATCGGCAGCAGGAGAGAGGCGGTGACATTCGATGAATATCGAAATTCTTGGGATTACGGTATTGTGGGTGTTTTTGTTCGGCTACATTCTAATTGGTGCCATTGATTTTGGAGCAGGTTTTTTCAACGCATACAGTTTATTTACGGGCAGACAGCGAATATTGACTAATGTCATTCAGCGCTACTTATCGCCAGTCTGGGAAGTAACGAATGTCTTTTTAGTATTCTTCTTCGTAGGAATTATTGGATTCTTCCCGAAAACCGCCTTTTATTATGGCACTACATTGCTAGTCCCGGTGAGTTTTGCCATTATTCTTCTGGCAGTTCGAGGTTCCTACTATGCATTTGAGACGTATGGAGCCCGTGGTCATAAAGGATATTCATTTGCCTACGGTTCCACGGGTTTATTACTTCCGGCATCACTATCGATTGTTTTAACAATTTCTGAAGGTGGATTTATTGAAATAGTGAATGGACAACCGGTTTTGGATTACTGGAAGTTGTTCACTAGCCCATTAACTTGGTCGATTGTAGTGCTTAGCATAGCGGCAACACTTTATATCTCTTCCGCATTTTTGACGTGGTATGCGAACAAAGCCGGGGATCACGAGGCGACGCATCTTTTGAGGAAATACGCGCTAATCTGGGCATTTCCAACGATCATCGCAGCTGGCGGGATTATATTTGAATTACGTAAGCATAATCCGCTCCATTACGAGAGTATTCAAACGTTCTGGCCTTTGTTTTTGATATCGCTCGTACTGTTTCTGGGTACGGTTTACCTCATTTGGAGACAGCGTCATTATGGTGTGGCGTTCAGTTTACTAATAGGACAGTTCGTGTTCGCTTTCTTTGGCTATGGGGCATCGCATTATCCGTACTTGCTCTACCCGTATTTGACGATCTACGATAGCTTTACGAACCAAGCAATGGCGGTTGCTTTAATCATTGCTTTCATATGTGGATTATTGCTTCTAATTCCATCGCTTTATTTACTATTACGTATGTTCCTGTTCAATAAAGAATACGTAAAAGGAAACGAAAATCATCATGCATAAGGAGGCAATACGATGAATGAATTTTTGATTTTCTATGCGCCTTTTTTGGTGATCATTGCGGGTATACTATTATCGTTCTTTGTGGTCTTGAAAGACGATGCAGTGACTAGAAATGAGTATAAGGAAAATAAAGAAACAGACGTGTGATTACGTCTGTTTTTTTGTTTGCTTCCCCGTGTTACACTAGAAGTATCTGAAAGATGGAGGAAAAATCATGAGCTTTGCAGTAAATAAAAATGAAAAGATACGAGTGACGATAGAAGATCTGACACATGATGGAGCGGGCGTAGCGAAAGTAGAAGGCTATCCGTTATTCATTCAAGGAACGTTGCCTGGAGAAACAGTCGATGTCCATGTATTGAAGACATTGAAGAAATATGGATTCGCCAAACTGCTAAATATCGTGGAACCATCTCCATCCCGTGTAACGCCACCTTGTCATGTATTCCCGACATGTGGTGGATGTCAATTGCAGCATTTGTCCTATGAGAGTCAGTTGATACAAAAACGCAAATCGGTACGCGATGTAATGGATCGGATAGCTAAGCTCCCTGACGTGCCTGTACATGAAGTAAAAGGCATGAATGATCCGTGGCGTTACCGCAATAAATCACAAATTCCATTTGATACGGAGAACGACCGTGTAATTACTGGCTTCTATAAAGCTCGTACACATCACATTGTCGATACAGATGTTTGTCTGATCCAAACGAAAGAAGCAGACGAACTGATGACGATGCTTAAGTATAAACTTCAACAGCTTGGTATCGAGACGTATGACGAATATACACACAAAGGTTTGCTACGTCATGTAATCGTTAGAAAAGCACGTCAGACGGGTCAAGTCATGGTTGTACTCGTTACGCGACATAAAAAGTTCCCGCAAAAAGACGCGGTAGTCGAATTAATTCTACAACAATTACCGAACGTGACGTCTATTATGCAAAATGTGAATACAGCGAATACAAATGTCATCATGGGGAATGATATGATTAATCTATACGGAGCGGATGTCATTATTGATCGGATTGGAGATACTGAATTCGAGATTTCAGCACGTTCTTTCTATCAAATAAATCCTATTCAAACGGAAGTACTGTACCAACAGGCACTTGATTATGCTGACCTAACCGGAAATGAAACGGTAGTGGATGCGTATTGTGGAATAGGAACGATTTCATTGTTCTTGGCTAAACAAGCGAAGGCTGTTTACGGAGTTGAAATAGTACCGCAGGCGATAGAAGATGCAAAGCGTAACGCGGAACTAAACAGTATTACTAACGCACATTTTGAAGCAGGTCCTGCAGAAGAGGTTATTCCAACTTGGTACGCGCAAGGTAAGCAATTTGATGTATTAGTCGTCGATCCACCACGTAAAGGGTGCGATGAAAAATTACTAGAAACCATTCTAACTTATAAACCGAAGAAGATTGTGTATGTGTCTTGTAATCCAGGAACATTGGCACGTGATTTACGCATTCTCGAAGATGGCGGCTATCGCACGAAGGAAGTTCAGCCGGTAGATATGTTCCCGCATAGTAGTCATGTGGAGTGTGTGGCGTTTATAGAGTTGAAATAGCTTGGCGACAACGGGTTAGTAATTTCAGTAAATATAGATGTATATTTTAAAAACCCTCGGACGGATAGTTCGAGAGTTTTTTTTGACCTTACGGGGAATCAAAACGTTATGTGAAATACGGAACAACCGATGTTATATTTTAATAAATAACGGAAAAACGAACGAAGAAATATCGTAAGTTTCGACTTCATGTTACAATTACTGAATTAGTTCATAATGTGAAGGAGGTTACACAAATGGCATTAGATATATTGGAGATCATGTATATATTTTTAATAATTATAGCTATAGGAATTCAAGTTGTATTATATAAAAGTAAAACCAATAACAGTATAATCATTATCAATATGTTATTTGGCCTGCTTTTATCCTACTTGGCGTTTACATCTTTTCCTACAAACTTTACAATTCAAAAAACTCTATCTATTTTAATGGGGATTGTAGCTGTATTGGCAGTTGTTATGAAGTTTAGAAGTAATGAGCTTGTGTTTTTAAGTAAAATTGCGTTCTCGATTTCTATCGTGGTTAGCTTAGGGTTGCTGTTTTTATAAAACACCTTTTACTGTGAACACACAATGCCTATTCGCCCAGGTGAAATGACAAAACAGTATAGTCCAATTCAGACAAGACACCGTGTAAATTAGTGCCTTGTCTTTTTTTATTTTTCAATCATAGCAACAGCATATTTCAGCATACTAGATATACTTATTGTGAGCAGGATGTGGGGATTCCATTTCTTCCGCAATCGCCTTCGTTTCATGAATCGTACCGTACGGATGATTTGGCGGTGCATAAATAGAATACAATTTGATAGGAACAGTACCGGTATTTAATAAATTATGCCAAGTCCCAGCTGGAATAATAACAATATCCTGATCTTGAATGTGTCGCTCGAGGTCTACTTGATCTTTTCTATGTCCTATCTGAACGATACCTTGCCCTTCCTCAAGCCGAATAAATTGATCGGTATGTGGGTGCATTTCCAAACCCACATCTTCTCCCGGCGAAATACTCATTAGTGTGAGCTGAAAATGGTCACCTGTCCATAGTACGGTACGGAACGTTTGGTTTCGTGTTGTTGCCTCTTCTATATTGATCGTGAAAGGCATTGGCCCATAATCCGTTCGACCATCGTGTGGTAACACAGACGAATTTTCAGCTTGATTCATTTGCTGTAAAGGCAATAAGTTAAAACATGGATATATATACACAGGCTGATACCAACACACTAATTTGAAATTAGAAACAGCTGGATTGATCACACTCATTCCTTTCATTATGTTTTGACCATAGTATATGCCTTACATACTGATCTGTGTTTAATTGAAAGTGATAGGGAAAAGAGAGTAAAACAACTAAACGCACAGTGACTAGAATACACAAAGTGGTCATATGTAAGCGTTTCGACTTTGAATGAATTGTGAAAGTCTTCACAATGTAACCAAATCGTTTGCTGAGCGTAGTATACTAAGGTTAACAAGAGAAGTTGGTCATGGATTCTCGCTTAAAGAATTAAAATACAACCAAAAAGGAGACTGAACAACATGTGGGTTATCACATTGTTCGAAACAGAAAAGGTACGGATCTTTGAATATGCGGAGAAATTAGAGGCTACAACTGCTATGAAGAAGTTCAATCAGTACGCTGTTTTATCCTACACAAAGTAAAATCACTGAACAAACATAGAGAGAATACAAATAAATGATTAAAATGTAAACCAAAGGGAGACTGACAAACATGTGGGTAATTACTTTATTTGATCAAGCAAACGTACGAATATTTGAGTATGCGGAGAAGGTAGATGCGATGAACGCAATGAAAAACTTTAGTAAATATGCCGTTCTTTCTTACACGAAATAAGAAGTGATCATTTTAACCGTAGCGTACGTAGCTGCGGTTTTTTATATGTACGTGTTGTTGAAATATATCTAGTCAGAGAGGCTAATTTATAGAAACTGCTGAAAAAAGTACTTTCTTGTTGATGAAAAGATTAAGTTAAATTGAAAATATATGCATAAATTCTATTTCGCTAATAAGAAAACGTTTGCAGACACAATTGCGACATATGTAAGCGTTTTGACTTTGAATGATTTGTGAAACACTTCACATATCGGTTTCTTTTGTTGTAGAACAGAGTATGATAAGGGTAACAAAAGAAATTGGTTAGCAGATTCCATTCAAGGAACTATGCTGCCAAACAAAAGGGAGACTACACAACATGTGGGTTATCACATTGTTTGACCAAGCAAACGTACGAATCTTTGAATATGCTGAGAAGGTCGACGCAACAAATGCAATGAAAAATTTTAACAATTACGCAGTCCTGACATACACATACTAAGCGTTGGCTTTATTATTGATAAATGAATACACATTAAAAGGAGACTGGAAAACATGTGGGTAATTACATTATTTGATCAAGAAAACGTACGAATCTTTGAATATGCTGAGAAGGCAGAAGCAACAAGTGCAATGGAGAACTTTAACAAGTACGCAGTCCTAACATACACATACTAAGCACTGACTTTACTATTGATAAATAAATACAAATTAAAAGGAGACTGGAAAACATGTGGGTAATTACATTATTTGATCAAGCAAACGTACGAATTTTTGAATATGCTGAGAAAGCAGAAGCAACAAATGCAATGAAGAACTTTAGTAAATATGCTGTTCTTTCATACACAAAATAATTTTACGAAAACAGAACCGTAGCGATTTAGCGCTACGGTTTTTTTATGCATCTGTAATTTTTGTTAGGTTCAATATGGATTCTCACACAATCTACTATGCTAGAATACGACTATATCAACCATTACGTCAGGCTAGTAAAGAAGGGAATTATATGTTTACTAATTTGAATACATTTTTACAACGATGGATTGCCATCTTAACACCTCTCAGCTTAGTAATAGGTGTCGTGTTTCATCAAGTAGGGGAGCAGTTATTGTTTATTGTCTCCTGGTTGTTTGCGTTTATGACGTTCGTTGGCAGTCTTGGCATGAATATAAAAGAAGTACACATGGTCAGGAAGTATCCTGCCGTAGTACTTGTTAGCATCGCTTTTCTGCACATAGTGATGCCGGCATGGGCGTACTTTTTATCCACGGTATTTTTTGATGATCACTTACTGACGGTAGGTTTTGTGTTAGCAGTCGCAATCCCGACAGGTGTTACGAGTGTGATTTGGGTGACTATTTCGAAAGGCAATCTACCTCTATGCTTATCTATCATATTGATTGATACATTATTGGCACCTATCATTTTACCGGTTATTCTTCATATCGTCGTGGGAGAAAGAGTATCCATTGATAGTATGTCACTAATACTTAATTTACTTTGGATGATCGTACTACCTACAATAGCAGGTATTACGTTAAATGAACTCTCAAAGGGGAGTGTTCAAAAGAAATGGGGACCTCGCTTAGCTCCTTTCTCTAAATTAAGTTTGTTTGCGATTGTTGCGATTAATGGTAGTGCAGTAGCGCCTTATGTGCAGAAGATTTCTTTTGAACTCGTCGGTATTATTGCGCTTGTACTGTTCATAGCATTAACGGGCTATGCAACTGCCTTATGGATAGCGCATGTACTGTGGAGAGATCCAGTGATTGCTACGACGTTCATGTTTGTGGGCGGCATGCGAAATATCGCGACAGGTGTTGTCATCGCGACAACGTTCTTTCCGCCGAAAGTCGCAATGCCTGTCGTTTTCGGTATGCTCTTCCAACAAGTACTTGCCTCTATATTCAATAAGGTGGGGAACAGGTATGGAAGACGTCATTTCAAGATTAACGAAGAGATATAAAATAAAACAACTGCCGTCATTCTGTGAACAGAACACGGCAGTGGTTTTATTTTTTCTTCTTTTTATTTTTTGGCCTAGATCCAAACTCTGCAGAAAACTCTTCTAAAGAATGGCCCTCTGGATGTTGATTATTACTGTTACTGGCTTCTTTGTTTTTATTTTCATACGTTTTCAACGGGTTATGTGTCCGTTCATTCATGTTTTTCTTATTATTTTTATTCGCCATGTTCGTCCACCTCCTACAGACTAGAATGGACAAAAGTCGAAGTTTTATGCGGCGGCTGACAATATCAAAAAACGTCTAAAAGATGTTATCATGACTAAAAGAAGAGGTGGAACTATGCGAAAAGTATCTAGAGTATTCCTGTTACTCGTCGTCGGTGCACTTTTTATGATAACAATAGGGTGTTCAAATCAAGAGAACGATAAGAATGAACAATCCAAACAAATAGACATGCGAAATCAACAGAAAGAACAAGAGCTGATTGCGGTACACGATGCCGCTGAAAAAGGAAAGCTACCCAGTCAACCATGGCAAGTGGGGAAAACTACTTTTCAACAAGTCCAAGAACAGTTGGGGAAAGCTGATAAGGTAGAACGTGATCGTAAGGGAATATATGCATCTTATAAAAAAGAAAAATTGAAGCTTCGTTTGACAGAGAACAAGAAGGTTTATAAATTACGTATAGCGAAATCGAAATTCGTTGACATAACGCAATTGCAGACTAAGGAAGTACTAGGAGTTCCAGATGGACTTGAACAAGTAGGTGGGCAAACAGCATTTATTTATGAATTGAATGATGAATACCAATTAACTTTGTTGTTTTCTTCAGCAGAAAACGATGCAACCATCGCAGAAATTGCTGTTCTCCATAAGCCGAGTGCGGAGATTCAGGATGTGATACAGGAAATGCAACTTGATGAAAAACTCGGTCAATTGATTCTTATGGGTGTGCAAGGTCCGCAACTGGATTCTGTAGCGAAGGGATTTATTCAAGATAGGCATGTCGGTGGCATTATTTTATTTAAACGCAATTTCGTTTCTGTTTCGCAATCGCTTAGTTTGATTAATGATTTGAAACAGGCGAATACGAATGCGAAAACGCCGTTATTTATTAGTGCAGACGAGGAAGGTGGACGTGTTACACGATTGCCAAAAGAACTCGTAAAAACACCTTCTAATCGTAAAATCGGACAAGCTGAAAACGGGAAATATGCATATGATGTTGGAGAGTTAATTGGCCGCAAAATGAGTGCATTCGGATTGAATATGAATTTTGCACCTGTACTGGACGTCGATAGCAATCCGAATAATCCAGTGATTGGTGATCGCTCGTATGGCCATGACGCACGGCTAGTCAGTAAAGCAGGAATCGAGCAGGCCAAGGGTATGATGTCGCAACATGTCATACCTGTCGTCAAACACTTCCCAGGACACGGTGATACCAGTGTAGACTCACATATTGATTTGCCCGTGATCAAGCATACTAAGGAGCGCTTGAAGAACGTAGAACTAATTCCCTTTAAACAGGCGATTGAAGGTGGCGTAAATGCGATTATGGTCGGACACTTACTTGTAGAGGCATATGATCCGAAAACGCCTGCATCATTTTCAAAAATCATCATTCAAGACGTATTACGTGATGAATTACAGTTCGATGGTGTGGTGATTACAGACGACTTGGTCATGGGAGCAATTGAAAAGAACTATACAATTGGAGATGCGGCAGTTCAATCTATTGCAGCGGGTGGAGATATTTTACTTGTTGGGCATAAATATACGCCAGTAGACGAGCTACTCACTGCATTACAAACGGCTATAAGTGAAGGAGTCATTACAGAACAACGAGTCAATCAAAGCGTCGAGCGGATTTTACTGCTAAAGCAACAGTATAAAGTGGTGGATATTCCACAAGAGCAAGTCCATGTGGAAGAATTGAATGAAAAAACGAAGGAGCTTGTAAAGAAAATTCAATCGGGTATTTAACGATAAAGGGGTGTTTGCATGGAAGAACGTGTTCTTTTGTTACATGGTTTCAATAAAAATTCACGTGATATGCAGACGTTGTCTATCTATTTAGAACATCAGGGATTTCATTGCAGATCACTCGACTTACCGTTAACATATCATGAATTTGACCAATCCATTTATCTTGTGGAAAAATATTTGTCCGATATGATCTCACAAAAAGATACTCCTATTCATTTGGTTGGTCACAGTACAGGCGGTCTACTTATTCGAAAAGTGTTGCAAGAAACTGAATGGAAGGATTCAATTGGTCACTGTGTGCAAATTGCTACGCCAAACCGTGGAAGTCAGCTGGCGCATGTGGCGAGTAAAATTACAGGATACACTGAACACTACAAGACATTACGCTCATTAAACGCAACGTATATTGAACAGTTAAACTTGCCGGATATGACTCCTTTTGCGATTGGCGCAATTGCGGGGAATCGAAATCATTTATGGCTTGGGAAATTGCTTCAAGGAGAAAATGATGGACGAGTAGAGTTGGATTCAGTTTATTATCCGGGACTTGCTGATTTTATTAAGTTGCCCTATGGACATAAAGAAATTCATCACCAGAAAGAAGTAGCGGAATTAACTGCACGTTTTTTGCTAACTGGGCATTTTTGATGAAGCATTGCTATTTCACTTGAAAAAATTCACAGCTCCAATTACCTTGTAATATTCACTTCAGCGGGCATGCTATAGCTGAGGGAATAAGGAGGATGATTGGATGAGTATTAGCGAAGAATTGAAAAAGTTGAAGGCATTTCACTGTGATGATCGATGTGTGCTGTCAGTATACTTAAACACGAATCCTGCAGATCCTGACCAACAACAAGCTGCGTGGAGAATTCATTTGAAATCAGGGTTGAAGAGACTTGATGAATACCTCGTCGCATCCGGAGATGAAAAAGAATTGACTGCATTTCGTTCATTGAAAGACCGTGTGATGAAAGAAGTTGAAGATAAGCAAAATGATTTGGCGAAAGGGGTTATCATTTTTGCGGCAGCGGATCCTGAAATATGGTCTGTTCATTATGTTCAAGTAGCAGTCAAGACGAGCTTTCATTGGGAAAACCAAGCCATGACGAATGAATTTGAGTATATGTTACAAGCATATCCAGAAGCGGGAATTATACTCCCAAGCTACAGTAATGTCCGGATTTTGGATACAGCAATGGGGAGAGTCCATGAAGAAACGGTGTATGAATTTGATTCGGGTCTCGATGTCTGGAAAGAACAGAAAGGTGTTAAGTCGTCCATACAACGGGGAGTAGGTGGACATACAGACGAATTTGATCATCGGTTAAAGGAGAATCTGGATCGTTTTTATAAAGGCATGGGTTCTGTAGTGGGTAACATGAAAAAGAAGCGCGGATGGAAAGAAGTGCATGTGGCAGGGGAAGCCGAACTGGCCAATAGCTTCGCGTCCATCTTGCGTGAAAAACCCGCAAGCTGTATTCATAAAAACTTTGGAAAATCGAACAATAATCACGTCATCCAAAAGATTTTCGAATCCCGCTAAGAAGAATCAAAAGAGGATGTCCTAGAAGTCAGCGACTTCTAGGACATCCTTTCTTTATGTAGTTTGTTTTTTGAAAAAATTCAAATACAGTTAAAGGGATTGAAGTTTCAGTTTCACTACATTCCTTTAATGGATAATAATTAAAGGAATTTCAGAATATTACTAGTATACTAAGTTCTAAAGGGGGGAATGACATGGGAAGAGGCAGAAAGATTACACTGTGGGCACTCAGTATACTGTCAATTATAGCTGTGTTTGTTGTGATATTTGAAAACGCTTACATTTTGAAGTCGAAACCGCTTGTAGAAGGAAACCATCAAGTCACATTCATCGATCAAGAAGTAATCGTTACACGGGATAACAATGGGGTACCGCATATCAACGCTGCTTCGGATGAAGATCTATACCGAGCGCAAGGTTATGTGCAAGCGCAAGACCGTTTATTTCAAATGGATCTAGCCCGAAGGCAGGCGAGCGGTCGTCTGGCGGAAGTCATCGGTGATAAGGCAGTCGATACTGATAAGTTATTTCGTACATTTAGTTTGCGAAATGCCGCAGAAGCTTCATATGATGGATATGGAGAACAGGCAAAAGCAGTACTTGGCTGGTATGCGGAAGGAGTCAATGCATTCATTCGGGAAGCTATATCGGAAAATCAATTGTCTTATGAATTTGCACTTCTTGGATATGAGCCTGAAGAGTGGGCACCGATTGATTCATTAACGATCGGGAAGTATATGGCTTATGACTTGGGGGGGAGATGGCAACCGCAAGCCTTCCGCCACTGGGCGATCAATGCGTTTCCAGAAGAAAAAGTGAAAGATTTATTCCTGACGTATCCGAAAAATGCAGAATCTATCATGACGGCTAATAAAGAGCATAACGTAGAGGTAGCGGGACGCTTTCTACCGGAACTTTCACCACCTGAATTCAATGGAAGTAACAACTGGGTAGTATCAGGAGAAAAGACGGCTTCCGGTAAACCGTTACTGGCTGATGATCCGCATTTAGGACTGAGTACTCCGTCTATTTGGTATCAAATGCATTTACAATCCCCTGAACAAAATGTTGAAGGAGTAATCTTTGCCGGAATTCCTGGAATTATTTTGGGGAATAATGAAGATATCGCATGGGGGGTTACGAACGTTGGACCGGATGTGCAAGATCTTTATATTGAAGTACCGCACCCAAGTAAAAAAGCTCAATTCCGTTATGATGGCAAGTGGGAACAAGCAGAAGTACGGGATGAGACGATTAAAGTGAAAGATGCTGAAGATGTTCCCTATGAAGTACTTGTCACAAAACACGGTCCGATTATTTCAGACGTTATGTACAAAGAAGAAAACCCTGATGCATTATTCTCCATGCAGTGGACGGCACTCGAGCCCACGCTTGAGCTCGAAGCAATTATGGAAATGAATAAATCAACAGATTGGAAAAGTTTTGAGAAAGCATTGGAGAAGTTTCATGCACCTGCACAGAACTTCGTCTTCGCTTCGACGGACGGCACAATCGCGTATAAAGCAAACGGTCGCATTCCCATCCGTAAACAAGGTGACGCACAATTGGCAGTGCCAGGAGATTCTTCTGATTATGGTTGGGAGGGTTATATTCCCTATGAAGAACTACCACGTGTAGTTAATCCCGAAGAAGGTTTCATCGCCACAGCAAATAATGAAGTGGTAGATGAAAATTATCCATATCACATCACAAAGTTCTGGGCACAACCATACCGCTTTGAACGGATTGCAGAAGTGCTGCGAGGAGGAGATAGTTTCACAGTGGATGACATGATGAAACTGCAAATGGATCAAAAAAACCTTTACGCTGCGGAATTCCTGCCATCCATGATTACATCAGTAGAGAACAAAGACCAATTAGGTGATTACAAAGAAGTATTAAATACATTGAAACAATGGGATCAAGTTGATTCAAAAGATAGCAGTGCTCCGCTAATTTTCCACAAATGGATGAAACAACTGCAAATCGATATGTTCCGCAATGAAATGCCGGATGATGTCTATGAACTAATGCCAGGTAAAAACCAGATTACAGACGAACTTCTGCGTAAAGGCTATAGTGGTGAAAAAAGTGTCTGGTTAGAAGAAAAGCGGGGCATTGATCAATGGGTGTATAATTCATTTATTAACGCAATAAATAAAATTTCTGATGACTTCGGTGACAAACAACAAAAATGGGCATGGGGCGACTATCACCAACTGACATTCCCACACCCGCTAGCAAGCGCATCACCTGTATTCGCCAAATTATTAAATCCCGAAAAACAGCCAATCGGTGGTTCCAATATTACAGTGCAAGCTGCTTCCTTTAAAGACGACGGCTCCGTTAACCACGGCGCATCATGGCGTTTTGTTGCAGATCTAGACGACTTAACAAAAACATATCATGTCGTTGGGCCCGGCCAAAGCGGACATCTGAAATCCAAATGGTTCCACGACCAAGCAGAAGACTGGGCAAAAGGCCACTACCACGAAACACTCATGACACAAGAAATCCCTGACGGACGTGTACTTACGTTGCAACCGACCGGTGAATAATGAAAAATGTATGATTAGTTAATTATGTAGGATTAGGCTGAAGACAAACTCCTGAATTAGGGGGTGTCTTTAGTCTTTTTTCCATTTTAATTTTGTATCAAAACATAAAATTAAGAAGCGATATTAGTTGATCGTAAGTCTAAGACTACCGGAGGGTGAGCGTGCGCCTGAAACGTCGTTCAACGGTGCTTCCTCAAATCCTTATCTATTCTTATTCTATATGATAAAAAAATTACTCTCATGGTATACTATATGAATTCTAAATTGCACGGCACTATTGGAGGAATCGTCTAATGAAACATCTAGCAGGCGGCGTACAATGGACCATCTTTCTCATTGCATCATCTATTGCTGCCCCCATCGCAATCGCGCACGCCTTTGGTATGGACTCAGTAGCGACATCGCTATTTATGCAAAGAACTATATTTATTCTCGGTGTTGCCAGTCTGATTCAGGCATTTTTCGGACATAAAATGCCCATCAACGAAGGTCCCGCAGGCTTATGGTGGGGAATTTATGTGGTCTATGCCGGTATGGTCGGCATTTTTTATACAACCTCAGCAGACGCCTTGCAAGCATTGCAAAGTGGTATGTTATACAGCGGTGTGATATTCATGATCCTAGCAGCGACAGGAATCATCACGAAAATGAAAGTACTCTTCACACCAGCAATCACGTTTACGTATCTAATGTTGCTGATCTTACAATTAAGCGGAACCTTTATTAAGGGAATGATAGGGATAGAAGAAGTAGGAGACCATCTGGATTCAGTCATTTTTCTCGGAAGTTTCATTGTTTTACTCATCACGTTTGTTGCGATGGCAAATAAACGCCCGTTCATATCTAAATATGCGATATTGATCTCCATTGCACTTGGCTGGGGGATTTTCTTGCTACTAGGAAAAACACCAACTATCGCGAAAGTGTCCGATCAGCTAATCCAACTACCAAAAATGTTTGTTTATGGAAAACCTGTATGGGATAGTGGTGTTCTCGTTACAGCGATTTTCATTACATTATTGCTAGTAGCGAATATGCTTGCATCAATACGTGTCATGGAACATTTGTTGAAGGAATCTTTTCATATTAAAGCGCCAGATCGATTACGCCAAGGAGCATTTGCTTCAGGATTCATCCATCTGATCGCAGGCGCTTTTTCCGCCATTGGATCCGTACCGATTTCAGGATCTGCTGGATTTGTTGGTACGACACGTATGCCATCTATAAAACCATTTATTATTGGCAGTACGCTATTAGTACTCATTACACTGTTTCCAAGTATTATGGCGATATTTGCGGCTTTACCAGCGCCAGTTGCATACGCTGTAACTTTCGCCATCTTTACAAAAATGGTCTCGATGGCATTCAATGAACTCGACGCTGATCCAGAAAAGGAGCGTGCTCGCCAAGCTGTAGCTTTTGGATTAATGGTAGGTGTAGGGACTATGTTTGTCCCCGGAGAAAGTTTGTCGCAACTTCCTCCCATTGTAGCTTCCACATTATCTAATGGATTGATTACAGGAACGATTCTCGCAATACTTATTGAGCAATACATGATACGCAGAAGTCGGAGAAATTATTATAGTAAGATGTAAAAAGCCAAACAGTATGAACTGTCCGGCTTTTTCACGAATTATTTTCTTTTATCCTCTGTTGCCCGATAGACTTCTTTCAAAGCATCCCGATATTCTTTACCGCTTGCATTTTCTCGGGCACGTGAAGCTTCTTCGGCAGATACTTCAAACTCCATTCCCATTTCTTCGTTGATCGTTCCTTTATGAAACAAATGACGTATATCTCGATCCATAGAAATCCCTCCTACTCATAATATGGTGTAATTTGCGATAGTCATACATAAAGAAGAGGAATTCAGCAAAAGAAAGAGGATTCATTATCAAATTGTCGAAAGAAGTAAAGTAGTAACACAATTTAGAATAGGGAGAGGATCTGCACATGAGTAAAAAAGTATTGATTCTTGGTGGAGATGCAGTAGAAGCACTGGAAATTTTCTATCCTTATTATCGTTGTTTGGAAGAAGGATTCGACACAACTATTGCTTCACCATCAGTAAAAAAATTATATACCGTTACCCATGATTTCATCGATGGAATGGAAACGTATGTTGAAAAACCCGCGTATGGCTTGGATTCACATATTGCCTTCAAAGATGTCAATCCTGCAGACTATGATGCGCTCATTATTCCAGGTGGACGTGCACCAGAGTATATTCGTCTAGATGAATCATTACCAGATATTGTCCGCCATTTCTTTGAAGAGAATAAACCCGTGGCGGCAGTTTGCCATGCTGCTCAAGTGTTATCCGTTATTCCTGATCTCATGCAAGGCAGGGAATATACAGCATATATCGCGTGTAAGCCAGACGTTACAGCAGCTGGTGCTACGTATATAGAAAAAGATCTTCATACAGAAGGGAATCTAGTATCAGGACATGCTTGGCCAGATCTTCCAGGCTTAATGAGAGAATTCATGAAAATGATCAATAAATAATAAAACGTAAAGCACATTAGGCTTTGCGTCAGACTGAAGACGTTTCCAGAAGTGGAATCGCCTTCGGTTTTTTTATATATTGATTTTAGTAAGCCCAAAAAACAACTATCAAAAAGATAATAAATGGAATCATTAATGCTAAAAATAAACCGGCAACAATCATAATCGTGCCAAATCCACGCCATGAAGAGAAGTGATGGATAATCCCAATCCCTTTCGATAATATCACTGTACTAAAGATACTTAGAGCCAATGTTAGTAAATTAGCGAGTAATAATACAATAGATAATGATCCAAAAACGTCAACACTTGCAGTATTCGTCATATCCTCAAATAAATTCTTGCCGTAAATAATGACTAATAGCAAGTTAATCGGCATCATCCAAATCAAAGGTATCGAAGCGATTGGCGTCATTTGCACCATATCCTTAAAGTTCCCTTTACCTCCGAGCCATTTACCTACCCACGTGTAGAGAGCAGAACTAATGAACAGGCTGATCATAGTCCCGATGAACGATGACACGATACCGAGTAGGATCATTACCGGCAATGACAGATTGGGTAAAATATCCGTTTCAGCGAATGATGTTATACCGACGCTGACCGACGTAAGGAATAAGATGAAAAAACTATAACTCCATGTTTTGTATTCAAGAACATAATGAATCGTTTGTTTAGGTTGTGTCCATATTGAAATAAGTGGTTGCATAGGAAGACCTCCTTTCATATAGTCTACTATACGTTCAAAGACTACCATATGTTTCATAAAGTTCGTTTGAAATCCTCGAACAGTAAAAATTAGCAGGGATTTGCTATACTTTCTCTAGTAACTATTAGAGGAGGAATTATTCATGGCAAAATTATTTAGTCCTTATAATATACGTGGTGTAGAGTTTAAAAACCGTATCGCAATGGCACCGATGTGTATGTATTCTTCACATAATCAGGATGGGAAAGTAGAAGACTGGCATAAAATCCACTACGCAACGCGTGCGGTAGGACAAGTTGGTCTGATCATCGTTGAAGCAACAGCCGTTCAACCGCAAGGAAGAATCTCAAGTGAGGATTTAGGGATCTGGTCAGATGAGCATATTGAAGGTTTAACTGAAATCGTTCGTTTAAACAAACAGCATGGTGCCCGTACCGGTATCCAATTAGCACACGCAGGAAGAAAGGCGACAGTGGATGGAACAATTCATGCGCCAAGCCCTATTGCGTACAATGAAAAACACAAAACACCGACAGAAATGACTGTCACTGATATTGAAGAAACCATTGAAGCATTCAAACAAGGAGCGCTCCGTGCCAAACAAGCTGGATTTGACGTGATTGAAATCCATGGTGCACATGGCTATTTACTTAATGAATTCCTGACTCCACTATGTAATCATCGTGAAGATGAATACGGGGGATCAGCAGAAAATCGCTATCGCATACTTAGGCAAGTAATTGATGCAATTCGTTCTGTTTGGGAGGGTCCGTTATTTGTCAGAATCTCGGCAGAAGATTATCAAGAAGGCGGCATGGATTCTTCGCAGTATGCAGAAATGGCGGGCTGGATGAAAGAACAAGGTGTCGATCTAGTCGACGTTAGCTCAGGTGGAGTAGTTCCGGCTGCTATTCATCCTTTCCCAGGCTATCAAGTGCCATTTGCAGATACAATCCGTCAGCGAGCAAATATTGCAACGGGTGCAGTAGGATTGATCACATCAGCCCTACAAGCAGAAGAAGTTTTACAAAATGACCGTGCGGATATCATATTGCTCGCTCGCGAATTATTACGTGATCCTTATTGGGCGTACACAGCAGCAAAAGAACTGGGAGTAGAAATCGAATCACCCGTTCAATATACACGCGGTTGGATATATTAATCCATTCGTTTTGTACTTTACGTTTTATTATCAAAAAATAATAACTCAGCACGAATCCCATCATCAATATGTAAGATAGCGAAAGAGTAATGGGGTAATTTTCGCTTATCTGTTGGTGAACCAGGATTCAGTAATAGGGTTTTATTCAAGTAACGAAGCATAGGAATGTGGGAGTGTCCGAAGACGATGACGTCCAGTGGCACTCCTTCAAATGCTTCAATAGCCCGTTTTTCTGTAGTCTTTTTCTCGCCATGACCATGTACTAATCCAATGTTTACGTGCCTCGCTTGAATCACTTGCTGCAATGGAAACCGTTCTTTTATATCCTCGTCATCCACATTTCCAAAAACGCCTTTTACTTCCGCAAATTCAGAAAGCATCTGCACGACTTCGACCGATTTCCAATCACCTGTATGTAAAATTAAATCGGCCGTCTCACATTCTTTTATTAATCGTGATGGCAAACCTTTTCCTCTTCCAGGCATATGTGTATCTCCTGTAACGACGATTTTCATACTGAACCTCCTGTATTTGTAATTGCTTATATCATTTCCATTCTCGCTGAATAGCAAACAAAGAATCGGACATACTACTGCTATGACGGGAGGCAATTTTATGGAAGACTATACATTTACGGATGCGGTACTGGCAGATTACAAAACTGGTATGGGTGCAATGAGCGAACAGTTGCCGAAGTTCATGAAATCATTCCACGCATTTACGGAAATTGGTTTTGAAGAAGGAGAAATCAGTCAGAAATATAAACAGCTGATTGCACTAGCAGTAAGTATCTATGCACATAGTGAGTTCTGTATTATTTTCCATACAAAAGCTTGTATGGATGCAGGTTGTACAGTTTCAGAAGTATTAGAAGCTGTTGGTGTTGCAGCTACGCTTGGTGGTGGAAGTGCCTTAAGCCAAGCAGTCACATTGGTTATGCAAACGATTGATGAATTACAGGATAATCCGAAATCTTTACAATAAAAAAACATCTTATCGATCGCCATTCGATAAGATGTTTTTTTATTTCATATGTTTCATTATGCGAAAGACGGGGTAACGGATATACAGCATAGTATGGTAGAGGAGGATAAAACGTTGATTCAAACATCAAACGCTTTATTGACAAAAGAAGACTTTACAGAACGTAATGATTTACCGGAATGGTTACGTAGAGAATATCAAACATTTCATGATATTGTGACCGATAAAACATTCCCATGCTATTTTGGTATGGCTGGTGAAAATAAAGGCGAGTTGCGCTATGCCTATATTTCACAAAAAGACTGGTCGAACTTACCGCAAGCGCTAGAAGCTTTTTTAAAACTATTTGAAAATCCAAAGCATAAACGCCATGGTCTGTTTGTATTTGTTGAACCCTTTGAAAAAGAAGGAACAATAGAAGAATATCGCCAACAGTTTTGGGATATTTTGCAATACTTGCATAAAGAAGATAAAGAAGAATGGCCTGCTGAAGCGCCACGAGATCCTGATCATTATCTGTGGGACTTTCATTTCCAAGGTGAGCCGATTTTTGCTTTTGGTAATGCACCCGCCTATAAGCAACGCAAAACGCGTGATTTGGGAAATGCAATGGTCATCGGGTTCCAGCCGCGCAAAATTTTTAAAGGTCTAACAGGTACGGAAAAAGGCGGAATTAACTCACGTGAAAAAGTTCGTGAACGTGTAGAGGTATGGGATAATCTACCGAAGCATCCCGATATCAGCCATTACGGAGATCCGACGCATAATGAATGGAAACAGTTCTTCATCGGCGACGACAGTGTGCCGTTAACAGGAAAGTGTCCATTCACTCATAAGGATATGTAAACTGAGGATGTCTCTGCAGTCGTGAACTTACGGTTGCCGGAGACATTTTTATATGACTGAGTTTCGAAACCAAGGATGAATAAAAAGAGGTGAGTGAGTAGATTGAAGCTAGAACCCGGGACGCGTATTTTATAACCAATGTGGTGAGTCTATAAATTTGCAGCCCCTTACTCATCCACTCCATTTCAAATCCCTCTCTATTTTTAATTGCTTAACAGGCCTCCATACTTTTATGATGTACATAAGAGGGGTGCGTAAAAATGAAAAAATACGATCAAGAAGTTCGGGGCTTACTAGTGGATGATGAAACGCGCTGTATCCATTACGCAACAGAAACAGACAGAATTGCCATCAAGTTCTATTGTTGTGAAATCTATTATCCATGTCACCTATGCCATGAAGAAGCGGGTTGCGGCCATCACGCTGTTTGGCCAGTTAGTCGATATAATGAAAAAGCCATACTGTGCGGTAATTGCGGCCACGAACTCACCATTACTGAATACTTACAATGCGACTATCAATGTCCTTCTTGCGACGCGGGGTTTAATCGAGGGTGTGGTCTGCATAAGGAGCTATACTTCGAAAATGAGGCGAGCCACTAATTGGTTTTAACTGTGACTAACAGGGAACACTAAGTAAAACAAGTAAAGTGAGGGGTTTGCATGAAGATGCCGACGATGGATACAGAAGAATTACTGTTATTTGCAAAAGAGGCAGATGAATCGGGAACAACTTGGATTCAGCAAGCCGATTATGAAGCAGAAGAGGCAATCATGACGGATGAAGACCTTGCCGGCAAAGAACCTTTGCAACGGCTTAGAATAGTAGTGGAGTCGGATGGAAATACCAAATACTTCGAAACCCTTTTCTATACAGGGGCTGAATTAGAAGAGTTAATGAGCGAACTAGAACCGGTTTTCAAGAAATATCCTAAAAAAGTGCTAGATTCAGATGAGATGGATGAAAAAATACAAGGTTTAAAAAAATAGTAAAGAGGATCTTCTGCCAAAAATTCGGCAAGAAGATCCTTTTTTCATTCCAAGTACTGTAGTATTTCTTCAATTGCTAGTTCACCGGCAATTTCCCAACGACTTTTATCACGAATTTCTGCATCTCGATCCAACGGTTCTTGGAATTGATTGAAAGAACCACTTATTAAAGAACTTGAGTCGGGATCTAATCCCGTATTCACCACATGTTTGATGACGTAAGGTTTTTTAAATTTAATGGATGTGTTGAAATCATCAAGTTCACCGTCATGAACTTCAAAGGGGACACGTAAGTAAATGGTTTCGCCAGCTTCTCTATGAAGGATGGAATCAAAACTACCTTTATGATAATCCCAGCCTCCGCCAAAATGATACCCGTGCTGATCGACTTTATCCCGTAAAGTCCCAAAACAAGCTAGTTTGCCTTCAATCGGCGTATCTAATTCCAGCATGAAATCACTCCTTTTTAACAGCATTCCATACTAGCAAATATTTATACATCCCCAAAAAATTTAACGAAAAGGTTTCTAATTTCCATAACCCGGGTACATGTATCAACACGACGTTAAAAAGAGTTCTAAATAATTCATTACAACATTAGGAGGAGATTTATATGGGTAAAAATAGATATATTGGAATGTACTATAATGAAACAGATCTGGTGAACCGTCTGGATGAGTTGAAAAGAGAAGGATGGCCTGATGATGATATTTATGTCGTTGTGAAAAATGAAGATCAATTAACTATGCTTAGAAGTCGTACGGATGCAGAAATTAAATCAGCTGACGATTCATGGTGGGATCGTTTTATGGGGTTTGTTTCTGGAGAAGACCATGTACGTCGTATGGTAGATAGTTTAGATTTCGGAACAGAAGATACAGTAAAGTATTACCAGGAAATTGAACAGGGTGGCATGTTGCTATATGTTGATTCTGGTGAAGCAAATCGCCACTATATGGACAACACCGAGTTCTACGGCAGAATTGGAAAAAGTACAGACGTAAATCTTGGAGCGAATGGCTTGAGCGTAACTGACCAAGAATTGAATGGAGGAGATCCGGCATTCAGATTGAACCAAACGCTTCCAGATCATACACTTAACCAACACAATCGGGATGTAGATTCTGGCCTTCATGCAACTGAACATGCTTTCACTGACACAGATACAGAAGAAGAGCGTCTACGTTTACACGAGGAACGTCTTCAAGTGGATAAGCATGAAACACAGCGTGGAGAAATCCGTGTTGAAAAAGAAGTAGTAGAAGAACCTAGATCAGTAGATGTTAGCGTTTCGCACGACGAAGTGACAATCGAACGTAGACCAGTTGTAGATGGAGAAGGTGGTTTTGACGGTCGTAATGGCAATGACGCGGCAGCGTTCAGGGAAGATGATGAGACAATTCGCATTCCGATTACTGAAGAACAAGTGGAAGTAACAAAGAAACCAGTTGTCACGGAAGAAATCATACTCAAGAAGCGTGAGGTTGTAGAGAATGAAACGATTCACGAATCAGTGAAACGTGAGGAAGTACATTTTGAAAAAGAAGGAGACGTAGAAGTCAAAGGCGATCAGTTGGATAAAGACCGTTTCTAAAAAACATGTAGCAAATACCTTGTCATTCCCTTTCTGGATACTGTAGGATAGACGTAACAGCCAGGAAGGGGAGATGACATGTTTAAGCATCCAGGTATTGCAGCCGTGCTTAGTTTTTTCTGGACTGGCGTCGGTCAAATCTATAATGGACAAATCCTTAAAGGGATTTTACTTATTATCTTGCAAGGAATCAACGGTCTGCTCATGTTTGTAGGTATCGGTTTCATTACGTATCCCATTGTATGGATTTGGGGTATGTATGACGCTTATAAGACTGCCGAGCGTATGAACTACAATCAAAATCAATATAATCAACATTGAAAAATGTCCCAGCCAGTAGTGGCAGGGACATTTTTATGTTCACTTATTTAATTTCCATGTAGAGTAATTTAATACTAGTGCAAACATAACCCATCCAATATAAGGTACCATCAATCCGCCTGCGATACGATCAGCCTGATTGAATTCATAAGCGGTCATAGCAATTGCACCTAACAAAATCGTCATCTCTATCAGTGCTGTACCTCGTAAATTCCATTTAAAGAACAAGAAGGACCAAAGAAAATTAAGGCCTAATTGTACGTCATACAACGAGATAGCGGTATCTTTCCATTGCGATGGCTGCTTCATTTCCACGCGGTAATTCGCAACACCCATTATCGTATATAAAGCTGTCCAAGCAAATGGAAATGTAGCTCCGGGAGGAGAAAATGAAGGTTTCTTCAACTTGGCATACTGTTTTTGCGTATTGCGGTTAGCAAGAAATCCGATAATCGATCCGCCCACTACTGGAATTAACACGTTACGCGTGAGCTTCTTCCAATCCAGTTCACCATATACTTTTAATAATTCCAAGGTAAAACCCCCTTTTTAGAAAGTTTCCCCCATTCACTAGTTACTAAACAGTGATTACGTATTCGTTGTATACATAATTTCACCAGCGACAATAGTTTTTTCTACTTGTATTTCAGTTATTTGATCAACGTCTATAGTGAAAACATTGTCTTTCAAGACCGTGAAGTCTGCATCAAATCCAACTGAGAGTTTTCCTCTTGAATGCATTTTACCTATAGTAGCCGCTGCGCCTGAAGTAAATAATTGTACTGCCTCATAACGACTAAGTTTTTCATCTGGCAAATATCCTTCATGCTGTTCCGTACATAATCTTCTGGTGATTGCTGCGTGTATACCTAGCAAAGGATTCGGATCTTCAATAGGAGCATCTGATCCCCCGCCACAAATAAAACCTTTAGTTAGAAGCTTCTTCCATGCATATGCCCAGTCAAGCCGGTCTTCACCCAGTCGGTCCCTAACCCAAGGGAAATCAGAAGGAACGAACGCAGGCTGTATATCTAAAACAATGGGAAGCCTTTGCATTCGCTCTACTAAATCATCACGTAATAAAATGACATGTATAAACCGATCTTTCTTGCCGGCTGGAGCAGGATACTTTTCAATGACATCTAGTGCTTTTTCAACTGCTAGATCACCAATCACATGTATGGCAACAGCTTCTCCATAGTGTCTTGCCATTTTGACATAGTTATCGATCTCTTCATCGGTCAATACAGCTGTTCCTACATTATCGGGTTCATCGGTGTACGGCTCACTTAACAGCGCAGTACTGCCGCCAAAAGCGCCATCAATGAAGAACTTCATCTCACCAGGCTCTACCCACGGTGTATTATAGAGCATATGGTCTTCCATCAAATCAGAAAATACACTAACATGACACAGTAAATGAGCACGAAATTTTCGATCACCACCGAGAACATTATTGAAAGCTTTCAATGGCGTCTGATAGTGACCGTAGTAACCTAAGTCATCGGTCACAACACCTGTCAACCCGACAGATAGTAAATGATCAACAGAAGTTTCCAAAGCTTTCGTAACATAGTCCTCTGTTGGAGTCGGTAAAAGTTGAAGCACTAGCTGCATAGCACCTTCTTTCAATAACCCTGTCGGCTCGCCGTTATGATCGCGTTCAATGATACCATCATCAGGATCAGGTGTCTCTTTTGTAATACCAGCTAGTTCCAGAGCCTTTGAATTGACGATAGCAGCATGCCAACAAGTGCGTTTTAATAGCATGGGTGAATCTGTTACAGCATCCAACTCATAGCGAGTGAAGATTTTCTTGTCAGGAAAATTATTCTCATCCCAACCTTCCCCAATGAACCATTCGTCTTCTGGCAAATCTTTATAGGCGTTTAGAAGCAGCTCCATCATATGTTCTGAAGAAGTGGTGTTGGATAAATCAAGGCGCAACAGCTTTTCACCTTGGCCGATCATGTGCATATGATTATCGATAAAACCAGGGTAAACAAAAGCACCTTGCAAGTCTATTTGAGTATCAGCTTGATTTTTTAGTTCATCATATGAACCGGTCGCTAGTATTTTTCCGTCGTTTGTCAGTAAAGCATCTATTGTATGTCCTTCATTTTGCATCGTATAAAAGAGTGCATTAAACCAAATCGTTGTCATACCGAAACCTCCTTATCTACCTATAGTAAACTGAATAAGATGAATCAACAAATAGTAGATGAAAAATTTTATATAAAATACGTTGAGCTAATTAGCGATTCTGAAGTGTAGGTTGGATATTCACACAACAGAGTAGCACATGAATACATAACGACGTCATACTTTTACCATAGTTGGTGAGATTTTCATGCATTCCAGTGTAGGAAAGGTTGTAAGATGAATCACGTTTTAATTGGCTTATCATATGCTGATAAAGAAAGGGGTGAGTGTCTTGATTGAACATCAAAGCATATCTATAGATGGACAGTCATTTCAAGCAGTTACGGTAAAACTACCGAAAACGACGCTACTTACAGTTTCGAATGACAAAGGGTATATTATGTGTGGGGCACTTGATGTAGGATTATTAAATAGTGTACTAGCAGACCGTAAAATTGTTGCGGGACGCGCGGTTGGTGTGAAAACGATAGAGCAATTGCTGGCAGCCCCGCTAGAATCGGTAACGTTGGAAGCTGAGAACTACGGCATTTCCGCAGGTATGATTGGATCAGAAGCACTATTAAAAATGACATAAAAAGTGACGCCCGTTTTGATGGGCGTCACTTTTCTAATCAGCTTTCATATCAGTTAAGTACTTTACGTGTTTATTTCAGTGTATTTCAAAACATCATTATTCCTTTTCATATTTTTCTTCACTGGACGAACGATTTTTCGTCTCACGATGATGTCTTTCTTCTTCTTCCTCCATACGAACATCTTCCAAAGGAATAGCGTCTACGGTCTGCATATCTTCATGCATATCGTAAATGCTTTCCTTATCCGTTTTTAAATTTTCGGGGTTATCCATATAACCGCCCTCTGCCCTGTTACGGTCTTTTTCTGTAAAAACTCTTTTCTCTTCGCTCATGCAAATCTACTCCTTTGCGATTCAATATATTTAGTCTAAAAATCTACCTAGTAATCCTTTATTTGGTTCAGGTTTCTGAGTGTTACCTTTACGTTCGCCGCGCATAGGTGTGTCATTGAACTCGTCGAATTGACGAGACAATTTGTCCCGTGCATCTTTGTTACGCATTAAATAGGCTGCTCCTAAACCAATAGCTGTCAACGCCATTCTTTTTTTCATATAATGCTCCTCCTCGTTATTGTTTCTTATATGTTGTTTTCCCAGTTTTCATTCATATTAAACAACTCACATGGTTTAGCGACAAAACAAAAAACAGTCAGTGATTAAAACCTTCTAATCACTGACTGTTCTTCTCTAACTATGCGGAAAATTTTATGTTGCGATTACTCCATACTGACGATATTGTACCCTCGTAGTATGCGTTTTGCATGTTGCACTGCTTAACTTCTTTGAAGCAGGAATTTCACTTGCACTTACACAAAAAACTTCTTTCGCATTACCTGGTAAACCTGTCTTTCATTTGGAATCTTAAAAGCAGATTCCCAAACCGAGTGTACCACTTGCCAGTAAAGAAAAATTTTCCGCCAAGGCTGTGCATCTCGTCCAGATCTAGCAGCTTACTTCACTAACTAGTCCCTTCAGTTTGCCTTGTAGTAATAGTATACCCATACAAACTATTTCTAAACATCTTTTTTAAATTAATTTGAAAAAGTTTTTTTGAGATTTTTCTTACTCGCGGTATATGCACTTATGATCTATAATAGAGGACTGAGGTGAGAGCTTTGAACAAGGGAATAACAGGGAGAAGCACGATGTATAATCTTGCTGAAGTAAAGCCCTATGTTGAAAAGAATGAACTACCATGAGTGTGTTAAAAAATATAGAAATGATACTTTGCAGTCTGGAAATAACGAAAAATGCACGAAAAGGTTTGGAACAGTGGTTTCTAAGTGAAGAGGCTTTTGTTTCTTCAGAGTCTGTTTTTGATATACATATTGAAAAGAAACCAGAGAATCGTATGGGGAACCAATCCTATGCGCTGTTTTTTGATCCACATACAAATAAAAGGTTTGCCAAAGAAGTACAGCAACGTGTGGCAGTTATGGAGTGCGTATTGAAACCGGATGGCTTGCTCGCAACAGGCTTTCATGTCAGAGGTGCAAGAGAGCCTGTTCAGACAAATCGGCGGCTACATACAGCAATAAAATTCAGGTTAAACCGTGCAGGAGTCGCACTGCCAATTGAATTTTATACAAGGTTGCGTCAATTGCCCATCGCAGAAGAGCGTTCAGAATATGTAAAAAAACGCATTGAAAGTTGGGAAGGCTATCTACAAATTGCGGAGAAAAATGCGGATGTAGCGGATATCTCCTGTACATTTAGCCAAGCCAGTTTTACTAGTGATTTTACAAAGGTACGTCTTCAATGTAAAGATTTGCAAATGAAAAATTGGAAGCAACTCCGTGGATTTAGTGTAAAAATGAATGAACTCACCACTGAGATCGGTCAAGTCATCGATGCTCAGAAAGGACAGAAAATCCTTGTCGTGGAACTAAATCAACGGTTTCAGAAGAAAGCAAGATCTGAGCACTGGTTACCAACACGTAATAAAAGCCTAGTGCTGACGAACTTTGCTGAATTAAGTCAGATTCGTCGGTTACGTAAAGGTTTCAAAGACTTACAAGATGGTCTAGCGGCAAATGCGAATTTGGAAAAGATCTTATTTGAGGAACGACCTGTCGTGCAAATTACGAATAAACAGCCGAAACTGGAGTTTCATAATAATTTAAATGAATTCCAGCAAGAAGCAGTCTCGGGCGCGATGAAAGCACATGACTTGTTTGTAGTCCAAGGTCCTCCCGGCACAGGTAAAACAACGGTAATATCCGAAATTTGCTATCAGAACGTCAAAGCCGGCTTGCGGACACTTGTTGCATCCCAATCAAATCTAGCAGTAGATAACGCACTCGGTCGATTACTTACAGATCCAGCGACACGTATTTTACGTTATGGGCGATCGGAAAGTATCGAAGAAGAGGGCAAGCGTTTCATGGAAGAAAATGTGGCGTTGCACTGGAGAAATGAAACAATTGAAACCGTACAAGCAACACGTGCAATTTATCGAAAAAAAGATATCGAATTGCAAAAGCATGCGGATCAATTATCCAATCAGGTTAAACAAAATACAGAATTGAAAATCATATTAACTGAGCAACTACAAATGCAAAACATAGTGCAAGAGAAGTTGAAAAAACTAAAGTCTGAATACTTTTCTCGGAAATCTCTGCTTGAGCAGTCTGTACGCAGGCTTTCTCAAAAGCAGCAAAAAATGGCGCAAACTGAAGTTGACCTTGCTCAACACGTAAAGGAAATTGCAGGGTTACAGAAACAGCTAAAAACAGAGCCGAATAAAGAAGAATTGTCAGGTCAAGTGGAAGAATCTTTACAAGAGCAGTGCTTATTAAGACAGACACAATCTTACATCAACTTGCTTGCAGAATTGCGGACCAATACCGAAGCACACCAAAAGATGATGGAAGAATACAAAACTCTTCCTGATAAAGAACGATTGCTACAAGCAACACATCGTCTCGTAAAGTCTCAGACGAAAATGAAAGATATCCAACTGACGCTCGCTGAAAACCAGATTGAATTACCTATTCATATTACGTTGCGGAATAACGACTTACAACGAATCATCAAGTCGATTGAAAGTGGAGAGTATTCCTATGAATTTCAGGAATGGAAGGAACTTCATGAACGATTTCAGACGGCTATTAAAAAAACACAATCTCTTTTGCAGACGCACCGTTATCCGGTAGAAACCATTACTAAGCGCTCAACCGAAAATTTCACAACTATACAAGAAATGCATGAAATGATTGATCGTTTAGGAAAGTTTTTAATCAATCCTACAACAAAAAAAGTGCTGCAAAATAAAGAAATTTCATCCGGGAAAATGGAAGTTCTACAAAAAATTGCACAAGGTATGTCATTGTTTTACGGTAAAGAAGAGATCGTTCGTGCAAAAGGAATTGATCTTCAACAACAGAAAGTCCACTCTGTAAAGGAAGTATTTGCGGAAGTGAAATATGAGATTTTGAGATTCCTCCAACAGGAACTTCATGAAATACAAGCCAATATACAGCGAAAGGAAGAGTTGAAGCAACATCTGGAATCCAAGCAAATAGCATTGGAGAAAAAGATTGATGAATACCTACAAACCAACGGGCCGCCTGAAAAACAGTGGCAGGGAAATCAACTCACACAGGCAATTGATCAGCTTGAAACGAAGATATTGGAGTGCAGACAACGAATAAAAAACGTAACGCAATTAGCAGCAACCTTAACTACTTCGGAACTAAAGTATTCTCAAGCAAAACAACTACTTGAACAAGAAAAAATAGAAGTCAGAGAAGTAGAGCAAAAAACATTGCAATTACAAGAAGAACAGCAACAACGACAGCAGAAAATAGAAGAACTTGCCGTTCAATTGAAACCAGATTTACCAGAGCAATTAGAGAAAATAGAAATAGAACTTGCTCAAGCTGAAACACGAAAAGCAGAAATAGTAAAAGAACAACAACAGCTTCCTATCCTACAAGAACTACAGGCGCAGTGGGAGGAATTGCTGCGTGATGCCAATGAATATGACCTTGACGAAATCCGTAAGCTGTATATCGATCATGCGAACGTAATAGGCACGACATGTGTCGCATCAGCTTCTAAAAAGTTTATGGAAGAATACCCTGTCTTCGACGTAGTGATTATTGATGAAGTATCTAAAGCAACACCGCCAGAATTATTATTACCCATGCTAAAAGGTAAAAAAGTTATTCTAGTGGGTGACCATCATCAGTTACCGCCACTTGTAGGTCAAGAAACGATGGACGAACTGGTAGATCAGCAAAAAGATCCAGAAGTGCAACGTGAAATGAAAAAACTACTTAATGAATCATTATTCGAACGGTTATTCCGTACGTTGCCCAAGCAAAACAAAACGATGCTCAGTATTCAGTACCGGATGCATGAAAAAATCATGGAAACTATCGCACCATTTTATAAAGACGGGGACTATCAATTACAATGCGGGCTTCCCAATTCAGACGAATTGCGTGATCATCTGCTCGAAAGCAGTAATATCACTAGAAAAGACCATTTGCTATGGCTAGATACACCCAATACACCTTCATTTTTCGAAAATCAAGTCAAAGGGGGGACAAGTCGTTTCAATGAAGCGGAGCTCACCATCGTTCAAGATACGTTGCTAGATATAGAACAGGCGACGGAAAAAGCTAAAAAAGACGGCCTTATGAAGCCAGACGAAAAGAAAAGCGTCGGTGTTATTAGTTTTTACGGTGAACAAGTGAAGCGAATTGATCGATTGATCCAACAAGAAATTCGTCCCAAACAATTACATTGCCGAACAGGTTCGGTAGATAAGTTCCAAGGTATGGAAATGGATATTATTATTTTGAGCTTCGTTAGAAATCATGATAATAAAAATGGTGACATTGGATTCGCTAAAGATTATCGACGTCTGAATGTGGCTTTATCACGTGCAAGAGAACTGCTCATTATCGTTGGGAGTTCTGATATGTTCACCATCCATACTAAAAATGCCACTACGAGGAATATGTATAAACACTTGCTAGAAGTTGTAGATCATCAAGGTGGATTGCGCAAAATAAACCAAATCCAGGGGAGATGAGTAAATGGATTTGCTTCGAAAAAAATTACAACAAGAACTCGAGCAACAACCCGATATCCATATACAACAATCAGACAGCTGGGGATTGCCGGTCGAGCTTATTAAAATACCCTACACAACGATTAAACGCACGACGATGGACATATTAATGAAAATGATCTTATTAACAATTCAAAGGTTAGATGTATCTGAGCCCAAGGTAATTGCAGATTTTCTTGCCGTTGAACCACTGTTTATAGAGAATTTGTTTAATAAGATGGAAGCTGCACAGATGATCAAGTTGCGTAAAGACAGTTTTGAATTGACGAGCGTTGGAGTAAATCAATTACAATCAGGTATTTACGAACATCCACCTGAAAAGGCAGAAAAAAAGTTTTATTATAGTCCTTGCCACAATTCAATTTTATGTGAACAACCTGAAAAAGTCTTCACGGCAAGAGTTAAAGAGTTTAGATTAGCAAAGAAATTCCCAAGAAGTCTGCAAGAACTAGATTATGAACAATTGCGGGTGACACTACTTGCTACTCGCGTAGAAGTTACAGAAGGTTCACTTCAGAATGTGGTGGATAAAATAGAGATCCCACAAAAGCTTGAAAACCAACATATTCCTTGTGTGGAGTTCTACGTTTATAATCGTGCGGAAAACAGCTATTTCACTAGAGTGTGGAATACTTTAACGGAAGAATGGGACGAGCATTTGGAAAAGCTTCTAGATGATCAAGCCCCACTTCGGAAATAAGTAAAAAAGATCAGGGAAATTTCCCCTGATCTTTTTTACTTAAGACTTACGCTTTTTTTGTGTGGGAGCTTTACGTAATTCGGCGAATTCTTTCGCGATTTCTTCATGCATATCGCGTGCAGCAATCGTCTGGTTCTTTGGCGTTTGTGGTAAGGAGCCGGCCGATTTACTTCCTTTAGTATGTTCATCTCTTCCCATTTGTCAATCTCCCTTCTGTAAGTACCTTCATACGTAAGTTGGTTCAAAATTGAAAAGTTATACGTGAAAAAAGGGATAGCGTTTGGCAAATTCATTTAAATGGGGAATAAATTCTATTCTGTAAGTCTTCCATTCGAAAAGAAGCTGTTTAAGATGTCTTGTGTTTAGCACGTAGTATATTGGGAATATATTCATTAGGCTTTGTAAGTTGAATAATAAGGAGGAAGAATATATATGACTAACCAACATCATACAGAACAAAAGAAGAAAATGACTTTGAAAGAAGCGGGACGTAAAGGCGGTCAAGCCACCTCTAAAAAGCATAACAAAGAGTTCTATGAACAGATTGGTCGTAAAGGTGGGGAAGCCACAGCTAAAAAGCATAGTAGCGAATTTTATAAAGAAATTGGTCGGAAAGGTGGAAAAGCTACTTCCGAGAAGCACGATAAACAATTTTACGAGAACATTGGACGTAAGGGCGGTGAAGCTCGCGCCAGTCAGCGTAATGAAAAACATACATCCGTATGATTTTACATGGTAAAACAGTCAGCAGTTCTCAAAGATTCTTTACATTAAATAACACAGTAAAAACCGGGGAAGTATGGATAACCCCGGTTTTTCGAATGGATTAATGCCACATTGCAACACGTAGGATGTGCGTTTTTTAATAAAACAGCGGCTTGGCATAATATGGCAAACCCTTGGGAAATGTCTTCTTTTATATCCATAAATATTTTTTGTCATTTGTTGCAAATATTAGGAAGCGTTACTGCCTGTTTTATATTCATCATACACCACGGTTGTGTCTCCACTCTTTTAAAAGATCTAAAAGGTCTATTGTAAGTAGGCGTAATTGTATAATAAATATGCAGCTTTTATTGTAAAAGATAAATAAATTCAGATTTAAATGGGGGTAACCAAGAATAAATTTGTGATTTGTTAAAATTAGCGGGTATTAACACCTAAAAATATAAATAATAAATAGAATTTTCTATCACTTTTATACTAATATGCCATTAAAATCATTTTATAAGTTTATTCTCATGTCTGCTGGGAATATATCTAGTAAGCTTGTCGACGAGCTCAAAACGATTAATGTAATAGGAGGAATTATAAAAATGGCTAACCAAAACAATCGCAACAACAATGATGAGAAAATGAGTCTTGAAGAAGCGGGACGTAAAGGCGGAGAAGCTACCTCTAAAAATCATGATCAGGAATTCTACGAAGAAATCGGTCGTAAAGGTGGGGAAGCCACCTCTAAAAACCATGGCCAGGAATTCTATGAAGAAATCGGTCGCAAAGGCGGCGAAGCAAGAGCCGATCAGAACGACTCAAATAACTCAGGCAACTCGAACAACAATAGCCGCAATAATGGTAAAATGAGCCGAGAAGAAGCGGGTCGTAAAGGCGGAGAAGCACGTGCTAAACAGCGCGATAATAACTGATAACTGGGGAATGCTATATACACATAAAATCTAATATAAAGGCAAAATGAAAATACTCTTGAATCATTTATATGATTTAAGAGTATTTTTACGTAGTGAAATGGGTGTTTTGTCTGAAGCGTGAATTCATTTTTTAAATTTGAAATTAAACAGGCAATTAATCATAAAGTATATTGATTGAATATATAAGGGTTAGTATAATGTTCTCAGGAATAAAATTCTGTGGAAGAAACATATATAAGGGAAACAGGGATGAATGAGAATGGATAATCAGGTTGTGTCTTTAAATGTACTACAATGTATTGACGATGTTATGAAAAATGTGTGTATGAAAGAAGAAATTCGAAAAGTTCAGGATGGAATCAATATGAGTTATAATTTTATAGGAAAATATATTGGATTTGACGAAGGGCGGCTGAAAACTGCCTATGGAGAGCTCGCTTTTTTCTGTTCGTTTGAGACATATGTACAGACCCTTACCATGCATGAACTGGGCCATGCCATTGATCTGCCTGCTTTAGAAGAATCAATAGCGAGAACCATGGAAATTTTCACTATGAAAAAGAGTTTTACTATGGAAGAGATTTATCAATCGCCTGATTTGTTGGAAATGCTGATTGAAGAAGATGAAATGAACTTAGCTTTCGAAGTAACCGCTTGGAAAAATGCGTACAAGTTGAACGAGCGGTATCAGATAGTCAACCTAATCGATTTTCATTCAATTAAAAATACTAGTCTGGCTACCTATAACAAACTCTCTCAAAATCATTTACAAGTTTACCGTCAGCTGATAAAAGAAAATTCTTTAAAGTAAAAACCAATTGGACACCAAGCCAACTGGTTTTTAGATGTGAATTGTAGGATAGAAATGGTCCCAAGCTTCTTTTATGCCGTCTGCATAATACCCTTCAGCGCGGTAAAGAAGCGCATGGGGTGGCAGCTCATTCAATTCATCTTGAGCATTTCCAACAATAACGGCGGGATAATCAAGTGACAGCATTTCAGCGTCATTGCCTGAATCCCCTGCGAGTAAAATATTCACGCCTTTCTTAGCATATTCAAGAAGGACATATTCCATTGCTTTGCCTTTACCGCTACGTTCAGGTAGTATATCCAAATCACTTCCTGAACTGTATACGATATGACAGGGAATATGATGAGTATCGAGCTTAGCTTGAATAGCTTGTACGATATGTGGCTGACAGGAATCTAGGGTATAGGATATACGCTTTTGATGAGGTAAGTTCTGCCGGATTATCGAATGGAAGTCTGCAGAAGCTGATAGAACGTCATTAGGTGACCACGTTTCATTTACCCATGCGGCCCATGTCCTGTCTTCTGACCAATCAGGTGCATGGTAAATTGCTGTTCCAACATCCGTGATGAGGATATCGGGCAGTGGCAATTTTTCTTGTTTAATGAGTGAAAGCGCCGAATTTAAATGTCTGCCTGTTACATAAACGAGGGCAGGATCAAACTGTTTGTCACGGTAGAATGAGAAAAGGTTATTTAATGCTGTCTGATCACCGACTAACGTATTATCCAGGTCAGTCGCCAGCAAGTACGATTTTTGTTTCATTGGCAACTCCTTTGTATGCTCTTGCCATTTTGTATGCGATTACTCTCCAATCAAATTCCTCACGTGCATAAGCAGCTGCTCTCTGTCCTAGCTTTTTGGTGAAATGAGGCTTATCCAATAGAGTAGACATGACTTGTGATAGTTGAAAGGGATTATTATGCTCCACGTGCAGACCTGTCATGCCATGCATTATAATGTTCTGCAGTCCCCCGACTTTTGAAGCAATAACAGGACTTCCACATGCTTGCGCTTCCGCAGCGACCATTCCGAATGATTCATAATATGACGGGACAATAGTAGCGATTGAGTTAGTAAACAATCGAGCCAGTTGCTGTTGATTTTGAGGGCCCAGAAATTCCACTTTGTGATTAAAGCCTTCAATTGCCATACGAAGCTTCGGGCTCTTCGGTAAATGATTTGTAGGAGAAATACACGATTCACTGCCGCCTGCAATAATCAGCTTAGTACGGTCTGTGGAAGGACGGTCTTTTATAAACAGTTCAAATGCCTTTAGGAGAGTGTATATACCTTTCGTTGTTTGCAATCTACCGGCAAAGGCAAAGTAAGGTGATACTACAAGTTTTGGCTTGTTCGCTTGAAACGCTTTGTCAACACCGATAGGAATAACTTTCATAGGTGCTGGATTATCTATAAATTCACGGATTAGTTGTTTTTCCGATTGAGTTGTAACTACAATCAAATCTGCTGAAGTCAGAATCATTTTTTCAGTAAGCAAGCGGAGTGCTTCCGTGTTACCTGTTGCTTTCCGCTTCGCCATGCCCAGCGAATGATTCGTGTGAATCCAAGGAATACCCCACTTTTGCTTTATAAAAGAACCAACAAGGCCCGATAACCAATAATGAGTATGCACGACATCATAATCTTTGAAGTTAAGGGTCTTTGACATTTCATCAAAGAAGGCGGGAATCAGACGGTACATTTCATTTTTTTGCACAAAATAATGTTTTCCTGCTGCTATGCGTATGACACGGCAGGCGGTTCCGAAACGTTCAACTTGAGGTGTATCTAGACTATTCCAATGCGTGACCACATCTACCGCATACCCCTCACTCTCTAAAGCTAGAGCCAGTTGTCTAACATAATTATTTTGGCCGCCGGCTTGCTCACTGCCTAGTGGTGCTAACGGATCACCATGATCAGAAATAAACAATACTTTTCTTACCATGCCTTTTAATGCTCCTTTCTTCATGCTTTTCAAACAAATAATTCTTAAAGCTCTATTCATTTACCCTGAATATCTCAAAGAGAAACATATATTGGTTTATTATGTATAAATATAGGGGAAATGAAGGAAGTCTGGAGGTGAATGTATGCAGCTAAAACAAAGCCCTGTATGGAAAACAGGATGGACATATGTTAAGATTCTGGCAGCCTATGTAATCACTAAATTATTTTATCGAAAGAATACCGACATAATTCTGTTGATTGGCGGAAATCTTGGAGAAAAATACGAGGATAACGCTGCGGTGTTTCATCGCTACGCTATAGATAACTTTTCGGAGCAAATGGATATTTACTGGATGTATGATCCGCAATACGATTACATAAAAAAACATGAGATTCCGAATGCTGTGCCGCTTGGCAGTTTACGTAATTATTTATTATTCTTTCGAGCGAAGTATTCCGTTCATGGTCATTCCATCATGTATGACTTGGCTCCTTATATGGATAAGTTCATCTTCTTGAATAAAAAAACCGTGATGTTGCATATCAGTCATGGTATTGAATGTTTCAAAAAGATTTTAATTCAGAAAGAAGATATCCCATTATTGGAAAGGTGTAATTACTTTAATTGTGCTTCGGAATATGAATATAATATCAAGCGCAATGAATGGGGGATACCAAAAGAAAAGTTGATTGTGACAGGTATGGCTCGTTTTGACCTGTTGCCATTCAATCGGCCTTCCTCTGAAATTAAACGTCTTTTGCTGATGTTTACTTGGAGAGAGTGGCTATTTGACCTAACTGAAGAAGAATTTTTAGAGAGTACGTATTTTCAATCAACCGTGGAACTTCTAAATAGCGAAAAGCTACAAGAGCTCGTCCAAGAGGAGAAGCTTGAAGTGAGGGTTATCCTACACCCTTTCATGAAACGTTATGAAACATATTTCAGAAAAAATAGTTTAATTAGTGACCAGATATCTTTTTTCAGTTTCGATGAAATAGTAATTATGCGAGAATTGCATGATGCGGATCTGCTAATAACAGATTACTCCAGCATTTGCTGGGATTTTCTTTATATGAATAAACCTATTATTTTCTATACGTTCGATCAACAAGCATTTTTGGAAAATCGAGGTTCCTATTTAGATTTGGATACAGATCTATTTGGCTATAAGGCGAATAATCAAGGAAAGGTACTCCATTATTTAGAAACTATTATTGAAGAAAAACGATATGATAATCCTTTTTTCGGCAGAGCATCCGAATACATTGACTTTTTCGATCAGCAAAATTGTGAACGTCTAGCAAAGGCTCTTTTTCAAAAGGAGTTTGTATTGAATCAGAGAGGTCATTAATAGCATTCTAAGAATGAAAAACATTTTCCTCTTGTTTCTATCGAAGCAGTACAGTATAACTGTAATAAACAGAAGTAAAGGAAAATGGGTGAAAAAGTGGAACAACGTAAAGAACAATGGTCTTCAAAGCTTGGATTTATTATGTCCTCGGCAGGTGCAGCAATTGGCCTTGGAGCAATCTGGAAATTCCCATATGTAACAGGAATGAGTGGTGGTGGCGCGTTTTTCCTATTATTCGTTATATTTACAGTTTTGATCGGATTACCAATGTTGATTTCCGAATTCATTATTGGACGTGGTTCAGGTAGAGAAGCAATTAATGCCTACAAGAAGTTGGCGCCAGCCAGTGCATGGCCGTGGATTGGCAAGCTCGGTGTTGCTGGATGTTTTCTTTTACTATCTTTCTATAGTGTAGTTGGCGGTTGGGTATTCGTATACAGCGGGTTATCCATTGGTGGCAAGATCATTAGTGAAGGTGCTTCCTATTCGGATCAATTTGGATCGGTTGTAGGTTCGCCAATCACGACATTGATCGGTCTGTTTCTATTTACTATCATTAACATATTAGTCGTTTCTTCCGGTGTACAAAACGGGATTGAAAAAGCGAATAAATATATGATGCCTTTATTATTTGTGTTTTTTATCATTTTAGTTATTCGTTCATTGACGTTGCCTGGTGCAATGGAAGGTGTATCGTTCTTTCTGAAGCCTGATTTCTCTAGCATTACAAGAGAATCCGTGTTATATGCACTTGGCCAGTCTTTCTTTTCATTGGCCGTCGGATTTTCTTGTATGGTAACGTATAGTTCATATTTGAAAAAAGATGTTAGTTTAACTTCATCTGCTAGTTCCGTAGTGGGGATGAATTTATTTGTTTCATTACTAGCAGGTTTAGCTATTTTCCCAGCAGTCTTCGCGTTCGGTCAAGAACCGGCTGCAGGACCAGAATTACTATTCATGGTGTTACCGGCAGTCTTTTCACAACTTCCACTCGGGCAAGTATTCTTGGCGTTATTTTTAATCTTGTTTTTGTTTGCAACATTGACGTCCTCGTTTAGTTTGTATGAGATTATTGTGGCAGCCATGACTGCAAGTGGCAAGCGGACACGTAGGTCAGTGACTTGGTTGATTGGTGCGGTTGTTTTCATTGCCGCGATTCCTTCTGCATTGTCTTCGAGTACGTTGTCAGGGTTCTTACTATTCGATAAGAGCATTTTTGATGCAACCGATTATCTGGTTAGTAATATTTTGCTACCAGCAGGATGTTTGCTGATCGCGTTGTTTATCGTCCACAAGATGGACCAAGTGTTGGTGCGCGATGAATTTACATTGTATAATACGCAATCCAAAGGCTTCTATCCGCTATGGCACTTTTTAATGAAGTGGGTAGTGCCATTGACTATTATTGTGGTATTCTTGAATACACTCGGGATTGTGAAATAAGGTAGGTACGGTAAAGAACTATTGATCCAACTAGTTCGCTAATGCAATGTATGTTCCTCGTACTCATTATAATGAAACTAACTATCATACTTTGGGAAGTTTCCTCTTCCGAAATGAAAACCGGTCACAATAAAAATAGCATTTTGTTCTTTAAGACTCTCTTCTACGAGAGTTTTTTTAATATGAAAATTAAAGATTCCTACAGGTTGATTTGACTTATTCATATCAAAATTATATAATACCTATTAAACATGTTGGAATAATATATTTTGACAGGAGTGGGTAAGAAATGCAAAAAATGATCGAGATTCGTTCTGGGGAAAATAATTTATCTGGTGCATTGCATCTGCCTGAATATAGAAAAGAAACCATACCACTACTTATACTTGTTCATGGATTTGTGGGCAGTAAAGTAGGGGAGCACCGTTTGTTTGTAAAAGCTGCACGGTACTTTACGGAGCGTGGATATGGGGTATTCCGCTTCGATTTTAGCGGTTGTGGTGAAAGTGATGGGGATTATGCAGATGTAACTATAACCAATCAATTGAATGAATTACAGGATGTCATAAATTATTTAAGTTCAATCCGAGGGATAGATAAACAACGCATTACGATAGTGGGACACAGTATGGGTGGAGCTGTTGCATCACTTACGGCAGCGAGCGATACACGAATTAAGCAATTAATTCTATGGTCTCCGGTAGGCATGCCATACGAAGATATTACAGGGATTCTTGGACCGAAAGCAGTTCATGAGATTGTTAGACAAGGCAGTCATGATTACCATGGGTTTATGATCAGCCAAACGTTCTTGAAAGATTTGAAAAAACATCACCCAATTGAATCTGTTCGTTCATTTACGGGGCCAACGCATATTATTCATGCAAGGGCCGACGAGCAAATTCCGAAAGAACATGCGGCGCGATACGCTAATTCACTCAATAAACGCGTAAATGCCGAGCAAGTAGTTGAACAGTATATCGACAAAGCAGATCACACCTTTTCTGGTTATTCTTTTGAAGATGAACTATTTGAGAAAAGTTTGGCGTGGCTAAAAGGTAATTCGGCAGGAAGGTTTGTAGTGCAAAAATAAAGTGATTGAGATCTCCCGCAGAGTATAAATATAGCGGGAGATTTTTTTGAAATAAAATTAAGGTGACCTGATCTGTTCCCGCCGATGGTTTAGCAACTTGAATGAAACGCTCATTCAAAATGTTCCACTCTACAATAAGTTCCAAATTTATACAAATTCAGAGCGGCGGTTCTTGAACGATAAATAATAAGCTATATCAGCAATGTCCACCGCCTATATTTTGAATGCAGTGCGAATCTACTCAGGTACCTAAGGAAATCAGTCCCTATGGTATCAGGAGGTTGGGACTGAAATCCTTCGTAATTTTGCGGCGCTGCATTCAAGTTATTGACGTACTTCTGATGATGTTTACTATGGTGGATTTCATTTTTCACCTCCAGGAAAACGGTAAGAAACTATTCATGATTTTCTAGTTAGCAAGTTTACCTTGTTTTCATCAAGGGAATAGTTTTATAAAGCGAGGGATGTAAGCATGTTTAAACCTATAAAAATCTTTTTCATTATTATTTTATCTAGCATGACCGTTACTACAACTCATTCAACTGGAAAAGCCGCTGAGACAACTGGCACAATTAGTGTCGTGTCATTTGACGGCTTGGGATATGGGGATGCACAACGTTACATAGCTAAAGGAATCATGCCCAATTTAGAAGAATTTCAGCAACAGGCAGCCTACGCCACAGATTTTGTTACCATTACACCATCATTGACGGCACCATCACATGCAGCAATGTCTACTGGTGCTGAACCTTCAAAGACAGGTATTGTCAGTAATCAGTTCCATTCATCGGGAGAAAAAGTGAAAGATGACCAAAGTGGATTTTCACAGACGTTAGGTGTTACGCCTATATGGAAAGAGGCAAGAAATCAAGGGAAGGTCACAGCAACCGTCTCCTTTCCCGACTCGAATCCGGATAACGCATCTGCTGCTACGTACGCTGTTTATTCTGGTGGAACCTTAGCAGAATCGAAACTTCATGACTTGGAGTTTTCAGAGATTAAGGATGGACGCGTTGAACAAATAAATGCAAGAACTTCCAAGGTAGAAGAAGCAGTTATTTCATTGGATATAAAAAACTCCCCTACTCAAAAGTTATACATTTTGCGAACAGATGAAAAAGAATCGAACTATTATATTTCCATGGATAGAAAGAAGTTAGGCGAAGAAGTATCACCCAATGATTGGATGGCTGTCGCGCTGAACTTACATAATCTCGATAGCGCAGGATTTTATGTGAAACTAAAAGGAGATCCTGAGAACAAAGAAGAACTTCAGCTATTTCAAGGTACTGTAATGGGCGGACTATACAAAGGACCTGGTCAATTTACAGATAAGATTCAATCTGAATTCGGATTTTACCCAGCACCTGATGAAATTGATGCGTTCAAAAATGGGGATATAACGAGGAAGGAATATGAACAAGTTGGCGAACGATTTGCGAATTGGGTGACGGATGTTAGCTTTTATATTAAGGAGCATTATCAGCCCGATCTGCTATTTTACTATTACTCCCTGGTAGATAATGAATTACATGAATTCCTATTAAGAGAACCCGCACAACCTGGATATCAATTAGCGAATGTTTTGGAAAAAGAGGCATATGTCAGCTGGGCGTTTGGCCAAGCAGATCGAGCAATCGGTCGAATTAAAAACAATCTTAATGATGACGACCACTTATTGATTGTTTCCGATCATGGGTTGGAACCAATTCATACCAGACTTTCGCCGAATAAGGAATTGGAAAAGGCAGGACTACTTGTAAAAGATAAAAAGGGAAATATAGATGCATCTAAAACCAAAGCTTATGCAGAAGCGAGTGGAACGATCGCTCATGTCTATGTAAATTTGAAAGGCAGAGAGAAAAAAGGAATTGTGAAAAAAGAAGAATATGAACAGGTGAGGAATGAAATTGTATCGACCTTTACTAATAGGACCGTTTTTACTAGCCTAACCCAAGATCCGGAAAAGGTAGCACAACCTATTTTACGTTGGCTTACTAGTAAAAGTAAAAACGTTGAAAAGGTTTATATGTATCCGACTTTGTCTGTATTATCTAGCGAAGAGCAGTCACAAGTGTATCCATATGAGACTATTTGGACAGGCGACTCAGAAGGGTATTCTGAGTTAAATAATAATAATAGTGGAGACGTGTTTTTATCTGCAGCTCCTGGATTTTTAATGGGGAAAGACGCAAAAGTTGCTGTCGAACCAACGCAGGAATTAGGGAGTCATGGCGGAAATCCTGAGCGCTTGCAATTACGGCCAATTTTATATGCGTCGGGACCTATGATTCCACCGGGGGAAATGAACAAAAGAATTACGATGACAGATATTGCTCCAAGTGTATATGAGTTATTGGACTTGCAAATTCCTAATTTTGTAGATGGAGAAGCCATTTGGTTAAGGGAATAGTTATATAGGTGAAATGAAAAGTATAATATTTTGATGCATATTGTTTTTCAGGAAGTGCGTAGGTAGAACATTACCTATCGCACTTCTTTTGTTATTAACAGAAGTCTCTTAACATATTACTTTATTAAAAAAGCATCTTGCGTTTAATCAGAATAAAAGTATAATAGTGATTAATTGGTTATTTCAGAAAATGGAAAAAGGTGAGCAAATGAAAGAAAGAAGGAAATTACTTGAAGTGAATGATTTGCAAACGACCTTTTTCACGGATTCAGGAGAAATTCCAGCGGTAGATCATGTGGACTTTTATGTAAGAGAAGGGGAAGTCTTAGGGATCGTTGGAGAGTCAGGTTGCGGAAAGAGTGTCACCTCTTTATCTATCATGCAGTTAATACCAAGTCCACCAGGGAAAATCACCGGAGGGGAAATCCTTTTTGAAGGTCAGGATCTCCTGAAAAAAACAGAGAAGGAAATGAGAGAGATTCGTGGGAACGACGTCGCGATGATTTTTCAAGAGCCTATGACTTCTTTGAATCCGCTATTCACTATTGGCAATCAGATGTCTGAAGCCATTTCACTTCATCAGAAAAAGTGGTCGAAAAAGCAAATTAAGGAACGGGCAATCGAAATGTTGAAATTAGTCGGACTACCCCGCTCTGAAGAAATTATGAAAGAATATCCTCATCAGTTATCTGGTGGTATGCGACAACGTGTCATGATTGCAATGGCGCTTGTATGCGATCCGAAAGTCCTCATTGCGGATGAACCTACAACAGCACTTGATGTAACTATTCAAGCACAAATTCTCAAATTGATGCGAGAGTTAAACGAGCGCATGAATACAGCAATTTTACTCATTACACATGACCTAGGAGTAGTGGCTGAAACCTGTGAACGCGTCGTAGTCATGTATGCAGGACAAGTCATTGAAGAAGCAGCGACAGAAGTGATTTTTAAGAATCCTTGTCACCCATATACACGAGGATTGATTCAATCCGTGCCGGATATGCGCAATAAAAAAGATCGTCTCTATTCGATTCAAGGTAACGTACCAAAACCAGGATCTATTGAAAAGGGATGTAGATTTGCAGCGAGATGTGAAAGCGCTTTCTCGAGATGCTGGACAGAAACACCAGAATTGTACCGAAACTCCGACAATCATCAAACAAGATGCTTCTTATATGACGAACGAGAAGGAGTGATAAGTGCAAATGAACAAACCATTGCTAAGAGTTGAAGGGTTGAAAAAATACTTCCCGATTCGCAAAGGATTGATTGGTAAAACAGTAGGTCATGTCAAAGCAATCGATGATGTTTCATTTCATGTAAATGAAGGAGAGACGCTCGGGATCGTTGGAGAAAGTGGTTGCGGGAAGTCTACGACAGGGCGGACGATAATGCAATTGCTGGAACCTACAGAGGGAGTCGTCGAATTCCAAGGGAAAGATTTGACGAAGCTCTCGGCTAATGAAATTCGAGCGGTTCGTCGAGATATGCAAATGGTCTTCCAAGATCCTTATGCCTCTTTGAATCCTCGTCATACAATCGGAAAGATTTTAGAAGAACCATTGATTGTCCATGGTGGGGGCAATGCAAAGGAACGTCGTGAAAAAGTCGTAGAGTTCCTAAAAATTGTCGGTTTGAGTGAATACCATGCAAAACGCTACCCTCACCAATTCAGTGGAGGGCAGCGTCAGCGAATTGGTATAGCACGTGCTTTGATGACGAATCCCAAATTGATTATTGCAGATGAGCCAGTGTCTGCGCTTGACGTATCCATTCAGGCGCAAGTATTAAACTTAATGCAGGATTTACAAAAGGAATTCAACTTGACGTATATCTTCATTGCACATGATCTTGGTGTTGTACGCCATATCAGTGATCGTGTGGCAGTCATGTACTTGGGGAAGATTGTGGAGATTACAGAGAGTGAAGAGCTATATGCAAACCCCCTCCATCCGTATACACAGGCTTTACTGTCTGCGGTACCTGTACCAGATCCAAATTATAAGAAGGAACAAATCATTATTGAAGGGGATATGCCAAGCCCCGCGAATCCGCCAAGCGGTTGTGCATTCCACACTCGCTGCCCTTTCAAAATGGATGTGTGTACGAAAGTAATTCCTGTATTAGCAGAGGAGAAAATTGGTCATTCTGTTGCTTGCCATCTTTATACGTCGGAAAGCAACGATGATATAGAAAGAAAAAAACAATTGGAGGGATCTGTATGAGAAAAGGGAAACTGTGGTCGTTCGCATTGATCATGCTTCTTGTCTTATCGACTGCTTTGGCAGCTTGTTCAGGCGGTGATGATCAAGAAGGCAGTGGCGACAAGGACAAAGATGCTGCAGATAAAGGCGGCAGTGAGAACAAAACGTTAGTATTTGGACGAGGTGGAGATTCAACATCTCTTGACCCATCCCGCGTAACAGAAGGGGAAACATTTAAAGTAACGGTCAATTTATTCGAAACCTTATTAAACTTTGGGGAGCAGGATACTACGATTCAACCAGGACTTGCTAAAGAGTATGATACAAGTGAAGATGGATTAACGTATACATTCCAATTGGAAGAAGGCGTGAAATTCCATGATGGAACTGATTTTAATGCAGAAGCAGTCGTAAAGAACTTTGAGCGTTGGGCTAATGGAGATTCAGATACATTCCCATACTATAACTCTATGTTCGGTGGATTTAAAGACGATGAAGAGCACGTAATTGAATCTGTTAAAGCAGATGGAAATTCCACAGTGATTATTACATTGAAGCGCCCACAAGCGCCATTCTTGAAAAACCTTGCGATGAGTATGTTCGCTATTTCCAGTCCTACGGCTTTCGAGAAGGGCGACGATGAGTATGAGCGTAACCCAGTCGGAACAGGTCCATTCAAGTTTGTAGAATGGAAGCCAAATGAAACCATTACAATTGAAAAGAACGAAGACTATTGGCAAGAAGGATTGCCGAAATTGGATCGCATCATTTTCCAAGCAATTCCCGACAACTCTGCCCGTCTGAATGCTTTACTTTCCGGTGAAATTGATTTAGCAGATGGAATTAATCCAGCTGATGGAGTAAAGATAGAAGATAACGATGCATTGCAGTTGTTCGAGCGTCCTTCCATGAACGTAGGATATCTTGGATTAACAGTAACTCGTGAACCATTTGATAAAAAAGAAGTTCGTCAGGCAATGAACTATGCTATTGATAAACAATCAATCATCGATTCATTCTTTGAAGGACGTGCAGAAGTGGCGAAAAATCCAATGCCTTCATCTATTTCAGGTTATAACGAAGATGTAGAAGCATATGCATATGATCCTGAAAAAGCTAAAGAACTATTGAAAGAGGCAGGTCTTGAAAATGGATTTGAAATGGAGCTATGGGCTATGCCAGTTCCACGTCCATACATGCCAGACGGCACAAAAGTAGCTGAAGCTATTCAAAGCAACTTGGCTGACGTAGGTATTAAAGCAAAAATCGTTTCGTATGAGTGGGCGACTTACCTGGATAAGGCGAGCAAAGGGGAAGCAGATGCTTTCATGCTTGGTTGGACTGGGGATAATGGAGACGCAGACAACTTCCTGTACGTATTGTTGGATGAAGACAATATCGGAAGTAATAACTACACGTACTTTAAAAACGACGAAACACATAAGCTATTCCTAGAAGCGCAAACAGAAGTAGACGAAGACAAGCGTATTGAGTTGTACAAGCAAGCTCAAGAAATTCTTCACGAAGAAGCTCCTTGGGTACCACTTGCACACTCTATTCCATTATTAGGCGGAGCGAAGGAACTAACAGGGTTTGTTCCGCATCCTACTGGTTCTGATCTGTTGTCGAATGTTGAATTTAAGTAAAAATAGGTAAATTACATGATGAAAGAAGAGGGAGAAGCCAGCATTCTCCCTTTCTTTGATTCATAAATAATAAAAGCCGGAGGGGTGAAAGAGTTGTTCAACTATACGATTAAGAGGCTTTTACAGCTGATTCCTGTCCTGCTTGGTATGACATTTTTAGTTTTTATGTTGATTCGCGCAATTCCTGGTAATCCAGCGCAAGTTATTTTAGGACAACAAGCAACAAAAGAAGCGGTGGAAGCTTTGACGATCAAGCTAGGTCTTGATCAACCATGGTATACACAATATTTCAGTTATCTTGGCGGCATTTTAAAAGGTGATCTAGGGGAATCCATGCGTACTCGACTTCCTGTGGCGGACGAAATTTGGCCTTATCTAGCAGCTACATTAGAATTGGCCTTATTTGCGATGATTATCGCGGTCTTTGTAGGGATTAATGCGGGTATTATTTCCGCTTGGTTCCAAAACTCGTGGTTTGATTATTCAGCAATGGTATTGGCACTAGTCGGTGTTTCCATGCCTATTTTCTGGTTAGGATTAATGGGGCAATGGGCATTTGCAATTGAATTGCAATGGTTGCCGACAACTGGGCGTGAAAATGTCCGTGATCCCGTATCTGCCATAACCAATTTATACATAATTGATACGCTCATCCAGGGCAGGGTTGATCAATTATGGGTAGTCATTAAACATTTGATCTTACCTGGGCTAGCGCTTGCGACCATTCCGATGGCGATTATCGCCCGGATGACGCGTTCGAGCATGCTAGAAGTGATGCGTTCTGACTATATTCGTACAGCACGAGCAAAGGGTCAGAAAATGTTTTGGATAGTATATAAGCACGCATTAAAAAATGCAATCATTCCTGTTTTGACAGTTATCGGTCTGCAAATTGGTCTACTCCTAGGTGGAGCTATTCTGACAGAAACAATCTTCGCGTGGCCTGGAATTGGACGCTATATCTATGATGCAATCAACTTTAGAGATTATCCCGTTATTCAATCAGGAATTCTTATCGTAGCATTTATCTTTGTCATGATTAATCTAATCGTCGATTTACTATATGGACTGATCGATCCAAGGATTAAGTATGATTGAGGAAGGAGGAACAGTTCATGTCAGAGTTTACACCTAAGGTAGACGGAGTGGTGGAAGCAGAATTAGAAAAAACAATAGGACCTTGGCGGGAAGCTTGGGTAGGTTTTCGCAAAAGTAAAGTAGCAGTCGTAGGCGCAGCCATTGTGATATTCTTTATTGTACTTGCACTATTCGGTCCTCTTGTCACAAAAGAGGGCATCAACGAACAATTCATGACAGATCGACTGCAACCTCCTTCTTCGGAGTATTGGTTTGGAACGGATGACTTTGGCCGTGATATATTCTCACGCATTATCCACGGTGCGCGTATTTCGTTATCTGTCGGATTCTTCTCGGTCGTCGGTTCGATTGTAGTGGGGAGTTTTCTTGGGATCATTGCTGGTTATTACGGCCGCTGGATCGATACTATTATCTCTAGGATATTTGATATTATGCTTGCTTTCCCTTCTATCTTACTGGCTATTGCGATTGTATCCGTATTGGGACCAAGCTTACGTAATGCGTTGATTGCGATTGCAATCATTAACGTACCGAACTTCGGACGATTGATACGATCAAAAGTATTGAGTATTAAAGAAGATGAATATATTATAGCGGCAAAGGCAATTGGTATGAAAGACTTCAGAATTCTGTTTTCGCATATTTTACCTAACTCGATGGCGCCTGTTATCGTACAAGGTACATTGGCGATTGCTACAGCTATTCTCGAAGCAGCAGCACTTGGATTCCTAGGATTGGGGGCAGAAGCTCCATACCCTGAGTGGGGAAAGATGTTAGCCGACTCTAAAGATTATTTACAAAATGCTCCCTGGACAATGATTTTCCCGGGACTCGCCATTATGCTGACCGTATTAGGCTTTAACTTGATGGGTGATGGGTTACGTGATGCGTTGGATCCGAAAATGAAGAGTTAAGCTGTTTTTTTATGATGAATATAATCTAAAACGATAATGGATAGAGGACAGTCTAATGTACGGACTGTCCTCTATCCTTTTTTAATTCTAATAGGCAATAATTTTTTATGCGCTATTTGCCATATCTATACTCTGTTGAAAAGTCATTTATTAACCAGTTTATTTGCCATCAGAATAGGGAATGCTTATAACAAATTGATTATGAAAAGAGGTGGAGACACTGAATAAAGTATTTACTGTCATGGCATTTACAGGTGTACCTTTAGTATTTATTGCATCATTCTTGAATTGGTCGGATTTATGGATGTTTGCGTTGTGTTGTTACAGTATTATTGCTCTAGCTGGATTCATTGGAAGAGCAACAGAAAGTTTAGCGATTGTCAGTGGGCCACGAATTGGTGGTTTATTAAATGCAACATTTGGTAATGCAGTTGAACTTATTATTTCCATATTTACATTGAAAGCTGGATTGATTGCAATCGTACTAGCATCGTTGACGGGTTCAGTATTAGGAAACTTATTATTAGTTCTCGGTCTGTCATTTTTCGCAGGCGGTGTAAAGTATCAAAGACAAAACTTTAATATTTTTGATGCCCGATTTAATTCCGCATTATTAATTTTTGCGATTGTCGTAGCATTTGTCATTCCGGAAGTTTTCTCAATGACGATGGATACTAGAACTGGACTGAACTTGAGTGTCGGTATTTCCATCATTCTCATCCTGATTTACTTGGCGGGTCTAGTATTTAAGTTATTTACTCATCGAGGCGTGTTCGGTTCAGAAAATCATGAGACAGAAGAAGTGCCGGAGTGGACAAAGAAGAAATCTATAGTGGTCCTGTTAGTTGCGACAGTAGCAGTTGCATTTGTTTCTGAAAAGCTTGTGCACACATTTGGTACACTAGGTGAAAAGTTTGGCTGGTCAGAATTATTTATCGGTGTAATTATCGTCGCCATTGTTGGTAACGCGGCAGAGCATTCTTCCGCAATTACATTGGCAATGAAAAATAAAATGGATGTATCCGTGGAGATTGCAATCGGTTCTACATTGCAAGTAGCGATGTTTGTCACACCGGTTCTAGTATTAATATCATTACTGATGCCTACCGCAATGCCGCTTGTATTCACGTGGCCCGAGTTGGTCGCGATGATTACTGCCACATTACTAGTCGTCAATATATGTCATGACGGAGAGTCAAATTGGTTCGAGGGTCTCGTGCTATTTTCAGCTTATCTTATCATGGGTATTGGATTCTTCTTACTGTGAGTGGTAAGTATAAGGTTTAAGATCGGGATAGAGGTAAGTAACATTGATCTGCGTTCCAGGCGGACGCGTTCGGGAGGGCCCGCGGTGAACCAACTAGTCGCGGTGCTCCTTTAGTTGTTTCACCTGATCGGGCTGATCCTCCCCGAGTCGCCGCCTTCCACTACGATCAACTGGCGTTATCTTCTGATGGTCGCGAGTGGAATGAAAAACTAATGTACTATTCTAACTTGAACTGGAATATAAAAAGTATCAGTGTGTTGATTGATAATTCTAATGAAACCTTAAACTATTATAGACTTTTACACATTACTTATTTGTATCAAAGTGTAAAAACCCGATTCGCATTTTTCAGCGAATCGGGTTTTTACGTCTTAAACGAAATAGTCGAATGGAGTAAAGAAAATGATGTAATTTTGATTAGTAGTTAGGAACTTGAACTCCACTTTCTAAAATCAGAAAAAGACACCAGTTGATTGTAGTGGAAGGCGGCGACTTCCGATGGATAAGCGTGCGCCTTGAGACCCCGCAGGTAGCGAAAGCCGTAACGAAGAACGGCTTTTGCGAGTAAAAGCGAAGCGTTAGGAGTACGTCTTTGCACTTAGCGGACGAGGAGGCTCAAGCCACGCCCATGAGAAAGCGTCCGCCTGGAACGCAGATCAACTTACTCTCAAATTCACACTCACTACACTTAAGACAAACGCTGCTTGAAATCCTCATAACCAAATTGCTTCACAACGTTGATTTCATCATCGGCAGTATGAAGAACGATCGATGGCAAATTAACGCCATTGAACGTATTGTTCTTTACCATCGAATAATGTGCCATATCGCAAAATACTAGGCGATCACCAGGTTGTAATGGCTGATCGAATGAATAATCACCAATAACATCACCTGCAAGACATGTTGGCCCGCCTAATCTATAGGTATGGGCTTTTTCATTTGGCGTACCTGCCCCGATAATCTCAGGACGATAAGGCATCTCCAAAACATCTGGCATATGACAAGAAGCCGACGTATCGAGAATAGCAATGTCCATCCCATTATGCATCGTGTCAAGTACTGTTGCGACGAGGAAGCCTGTGTTTAAGGCAACGGCTTCACCCGGTTCTAGATACACTTCAAGATTATATTTATCTTGCATGAAACGAATGCAACGGATTAATGTCTTTAGATCGTAATCGGCCCGAGTGATATGATGACCGCCACCGAAGTTGATCCACTTCATCTTCTGTAAATAGGGACCGAACTCTTCATCGATGATTTGGATCGTCCGCCACAACGTATCGGAGTTCTGCTCGCACATCGTATGGAAGTGCAGGCCGCTAATACCTTCGAGTTCGTCAGCTTTGAAATTATCTAACGTAACACCAAATCTCGAATAGGTGAAGCAAGGGTTGTACATATCCACTTCAATCTCCGAGTACTCGGGATTGATTCGGATTCCACATTCAATGGACTTTTCCTGCTCCTGAACTCGGCTCTTAAACAGCTTCCACTGCGCAAATGAATTGAATACCAAATGATCAGAGTAGCGAAGGATTTCCTCAAACTCATTCTCGTGGAAAGCAGGGGCATACGTGTGCACTTCTTTCCCCATCTCTTCAAAGCCGAGACGCGCTTCAAATAAACCACTTGAAGTAACGCCATGCAAATACCGACCGATTAATGGATAAACTTCGAACATCGAAAACCCTTTTTGTGCGAGTAAAATCTTGCATCCTGTTTGGTCGATAATAGATTTCAATTTTTCTAAGTTAGCAATCAGCAATTTTTCATCCACAACATAACTAGGTGAAGGGACTGCTTGGACATTAAATTTCATACTATTCTCCTCAATCTATCAAAGTTGGATTGAAATCTTCGTGCCAAGGTAAACCATACTCATTCAACGCATCCATAAATGGATCTGGATCGAATTCTTCAATATTGAAGACCCCTGGCTTTTTCCATTTGCCTGTTAACATCATCATCGCACCGATCATAGCTGGAACACCTGTTGTATAGGAAATAGCTTGTGATCCCACTTCTTGATAGCACTCTTGGTGATCACAAATATTGTAAACATAATACGTTTTTGGCTCACCGTTCTTCGTACCTTGATAGATACAACCTATATTCGTTTTTCCTTTCGTACGTGGTCCGAGAGAAGCAGGGTCCGGTAGTACCGCCTTTAAGAATTGTAGTGGAACAATTTGCTGACCTTCAAAATCAATCGGTTCGATGGATGTCATACCTACATTTTCAAGTACACGCAAATGCATCAAATACTTTTCGGAGAACGTCATCCAGAAACGGATTTTATTTACACCGGTAATATTTTTCGCTAATGACTCAAGTTCCTCATGGTATAGCAAATAGACATCTTTTGGTCCGATTTCAGGTAGATCATAGACGCGTTTCACTTCAAGAGGTTCTGTTTCGATGAACTCTCCATTTTCGTAATAGCGTCCGTTAGCTGTGATTTCACGGATATTGATTTCTGGGTTAAAGTTAGTTGCGAACGGATAGCCGTGGTCGCCTGCATTGGCATCGACAATATCAATCGTATGGATTTCATCGAAGTAATGCTTCAATGCATATGCGGAGAACACACCGGTTACGCCAGGGTCGAAACCGCTGCCGAGCAATGCGGTAATACCTGCTTCTTCAAACTTCTCTTTATAAGCCCACTGCCATTTATATTCAAATTTCGCAGTATCAAGCGGTTCATAGTTTGCAGTATCCAGATAGTCTACTTTTGTTTCAAGACATGCATCCATAATCGTCAAGTCCTGATAAGGCAATGCGACATTAATGACGATATCTGGTTTAAATTCATTGATTAACGCGACAAGTTCAGGCACGTTATCTGCATCTACTTGAGCTGTTTGGATTTTCGTTCGTCCACCGTCCAGCTTTTCTTTCAATGCATCACATTTAGATTTCGTGCGACTCGCGATACAAATTTCTTCAAATACATCCGGTACCTCACAACACTTATGCACGACAACACTTGCCACGCCGCCAGCTCCAATAATTAATGCTTTTCCCATTAAAGACACCACCAATTTAGTTATTTTTGTTTATAGCAATCGTTAATTCACGTAACACTTTACAAGCCACGGCTGTTGATGCGCCGCTTTGGTCATAGATAGGGGACAGCTCGTTGATATCACAGGCAACGATATTCAAACCGCTGACCGTCAATATCGCTTGTAGCAATTCAACAAAGCTGACGCCACCCGCTTCCGGCGTACCAGTTCCCGGGAATACGGAAGGGTCTAAGACATCTAGATCAATCGTCAAATAGACGGGTTTATCCTGTAACTTCTTAACCGTATCTTCAAGTCCAACAAAATTAAATTTATTCATAAAGACATGTTGCTTAGCCGCCCATTCAAATTCTGAACGATCACCGGAACGGATACCGTATTGATAGATTTTATTATCTCCGAGCAAGTCCCAGATTCTGCGAATAACCGTAGCATGAGATAGGCGTTGATCTAAATATTCTTCGCGCAAGTCTGTATGTGCATCGAATTGAATGACATGTAAATCAGGATGCATTTTCGCAACAGCACGTACAGCTCCCAAAGTGACTAAATGTTCACCGCCAATCATGCAAGGGATTTTCCCATCCTCCAAAACGAGTGAGGTGAACTGTTCAATTTGCTCAAGAGCACGCTCCGTGTTACCAAAACTTAATTCCAGATCACCGCCGTCGAATAATGAGTAATCCGTTAAATCTGCTTCTTGATAAGGACTATATGTCTCAAGACCGAATGATTCGCTTCGCATCACTTTACTAGCGAATCGTGTACCAGGACGAAAAGATGTTGTGGAATCAAAAGGAGCACCGAATATTACGAATGAAGCCTCCTCGTAATCTGCTTCGAACCCTAGAAATGTTTCTATATTTTTATTTAGCATGGGTTAATAGCTCCTTAATATAATTCGGTAAAGCGAATGAGCCGACATGAAGTTTTGTATTATAATATTTTGTTTGCAAACCAAGTGCATTCCATGAATTGGCATCCAAATCATCTATCGGGTCATATTTTTTGGAAGCAAATCCGAACAGCCAGTGCCCCGATGGATAGGTTGGTATGTGTGCTTGATAGACTTTAGAAACGGGGAAGAATCCCATAATACTTTTATGTGCTCGTTGCATACCGCGTGCATCTTCGGCGTAAAAAGCACTTTCATGCTGATTTACAAGAATGCCTTGGCTATTCAAAGCCTTGTAGCAATTGCCATAAAACTCCTTCGTGAAGAGTCCTTCACCTGGCCCGAATGGGTCGGTGGAATCGACAATGATCAAATCATAGGCATTTTCTTGCTGACGAACGAATTTCAGACCATCCTCAAAATAGAGTGTAACGCGTGGATCAGTCAGTTGGGCTGCGGTTTGTGGTAAAAATTCTTGGCACACTTTCACAACTTGCTCATCAATCTCCACCATATCGATTTGTTTGATTGATGGATAGCGCGTCAATTCGCGTACGGTCCCACCATCACCAGCACCGATGACCAACACGTTCTCGATGGACGGATTGGTAGCCATCGGCACGTGAACAATCATATCGTGATAAATGAATTCATCTTTTTCTGTCACCATGACATAACCATCCAATGTCAAAATTTTACCGAACTCTGTCGTTTGGAAGACATCAATTTTCTGGAATTCACTCGTCGCAGTATATAGATGTTCTTCGACACGAAATGAAAATCGTGTATGGGGTGAATGATCTTCAGTAAACCATAGATTCATTAGACGTCCTCCTTTACTACATTAATCCAATCAACTTTTGCATCTTCGGTACCCGTCAAGAAACATCCCTTGTCCTTACAGTAGTTGATGTATTCAATTACTTCATTTGTGATTCGTTCTCCGGGTGCCAGAATTGGAATGCCAGGGGGATAGCACATGACGAATTCGCTTGCCACGCGTCCTGAAGATTCGGAAAGTACTAAAGTCTCTTTATCCGCGTAAAAAGCCTGTTGGGGCGATTGAACAATTTGCGGATTGATATATTCGTGGTCGAATAACGAACTAGGATCCTTTTTATAACGACGATTGATTTCTGCTAGTGCTGCGACCAATCGTTCAAGATCGAGTGTACGGTCCCCGACTGAAATATAGGCAAGGATATTCGCTACGTCCCCGAACTCAATTTGGATATCGTATTCATCGCGTAAAATATCATATACTTCAATGCCAGCCAGACCCATTTGACGCGTATGAATCGACAATTTGGACTCGTCAAAGTCATAGATGGTATCGCCGTTTATCAGCTCTTTAGAGTATGCATAATAGCCGCCGATCTGATTGACTTCATCGCGGGTATACTGCGCCATCTTGATCACTTTATCGAAGATTTCCTGCCCGTGTAATGCCAGGTTTTTCCGTGAAATATCCAATGACGACATCAATAGATAAGAACCGCTCGTAGTCTGCGTTAGGTTAATAATCTGTCGCGTATAGCCTTCACTCACCGCATTATTGATTAATAAAAAGGAACTTTGTGTTAAAGATCCACCTGATTTATGCATACTGATAGAAGCCATATCCGCGCCGACGGACATCGCGGAAGCAGGCAGTTTGTCGTTAAAATAAAAATGCGTGCCATGTGCTTCATCCACTAGCACGAGCATACCGTGTGCATGTGCTATATCAGTAATGGCTTGCAAATTGGAGCAAATACCATAATAGGTTGGATTATTAATGAGAATCGCTTTGGCGTCTGGGTGATCCACGATGGCTTTCTTAACTTCATCTACTGCCATACCGAGTGCAATGCCAAGATCCTCTTGCACTCCCGGATTCACATAGATAGGAATAGCACCACTTAAGATCAAGGCATTGATTGCACTGCGATGAACATTACGCGGCATGATGATTTTCTCTCCTGCTTTACAAGCTGTCATGACCATCGCTTGTACAGCAGAGGTCGTCCCGTTTACAAGCAAGAAAGCGTGTTTCGCGCCGAACGCGTCCGCTGCCAACTCTTCAGCTTCACGTATGACAGAAACAGGGTGGCATAAATTATCAAGAGGTTTCATGGAATTCACGTCGTGTTGTAAGCAAGTCTCCCCGAGAAAATCAGCGAGCTCCTTATTGCCTCGACCGTGCTTGTGTCCGGGTACATCAAAAGGAACGACACGTGCTTCTTGATAGTGTTGCAATGCTTCCATAATAGGAACGCGATGTTGTGATAATTTCAATGGTCTCTCCTCACTCATTTTCATAGACGTTGGAACCGCTGTAGATTTCGATCATCTCTTTGCGAAGATTATGAGAAATTTGAAGGCGTTCCTTTGGCGGTAATTCCGAAACATCTTTGTTGAATAGGTAATCTTGTAAATCAATCTCTTTAATGAGTAATTTCGTATGGAAGATATTCGCTTGGTAAACATTTATATCGATTGCATCATATTTTTGCAATGTTTTCTGGTCAATGAAGTCTTGAATGGATGTAATTGCATGATCCATGAAAAGTTTTTTACCGTCTACTGACCGTGTAAATCCACGCACGCGATAGTCTGCGGTAATAATATCCGAATCAAAGCTTCCGATCAGGTAGTCGAGCGCATTCAACGGAGAAATCTCTCCACACGTCGACACATCTATATCTACACGAAATGTCGCAATGGAGTTATCGGGATGATACTCGGGATACGTATGGACAGTCACGTGGCTCTTGTCTAAATGACTGACGACGGAGTCTTTATCTGGCAAGATAGGAATCGCGCCTTGATTACAAGAAGGATCAATTTGTGATGCAGGGAATTTTTCCTCTGAAATCATCAACGTTACACTAGCACCTTGTGGGTCGTAATCTTGTTTACTGACATTCAATACATGCGCACCAATCATTTCAGTAACATCGTAGAGAATTTTCGTTAAACGTTCTGAATTGTATTGCTCATCTATATAGGCGATATACTCACTTTGCTCTCTTCTACTCTTTGCATAGCTCACATCGTAAATGTTGAAGCTAAGAGTTTTGGTGAGGTTGTTAAAGCCGTAGAGCTTCAGCTTATTTTCCAACCGAAACATCCGTCCTTTCAAAATTGCTTTTTAAAAAGTATAATCACATAAAAAAGTCCCTCTCCAATCCACATGAAATAATACAAACATGACAGATTGGAGAGGGACCTTTACTCTGTTTCGCTTGTTGATATAAGAATAGATATTCACTCTATTCCATTACATAACAGGTGATTGGATTGGCGTAATGCTCACAGGTACTCTTTCTAAATTAAAAAACTTATGAAATTGATTTCATTATAAAGGAAAAAGAATGAAAAATATATACTTTTTATAGAAAAATATTAGAAAAAACTTTTTTATGGCAAATGGTAAAATGCTTTGAATTGTCGTCAGAACGTCTTTACGATATGGTATATAAAACAATTACTACATTCTATGGAGGTAATGAAATGAACGATACAACAATGGAATATTTGGAACAGGTTCGACAAGACTTCGAAACAAGTCCTTTTTGGAAATTTGCCGGTCTGCAAACACAAAAATTAGAAGCGGGTCAAGTGGAATTATATTTACCTTATCGTCAAGAGTATGATAATGTACGCGGAACTATTCACGGTGGTATGTATATGTCCGTTCTCGATACGACGATGGGAATGCTTTGTCGTTCGATGGGTGCAAATGATGTCATGACAATACAAATGACGACACAATTTTTAAAGCCGGTCGTTCAGGAAACCGTTTATTCAAAAGCTGCCGTTATTAATAGAACACGCTCTACGGCTCTGGTTGAAGGAACGTTATTCAATGAGAAAGATGAATTAGTTGCTCATTGCACCGCTACGTTCAAGTTGAAATGATTATTATTTACTCTGTAATTTCAAATCAAGGCAGGTTTTCATATGAATAAGAAAGCTTTCTATTTAGGATTATTCACCGTTGTCGCATGGGGCTCCAGTTTTGCTGCTATTCGAGTGAGTTTGCTAGGAGGGTATTCTCCTGGACATTTGGTGTTGACACGGTTTATCGTCGCTTCATTAGTATTTATTTTATATGCATTATGGCCGGGAACGAAAATTCGTCTGCCTGCAAAACAGGATATAGGGAAGATCATGCTACTAGGCTTCGCGGGAATCAGTATTTATCACTTTGGTCTGACATACGGAGAACAAACGGTATCAGCTGGAACGGCTGGTCTGTTTATCGCAACGGTGCCGATTTTCACTTCGATAATCGCAGTGATTTTCCTAAGTGAAAAAATTAGTCAATTAGGTTGGATTGGCATGGCAATCGGATTATCAGGTGTTGCGTTGATAACGATAGGAAGTTCGGAAGGTGCGTTGGAAGTATCGGTAGGCGCGTGGTTCATTATTATTGCGGTTATTTCTACTTCTATATTTTTTGTCTTTCAGAAACCTTTATTCAACCGTTACACTCCTGTCGAGTTGACAGCATACTTCACATGGGCAGGTACCTTACCGTTTTTATATTTCACACCAGGCTTGCTAAATGAAATACAAGGGGCTACGCTTGAAGCCACATTATCAACAATTTATATGGGGGTTATTCCAGCAACGATTGCCTATGTAACCTGGTCTACTGCGTTGTCGATTGCCGATGCGGGAGCGGTTTCGAGTCTACTCTATATAGAGCCAGTCGTGGCGATATTGGTTGCTTGGGTATGGCTACAAGAACTTCCGAGTGGATTGTCTATGATTGGTGGAGTGATTGCAGTTTTGAGTGTGATTGCTGTTAACTGGGAAGCGATGCGTACGCGTTCAACTTATCAATAAAAAAGCAGCCAAGCATAAAAGCGTGGCTGCTGCACGGTGGATCATCCTTTTGGAATGAACGTATTACAATCTGTTTCGGCTGAGTCTTTTGCTTTTCTTCCTTTTCGTGAAATTACTTTGATTTCATCTGCTCCACATTGGTTACCTGATTCCCAAAAATGACAATTTGTCACTTCACATAATACGTCTTTTGCCAATTGACCCACCTCCTTTTTACTAGCATATCCAGAAACACAGCATACATACTGGAGATGGAGAAGTAATACAATATGATAATTTTGGAGGAGAGTTTATGGTTACTGTACAAGATATTGCAACGCCACGATTACAGAACTATTTGGAATTCGTGCGTGATCCGATTGCTTTTTTTATGCGAGTACAGCCACTTGGTGATGTGATTTCATTGAAGACAGGCATTTCACCGACGTTTGTGGTTAACAGTCCCGAAGCAATTCGAGAAATCTTGATTCGTCAAGACCAGTCATTTATTAAAGGGCGAACAACGACTGTGTTGCAGAGAACAGTGGGAGAGGGTCTATTGACGACGGAAGGTGAACGGCATGCGACGCAGAAGAAATATATTCAACCAGCGTTTTATAAAGAGGTGATGGAACGTTATGCCTATTCGATCATTGATGAAACGGAGAAGCTAGTCAAACGTCTTGAGCATGAAGAGGAAGTAGATATACATACAGTAATGATGCGTTTGACATTGTCGATCATTACACGAACAATGTTTTCGACAGATGTCTCTGCAGAGGAGAAAGAACTTGCAGATGCCGTCACAACAACGATTGAGCAAAGCGTCAAAATTTTATTTAGTCCTGTGATGATTCCATCTTCTGTTCCGACTAAAGCCAACTTGAAACATAAAAAAGCGATACAAACACTTGAGGAAATGATTGACGATGTATTAATCGCTGCAAAAGAACATCCAGAATGGTTTAAAGACTCGTTGCTTGGCATGATGATGGCGGTTACAGATGAGGCCGGAAACAGGTTGCCTGACAAAGAAGTACGTGATCAGATGATGACGATGTTGCTCGCAGGACATGAAACAACGGCAAACTTATTAGGCTGGTTATTTGCTGAAATTGCACGGCTTCCTAAAGTAGAGAAGCGTCTGTTGGATGAATTGAATTCCGCGAACTTGGTAGGTAACCCATTTAATTGGATGCGAGAATTACCATATACACAGCAAATTATTGAAGAAGGCTTGCGTCTTTATCCGCCTGCTTGGCTAATTTATCGCGAACTTAACGAACCGGTCGAGATGTTTGGAAGGTCTTTTAAAAAGGGAAGCACGTTTATGATTTGTCCATATGCGATTCACCGAAATAAAGAGGTGTTCCCTGAACCCGACACATTTGACCCGGATCGGTTTGCGGCAGGTAATAAGTATGCGCCATTTAGTTATTTCCCATTCGGTGGTGGTTCACGCAGTTGTATCGGTTCTCGATTTGCTATGCTAGAAGCGACATTGATCATATCGCTACTTTATAAGAAGTTCATATTCCGCAATATGCGACCACATGCGCCCGTTCCGGAACCATTGATTTCATTGCGGATCAAAGATGGATGGCCGATGAGGTTAGAGAAGCGCTGTTAACCTACGCAAACTAAAAAAACAGCGATCATCAAGAGGATGATCGCTGTTTTGCTATCAGATAAACACTACCGCATCTTTAGGAGTCGACAACTCGACTATGCGTTGTACTTCGTCACCTTCAAGCGTTTCTTCTTTATATAGTGCATTGACTAACTCTTCAAATTGATACGCGTGCTCCTTAATGAGCGTTTCCGTCTTTTGCGCAGCTTGATCAAATAGCATTTGCATTTTTTCTTCACGTTCAGCTTTATTGAAGATCAAAGAAAATCCTTCTTGGAACAATCCAGTATTCACCATACGCTCAAGAATGTCCTTGGCCTGTTCCACATCGCCTCCAACTCCGATACTGTGCTCCCCCAAATAGAGACGCTCTGCAATGCCGCCCGCTAAAATCATACTGACTTGATCAAGCAATTCGCTAGCAGTAGATAAATGTAATTCCTTTTGAATAGGGGCTACATAACCGAGTGCTTGACCCCTTGGAATAATCGTCGCTTTTCTTACAGAACCTGGCTTTGTAAGAGCAGCGATGATGGCATGTCCGGATTCGTGAATGGCTACACGACGCTTTGTTTCTTGGTCGCTTAACGTGCGTGCTGTATTTCCAAGGATTGTCCGGTCAATTGCAAAATCTAAATCATGCTTCTCGATTAATTTCCGTCCTTCGCGAATGGCCCGGCGGCTGGCTGTTTCGAACAAGCTACTTATTTCTGCGCCAGAAAAACCTGAAGTGCTATCTGCAAGTGTATCGAGAGACGCGGCCACATTAGGAGCCAACGTTTTGCCGTTTGTATGGATATCGATAATTTCGCGACGTCCTTTTGTATCCGGCAATTGAACATGAAAAGTAAAGTCGATACGCCCAGGTCGCAAGAATGCATCATCCAGCATATCTTTCCGATTCGTAGCTGCAATGAATAAAACACCGTCATTATCATTACCACCGTCAAGTTGAACAAGTAGTTCCGTTAACGTCTTTTCAGATTCTTCTCCACCATGTTCTTTTCGTTTTCCAGCCAACGCATCTACTTCGTCTATAAAGATCACAGCAGGACGTTGTTTGCGTGCAATTTCAAAAAGTGTACGTACTCGTGAAGCTCCAACACCTACAAATAATTCTGTAAAGGCTGCTCCACTAGAAGAATAAAAAGTAGCTCCTATTTCTTTTGCGATAGCTTGAGCTAGTAATGTTTTACCTGTCCCCGGAGGTCCATAAAGTAAAATACCTTGAGGCAAAGCAATGCCCATTTCATTTGCCGCTTCAGGGTTTTTGAATATTTCTAACGTCTGTTGGATTTCATCCTTCATTTCTTGAGGGATTCCACCGATATCATCCATTGTGATGTCAGGTAGGGGAGTCGCCTTTGACGCTTGATGCTTCATAGCTGACGCGCCAATATTGAGCTTACCTTTTTTATGAAGAATGAAAAGTGTCAAAAGAGCTGCCAATACAAGCCCACCAAAAATCCAACCGCCCATCGAACTCTCTGCTTTATATTGATACGTTACATTATATTTCTGTACTAAGTCATCCACTAATGTACTTTGCGGACGCACCATCGTGCTGTATGTTGTGTTATCTACAATGATGGATAACTTTCCTTTGGCCGTTTCGTTTAATAAGACACCAGCACCTGATTGTTCAGCAATCAGTTTTTCCATCTGAGCAAATGAAACTTCTTTTCCTCCAGTGGGTAGTAAATAGTTCCAAGTGACACCTGCTGCAATGGCCGTGACAAAGAGGGCTACGACAAAAATCTTTGATGCTAATTTTGAAATAGGCTTCAAGTTCAGCTCCAGCTCCTTTAGTGAATTACCTAAATTATACGTAAAAGTAGTAGTTTTGTATAGTGTGTAAACAGAAAAAATAGTTACAAATTCAAGAACTTGTGAGGAAATACCTAAAGAGACACAAGCGAATGAAGTAAGTGGCAGTACTACACCCCGAAGCCGACTTCTCACTACCTTCAAAAAGATAACCAACTAAAAAAAGCCCCTACTCGAAATCGTATATACCACGACCTCCAGTGAGGGCTTCCGCTACTCCAATAAAGTGACCTATTTAGGCCGTACATCTTCTAATACAGCAAAACCATCACGAACTTTTATATCTGCAAGCAATTGACCTTTGCGTGACAAATCTTCTAACTGCATACCCGTATTTTCAGCTACATAGAAACGATCAGGAAGGAAGTTTGCAAAATACATTTGATTTTCATCGATATTGTGTTCACCGTAGTAATACATATCACCTTTTAAAAAAAGGCCATCGCTTGGTTTCTTATGTGTAACGGTCTTTAACCCATATACATCTCCTTCTTCTTGTTCTAAAACTGCATATACTGTCAGTCTTCCAGTATCATGTTTGGAGAATTCTTTAATGAGCGCAGGGTCAAGACTTTCTTTGGAGAATTCTTCAATCGCAAATTGAAGACTAACATAATCACCATAAAGAATATCGCGCGGGTCGACAGGTACTGTTTCCAATGTGATGGTTTTACCTGTTTTCACTGTGTATAAAGGTTTCCAAGTCATCGCTAACAGGAGGATGATTGGGACGATTAAGGCAATAAGAAATAGATTCCGTTTATTCTTCATGACGTTTCACCGTCTCTCGTCGTGATTTTTCAAACCAGAATCCAAAGCCGATCAACAGCAAACCACCTATGATGAAAAATAATGACTTTGGCATGAAGTCATATGTGATATCCGTGTAATAACGGTAGATTAACGCACATGTGATCAAGATGGCTGGTAAGCTGTCTTTCTTCAGAAGATAAATCAATAAGATAACGAATATAGCGGTGAAGATATAAGGTATAGAATCACCAAATCGTACATCATCCCATATGAATGGGAACGTTAGCATCATGCCCGTGATTCCAAATAATACGGAACCCGTCCAAGACGACTCTGTACGATACTGTTTTAAAGGTGCGAGTGCAAGAAATACACCTAATACAAAGACAATCAAGACGGAAATCCATTCCTCAACATGGAAGAATTCTAGCATATTGACGATAAAAGCTACACTAAGCAATACATTCATAACAAACAACGCACTTTTTCTTCTGAATCGCGTTTCATTCATCCAGAACAGTAGAGGAATCAATAGAAGTAGCCAAAAAGGACCGAAGCTTCCAACTTCATACGTTGTGAAAGCACTAAAGCTGTAAATAATAAAAAATGCACTAGCAAATACAGCGAGCAATTGATCTTTTACATAATAGGCAAGTGGCAGGATTCCGATCCCCCATAATAGGAAATCTGTATACACCGTATGTTGTAAATGAAAGCTCTGACCAATTAGGAATATTCCAGCTCCAAAAATGGCAGCCCCTATATAATACATACTGCGAGACGTTTTTTCGTAATTGCTTTCAAGCTTGTATCCTGCGAAGTATGCCAAGACCATGCCGACGATGATTAATCCGAGCTTAAAGAATGGCGTTAGTAAAGCCCAGTTACCTGCGATAAAACTCAGTATTCCTATCCCCACTAATATAGCCCCGAAAGCCAGCAAGATTCTCACGAAATTAGTGCCACCTTTAGATTCATATAGCGAGAGCATTTCGTTGGCATCTACTTCTTTCATTTTGCCTTGCTGTTGTAGAAAAGAAAACTCTTGTTGCAAGAAAGTCAATTGTTGCTTACTGACCTTTCTTTTCATACTAAATCCCTCCTTTCATAATAGTTACTAAGTGGACTAATAAACACATTATATGTTACAGAATATCAGGAATGAAAAGGTTCTCACAGAAATTATCTAGTTAAATATAGTATCTCGTATATTTTCTAAAAACACAATAAATACTAGAAAGATACATATTTATCCTTTAATTGCCTATTGACATTCATTTGAGAACGATTATCATTGAAAACATAAAATTAAACTGTGGGAAGTAGGAAGAAATATGAAACAAACACTAGTAACAGCTTTCGCTTTAACAACAGGAATTCTACTATCAGGTTGCGGGGCAGCTGAAGAATCTGTCGAAAAAACGCCAGTAGCGACTGAAGAAGTCGACTTAACTGCTGAAACTGATGCATATAAAGAATTTGCGCTTGAACAAATGGATGAATTCGTTATAAACACAGAAAAATTTGTCACGGCTGTTAAGGCGGGTGATTTAGAAGAAGCAAAGAAAATCTATCCTGTAGCTAGAATGTATTTTGAACGCTCTGAACCAATTGCGGAAAGTTTCGGAGACTTGGATCCACGAATCGATGCACGTCTGGCAGATGTTCAAGAACAGGGTCAGGGAGAAGAGGAATGGTCTGGCTATCATAAAATTGAGTACGGTCTATGGGTGGAAAATACAATTGAAGGATACGAAGATGTTGCCGACCAATTGCTTAAGGATGCAAAAGAACTGCGTGCACGTGTAGAAACAGTTGAAGTATCGCCTGATTTAATGATCACTGGAGCAGTCGATTTACTGAATGAAGTTTCTACTTCTAAAATAACTGGTGAAGAAGAAATTTATTCTCACACCGATCTATATGACTTTAAAGCAAATATTGAAGGTGCAGAAAAAATCTATGAAATTCTTAAGGATAAGATGGCAGCGAAAGATCAGCAACTAGTCGATGAACTCGAAACTAAATTCCAAACCATTAATAGTCTACTTGCCGAATATGAAGATGAAAATGGCGGCTATATATCCTATGAAGAATTAACAAAGGAAGATACAAAATCGCTATCAGAAGCGGTAAATCAATTAGGTGAACCATTAAGTATGATGGGCATCGTAACGGAGTGATTTTATGACGGACCGAACTGAAGAAAGATTCTATGAAAAGAAAATTTCACGTCGTCAAATGTTGAAATATACAGGTGCAGGTGCTGCTGGTGTTGCGATCGGAGCATCGGGTCTTGGCGGTGTTTTCAAAGTGTTTGGAATGGCTGAGGAGGAAGATAATCCACGCTCGAAGAATAAGATTAATTTTTATGGAAAGCACCAATCCGGAATCGCGACTGAATGCCAAAGTTACATATATTTTGCTTCGTTACATGTCTTGGTGAATTCACAACAGGAATTGATGGATCTTTTTAAAATGTGGACTCCCATTGCTGTACGCCTGATGAATGGCGAACAGATTGATGGTCAGACCTCCAATATGCTCATTCCATCAAAAGATACGGGGGAAGTAGTCGGGTTAGATGCTTCAAATTTAACATTGACGTTTGGTGTTGGTCCGTCACTATTTGAAAAAGAGTCACTAGGTTTAGCGTCAAAAAAGCCTGCTGAACTGAAAGATTTACCTCACTTCCCGAAAGATCAACTAGATCCTGCATATACAGGAGGAGATATTTGTATTCAAGCATGTGCAGATGACCCGCAAGTTGCATTTCATGCTGTTCGAAACTTAGTACGTGCAGCTTCAGGAAAAGTATCATTGAAATGGACACAGGCAGGCTTTAATTCTTACCCAATGAAGGGGAAGAAAAAAGAGACGCCAAGAAACTTATTTGCGTTTAAAGATGGTTCTGTCAATCCGAATGGATCCAGAGAATCCGAAATGAATGAAGTTGCTTGGGTTGATGCCGGTCAATCAAAAGATTGGATGACCAATGGCACGTACATGGCTGTCCGTCGAGTGCAGATGCATTTGGAAACATGGGACAGAACAGCACTGCAGGAACAAGAAGCGACATTTGGCCGCCATCGTGATACGGGGGCGCCATTAGGTAAAGAAAAAGAGATGGACGAAGTAGACTTGGATGAAAAGGATACAAACGGTGCGTATATTATTTCTGAAAATTCTCATGTTCGACTGGCTAAAAAGACCAAACAGAAGATCTATCGTCGTTCATTCTCTTATAGTTCCGGTGTCATGGATTCAACAGGTACATTCGATGCGGGTTTATTGTTTATTTCGTTCCAAAAAGATCCTGAACAATTTATTGCAATCCAAAACAGTTTTGGTCGTAAAGATAAATTAAATGAATATATTACTCATCGCGGCAGTGCGTTATTCGCCTGCTTCCCTGGGATCCAAAAGGGAGGCTTTATCGGTGACTCACTCTTCTCGATTATATAGATGGATTGCAGTACTGTTGATTATTGCATTCATGCCGATTCGTCCAGCAATTGCCGATACAGAAACAAATTATAGTGATCTGTATATTTCTATCAGTGATTCCATTATGCAAACTAAGAAAGCAAACGATGCGGCGGCACTGACATCTTTACGAGAATTCGAAACGATTTGGAAACAACAGAATCTAGAGAGTTCGGAGTACACGTTGGAAATCGATAAAACGTTAAAAAAAACAATACAAGCTGACTCGGAAACACGCGGAGTGCTATTGAGTTCATTATCTAAGGCGGTACATGAATTGGAAAAGTCGGAAAATCCAGTTGATGAACAAGCAGAGCGAGAAGAATTCGGTAAATTGATGGAACCGGCACTTGCTGAATTGAATCAGGCTATTAAGTTAGGTTCGCTAGAAGAAATCGAAGAGGCGAATCAGCAGTTCATTTCTACTTGGACACGCAATGAACGTCCAGTGCGAGAGCAAAGTATTTCAGCATATGGTGCAATTGAAACGAGTATGGCATTCATGAGAATCGCGTTAGCGGAAGAAGAACCTGATCTTGATCTGTTGCGGACGCAGTTTGATGAATTAACCGTCACGGTAGACCAGTTCGTCTCTGGGACGTTGAAAGAGACAGCGACTGAAGACTATTCTTTGACCACATTGATTGCACTACTAGATGAAAGCTCAGAATCAGTGCGAAATGGAGAGCTTGTTGAAGCGAAGAAATCATTGAGCGAGTTCATTAAAATTTGGCCGAATGTGGAAGGGGAAGTACGTACGAAAAATGCCTCTCTTTATACAGAACTTGAAAATGAACTGCCTATGATGATTGGTCAATTGTCTAATAGTGGATATAACCTTGACAAGGCTGTGTATCAGTTAAAAAATTTCAAACAGCAAATTGCCTTATTGCAAACAAATGACGGTTTCAGTTTCTGGGATTCAGCACTGATCTTATTACGTGAAGGTCTAGAAGCGTTGTTGATTATTATGGCACTATTATCATTCTTAACGAATGCTAATCAACAAGCTATGCGTAAATGGGTGTATGTTGGAGTGGGTGCTGGCATGACGCTTAGTGTCGTAGTAGCGATTATGATATCTACGGTATTGCATTCTGTCACGATTGGCAATAATCGTGAAATGATGGAAGGCTATGTTGGTCTCATTGCTGCAGCACTGATGATCGGTGTCGGGATTTGGATGCATCAAAAATCTACTGTCGCCTCGTGGAATCGTTATATATCTAGACAAATGGGACAGGCAATTTCAAAAGGTAGCATACTCGCTATGGCTTCGGTTAGCTTTCTTTCTGTATTTAGAGAAGGTGCAGAAACAATGGTCTTTTATGCAGGAATTGCGCCAAAAATGTCTACTGCGGAATTTGTGTTGGGGATATTGCTAGCGGTTGTCATATTGGCGGTCGTCGCAGTTATCCTCATGAAGCTCAGCCATCGAATTCCAATCCATCGCTTCTTCGCAGTGGCGACGATATTAATTTATGTACTTGCTTTCAAGATTATTGGTGTCAGTCTGCATACGTTACAGTTGACGAACGTGATCAACTCAACGGTGCAACCCGGGTTGCCGATTATTGACTTTATTGGTTTTTATCCGACCAATGAAACGATTACGGCACAACTTGGTTTACTAGTCATCATCTTAGTGGCTGCCTGGATACGAAAAGCAGGTAACCGCTCCAGCGTACAACTTTCGAATTACTAAACTAGAATGTCCTAGAAGTTATTGTACTTCAACAGGGCATTCTTTTACGTGTTTCTAAGTTCAAAGTTTTTGCTAATAGTTGTAGTAGGTTAACTAGTGATTTCGAAGGGAGACTGTCCTTTCGAAGTGCAATTCACCACAAGGAAAAACTATCAATTTGTACTATTACTATAGATGCCACACTCCGCATCAAAAGCCTACTTGACTAATAGGAATAATCGTAATACAATGAAGCCATCTTAAAGAAAGTTGTCAGTCTAGTCAGATTTTCTGCAACATGATGCAATAATAAAATAAGAGGTTGCGAGGGTGATGAATATGGCGTTACAAGTATCGAATAGTCCTTTTAGTGAAGAACAAGTAGAATTGCTCAATCGTTTATTACCGAGCATCACAGAAACACAGCAAAGTTGGTTAAGTGGGTATTTAACAGCTGTCAGCACAGCTTCAGTATCATCTGCTAGTGTTGTTGTATTAGAACGTCCTGCTAGCGAAGTCCCGTTGGCAGTAAAAGAAATAACTGTTCTTTATGGCTCACAAACAGGTAAGGGACAGGGAATCGCTGAACAGGCGGCAGCCAAGTTAAAAGAACAATCTTTTGATGTGACAATCCAGTCTATGAATGATTTCAAGCCGAATAATTTGAAGAAAATCGAAAATCTATTACTGGTCGTCAGTACGCATGGAGAAGGAGATCCACCTGATACAGCGTTGCCATTCTATGAGTTTTTGCATGGAAAACGTGCTCCGAAACTAGATCATCTCCATTATTCCGTATTGGCACTTGGCGATAGCTCGTACGAATTTTTCTGTAAAACAGGCGCTGATTTTGATCAGAAACTATCCGAACTAGGCGCAGTTCAGTTAGCTCCACGAGTAGATTGTGATTTAGATTATGATGAACCGGCAGCGCAGTGGCTATCAGCGGTGGAAGTGTCGTTAGAAATTCAATCTGGCGGTCAATCGGCTGCAGCTAGTGTAGAAGTGGAAAGCCCATCATCTACTCAGTACTCACGCACCAATCCGTTTAATGCAGAAGTACTTGAAAATATTAATCTAAACGGTCGAGGTTCTAATAAAGAGACGCGTCATGTGGAGATTTCATTAGAAGGATCGGGATTGACATATAAGCCGGGTGACAGTGTAGGGATTTTCCCAACAAATAATTCCGACTTAGTCGATGAGATTATTAAGTTAGGAAGCTGGAATGCAGAAGAAACAGTGGAAATCAACTCAAAAGGGGAACGCCGTGCTTTACGTATCGCATTACTTCATCACTTAGAGATTACCGTAGTAACTAAACCGCTACTTGAAAAACTGACTAATTACTCTAAGTCAGAAGAGTTGAAGCGACTCCTAAATAAGCAAAATGCGGATGAGCTTCGTGCGTATGTCGATGGACGGGACTTATACGATGCATTAACGGACTTTGGACCAGTAGAAGCTTCAGAACAACAACTGGTGGGAATTCTTCGTAAATTGCCAGCAAGATTATATTCAATTGCCAGTAGCCTAGAAGCGAACCCTGAAGAAGTGCATCTGACAATTGGTGCTGTTCGTTACGAAGCGCATGGTCGCGACAGACAAGGCGTGTGTTCTATCCAATGTGCAGAAAATCTTGAGCCGGGAGATACATTGACGATTTATATCCATAAAAATGATAATTTCCGTTTACCACCTAATTCGGAAACACCGATTATTATGATAGGGCCAGGGACGGGTATCGCGCCATTCCGTTCATTCATTGAAGAACGTAGTGAAACAGGAGCGGAAGGAAAGTCTTGGTTGTTCTTTGGAGATCAGCATTATGTGACCGATTTCTATTATCAAACGGAGTGGCAAAATTACGTGAAGGATGGCACGTTAACACGCCTCGATGTAGCTTTTTCACGTGATACGGATGAAAAAGTATATGTACAACATCGTATGAAACAAGCGAGTCAAGAACTGTATCAATGGATTGAAGAAGGTGCAGTGATTTATGTATGTGGTGATGAACAGAACATGGCAAAAGACGTCCACGCGACTTTGCTGGAAATTCTTCAACAAGAAGTCGGCAAATCACTTGAAGAAGCCGAACAATTCATCACACAGTTAGTTCAAGAGAAACGCTATCAGCGAGATGTCTATTAAGTAATTTGAAAGGAAGTGTGGGAGCATGTCTTCAACAACAAAACCAATCCATATACAAGATGGAGCGCCGAGTGATGTAGAAGAAATTAAAATTAAAAGTGATTACTTGCGTGGTAGTCTCATTGAAACGATGAATGACTCTATCAGTTCCGGAATTCCAGATGATGATAACCGTCTGATGAAATTCCACGGCAGTTATTTGCAAGATGACCGAGATCTGCGGGTCGAGCGTCAGCGCCAAAAATTAGAGCCTGCCTATCAGTTCATGATCCGCGTGCGGACACCAGCTGGCTTTGCCACGCCAAAACAATGGCTGGTTATGGATGAATTGGCACATAAATATGGTAATGGAACATTAAAGTTAACAACACGCCAAGCGTTCCAAATGCATGGTATTTTGAAATGGAATATGAAAAAAAATATCCAGGAAATGAATGATGCATTACTGGATTCTATCGCCGCTTGTGGTGACGTCAACCGAAACGTCATGTGCAGTCCGAATCCGAATCAGTCATCGGTTCACACGGAAATATATGAGTGGTCGAAGCGATTAAGCTTAGACTTGTTGCCACAAACAACGGCTTATCATGAAATTTGGTTGGATGAGGAAAAAGTTGTGGATACGGCAGGGGAAGAAGTAGAGCCAATCTATGGTGCGACCTATTTGCCTAGAAAGTTCAAAATTGGAATAGCGGTACCTCCAATGAATGATATTGATGTATTTTCTCAAGACATTGGATTAATTGCGATAGTAGAAAATGAAAAATTAGTCGGCTTCAACGTTGCGGTAGGTGGCGGCATGGGAATGGCGCATGGCGATGAGCAGACGTATCCGCAGTTAGCACGCTTAATCGGTTTTGTGCCTGCTGATCAAGTGGTGGAGGTAGCGAAGCACTTGATGATGATCCAGCGTGACAATGGAAACCGTTCTGTACGAAAATATGCACGATTTAAGTATACAATTGATTCTCGAGGATTAGATTGGCTAGTCAGCGAACTTCATAGCCGTCTAGGCTGGGAGTTGGAAGAAACACGCCCTTATCACTTTGACCATAACGGAGATCGCTATGGATGGGTTGCAGCAGAAAATGATCGCTGGAATTATACATTCTTTATTGAAAACGGTCGAGTGCGTGATACAGAAAACTATAAATTGATGACCGCACTTCGTGAAATTGCAGAGATCCACACAGGTGATTTCCGCTTGAGTCCGAATCAAAACTTAGTGTTAGGTGATGTAGCGGATTCAAATAAAAAGAATATAGAAGAAATTATTGCGAAATACGGGTTAGAATCACCAACAGAGCAGTCAGCGCTGCGTAAGAACTCTATGGCATGTGTATCGCTACCGACTTGTGGATTAGCGATGGCGGAGGCCGAGCGATATCTACCTTCATTGATCACGAAAATCGAAGGCTTGCTCGACGAGGCAGGGCTAGGGGATGAAGAGATCGTAACGCGTATGACAGGTTGCCCGAATGGTTGTGCACGTCCAGCGATAGCGGAACTAGGTTTCATCGGTAAAGGACCCGGCAAGTACAATATGTATTTAGGTGGCGGTTTTTCGGGACAACGCTTGAGCAAGATCTACCGTGAAAATATTGGAGAAGAAGAGATCTTAAGTGAATTAGGACCTATATTAAAACGTTATGCGAAAGAACGCGATGACGGAGAGCACTTCGGAGACTTTGTGATACGTGCTGGCATTGTGGCAGAAACTACGGACGGCACCAATTTCCATACGGTGTGATTAAATAAGTAGAGCAGCTAGAGTAAAAACTAGCTGCTCTTTTTTATGTTTTGAAAAATTTCGTAGAAGTGAATTGTATGTATATAGTAGAGAAAGAGTTTAGGATTGGTGTACTCGATGAACTGTAATGGAAGTTGTGAGAAAAGTGAAACTCATTATGTGATAGAGCGTACAAATAAGAGAAGTAGGTTATTCCATAAACGGGCCAAATTATCAATAGATAAGGAGTATTCTTATGCTATACTTTACGCTTCTTTCTGTAATTGTCTTTTCTGCGGTAATTAGTCCGGCTATCGGACTGCTTCTGCAACAGTGAAACCATCTAATATAGCGAGATTAATAATAGTAGAGAGTGTACCGTAACAACTCGCTGCGAAGATAGCCATAAGTGGATAAATCTAGTTCATCAAAATAATTCACATTATCTTCAATTGAGAAATGAATAACTCTAATCCGATAGAAAGTTTTTAATATTGGAAATATTACACCCTATACTAATAATAGTAGGGTATAATCAAAATATTAGTTATATCACTATTTTGTCACGTGACAACAGAAGCTCATATACGATGAGTCATAAGATAACCAGAGTTGTGACAAATGAAAATGCCAAATGATATAACTAACAAATTATTGAGAGTTGTGTAATTCTCAGTGATTGAAATTTCAATCAAATAGGGGGCTGGGTAGAATGAGTAAAAGAAGTAAACTCTTGTTTACAGTTTTAATGGCTTTCACATTAGTAATGTTAGCTGCATGTGGAAACTCATCAACAGATGATACTGAAAGTGCAGATTCTGGTGATGTTGTAAAAGCAAAAGTAGGCGTTATTTCATACTTAACTGGTCCAGGTGCTAGTTATGGTGAAGCGATTACAAACGGAATTAATCTTGCACACAAAGAAATTACTGAACTAGGAGAAGTGGACATCGAGTTGAAGATTGAAGACTCTGCTGGTAAACAAGAAGAAGCATTATCAGTTGCACAAAAATTAATGAACTCAGAAAATGTAGATGCAATTATTGGACCTACTTTAAGTACTGAAATGCAAATTGTTGGACCAGAAGCAGATTTAAACGGTGTTCCGATTCTAGGTACGTCAAACACAGCTGAAGGTATTCCACAACTTGGAGAATATGTATTCAGAAATTCAATTCCTGAGACATTAGCAATTCCTGCATCTGTGCAGAAAGCTATTGATAAATATGGCGCGAAAAAAGTTGCTATTTTATATGGAAATGATGATGTATTCACAAAAGCAGGATATGACACGATGAAGCAAGTTGCTGAAGATTTGGATTTGGAAGTTTTAACAACAGAAACTTTCCAATTAGGACAATCTGATTATAAAGCACAATTAACAAAAATTAAGAGCCTAAATCCAGACTTAGTTTTAGCTTCTGCTCTTTATAATGAAGGCGCAGTAATTCTTGATCAAGCTCGCAAAATGGGAATTGACGTACCATTCGTTGGCGGTAATGGTTTTAACTCACCGGAAGTTATTAAAATTGCTGGCGATGCTGCAAATGGTTTAATCGTTGCAACTCCTTGGTTCGCTAAGAAAGACAACGAGAAAGTTAAAAAGTTTGTTGAAGATTATAAAGCAGCTTACGGTATGGAGCCGGACCAGTTCGCAGCACAAGCATATGATGGTTTTTATGTAATGGCTGAAGCAATTAAAAATGCTGGTGAAGCAGATCGTGATGCGATTCGTGATGCACTTGCTGAAATTAAAGATTTTGAAGGCGTTCTAGGAAATATGTCATTTGATGAAGACGGTGACATTATTATGGAGCCAACTGTTTTAATTATTGAAGATGACGAATACGTAGTATTTGAATAATTTTTTAGGAGAGGGGCTGGGGATTTTCCCAGCCTTATTGTTTTCCTAAATGACTTACGAAAAATAAGATTAATCATACAAGTCGAAAATGAAGAAGGAGGAGTACTATTGCTAATTGAACAATTAATAAATGGTTTAACATTAGGGAGTATTTATGTCATTGTTGCGCTAGGTTACACGCTCGTATTTGGTGTGTTGAACGTAGTAAACATGGGGCACGGGGAAATCTTTATGTTCGGAGCATTTATGGGCGTCGTTGTCACGAATATATTGGGTTGGCCATTATATATTGCATTTGTTGTAGCCATTGTAGTGACGGGAATTTTAGGCTATTTTCTCGAAACATTTGCGCTAAGACCATTACGAGGGAAAGAAGGTGTCTCACATCTTGCGCCTTTAATAAGTACAATCGGTGTTTCTATTTTTCTTGAGAACGTTGCACATCACTTTTTTGGTTCAGGTAACCAACCATTCCGTACATCACTTTCGGAATTAAAATTCGTTTTAGGATCAACAACAGTTTACTACGTTCAAATTATTATTTTCGTTATTGCTATTTTACTAATGTTTGGGCTTACTTTTTGGTTATCTAAAACAAAAGCAGGAAAAGCATTACGTGCGAGCGCGGAAAACTTGGCAGTAGCAAGTCTTCTCGGTGTAAATACGAAGAGAACGATAACGCAAACTGTTATTATTGCATCAGCAATGGGTGGAATTGCTGGAATTTTAGTGGGAATTGCTTTCAACTCTGTTAACCCCCAAATGGGTTTATCTTTCGGACTTAAAGGATTAGCTATTATTATTTTAGGTGGTTTAGGTAATGTTAGAGGAGCCATGGTAGGTGGTTTGATTTTAGGGATGGCTGAAACATTTATCGTAGCATATGGAGATTCAGGTTATCGTGATGCTGTTGCGTTTATCGCTATCATTGTTATTTTAATCGTACGACCACAAGGAATCTTTGGAACAGCTACAACTGGGAGAAAGGGTTGATTAGATGTTAGGCGAATTAATAAACCCATATTATCTACAAGTTATTTCTTTTATTTTAATTAATATTATTCTGGCTGTTAGTATATACATAACGCTTGGAACGGGACAATTATCACTTGGTCATGCAGGTTTTATGAGTATAGGCGCGTACACAACAGCAATTCTAACGCTTAATTATAATATGCCGCTTGTACTCGGTGTCATTATAGCTGCTATCTTTACAGGGATTGTTGGGACATTAATTGGTATACCGGCTTTAAGATTACAAGGTGTTTATCTCGCTATTGCAACACTTGGGTTTGGTGAAGTCGTTCGAGTTCTTTTCATTAACTGGGATGGTTTAACAAACGGTGCAATTGGCTTATCAGGCATTCCGCATCTTGGAAGAGAAATACTTAGTATAAGTAAAATTATAGGAATAGAACCTGATATGTTTGGGTTGAAAAACAACCAGTTCATAAGTTTAGCTGTCTTTTTTGTCTTACTTATTATAACGATTTCTGTCATTTGGTTCTTCGTGAGACAAAATAATTCTAGAATTGGACGTGCTTTCTCCGCTATTAAAATGGATGAAGAAGCATCAGAAGCAATGGGTATTAATATTACTTATTACAAAGTATTAGCTTTCGGTCAAGGCGCAATGTTAGCAGGATTTGCAGGCGCATTATATGCCCATTTAATGGCGTACATTAGCCCATCAGACTTTGATTATCACAGAGCAGTAGAAATATTGATTTTCTCTATTTTTGGCGGAAGCGAAGTTATATGGGGATCCATATTCGGAGCTGTGTTCTTATCTGCAATGCCGGAATTCTTACGTTTTATCAACGAATATCGATTTATGATTTATGGTGCGCTTCTTGTTCTTATGATGGCGTTCCGTCCACAAGGAATTATCGATGTGAATATGATGAACCGATTTAAACGATTAAGACCTAAGAAGAAAGGGGAGAAAAAGCATGGTACTGGAAATAAAGAAGATCAGTAAAAATTTCGGTGGTATCCAAGCTTTAACCGATGTCTCATTTTCAGTGGAAGAAGGCGAAATTCTTGGTTTAATTGGGCCTAATGGTGCTGGAAAGACGACGATGTTTAATATGATTACAGCTATGTATCCTCCTAGTTCTGGTGAAATATCGTTTATCGGTAATCCACTTTCAAATCTGAAGCCGCATCAAATTACAGAAAAAGGTATTTGCCGTACATTTCAAAATATCCGTCTGTTTTCTGACTTAACAGTACGTGAAAATGTTATGGTAGGTAATCATTGCCGACTAAAAACTAATGTGATGCAAAGTGTTTTTCGTACGAAAGCTCAAAAAGCAGAAGAAGCTAGAGTTTTGGCGACTGCAGATGAGATACTAGAAGTTGTTGGCTTAGCGGATGACAAGGAAACAATTGCAAAAAACCTTTCATACGGTGCGCAGCGGAGATTAGAAATCGCAAGAGCTTTAGCAAGTAGACCAAAGTTAATTCTTCTTGATGAACCAGCAGCTGGGATGAACGAAAAAGAAACGAATGATTTATTTAATTTAATTAAAAAAATCCAAACGTTAGATATTACAGTGTTACTTATCGAACATGATATGCCACTAGTGATGCGTGTTTGTAGTAGAATTATCGTTTTGAACTTTGGTAAAAAAATTGCAGAAGGTACACCGAGCAGTATTCAAAACAATAAAGAAGTAATTGAAGCCTACCTCGGGGTTGAGGAGGAAGATGAGCTTGCTTAAACTAGATAACATCAGTACCTTTTATGGTAAAATTCAAGCGTTAAAAAGTATAGATATAGCTGTAGAAGAAGGAACAATCGTAACGATTTTAGGTGCCAATGGTGCTGGTAAGACGACGATGATGAATACCATCGCTGGGCTTTTAAAACCTAAAGAAGGTACAATCCATTATTTAGGGAAAGACGTTACAGGCCGTCGACCAGACCAGCTTTTAAGAAATGGTTTAGCACTTGTTCCAGAAGGTCGAGGTATTTTGGCAACAATGACTGTTTTAGAAAACTTGGAAATGGGTGCATATCACCGAAGTGATTCAGAAGTTAGCGCGGATATTGAAAAGGTGATGGATCGCTTTCCGATTCTGAGAGAAAGAAAAGAACAATACGGTGGTACACTTTCAGGTGGGCAACAACAAATGTTAGCGATTGCCAGAGTGATTATGTCTAGGCCAAAGCTTCTTTTACTAGATGAACCTTCAATGGGTCTAGCACCGATAATCGTTGCAGATATATTTAAAATTATTAAAGAGATTAATGAAGCTGGTACCACTGTATTACTTGTTGAACAAAATGCGCGCCAAGCATTAAAAGTAGCAGATCATGGTTATGTACTTGAAAATGGGAAGGTAGTTGCTTCTGGTACTGCTAAAGAATTATTGCAAGATGATACGATTAAGAAAGCCTATTTAGGTCATTAATCAAGATTGAAAAGGCAGTAGAACTTTGCTGCCTTTTTTTATTTTTATTAAAATAGAGAAAAATAGTCTAAAACTAAATCTTTACTTAATTAAAATTTTAACTTGGAGTGAATAATATGGACTTGCGCGAATCCAAAAAAGTTTGAGATAGAGGTATTATCATTGGTCGTCTTCCAACGGGTAACAAAAATTGTATCACGGATATAAAAGGCGTGAAAGTTGGACATGTCACACTTGATCATCCATTACAGGGAGATGATTACGCAGCTACAGGCGTGACTGCCATTTTACCGCATGGCGACAGTCTGTTTATGAATAAAGTGGTAGGCGCAAGTTACGTCTTAAACGGTTTTGGAAAAACAACTGGGCTCGTTCAGGTAAATGAATTAGGCTTGATTGAGCCTCCGATTATGTTGACAAACACGTTTGGAGTCCCCGCGGTGACCCAAAGAACCTTACAATATATGTTGGAGGAAAGTCCTGAAATTGGGTATACTACTGGAACCATTAATCTGGTTGTTGGAGAATGCAATGATAGAAGAATGAATTCAATCCGTGAATTAGTGGTTCAACCAAGTCATGCAATTGCTGCCATAAAAGATGCTACCACTAATGCTTCCGTAGAAGGGGCAGTTGGAGCTGGAAATAGTATGAAGGAGGTCTTTGAAAAAGTATATGGACGTGAACCTATAAGCTGAATTGTTTGAGTCATTACACAATGCGGTATAATACTAATAGTAGGGAAAGGAGATGGATTTGAAATGAGTTATGAAGAAAATGTAGCTGGTTTTGATAAAATTGATTCGGCCAGAGCAGAGGAATTAGTAAAAGGTCATGGAGAGGCTGTAATTTATGTGGGTAAATCCGTATGTCCTTATTGCCAAATATTCGTTGAAAAACTAAATAAAGTAGCCAAAGAAACAGATGCACATATCTATTACGTTAACAGTAATGAAAACGCTGATATGAAAGGCATTTCTGCTTTCCGAAATGAATATGACATTCCGACAGTACCTGGCTTCATTTACACAAATGGAGACACTGTAAACGTTAAATGTGATTCCTCTATGTCTAAAGAAGAAATTAAATCTTTCATGAATAAGTAATCAACCTAAAACACTGTAAAAAAGGTCCTTAATTCGCACATGAATTAAGGATCTTTTTTATTTATATGATTTTTACTGAATGAGCTGTTCTGAAGGAAAGATTTGCTGCAGTTCGTTCAGGAATGTTTGGCGCTCTTCGGTATTATGAAGATAAATGGGCTCAATAGCTTCCTTCAGCCATGTCCTACGCTCTGCACGATCCGCTACGTACTGCTTCACATAGTGTCTGACATCTGCCAAGAAGTCCAGATAGTCTTCATAACGTTCATCATACGTTTCTGCTATTTCGGTCCGAATCTTTTTGGCCAATGAAGGACTTGCTCCACTTGTCGATACGCTGACGATCAGTTTACCACGCGTCATGACTGCTGGAATTTGCGCGGTACCTAATGTTGGATTGGAAGCGTGAACGACTAGTTTACCTGCTTCTTTCAATAGCTTGGCAAGACGATCATTTACGGCTTCGTCATCTGTTACGAGCAAGGTGAGAAAAGCATTTTCAACATCTTCCCATTCCGCTTCTTTCTTAATGAGCGTAACCGTACCTTGTTGTTCTAATTTTTCAAAAGACGGGTGGAATTCAGGGCTGATAATAGTAGGATGAATACCGAAACGATGTAGGTTGAGTACTTTGTGATACGCGACGTGCCCGCCACCGACTAGGAATATATTTGATTCATCCATGTTTTCAAGCATGATGGGGAACATAGAGACCACGTTTCCTTTCTGTTGCTTCATCGGCCCTTTCATTCAGAATCGCATGAATCACTGGATCATAGCCTAGTTCGGGGCAGAGATGAATAGCGGTTGTTGTTTTGGTTTTCTTTAGTGTTCTTTCAATTGACTTCATTAAAATACCAGTGAATAATAAATACGGTAAAATATACAGATTTTTAGGTTGGTGTTCTAGTAGTCGTTCAAGTTCATTTTCATAAAAAGGCTCGCAAGCTGCTAGATAGCCGACATGAACATTTTGAAGCTTGGTTTTCTCTTGGAATATTCTTTTGATTTTCGCAAAATCTTCTTTCGTAGCAGGGTCACTGCTGCCTCTTCCAATCAATAAAATGGATGCATCCTTAGGAATTACTTCTGTTGTTTCATGCAATCGTTCGATTAGCACATCAACCATACGTTCATCCACACCAATCGGATCACCGTAGTAAACAGGAATATCAGGGTAATTCATCATGACTTCCTGTAGCTCAGTAGGAATATCCACGTTGGCATGACCTGCGCGCAATAACAGAAAGGGTATAGCTATAATTTCTGTTGCACCTCGTGCGATACAGCGTGCAACACCGTCAGCAATCGACGGTTCGGCGAGTTCTAGAAAACATGCTTCCTGGATAGGGGCCGCTTTGGTTTCCATTGTTTTCTCAATAAATGCCAAAGCAGCCTGCTGTCCTTTCTTTACGCGGCTGCCGTGGCAAATATATAGGATTGCTTTCATACTATCGCCTCGTGTAACCGACGTTCTTTACTGGATTCTTCAAACCACTGTAATTCATCACGCAAGCGAACCACTTCACCGATCACGATCATACTCGGATTTTTGACTTCTTCTAGACGTGCCGTTTCCGTCATGGTGGAAAGCGTTGCAGTAACCGTATGCTGTGTCTCTGTCGTTCCCCAATGAATGAAAGCAACCGGTGTATCTGGATCTTTACCGTGCTGAATCAGTTGTTGTTGAATATACGGAAGATTGCTGACACCCATGTAAATCGCCAGTGTATCAATCCCTTTTGCGAGAGCCTGCCATTTCTCAGCCTCTTCGGCACCTTCTTTACGATGGCCCGTGACAATTGCAAACGAAGCGCTGTAATCACGATGGGTAACAGGTATTCCTGCATATGCTGGAGCTGCGATTCCGGACGTGATGCCGGGAATCACTTCGAATGGGATGTGATGCTTTACCACAAACGCTGCTTCTTCTCCGCCACGACCGAATATAAAGGGATCGCCGCCTTTTAGACGGACGACTTGTTTACCTTGCTTCGCATGTTTAACCAATAAGAAATTGATCATATCCTGCTGAACAAAATGATGCTTAGGAAGTTTGCCTACAAAAATCAATTCCACATCGGGCTTCGCATGAGTTAAAATCTCTTGATTGATCAGTCTGTCATAAAGAATTACATCCGCTTGCTGTATAGCTTTCACTGCTTTGACGGTCAATAAATCAGGATCTCCAGGACCTGCTCCAACTAGCCAAACTTTGCCCATTCTACTCACTCCTTAATTAATCCATTTTTTATCGCGTAAGTAGCCGATTAATTGCTCGACACACTCTTCAATCGTATATTGATCAGTTTCTAATGTAAGTTCAGGTTTCACTGGTGCTTCATAAGGAGATGAAATCCCGGTAAATTCCGGAATGACACCCGCACGTGCTTTTTCATATAATCCCTTTGGATCACGTTTCTCGCAAGCATCAAGAGGACAACTGATGTACACTTCAACAAATTCATCTTCTTCCACTAAACGTCTGACGCTGTCGCGGTCCTCTTGGAAAGGGGAGATGAATGCGGTAAACACAAGCTGTCCGCTGTCAATGAATAACTTCGAGACTTCCCCAATGCGACGAATGTTTTCTTTACGTGCTTCATCAGAAAAGCCAAGGTCCTTATTTAAGCCATGACGCACATTATCACCATCAAGTACATATGTGTTAGCACCAAGATCGTGCAACCGGCGTGCGGCTGCATTGGCGATCGTGGATTTACCTGAACCGGATAGGCCGGTGAAGTAAAGTACTGCGCTATGATGTTTATTTTTTGCCCGTTGATCTTCTTTTGAAATTAAATGGTCATGCCATACAATGTTCTCTGCCATATCATCATCCCTCACTTTGCCAGTTCTTTTTCTTGTAATCCACTGATCAGTACATCAACCACTTCTTTGCGACTGAATTCCGGTGGAGGCAAGATTCCGTTTTTTAACATTTCACGTACTTTAGTTCCCGAAAGGATGACATGGTTATCACTGGAGTGCGGGCAAGTTTTAGGTGTTGCCATATTGCCGCAAGTTTTACAGAAGAAACTATGTTCAAAGAACAGTAACGTGATGCCGATTTCTTCCGCTGTAAAGTTCGAGAAAATTTCTTGTGCTTCGTAAGTACCATAATAATTTCCAACACCTGCATGGTCACGGCCGACAATAAAGTGTGTACAACCATAATTTTTACGCACAATAGCATGGAAAATTGCCTCGCGTGGTCCTGCATAACGCATTGCGGCAGGGAAGACAGCCAACTTCACGCGATCTTCAGGGTAGTAGTCACGCAGTAATACTTGATAACTCTCCATCCGTACATCAGCGGGAATATCGTCAGACTTTGTTTCACCAACTAGCGGGTTGAGCAAAAGTGCGTCTACGATTTCGAGTGCGGTTTTTTGAATATATTCATGCGCACGATGCACAGGATTACGCGTTTGGAATCCGACAACCGTCTTCCAACCATTATTTTCAAATGCTTGACGAGTTTCAGAAGGATCAAAATAAAACTCAGCAAAATTTTTCTGTTCTATTCGTCTAATCAGTTTAATCGGTCCGCCAAGATAGATATGGCCACGATCAAGTAATTTCGCTACACCCGGATGTGCTCTGTCAGCTGTCTTATAAACTTTTTCTGCTTCAATTTGTTGATCAGGTTCGAAGATATCCGTAATTTCAAGTGTGCCGTATATATCACCTTGATAGTCGAGTAAAACCGTATCGCCTACGGAATAAGGCGAACTATCTTTTACGGGTAGCGTAATAGGTAAACTCCATATCGTACCGTCCGCAAGACGAGTATCATTGACGACAGCGTGATAATCTTCAGAAGTTAAAAATCCAGTTAGCGGGCTGTATGCACCCGTTGCGATTAATTCCAAATCACTTACTGATGTGGCATCAATTGAGACTATTTTGTGCAATCCCTTAGTGGAGAGAGTGGGATCATATAAATTAACTAACTTACCGCCATGTGGTTGTATTGTTATCATTTGTAAACACCTATCCTCTTCATTTTAATAAGTCATATAGAAATACTAGGGTTTAAGTTAAAAAAATTTACGTATGCAGTCCACATTCTGTCTTACCACTACCAGTCCAGCGTCCAGAACGCATATCTTCTTCAGTAAATGCTGGTTTTGTACAGTTTGTGCACCCAATACTCGGGTAGCCTTGATCATGAAGTATATTATAGTCCAGTTCATGTGTGTGGGCGAAACGCCAAACATCTTTCCATGTCCAATGAATCAGCGGACACACTTTAATCTTCTTAAAACGGTTATCTACATTTAGATACTCCGTAGATTTTCTCATGGCAGATTGTTCCCGACGTAATCCTGATATCCAAGCAGTGGAAGGGGCAATCGCTTCTTCCAATGGTTTAATTTTTCGCAAATCACAGCATTGGTTTGGATTGGTTTTCCAAAGATCTATTCCATATTGATCTGACTGTTCTTCAATAGTCAATCCAGGTTGTTGCAAATGGATTTGAAGTTGAGGATAACGCTTCTTCACTTTTTCTATCGTGTCATACGTTTCTTGGAAATGATAATTCGTGTCTAAGAAAACAATTTTGGCATCGGGCTTCACGCGTGAAATCAGTTCAATCAATACAATTCCTTCAATACCAAAGCTACAAGCATAGACTAGCTTTTCTCCGTAGTGATCATAAGCCCATTGCAACACTTCGGAAGCTCCTTTGGTCTCGGAGTCTGCTTTAAACTCTGGTAAGACCGGTGCATCTTTCCACGATTCAAATGTGATCATTTTATCCCCCCGCTAACTGTTATATTATTAACAGTTTAACAGACAATTAAAAATAGTCAATGCAAATTAGAATAGTAGGGATTAAAATTTATTTGCGTAAATAGTAGAGCCTATTAATTGGTGTAAGGTCCGTTGCATAGTAATTAATAACTAATAATGGATAGTGTTTTTTTAAAACAGCTTTTCTTAAGGGGGATGAAAGAAGTTTCGTATAGCACTAGCAGTGTAAGTAGAGAGTTCATTATCCTCACTTTGGCGCTAGTAGATAGCTCGTCGCTACGCCGCCGCGACAGGCGTGGCTGGATAGTGGTTCTTCCAAAAAGATTTCTAGTTTCGGTATGTACTTCGCGGCAGTATATTGAAAGAATTTAATGCTAGTCACACTTCGTTACAGGCGAAAAATAGCAAAAGACCAATGTCCACTTGGGGCGAAGATCAGCGGTGTCTACCCGCGTCTATTTATCATTTTACTTTTCATGTAAAAAAGCAATTGGTATACTTAATAGTAGCAAACCATTAAAACTAAAGGAAGAAGTGTGTACTCAATGGGACGTAAATGGAATAATATTAAAGAAAAGAAAGCGTCTAAAGATGCGAACACAAGTAGAATCTATGCAAAGTTTGGCCGTGAAATATATGTGGCAGCAAAATCAGGAGATCCAAGTCCCGAATCGAATCAAGCACTGAAATTCGTACTCGAGCGTGCAAAAACGTACAGCGTACCAAAAGCAATCATCGACCGTGCAATCGAAAAGGCAAAAGGTGGCGGTGAGGAAAACTTTGATGAACTTCGTTACGAAGGATTCGGACCGAATGGCTCAATGGTCATCGTGGACGCGTTGACAAATAACGTCAATCGGACAGTTTCCGAAGTGCGTGCGGCATTTGGTAAAAATGGGGGCAATATGGGCGTGAGTGGTTCTGTAGCTTATATGTTTGATCCCGCTGCGATTATCGGTGTGGAAGGCAAAACGGAAGAAGAAGTATTGGAGTTATTGATGGAAGCAAACGTTGATGTAAACGATATCGAGGAGGAAGACGGGCAAGTAGTTGTATACGCTGATCCTTCCCATTTCCATGAAGTACAAGAAGCATTCAGTCAAGCCGGTATTACGGACTTTACTGTAGCAGAGTTGTCCATGATAGCGCAGAATGAAATTTCATTAGATGCAGAAGCGCAGGAACAGTTTGAAAAAATGATTGATGCACTCGATGATTTAGAAGATGTACAACAAGTTCACCATAATGTTGAGTTAACATAAAAAACAGCTGTTCCACAAGGAGCAGCTGTTTCTTCATGTATTACTTTACGGTGACCTTCCATCCATCAGTCGGTTCTTCAGTGGAATCTACACAAGTTGGTAAAAAGACGAAAGACCAGGGCGTTGCTGCGAAAGGTGGAATATCGAGGGACAGTGAAAATGTCTCCTCAGCCGCTGTTTCTCCACGTTCATTTACTACACACACTGTAGCTTCACGGATAGATAATAATTCATCGCGATTATTTTGCAAAAATACCGTAGCGACTATTCCTCCATTACGTTTTCTCTTTATCAGTATAGGTGTAGCTGTAAATTCTTCATGTACAGTTCTTTTAGCTTCATATTGATAAATAAAAGCCTGTTTTTGTTGCTCTGATAAAGTAGCTTCCCATGTTTTTTCAAACACAATATGCATAGGATAGACCCCCTTTCTCCTATATCGTTCCCTAGATATTGATATTTAAGTCCTATTATATCACAGAATAATAATAAATATTAATTACGACTTAATTCTCTTGTATAAGATATAAATTTCGTAGTATTCGGAATTGCCGCTGATTATTATACATAAAATGAAGTAATTTATCGAATCATGTATACTAGAATAGAAATATAATAAAGGGAGAGAGTCGTATGATACGTGTATTATTCGTTTGTCTCGGGAATATTTGTCGCTCACCTATGGCAGAAGGTGTATTTCGTAAGATGATTCATGATGAACGATTGGAGAATCACATCGAAGTAGACTCGGCAGGAACAAGCGATTGGCATGTCGGGAAAGCTCCACATGAAGGAACGCTGTCCAAACTGGCGGAATTTCAAATTTCGGCAGATGGGATGGCTGGACGTCAGTTGAACATAAAAGATGCAGGGGAATTTGAATATATTATTGGAATGGATGAAGAAAACGTCCGAAATATTCATAACATATTTGGTGATCATGACCACCAGCGTGTGCTCCGTTTTTTGGATTTGACTAGTCATCAAAAAGACGTTCCAGATCCGTACTTCACGGGTGATTTTCAGGAAACATATGACTTGGTGCTTGAAGGTTGTCAGGCATTATTGGAACTTATAAAAAAAGAGGCATCCATTAAATGAAGATACCTATCCTATATGAAGATAACCATCTCTTAGTCGTGGAAAAGCCGGTCAACGTACCGGTGCAAAAAGATGAGAGCGGAGACTTAGACGTATTGACTATATTAAAGCAAGATATTAAAAGACGTTATCAAAAACCGGGAAATGTATATCTTGGCTTAGTACATCGTCTTGATCGTCCAGTTGGCGGTGTGATGGTATTTGCTAAAACATCCAAAGCAGCATCTCGTCTATCTGATCAGCTTCGTCGTGGCGTCATTGAACGGAAATACTTAGCAGTTCTCCGCGGTGTGCCTCGAAAAAAACAATCTACTCTTCAGCACTATTTATACAAGAATCGTCTGAAAAATCAAGTGTATAGTGTGAAGCCAAATCATCCAGAAGGGAAAGTAGCTAGTTTGGAATATCAGGTACTTGATAAAAAAATTGAACACAGCTTGGTAAGTGTACGTCTACATACAGGACGTTCACATCAAATTCGAGTACAAATGGCCACAGAAGGCCATCCACTCTATGGTGATCAGAAATACGGAAGTTCAATGAATAGGCGTGGCGAACAGATTGCGTTGTGGGCGCACAAACTAGAATTCGAACATCCGACAACAAAGGAAATGATGCAATTTACCTCGGAAGCGCCGCGAGTTTATCCTTGGGAATTATATTCTACTCATGATCAAGTTTATAAAACGTATGGTTAGTGAAGAACGGTCCTTTCTTGACTTACGAATTCGGTACAACTACACTAAATGGAAAAACGTCTGTTGGAGGAATATATGAGTAAGCATTCTTTTATCCCGATTATTGTCGGAACTAACATTAACGCCTATAATATGGCGATTTCATTTCATGAAGAATATGGCATTAAACCTGTAATTGTAGGTAGAGAATCATTGCCTTTCACAAGCTATAGTACGATTACAGATATCCAAGAATTACATCCAGGTTTGCATGATCCTAAAGTATTCGTCCAGTTTTTACGTGAAATTGCTAAAAAGTATCGCACGGCTGATCAGAAATTAGTACTTGTCGGAACAGACGATTTATATGTCCGTTTAATTATAGAGCAGCGAGAAGCTTTGCAAGAAGATTTCTTGTTCAATTATATCGATGAAGAAATTATGAATGCCGTCTATATTAAGAAAAATTTCTATGAATTATGCGCGGAGCATGGAATAGATACACCCTCTACATACTTCCATTCATGTGTATCTGATGAACCATTTACAGAGGAAGTCCTGTTCCCGGTCATCATCAAGCCTAGCGATGGTGTTCAATACTATCGCCATCCGTTTGAAGGGTTGCAGAAGATCTATAAAGTCGATACATATGAGGAAATCAATCGTATTATCCAAATGGTAAAAGCCAGTGGATACACAGAAGATCTGATTATCCAAGATTTCATTCCAGGCGATGATACGTATATGTGGGATGCTGTATATTACGCTGATCAGCATGGTAAAGCGCAGTTAATCACATTGGCCCAGGTGGTATTACAAGAACGTGCGATGACGGCGATCGGAAACTATACAGCATTGATTACGCGGTATGATGAAGAAATTATGACGAAATTAGCTAACTTCCTTGAAGCGATTGGCTATGTCGGTTATGGGAACTTCGATTTGAAATACGATGAACGCGATGGCAAATTTAAAGCGTTTGAAGTGAATATCCGTCAAGGGCGTTCAAGTTATTATATTACGCAATGCGGTGAAAATATGGCGAAGTATTTAGTCGATGACTTAGTATACGGGAAAGAAAAACCCCTCACATATCTAGATGATCATTTCCTATTCACTGTCGTACCGAAAGCAGTATTAAAAAAGTTTGTCGATAATCCGCCTATGGAAAAAGAGATTCGGTCACTTATCAAAGCAGGAAAGTATGGTAATCCTTTATTCTATAGTAAAGATAAACATATGAAGCGTAAATTGTATTTACTGATGCGCCAAATCAACTATTACAAGAAATATAAAAATGCTGTTGAATAATAAAACATCCCTGCCTACGCGCAGGGATGTTTTACTTCACTTAACTAATTAGCTAAATCGATCAACAAGGTCGTGCATATTCTCCGCTTCTGTATGAAGATCAAGGGAAGCGTGCATAATCGTGCTGATTGCAGCTTTTTGTTCATCGATGGATGCATTGACTTGTTCGGTAGCAGCAGCTGATTCAGTTGCGACAGCTGCAATTTGATCAATTGCTTGAACAACGTGTTGTCGATTTTCATCCATACTATTCATATCATTTTCCATAGTCTTCAACAGCGATGTGATGTTGAGAATGGAATCGGATAGTTGTTCGAAAGCATTTTTAGTTTCCAGAATCGTACCTTCTTGATGACTTGTCAAATCTAATGTGTGTTTCATTTGGTTCTCGGCAGTCGTCGTATCTTTCCGAATATGCACGAGCAGGTCGCGAACTCTCGCAGTTGCCTCGTTTGTGTCTTCAGATAAATGACGTACTTCATTGGCTACTACAGCGAATCCTTTTCCATGTTCTCCTGCGCGAGCGGCTTCAATACTAGCGTTTAATGCTAGTAAGTTCGTTTGCTCTGAGATCGAGGAAATCGTTTGGACAATTGCTTGTATTTCATTCATTCTAGATACAAGTTGTGAGAAGTTACCTTGTAAGTCGTTAATGACGATGTTGAAATTCTGAGAGTTTTCTTCCAAAGTCTCTGCCTTTTGCATACCTGAACTTTGTAGAGTGTTCATGCTATGCATTTCTTTCACAACGTTTTCATATTGCTCTGATGCATTGGAAATCAATGTGGATAATTGACTAACTTTTGTAATCGCGATATCTGCTTCTTCGGATTGCACAACTGATCCTGAAGATACTTCAGAAATAGCGCTATGAATTTCGTCAGCCGATGCAGTCGCTTCTTCCGTGATTGCGCTAAGTGTTTCGGAAGAGGTTCTCATACGGTCTGAAGAAAGTCTTGTATGACCGACCATCTCATTCAGATTATTTTTCATTGTATTAACATTTTCAGCTAAATGACCGAGCTCATCACGCGAACGGATCGGAATGTCTTCTCCGGATAATTTACCTTGCGCAATTTCAGCCGTAATGTGGCGGATATTCTTAATATAGGATGTTAGACGTCCTGAGAAAATTGAGAATAAAGTAACACCCACCACGACAGAAATAATAACTGATAGTAAGGTATACCATAAAACATTTTTCGCTCCAGCATTAAAGTCTACTAGGTAGGTTCCTGCCACTATAATCCATCCCCAATTTGGATCTTGTAGGCTGTACGTGATTTTTGGCGCTTCAACATTCAGGTTACTTGGCAACGGCCAGTCATACTGTACATAACCACCTCCGCTTTTAGCTTCTGAGATTACCTCTCGAATAAAGTAACGACCATCTTTTGTTTTGGCTTCATAGAGACTTTCTCCTTCTTTCTGTGGATGTACGAGCAAAGTGCCTTCCTCATCCACTACGTAAAAGTAGAAGTTCTCCCCGTATTTCGCTGGGTTTTCTAAAGATCGAGTACCGTCAGTGGCCATAGGTCCCATGATTTTGTCTTTAGCTCGTTTTTGGGCGTCCTCTAAACTTATTGTACCGTTCTCTACTTGAACATTGAGCTCGTCGATCAAGTCTAGGATCGCATACGTCCCGTTTTGTAATCCCATTTCTCCAACAGATTCAAGTTCTTGCTTTGCTACGAAGTAATTGACAATACCAACAGCTAATAATGGAATTAAAATAACTAGTGCTGCAAGCGCTATCAACTTGTTACGTACTGAACCTTTCAATATGTAATGCCCCCTTTTGCATGTTTGCTATATGAAACCTTTCTCCCCTTTTTATAGTATAGGCTATTCTAATTAATAACGGAATAGCTTGTCTCAATTAATAGTAATTTATTACTTAATTTCCAAACTCCGTTGGTAAATGACAGGTAACTACTCTTCGATTCTTGACTTGAAAAATACAGTAGGCTACACTTAATAGAGCTGTGGCTGTGCGGTTCTTTAAGATTTTCAAACGATTAAAACGGAAATTGTACGGAGTCATAGTAATGTAAGGAGTGTTCGAGCAGTGCCGATTTTAGATAAAAGCAATGCGGAAGATGTAAAAAGGTATGAAACGTTTATGAGAAATTCTCCATTTCGTTCAATTACACAAGATCCCAATTGGGCAAATGTGAAAGACGACTGGGGTAATGAGCAAGTATATGTAGAACGGGACGGAGAAATTGTAGCCGCTATGTCCTTATTGATACGGAAAGTGCCAGGCGGATTTTCCTTACTATATGCACCACGTGGACCTATTTGCGATTTACATAATCAGAAGTTGGTTGCAGAATTGATTCAAGAGGCAGAGGTGCTTGTAAAAAAACATAAAGCCTTTGCATTAAAAATGGACCCAGAACAACTTTATACAGATGAATTGGACAAGCTATACCGTGATGCGGGTTACATAGTACGCAACGAAGGCGCGGGTAAAGAAGATTTAATACAGCCCCGTTATAATATGATTGTTAAATTGACTGACGAAGATGAAGATTCTTTAATGCTTAAGTTCCGTAGCAGAACGAGAAGTAAAATCCGAAGCTCTGCACGTAAAGGTGTGGAGATTTCCTATTCACGCAGTGATGAATATTTAAAGAAGTTCTTTGAAATTCATGAAGAAATGTCTGTTCGTAATCAGATCTCCATTCGATCATATGATTATTTCGTCAAAATGCGAGAAGCATTCGATGATTTACGCATTTATATAGCAAAGCACGAAGACGACTATTTAGCTGGTGCTATAACTATTAATTATAATGGGAAGTTGTATTACTTATATGCGGGCAGTTCCAACACGAAGCGCAATCTAAATCCAAGTTATCTTATGAACTATGAAATGATGAAGTGGGGATTGGAAATCGGAGCGGAACAGTATGATCTTGGTGGGGTATTTGTACTCGACAGTGAGCAGGATGGCTTATATAATTTTAAAAACAGTTTTTGTCAGGTGGACGGAGTGACAGAATTTATCGGTGAAATCGATAAAGTATACAAACCGTTCATTTATAACCTATTTGTAAAAGTAGTGCCTAAAATTCAGAAGTTGAAAAAGAAGCTTCAAAAAAAATAACCGGTTGAAATCCTCAACTATAGAAAAGAGTGAACCGAATGAATTTTTTAGATGAGCTGAATGAATCTTTACGCACAAAATGGAAATTTAAACAACCTATGCCGATTCAGTCTCAAATGATACCCGAGATGTTGTCTGGTAAAGATATAGTAGCGGAATCACCAACAGGGACAGGTAAAACACTTGCCTATACATTACCTGTGATTCAAATGGTTGATGGGAATCTACCGAAGACACAAGCGTTAATCATCACACCATCACAAGAGCTGTCCATGCAGATCGTCAATGTGATACGCGAGTTGGTGGAAGGTACTCCAGTTACCGTAACACAGCTGATTGGTGGTGCAAACATGCAACGTCAAGTCGAAAGGCTGAAGAAAAAACCGACAATTGTAGTCGGTACACCAGGCAGATTAAATGAACTAGTAAGAGAAAGAAAGCTGAAAATGTATGATATAAAATACTTGGTTATTGATGAAGGAGATCAACTTTTGTCGCGCGAATATCGAGTACTGGTGAAAAGCTTGATTGAAGCAGCGAATCCTGAACGTCAGTTGGCCGTTGTGTCCGCTACAATTACAGATGAAATCGAACTGGTTGCTAAGCAAATGATGAAGGATCCAATTCGTTTACAAGTCAATGCGGATGAGATTCCAAATAGTGGTCAAGTAATTCATTCCTATGTAAAAGTGGATGAACGCAAAAAGACCGATGTACTTCGAGGAATCTCTGCAATATCAGGCGTGCGCGCATTAACATTCATGAATAATGTAGATCAATTGCGCATGAAAGAGCTAAAACTACTTTACAATGATGCACCAATTGCAGTCCTTTACTCTGATATGAAGAAACTAGATCGCCAGAAAACGTTAGAAGACTTCAGAAAAGGTACTATTCGCATACTGATTGCAACAGACTTAGCAGCGCGAGGATTGGACATCGAAGGGTTGACACACGTCATCCATGTCGACGTACCGCACACGGCCGAGCAATACGTGCACAGATCAGGAAGAACGGGCCGTGCAGGAGCAGACGGAGAAGTCCTAACACTCCTATCTTACTCGGAAGAACGCGACTACCGTAAAGTTTCCAAAGGCATCAAAACCGTTCAAAAAGTTTGGTACAACGGACAACTGATCGAAGGAAACTCCAAGACAGTGGAAGAAATGAAAAAAGCGGCACCAAAGAAATCAAAGCCGAAAGTTAAGAAAAAGAAATAATAAAACGAAACATCCAAACGATGATATGCAAAGACTGAAGACTGCCGGGGTATGAGGAGGCTTTTCTTCAGTCTTTTCTTTTTACTACTATATCTATTAACCAAAACTTTGTAACATAAAAATGAGTGTGCACGGAACCGTCCGCACACACTCATTTCCACTATCAATCAAGTTGAGTCAAAATTATAGGCTGATCTTTCGTCACGACAATCGTATGCTCAATTTGGGCAACTAATGACTTATCAGGCGTAACAAATGTCCAACCGTCATCCAATTCAATCACATGCTCAGCCGCCTGCGAAACGAATGGCTCCACTGCCAGAACCATACCATCCTTCAATAATGTTTTATCCCAAGGATCATAATAATTCAGAACATGCTGAGGCTCTTCGTGAAGAGACGTACCAATTCCGTGACCGGTTAAATTTTTAATCACATGTAAGCCATGATCTTTCGCCTCGCGCTCCACGGCTTTACCGATTTGATTCAAACTAGAACCTGCTTTTACTTTCAATAATGCGCGGTCCAAAGCTGATTTTGCTACATCGCATAACTTCTGTTTTTGCTCGTCAGGTGTACCTGCCACGAATGAAATACCCGTATCTGCAAAATAGCCGCCAGCTGATCCGGAAACATCTATATTCACAAGATCACCGTCTTGGATCTCGTAGCTTCCTGGAATGCCATGCGCTACTTGATGGTTGACGCTGATACATGTATAGCCAGGGAAGTCATACTGGTCGATAGGAGCAGAAACCGCACCTTTTTCAGCGAACAGACGACCTGCCATATCATCAAGTTCTTTCGTTGTGATGCCAGGTACCGTAGCTTCTTTCAACGTTTCACGGATTTCTGCAACAATTTTACCTATTGCCCGTAACCCCTCTAATTCTTCATCATTTTTTACAATCATGTTCACAAGTCCCTTCTTCCGTACAATTTATTCAATTCTACTATATCATACTTTATTATTGTTTTTTTAATGATTAGCTTGTTCATTCCATTCCTTACTTCAGGACTTTTACACCTTGATAGACATTCCAAATCAAGACGATTACAAACAATAAACTATATAAAGTGATGAATAACACAGGAATGAATCCCCAGAACATCATATTGCTGTTTGCATTTGTCAAGCTATCGGAATTAAAGGAAAAAATCGAAAAGGACATAATAATGAAGCCAGCAATTAGTAATACCATAGGGATGATATGTGAAACGAGTGCCTTTTTTGCATGACGGCGAACTTCGAATTCATCCGCAACGAAATAAATGATGATTGGCAGTAGAAGGGGGGCGAAAAAGACACTAAAATAACTAAGTGACGACAATAACTTTGAATTTGACATAGCGTAACCTCCACTCTTTAGCATGATAGTCCACACTCTAACCTATACCCTAGTTTACGGTATAATCACGAAAAAAACACGGCTGCCTAATTGGCACCGTGTTATAATTGTTTGGGCTTTGAAAAACGCTGACCCATAAATAGTATAAAACCAATTACCGCGGAAAGAAATAAAGCGGCTGTTGAAACAAATAGTTCATCGGTTCCATTTTTTATTGCAATACCGATGAAAGACCAAATGATAATTAAATTAAACATAGAGTCATGGTAGTGATACATAAAATGTAGGGCAATCGCTGTAGTGAGAGTCAAGAACAATACTGTCCATAGTGGATCACTCAAACCCCATCCTGTCCAATCGTGGAATTTGAAAGCATAGTTAGAATTCGCGATAACAGCGATGAAGATCCATGCCATGTAAGCCGAGATCGGAAGTCGTTCGCGATTCGTTCCCTCTATTTTTGCATAACTGAAATACAACACGAGTAAACAAATTAATAAAGCAATTACGCTGACGATGGCCCAATAATAATAACTATAATGCCATAATAATAGCCATGCGATATTTAAAAAACAGCTGACCGAGAACGAGATTGCACGTAAATTGGCGACAGATGATGAAAGTCTAGCTACTGTTTTGGAAAACATGTATAGCCAACAGACAAGTAACAAATCTAGCACTATCCAAATTGAAAAAACGTACTCTGCAGGCATGAATAGAACCGGTACCCGATTAGCAATTTCCCAAGTAGTCAGTCCGTTAAGTGGGATTAAATTTGCAGCGATATGAGTTCCAATCATGATGAGTAGCGAGAGTACCATCAAAATAATTCTTAGCATGATAAAATCCTCCTGAACAATAGTATACAGAGATTACGGATCGATGGAGTCGGAAAGTATGAATATTCCTTTACAAATGAGAAAATGTGGCATTCTATTGTCTTGTACATGTAAAAAATCTATAATAAGAACTAATGAATTCAGATAACTAGAACTGATTCTTCATTTCATTCGCACCGATTGGATAAAGTAGAAGATAAGAACAGAATGCTTCGAAAAGGATGAGGACAAATGATTTTACTCGAAGGGGAGCAATGCTACCTACGAATACTCACGGAAGATGACGCGTACCAATTCACCCAGCTACTTATTGCCAATAAGGAATACTGGACAGAATTTGAACCAAGACATGATAATACGTACTACACGGTAGCAATGCAACGAGATAAAATTCGGGAATCTCTTTATCAAATGCGTGACCGACGAGAATACAACTTCGGAATTTTTGATTCGGAAACAAGTATGATCATTGGCCAAATTTCATTGTATAGTATTAAACGGTTACCGTTTTCCAGTGGTTTTGTGGGGTATTCCATTGATCAGCGGCAAACTGGAAGAGGTATTGGTACTGAAGCAGTCTCACTCATTAATCAATTTGCGTTTGAAAAAGTGAATCTGCATAGGGTGGAAGCATATGTATCACCTCGTAATGTAGGTTCAGTGAAAGTATTGGAAAAAGCACAATTCCAGCGTGAAGGATTATTGCGTCAATTGCTGTTCATTAATGGTGTGTGGGAAGATCATTATATGTATGCCATTGTGGAAGGGGATTATTGAAAGGGTAAGACCCTTTTGGAAAAGTGGATGATTATATGGAAAAGCCGGCTCTTCGAATAGAAGATGCTGGTTTTTCTTGATTTTTGAGGTTTGATGGCGGTGTGGACGTGTTACGCTCAACGTTTGGTGTAAGCGCTCTTAGTTCATGACTATCCGCTCTATCAAACGGGTACCTGCTCTATCTAACCAGTCAACTGCTCTATGTCACCTGGAAACCGCTCATACCCTCGCCACGAGCGCTCACAGTCGACCCGGAACCACTCTAAAGCTCCTAAAGTCCACTTCTCCATCAACAAACAAAACCGGCCCTTCGTGTAGAAGAGACCGGTTTTTCTAAAAGCTATTTTACTGAGACAATTCTTGTGCTTCGTAACCATCTTCAATAACGTCCAGCTTGCCGTTAGCAGGGTCGATTACAAGACCATGAACATTTACGTCGGTTGGGATGAGAGGGTGGTTGCGGATCGCGTCCACACTCTTTTTCACGCTCTCTGTCACATCGCTGAAACCGTGCAACCATTTTTCCATCTCGATACCGGAATACTTCAATGTTTTGAACATGTTCGGATCAACACCGCGGTCAATCATGTTTCCTATAATGTGATCCGTGTTGATAGAGCTCATGCCGCAATCATGATGACCGATCACGTATATTTCATCTGCTTGTAATTCATAAACGGCAACTAATATACTTCGCATCAAACCGCCGAAAGGTGATGTAATAATCGCGCCAGCACTTTTAATGATTTTAGCGTCGCCATTCTTCAAGTTCATTGCTTTAGGGAGAAGCTCGATTAATCTGGTATCCATACATGTAAGGATGACAATCCGTTTATTAGGAAATTTCGTAGTGGAAAATTCCTCATACTTTTTTTCCTCAACGAAGCCTTTGTTATAAATCATGATTTCGGATAATGATGTCATTGCTTTAATCTCCTCCGTACTGTTTATAGTATGTAAAAGAAAAGAGTCGCCATTTTAGGCAACTCTAATCATGAAATCCACTTCCATTAAAACTGGAATTGAAAAATTAGTTTCTGCCTTCTGGTTTCGGATCAATAGTAATGGAGTCGTTTGAATCCATTGATCCAGATAAGAAGTGCATCGTAAACAAGGATGCAAGTCCAAGAACAACCATGTAACCGATAACTGTTGTATACATTAAAGCCATTTGAAAGCCCCTCTTTCTGAAATGTATTATGTTCTCTTATCTATTATACATGATTTTCAAGAAAATATTAAGAGCTTCTGTAAACTTCGGATGAAAAGTGACGGATTTTAGAATGCCCAATTACCGTTACGGAAAATAGGCTCTACTGTTCCGTCTTCTAGTATTCCATCAATATCCATCTTTTCAGATCCAATCATGAAGTCGACATGTGTTAAGCTTTGATTCAATCCATTAGCCTGTAGTTGTTCGGATTCCATTTCTTTCCCGCCGTCTAGGCAAAATGCGTAGGCACTTCCAATGGCCAAATGATTCGAAGCGTTTTCATCAAATAATGTATTATAGAATAACACATTCGAATTAGAAATAGGTGAGTCATGCGGAACTAGTGCTACTTCGCCAAGGAAATGTGAGCCTTCATCAGTATCGACAAGTTGTTTCAGAATTTCCTCGCCTTGAGTAGCTGTAACGTTTGTGATTTTGCCATCTTTAAATTGAAGCGTGAAGTCCTCGATAATTGTTCCTGCATAGCTAAGTGGTTTAGTGCTAGTAACAGAACCATTCACTCCAGTTTTCAACGGTGCCGTAAAGACTTCCTCAGTTGGCATATTGGCCATGAACTCATGCCCTGCCTGATTGACACTACCGGCCCCACACCATAAGTGCTTTTCCGGTAATTCTATTGTTAAGTCGGTGCCTGGAGCTGTATAATGAAGTTTACGGTAATGTTTACCATTCAAATAATCTACTTTTTCATGCAAGTTTTCATTGTGCTTTTTCCATGCCTGCACTGGATCTGGCTGATCAGCCCTTACAGCACGTAAAATAGAATCCCATAGAGCGGGTACTTGTTCTTCCGTAGGTAGTTCAGGGAAAATTTTAGCTGCCCATGCTGTCGAAGGTGCAGCAATTACTGTCCAACTGAATTTATCTGCCTGCATAGCTTGGCGGAACTTGCTAAGCGCAGTGCTGGAGGCTTTCTGATTATCGCGAATTCTACTGGATTCGATACCATTTAATAAGTCAGGGTCTTGCGATACGATTGACATGAAAGCAGCGCCTTTTTCAGCTAGCTGTTCACGCTCCATCTGTTTCCACGTAGGGAACTCAGAAAACGAATCCGCTGGTGCTTTTTCATAACGTAGACGTGTGACGACATCATCGATCCAGTCTACGAAGACTTGTCGTGCTCCTGCATCATAAGCTTTTTCAACGATCAATCGAACAAATGAAGTATTTTCAGTAGAAGCGCTGATGAATAGATATTGGTCTTGTTGAATATTTACACCCACCTTTACAGCTAAGTCGGCATAATTGGAAAGTTGATTTTGAAATTGATTCATCATGACATCTCCTTTTTACGTAATGTGACAATTCTAACAAGTGAAGTTCACAGTTCGCAACGATAATGCAATCGGGATAGGATGAAATACTCTTAACTCCCTAAGAATAGTCGACAGTTTTCCCTAAACAACATCAGAAATCAACCGAAATAATAAGAAGAATGTAGTATTTGGAGGCTTTATACATGGATTTATCCACAATTGTAGGTTTAGTATTAGGATTTGCAGCTCTCCTCGTCGGGATGACGCTTAAAGGGGTAACGCCCGATGCATTACTTAACCCGGCGGCTATTCTAATCATCATAGCAGGAACGATTGCCGCTGTTGTCATCGCATTCCCGATGAATGAATTAAAAAAGGTACCTAAATTATTTAAAATTATTTTTACTCAGCAAAAGCTTGCATCGGATGCAGAATTAATCCGTCTATTTTCTTCTTGGGCTGATATTGCTCGTCGAGAAGGGTTACTTGCCTTGGAAGCAAAAACAGATGAAATTGATGATCCGTTTTTGAAAAATGGTTTGGGTTTGGCGATTGACGGTCAGAATGCCGATTATATTCGTGATGTATTAAGTGAAGAGGTGGAGGCGATGCAGGAGCGGCATTCAGTAGGTGCACTGATCTTCTCGCAAGCCGGTACATATGCTCCTACTTTGGGGGTTCTCGGTGCTGTTGTAGGACTGATTGCCGCACTAAAAGACATGAATAATATCGATGCGTTAGGTCACGCGATTTCTGCTGCATTTATTGCGACATTGCTTGGGATTTTTACGGGATACGTCTTATGGCATCCGTTCTCCAATAAACTTGTACGAAAATCAAAAGAAGAAGTCCGTCAGAGGACAATGGTGATTGAAGGAATTCTTTCCGTATTGGAAGGGGAAGCACCGCGTGTCATCGAACAAAAATTGGCATCTTATCTTTCTGTAGAAGACCGGAAGAAGCTAGCTATTGATGGTAGCGAAGGAGCTGGTAAAGTTGGCGAAGAAGCGTAAGAAAAAGAAGCACGAAATTGAACATATTAATGAGTCCTGGCTATTACCTTACGCCGATCTTTTGACATTATTACTAGCATTATTCATCGTATTATTTGCTACGAGTTCAGTAGATGAGGGACGATTTGCAGAAGTCTCTAAAGTATTCAGCGAAATATTTGAAAGTGGTAGCGGAATCATGAGTGAGAGCGCGCCAACCACTACCCCTGTTCCACACGACTCAGTAGGGGAGCTTGATGAGAACTCCTCATATATGGAAGATCAGCAATCCTTGGGAGAAACGCAAGATGATTTGGACGAGTATATTGCTGTGAATGAATTAGAGACCCAGTTTGAGACTGAAATGACAAGTGAAGGCTTATTGCTCACAATTCGTGACAGTGTGCTGTTTAAATCAGGAGAAGCAAAAATTACTCCAGAGTATAAAAGACTGGCAAATGATATCTCTCGGTTGCTAACACTGGATAGGCCTCGCCAGGTGGTCATCACAGGTCATACAGACAACATTCCTATCAACAATGCAGAGTATTCATCCAACTGGGAGTTAAGCGTTATGCGTGCTGTAGAGTTTCTTAAAATCATTGTGGCAGACAATGAAGTCGACCCGAATCTTTTCAGTGCGAAAGGATACGGAGAGTATAAGCCAATTGTTCCGAACAATACGATAGAAAATCGCAGTAAAAACCGAAGAGTGGAAGTACTCATTCAGCCACTGGTCTTAAAAGATGGCACACCCGTCACACCGCAATAAAAAAGCGACTCCAAGTGGAGTCGCTTTTTTATTTGCGCAAAGAACCGAGTTCGGCCGCAATTGCTTGCATTTCATTCGGTGTGATGTTGTCGCGTTTCATGACCGTCTTGTACATATAGTACAAATCTTCATATTGCTCTGTACTGAAGTTTTCGGGCTTCATCGCATCCACATTTACCATGCGTAGTTTTTCTTTAATCTGTTCGATCATGTATGAGACATTCTCAGGTGATTTTGAAGACAAATCCATATTCTTACCGCCTTTCCTCTAATGAAAACAATCATTTCATGAAAGCGGTAAGCTGTCAACCGCACTGAGAAGTGTTACTTACGGGCTGCTTCACGTTCTTCGTCAATTTTCTTCTTGAAACGTCGTGTCTCCATAATGACAACACCAGACAAACCGAGCAATCCAATTAAGTTTGGAATCGCCATTAAGCCATTTAATACATCTGCTAAAATCCATACAAGGTCAAGTGATGCAGTCGCCCCTACAAATATGAATGCTACGAATATTATTCGATAAGCAAGGACTGCAGCGCGATTAGGGATGAGATATTGGAAGCACTTCTCTCCATAATAACTCCAACCTAAAATGGTAGATGTAGCAAAGAACACAAGTCCTATTGATACTAAGATCGGCCCGATACCACCAAGGAATGAGCCAAACGCTTCTGCTGTCAAAGAACCAGCATCAATGGATTTATCCTGCCATTTATTACTCATAACAATTGTGACACCTGTAATTGAACAAATGACTAACGTATCGAATAATACTTGTGTCATTGAAACAAGAGCCTGACGTCCAGGCATATCTGTACGTGCAGCAGCAGCTGCAATTGGCGCTGAACCGAGACCTGCTTCATTAGAGAAGAGTCCTCGCGCGACACCGAATCGGATTACGGTACCGATTGCACCACCGGCAATTGCTTGGCCTGTGAATGCGTCTGTGAAAATCAGACCGAATGCTGCTGGAACTTGTTCAATGTTCAATACCATAACAATCGCACCAGCAAAGAAATAGAATAGTGCCATGATCGGTACGAAAAATGCCGTCACACGACCGATTGATTTGATACCTCCAAGAATAACAAGTGCACCGAATAGTACCAATGCAATTCCTGTAATATAGTGTGGCACATCAAAAGTGCTTTTCATTACGTCTGCTACTGCTTTAGATTGTGTTCCGTTCCCAATTCCGAACGCGGCCAATGCACCGAATATCGCAAATAGTACGCCGAGCCATTTTTGCTTTAGACCATGTTCCAGATAGTACATCGGTCCACCAGCCATCAAGCCATTGGAATCTTTGACGCGGTACTTAACAGCCAAGATTGCCTCACTGTACTTTGTTGCCATACCGAAGAACCCTGCAAGCCACATCCAGAAAATCGCCCCTGGTCCACCTGCTACAACAGCAGATGCAACGCCGACGATATTACCGACACCGACTGTGGCGGCCATCGCAGTCATTAGAGCCTGGAACTGTGAAATGTCACCATCTGCTTTTTTATCATGCTTCCTTGAAAAAACTTGCTTCAGTGAATAAGGCAGTAATCTTAATTGAATAAATGTTAAACGTAGTGTTAAATAAATTCCGGTACCAATTAATAAAATGAGCAGTGGCGGTCCCCATATTAAATCGGACGCAGTAGTCAAGAAATTCTCGATCTTTTCCATTTCATCCCCCCAATTTCTCTATGATGTTAGTATCCGTTCCCAAGATTGCGAGAACCAACCCCTTTCAGTAGATTCTGTTATTTACATGTTATTGTTAATAATCTAAAAAATAGAACGTTTCGTCAAGCTTTTTTTGAATAAAGTGTAACAAAGATTGTTTGGCAAGTTGCAATATGGGTATAATGAAGTGAGACGTAAACGTGAATAAGGAGGCGAAAAATGTATGGGTTCAAGTAAATTTGGAAGATATGTATTAGGCGGGGCATTACTTGGAGCTGCAGTTAGTATGCTGGACCGTGCAACACGGCAGCATACAGTGACGACAGCCAGAACATCATATGAAAAAGTATTATATTACAAAGAAAATCCGGATATTGTAAAAAATGAGTTCCAACAGAAAAAAGAAAAAGTGCAAACTCTTGTTGATCAAGTGAAAGGTGATGTAAATTACATCAAATCACAGGTCGATGAAATCAAGACGCTGACTCCGCAAGTGAAAGAAATGTTTGCGGATACAAAGGAAGCAATTACAGAATCTAAATCAGAGTACGAGCAAATCATCGTGGATAATTCTACAGCTGCATCTTCTGTTTCAACAGAAGGGGATGCTTCATTGCCTCCGATGATCCAAAAAAAAAACGTGATTCCACTCGAGAAAAAATAACAATACAATCAGTAAATGAAAGGGGGACACATCAGTTGGATAGACAAAAAAGTGCCCCTTCTTCAAATGCTGAAAACGGAGACGAGTCTCAAACTGAAAAAGTGAAAGAATTCATCAAAGATATAAAAGACGGGGAAGAAGAGGATTTCGATCCGACAACTACGAGCGGATTTTTCAAACAATTGATTATCCGAATGAAAGAATTGGATATTTCAGCGGCTGGTTCGCAGTTAGCTTTCTTTTTCCTATTGTCTTTATTCCCTCTATTAATCTTTCTTTTTACACTACTGCCGTACTTACAGTTAGACCAAAGCCAAATCTTCTTATTTATTCGAGAGTATGCGCCAGAAGGGACAGCTTCACTAATTGAAGGAACACTTTCTGAAGTACTGGATAACAAAAGTGGAGGATTACTATCAATCGGAATTTTGGCTACAATCTGGTCTGCGTCTAAAGGCATGGGTGCAGTAACAAAAGGATTAAATGAAGCATATGAAGTTGAAGAAGATAGAAACTTTTTCGTTTCAAAAGGATTGTCGATTGTGTTTACGATTATGTTAGTCATGACTGTAATCGTCGCGTTAGTGTTACCGATATTCGGTCAACCAATCGGGCATTTGATCTTCACATTCTTAGGATTGGAAGAGACGTTCCTGACTGTATGGAATTTGGTACGATTCCTCATTCCACCATTGCTGATTTTTGCGGTATTCTCATTACTATATTGGCTAGTACCAAGTGTAAAGTTGCATTTTAAAGGAATACTTCCTGGAGCTATTTTCGCGACAATAGGATGGATCGTTACATCACTAGGCTTCTCTTTCTATATTAGTAATTTTGGAAGCTACACTAATACGTATGGTAGTATCGCTGGGATTATCGTATTAATCATGTGGTTATACTTATCAGCTATCATTTTATTGCTGGGAGGTACAATCAATTCAGTCGTGAAAAATCGTCAAGAATATAAACAACAAACCAGATAAATAAAAGAGGCTGAGACAAAACCTCAAAAGGTATGAAGGAGAAGACACCTTCATACCTTTTTTAATTCATTAAAAATTATTTATAAAGTTTAATTAGTTAGTAATCAAGAGTGTACCGAAGCGGAAAAAGGCCGACTCCTGCGGGATTCAGCGCGAATGTTGAGACCCCGCAGGAGCGCCAGCGACGAGGAGGCTCAAGCGCGCCCCGCGGAAAGCGCGCCTTTTGTAGCGTAGGGGAACGGACTTTTTTTTAAGTTATGTCCCAGCCTCTTTTTATTTTACTCTATTTTATTAAGCATCCGTAATCCATTTAAGATAACCAAGATCGTACTTCCTTCGTGTCCAATGACACCAAGAGGCAGATCCACTACCTGCATGAAGTTAGCGATGATGAGGATTGAAATGACAGCTATCGAGAAGAAGACATTCTGTTTAACGATTCGTTGCATTTTTCTCGAAAGCTTTATGGCATATGATAGGCGATTCAAGTCGTTTTGCATGAGAACAACATCGGCTGTCTCCAATGCTACATCTGTTCCTTCACCCATCGCAATGCCCGAAGTAGCGGTAGCCAGTGCAGGAGCGTCATTGATGCCGTCTCCTACCATACCTACTGTACCGTATTCTTTCAATAAATACTTAAGCTGAACGACTTTCTCTTCGGGTAGACATTCTGCTACGTACGTATCGACACCTACTTCATCCGCAATTGCATGGGCGGTCTTTTCATTATCGCCAGTTAACATAACTGTACGAAGTCCTAGAGATTGCAGAGATTTAATCGCAGAAATAGCTTCTTTTCGTAATGTATCTTGTAAAGCAGCTAACGCTACAATTCCTTGTTCGTCTCTCATGAAAATGACAGTTTTACCTTCATTCGCAAGCGATACCGCCACATTGTCTTGGAACTCTTCCACTGACTCTACTCCAACAAATTTTGGATTACCGATTAGAATATCGCCATGATCGGTCTCGGCTTTAATACCAAATCCGGGAATGTCTTCAATATGGAGGTTGCGTTCAGGTTCTACACCATGCTCTGTCGCGTAATTGATAATGGCTTTTGCCAACGGGTGATTAGAGAGTGACTCCGCGCCTGCAAATAAAGCAAGCGTCTCTTTCATATCAGCACCTTCTCGAACGATGAAATCCATCACAATCGGTTTTCCATTCGTCAAGGTACCTGTTTTATCAAAAGCGAATGCTTGCAATGTACTTAAGTGTTCTAAATGAACGCCGCCTTTAAATAACACACCTTTTCTAGCGCCATTGGAAACAGCCGCTAGCGTAGCAGGCATAATGGAAGCCATCAACGCACAAGGGGAAGCGACGACTAGCAAAACAATTGCACGGTAGAACGTTGTAGTCCAATCCCAGTTAAACAAGAAGTGGGGTAAGAACATCATAATCACAACAGCCGCCAACACAATCTTTACATAAGACCCTTCAAAACGCTCGATAAATTGTTGAGAAGGAGACTTTTCGCTTTGCGCGTTTTGTACCATCGTGATAATCTTTTGAAATAACGTCTCGGAACTAGGTTTCGTCATGGTCATGCGAATTGCACCGCTGATATTCACGGTTCCTGCAAATAACTCATCGTTTTCCTGCTTTGTCACCGGGATAGATTCCCCGTTGATAGCTGACATATCAATCGAAGTGATACCGCTTAATACTTTGCCATCGACCGGAATGCGTTCACCTGGTTTAACGAGCAAAACAGAGCCAATCGATAAAGAGTCAGTAGATACTTTTTTCTCACTGCCGTCTTCAAGGATCAACCACGCTTCCTCAGGCTGCAATTCCATCAACGAAGATATTTCATTATGGCTTTTATTGAGAGTGTAAGTTTCTAGTGCCCCGCTAATTGCAAAGATAAAAATCAGAATTGCACCTTCAGCCCAGTATCCGATAATTCCTGAACCAATGGCTGCAAAAATCATCAGCATCTCAACGTTCAGTTCCTTATTTTTTATTGTTTCTTCAATACCTTCCTTGGCTTTGGCGTAACCACCAATCAGAAACGCTATGATATACAGCGAGACAGAAAAGGATTCTACGCCATTTTTCCCCAAAGCCCATGCGGTAAGAATGATAATCCCAGATAATATAGCGGCGATTAATTCTAGACGTGCAGACCAGTCAATCGTCTGTTCAGGTTGTTCTTTTGCAAGTGTTGTCATGTATTCTCCTCCTAATTGATAATGAATTTCAATTTCATAGCTCATATTAAAGCAGTAAAGTCGATTCTACAGTAGTAGAATCGACTTTTTGGGCATCTAAATAGAATAAATATGAAGTTGTAATAGTTATTATCTACAGTATATCATTTCTGAATAAGAAGTGTTACTTATTTGTCTAATTCAAGCAAAATATTGGATGGAGTTGATAAATGAAGGGAAGTAGACCGAGAGTGTACGAAGGAATTGCAGCAAAACAATTAGTGTAGACTTCTAACTAAGTTAAGTTCAAGCAACAATTAAATTTGCGTTCGAAATCAGGCGCGATAAAAGATCTTGAAGTACACTCTCCAACTTAAGAACGTGTCAAAAGTGAACGCGGGCCCTCCCGAACGTGTCCGCCTGGAACGCAGCGCAACAGTGCATCCTCTCTCCGACAACTATTCAGGCAAATCAATTCATTCAAAAAAGCAGCGAATGAGAATTCTCGTTCGCTGCTTGCTTATTAGTTGAATACTTTTTCTTTAAACTGAGAGAGCTTCTCGAGTGATGACTTGTCGATATCAGCATGCAGGCTGTTACCATGTGAGTCCATCGTTACGACTGCAGTGAAGTCCTCTACGCGTAAATGCCATAACGCTTCAGGAATACCGAACTCCAGCAAATCGACGCCTTCTACCTCTTTAATACAGTCAGCATAATACTGTGCCGCACCGCCGATACCGTTCAAGTATACACCGCCGTGCTCTTTAAGAGCTGCAAGTGTTTTAGGTCCCATGCCGCCTTTGCCGATCACTGCGCGGATACCGAACTTCTTCATGATATCGCCTTGGTACGGTTCTTCACGCATAGAAGTTGTTGGGCCGGCTGCTTTGATCTCATACTTGCCTTCATCGTTCTTTAAAACAACGGGTCCACAGTGATAGATGACTTGTCCATTCAAATCAACTGGCGCGTCGTTGTCCATTAAGTGCTTATGGATCGCATCGCGGCCTGTGTACATCCGGCCTGAAATTTTTACAACGTCGCCAACATGAAGATCACGTACGTCTTCTTCTGAAATAGGTGCTTGCAAGTGTACAATACGTGCAGTGGATTTTGCTTCTTCAGCTGGTTGTTCGAATGCAATTTTCTCGCCTTCATTATAGTGCCAGGCCATGATTTCGCCAGTTTCTGCATTAATATTCACTGCCATACGACGATATGCCCAGCAGTTATATGCTACAGATACATAGAAGCTCGCAGGAAGGCGGTGCATGACACCGATTTTACATCCTAGTAATGTTGCTTCTCCGCCGAAGCCCATTGTCCCAATTCCAAGGAGATTGGCTTTTTCTAAGACGTAGTCTTCCAATTGTGCAAGTTCAGGAACTGGATTAACGTCTGTTACATCGCGGAATAGTTGTTCTTTCGCCAGATCATATCCAGATGAACGATCGCCACCGATTCCAACACCGATAAACCCAGCTGAACACCCTTGTCCTTGTGCCTGGTAAACCGAGTGAAGGATACATTTACGAATACCGTCCAAGTCGCGTCCTGCACGGCCAAGACCTTCTAATTCAGTAGGGAGGCTGTATTGGATGTTTTTGTTTTCACATCCGCCGCCCTTTAATATTAACTTTGCTTCTATATAGTCTTCTTCCCATTGTTCAAACTTTACAACGGGCAGCCCGATACCTAAGTTATTGCCACTATTATCGCCAGTCAATGAATCTACAGCATTCGGACGCAACTTTCCTTTTTCCGTAGCTAGCTCCAAAGCGCGTACAATTGCAGCTTTAATTTCCAATTGGTTTACCCCGATTGGTGTTTTAATCTTAAATGTAGGAAGGCCAGTATCCTGACAAATTGGAGATAGTTTATCATCTGCCATATTGATATTATTTGCAATCGTATCCAAACTCATTGCAGCGCTTGTTCCTTTGTTCTCTTTTTCCTTTGCGGTAAGAATTGCGCGTCGGACATCTTTTGGCAAATTTGTAGACGTTTCGCAAACTAATTCATATATACTCTTTTCAATTGTCTCTATGTACATCTCAAAATCCCCCGTTAGTATACGTTATTTTTTCGAATTATCCATCTGTTCTTCTAATTCATCGAGTAACATGATCAGGCGATCTATGTCCTGCAGGTCTGTGTGTTCAGGTTCAATTGCTTCTAATGTTTCAATGAATTGATTGAATCGATTTTTCAGTTCGACGACTTGTTCATTATTTTGTGATTTGTCCATACGCACACCTCTTTCTATCATTGATATCGTATACGAAAACACCATGTTTTTCAATCTGATTTTGTTATACGAGTCGTAAACTATAAAAAAAGAAAATAATAATATTTTTCATTAAAACACTTTACAATTAACTGAATAGTTGTTATAGTAAGTTTAATCAAAAGAAAAGGAGGTCGTAGTTATAGAGACGAATCGAATCCTAGACACATAACAACGAAGGAGGGGATCCGTAACAATCCAACATTGGTGATCACGTTGGATAACTACGAATGTTAACATGCAAACTGAAGATGTAGATAATAATTAGAGACCTTATCTGTTGGTTGTGTACATACAGATAAGGTCTCTGATTTATTGTGTAATGGTATTTCCTTTCTCATATTCCTCCACTAACCGATCCAGTGAATGGAATTCATAGCCTTGCTTCTTGGCATCACGGATGAAATCGGGGAGTGCCTCTGCATTATCAGCTGCTACGGTATGCATTAGAATGACAGCGCCTGGGTGTAATTGGTTCATCAATTCATTATAAGCATACGCTTTTCCTTTTCGTTGATCTCGATGCCAGTCAATGAATGCAACAGACCAGAAAATATGTCTATATCCTAGATCATTTCCTTTTTGCAGTACCTTCGCATTAAATGTCCCCTCCGGTGGTCTCGTATAGATTGTCCTCTTTAGACCAGTAGTAGCATTTACAATTTCATCTAGTTTCTTCCACTCGTCTTCCATTTGTTGTTCGGTTATATTCGCCATGTTCGGGTGATCGTATGAATGATTTCCGATACTATGGCCATCTTTCACCATACGTTTCACTAAATCACTGGCACTTTTCACATAATGTCCTGTCAAGAAAAATGTGGCGGGCGCTTTCTCCTTTTTCAGCGTGTCTAAAATGCTTTCAGTGTAGCCGTTCTCATATCCGTTATCAAATGTTAGATAGACGACTTTTTTATCTCCTTTCCCTTTGTAAATCGCGCCATAATCATCAAGCAATTTATCTAGTTCTGCTCCGGCAGAAGGGGGAACACCTTCAGTAGCTTTCTTGAAACCCCAATGAAAAGCATCAGCTTGAACAGTAAAGGGATTCATCACCACGCCAACAATTAGCAAACAAGATGCCAGTAAAATTCCTGACAAATGATGAGTCATTAAGCGTCACTCCTTTTTATTAAGCATGTGCCAATACGCTTTTTGTATGTAATGAAAAAAAAGTTTGTCAAAACGTGAGTACGTTTTAACAAACATTTGAAATCATTTTAATAAGTCTTCAAGCGCCGGTCGTAATGAAGGATAAGTAAATGTAAAGCCATTAGCCAACAACTTTTTTGGTAGTACATGCTGACCTTGCAAAACGACGATACTCTTTTCTCCCAAAGCCACTTTCATTGCAAAACTTGGAACCGGAAACCAATGTGGACGGTGCAATACTTTTCCGATTGTTTTCCCAAAAGCATTCATATGCATTGGACTCGGTGCGACTACGTTAACAGGACCTTCTACGTCATCATTCTCAATTGCGAAGAGGATTGCACTGGCTACGTCTTCAACGTGTACCCACGAGAACCATTGATTGCCTGAACCTATTTTACCACCTGCGAATAATTGATAAGGCAGTTTAATGAGTGGAAGTGCTCCGCCTTCTATACCGAGCACTATGCCGAAGCGGGTACATACAGTTCGTACACCCATTTCATTTGCCTGTCCTGCGAGATTTTCCCAATCGGATACGGTTTTGGCTAAAAAATCATCGCCGACTGCAGAGGAATCTTCGGTATATTCAGCAGTAAGTGATGTAGGATAAATGCCGATTGCACTTGCGTTCACTAGGACGCGAGGTTTCTTTGTAAGTCTTCTTATAATCCGCAAAACTTCTTGTGTAGCTGTTATTCTGCTATCGTAGATCTGCTTTTTTCGTTCTTTGGACCAGCGACTATCATCTATGGACACGCCCGCTAAATTGACGAAAGCATCAACCTGCCCGACTTCATTTTCAGGTGAAGTATGATCGGTTAACCATTGTACATATTGAATTCCATTTTGCTTCGATGAGGGTTTACGCGTTAAAATGACTACTTCATGCCCGTTATCCTTCAATTTCTCAGTCAGAATGCTGCCAATGAATCCAGTACCACCTGCAATAACCACTTTCATAAAGGTTTCCCTCCAATCTAATGAAAATTAGTACACTATTGCTGACCACCACCACTAGAAGCGGTATACTAAGATAAAGTAGGTGATGGAAACGTGCCGCTTATTACCAAAATATCACAACAAAAACGAGATAGCGAACGTTATAATATTTTTCTTGATGATCAATATGCATTTAGTGTCCATGAAACGGTCCTAGTGAAATTTGAACTCACGAAAGGAATGGAATTGGATGATTGGTCAACGGAAGAGATTGTGTATTCCGACCAGATCGAAAAGGCATTTAATCGTGCATTGCATTTTTTATCATTCCGAATGCGGAGTGAAATGGAAGTTAAAAAGAAATTGCTTGAAAAAGACTATGGGGAAGCGGTTGTTCTGGAAGCTATCGTGAAATTAAAACGACTGGGCTTTTTGAATGATGAAGCATTTTCGGAAGCTCTTGTACGTACAGAAAAAAATAGTACGTTAAAAGGTCCGAGAGCTATTCAGCAATCCCTCTATAAAAAAGGTATACCCAAAGAACTGCAAACTCAAGCATTGGAGGAATATACAATGGAAGATCAAATGGCTAATGCTATGAAGCTGGCTGAAAAGACGATGCGATCGAATAGTTCACAGCCACCAGCACAAGTTAAGCAAAAAATACAAAATACATTAGCTAGAAAAGGTTTTTCTTATCAGCAAATTTCGGAAGTTCTCAGCAGTGTAACGATCGAACGTGATGAAGATGAATGGTCCGATATCACGTCTACATTTGGCGAGAAGGCGTGGAGGCGGTACCAAAGCAAATACTCAGGATCCGATCTTAGACAGCGCGTGAAACAATCTATGTATCAAAAGGGCATTCCACTTAGTCAAATCGATCAATTTATTGAACAGAAAAGGAATGAAGAAGATGAGTACTGAAAAACATTATAGTGATATGAATGAAAACGAACTGCGCAGCGAAATCGCCAATCTAATGGAAAAAGCACGTAAGGCAGAACAGATGGGGATGATCAGTGAATATGCGGTTCACCAAAGAAAGGCAGTTCTTGTGCAATCCTATCTTGTAGATCCAGCTAGCATCAAGCCAGGCGAGATGTACCGCATTGAAGGGGACGATGGAGTCTTCTTTCAAGTAGATTACCTCAAAGGATTGTTCGCTTGGGGCTATCGCTTAGGTGGCGAGAGAGCGGAAGAAGCGTTGCCTCTTGCTATGTTGAAAGATATAAAAAGTGGAAAATAAACAAAAAAGAGCGCTCGTGCAATACTGCACGAACGTTCTTTAGTTGTTTGGAGCGAAATTAAGCTTTTTACGCAACTTTTCTTCAGAGAATATCCATCCTGTATAGGAATTGACTACTTCCAAGTCTTCATTCACATGGGCGACTGCGACGAATGGGTAGTAACCCTTACTTCGATAACGTAAATCAATTAAACGAACTTCGTAAATATGGCCTTCTTCCGAAATCGACCAACGATATAGTGGGGAGAATGAAGTGAAAGCCTGCATGTTCGGATCTTCCAATGCCACTTCAACTACGGGGGACATCGGCATCACTTCACGCTCGAATCGTTCGTAGATTGTAATGGAACGTCCGTATGCTCGTCCTACAAAATGATCAACGTCAGTCGTGGCAGCTATTCGCCACTGAAAGAAGTTCATCGTGGGTGCAGTAAATATATGCGTTGCGTTTGGAATCGTCTTCTTCACTGCATTCTTCACTGCGCTCTTAACTGCGAAGCGCAATAGGTAATAGAAGAAGATGACGACATATAATATAGACATCGTGAAGACTGGGGGTGCGCCGAACACCCATGCCAGGATCGCAATGACATGGAGTCCGAAAATAATTGGATCAAATGTATTAATGACTCCTATGGCCACCCACTTTTGAGAAAATGGGCGAAGGGCTTGTGTACCATATGAGTTAAAGATATCCACAAATACATGTGTGAATACCGCTAAAAAAGTCCAAGCCCAGACGTGAAAGAAAATGGCGCCAGGAACAAAGATAGTCAATAATATGGAAATCAGCAACGGCCATAGCATTACAGCTGGAACCGAATGCGTAATACCGCGGTGATTACGTAAATAGACAGCGTTGTTTCGAAGTTTCAACACCGTATCGATATCGGGAATTAGTGAACCGATCATAATACCCGCAAAAACGGCGCCCATTGTGGCAGGTTCAGTTGCTACGACTGAATCAGCAAGAGCCAATCCACTGATCGCAACACCCATAGCAATATGTGTACCCGTATCCAAATCATCACTCCTTTATTGGAAGAGTTGTATACTATCTATAATTATATACCCTTTATTATCATAACTAAAAGTATTTACACGAAGAAGCGAGGTCCATATGCAAATTATTGAACAAAAGAAGGCATTCCAAGATGCGTTATTAAATTGGTATGAAGCTGAAAAACGGGACCTACCCTGGAGAAGGACGGACAATCCATACTATATTTGGATTTCGGAAGTTATGTTACAACAGACACGAGTAGATACTGTAATACCGTATTATGAGCGTTTTATTGAAAAGTTTCCTACGATGCAAGATCTTTCAGCTGCACCTGAAGAAGATATCTTGAAAATGTGGGAAGGACTAGGGTATTACTCCAGAGTACGTAATTTGCAGTCGGGCGTGAGGGAAGTTGTTGAAACATATGGTGGTAAAGTCCCTAATAACCGAAAAGAAATTTCTACTTTAAAAGGTGTGGGACCCTATACGGCAGGTGCTATCTTAAGTATTGCCTATGGCGTACCTGAACATGCAGTAGACGGGAATGTTATGCGGGTATTGTCGAGAATTTTATTAATTGAGGAAGATATCGCTTTGCCGCGTAATAAAAAGTTATTTGAACAAGCTGTGATGCAATTAATTTCGGAAGAGAATCCATCTTCCTTCAACCAAGCGCTTATGGAACTGGGTGCCACAATTTGTACGCCGAATCCACATTGTTTATTATGCCCTGTTAGGGAATTTTGTATCGCCTTTGAAGAAGGAAAACAACGGCAATTGCCAATTAAGATAAAAAAACAAAAAATGAAGCATGTTACGATGGCGGCTTTCGCGATTCAAAATGAAGAGGGCAAATGGCTGTTGCAAAAACGTCCAAGTACCGGACTGCTTGCTAGCCTTTGGGAATTTCCGATGATCGAACTTCAAGATACTTCTGCAGTGGAAACATTTGAAAAAGAGAATGGATTAAAATTAAATCATATTCAAGAGTTACCGCATGTCCTTCACGTATTTTCCCATATCACATGGAATATTCATGTGTATCGTGCACAATTGGAAGCTCCACAAGCAGAAGGCGATTTGCAGTTCTTCACTAAAGAGGAAGTGGAAGCATTGCCAAAGTCAAAACCTGTCCTGAAAATTATCGAATTGCTGGAATGGTAAAAACTTTAGACCCTACCGTGAATAAAATCCTGACTTATAGGACATCATAGTGAGTACGGAGGTGAATAAAACATGCCAAACCAATCAAATCGAAATTCACAGCAAAACCCATCTATGACAGATGCGAACCAAGTGAAGAAACAAAATGCGCAATCATCGATGAATGAAGAGTTCGCTTCCGAGACGGACGTTAATCAAGTTCGTCAGCAAAACGCGCAGTCTGCAATGAACATGCAGTCTTCTTCACAAGCGATGCAGTCCTCTATGAACGAGGAGTTCGGATCTGAAACAGATGTCAATGAAGTGAAACAACAAATCAACAAAGCAGAAGCAAACAAACAAAAAGCTTCAGGAGCGCGTGCGAACCAGTATAAAGGTTCAAACTAAGCGTTAGACATCGACGACCGGTAGAAAAGGCTGTTATAAGCCATTTCTACCGGTTTTCTTGTGTGAAAAAACATGCCGTGGTCCTACTGGATTCAATCAAATACGAAATAGATGGTTGAATCGTTTTAAATTTTGGAAAGCTGTTGGTATAATAGACAAATAGCAAGAGCGGTAAGGCTCAAAGGTGGTATAAAAATGGCGATTCCAAAAGAAGGAGAAACGGTACAGATACACAGCTACAAACATAACGGCAAAATTCATCGTGTCTGGCAAGAGACACTCGTATTAAAAGGCACACGCAATATTATTATCGGTGGCAATGAACGCACGCTCGTGACAGAGTCTGATGGTCGTACTTGGCTAACACGTGAGCCATCAATTTGCTATTTCCATGCAGAAAACTGGTTTAACATCATTTGTATGCTACGTGAAGATGGTGTCTACTATTATGTCAACATGAGTTCGCCATTCGTTTACGATGAAAAGTACTTGAAGTATATCGATTATGACTTGGATGTAAAAGTGTTTCCTGATATGAGCTATTTGATTCTCGATGAAGACGAATATGCGGATCATAAGCGTCAAATGCATTATCCGGAAGTTATCGACTTAATCTTGCAGGATAACTTAAAGAAGCTTCTTGGCTGGATCAAACAAAGGAAAGGTCCCTTTGCTCCTGATTTCATTGATGTCTGGACTTCACGTTATGAATTTTATAAGCAAATTCAAGAAGAACAAAGCTAGACCTGCTTGCATTCGTGCAAGTCAGGTTTTTTTAGTAGGGGGAATAGAATGGGCGAGAGTATTAAACGTTATCTTCAATTCGTAAAGCCTTATAACTGGCAAATTGTCTTCACCGTTCTCATTGGTATTGTGAAGTTTGCTATTCCATTGTTTTTGCCATTATTAATTAAAATTGTGATTGATGATATTATCGGTTCGCCGACATTAAGTGATTCTGATAAAACGAAGCAATTATTTTATTGGCTCGGTGGCACGATCATTGTGTTTTTCTTGATCCGTCCACCTGTGGAATATTATCGTCAATACTATGCGCAATTAGTGAGTAATAAAATTTTGTTTGATATCCGCAAATCGCTTTACGGTCATTTGCAAAAGCTTGGACTTCGTTTCTATTCCAATACACGTGCAGGTGAAGTAATTTCGCGAGTTATAAATGACGTAGAACAGACAAAAAACTTCGTCATGATTGGTTTGATGAATGTCTGGCTTGATTTGGCTACCATTGTTATTGCAATTGCCATCATGTTGACTCTGGATGTGGAGCTGACACTCGTTACATTGCTCGCATTTCCGTTTTATGCGTTTAGCGTCAAGCATTTCTTCGGTAAATTGCGTCAACTAACACGCAAACGATCCCAAGCACTTGCCGATGTACAAAGTTATTTACATGAGCGTGTGGCGGGCGTCAGTATTATTAAAAGTTTTGCAATCGAAGACAAAGAGCAGGAACGTTTTGATGAAGTAAACAATAAATTTCTTGACCGGGCAATTGAACATACACGCTGGAATGCCAAAGCATTTGCAGTTGTCAATACGATTACCGATGTGGCTCCTTTACTCGTTGTTGGCTATGCTGGTTATCAAGTAATCAATGGTTCTTTAACAGTTGGAACGATGGTTGCTTTTATTGCTTTCATAGAAAGACTCTACTCACCGTTACGTCGTCTTGTAAACTCATCTACTTCCTTGACGCAATCATTTGCTTCAATGGACAGAGTACTGGACTTAATGAATGAAAAGTATGACGTGGTCGATAAAAAGGATGCGAAAGTTTTACCATCGATTGCTGGGAAGATTGAGTTTGATCGTGTCAGCTTTGCGTATGAGGAAGATGAAGTACTGACAAATATTAGTTTGAACATCCGCCCTGGCGAAACGGCTGCACTTGTTGGGATGAGTGGTGGAGGAAAATCAACTATTATCAGTTTGATTCCGCGATTTTATGATGTTACATCGGGCGCTATTCGCATCGACGGTCATGATATTCGTGACGTAAAAATTAAATCGCTTCGTGATCAGATCGGTATGGTACTTCAAGATTCAATTCTATTTAGCGATTCTGTCAAAAGTAATATTTTGATGGGGAAACCGGATGCGACAGATGAAGAAGTCATTGCTGCAGCGAAAGCCGCAAATGCGCATGACTTTATTGAAACACTGAGTGATGGATATGATACAAGGGTAGGAGAGCGTGGCGTGAAGTTGTCTGGTGGACAGAAGCAACGTATCTCCATTGCCCGCGTTTTTCTTAAGAACCCGGCATTGCTCATCTTGGATGAAGCAACATCGGCTTTGGATTTAGAAAGCGAAGCGCTCATACAGGATTCTTTGGAACGCTTGGCCCACAATCGCACAACGCTAATCGTCGCACATCGCTTATCTACCATTACGCATGCGGATTGTATTTATGTGATAGATCATGGGGACTTGAAAGAATCTGGTACTCATTCGGAGTTGATGAAACTAAACGGCACGTACGCTGGTTTGTTCAATCGCCAAGAATTTGGGGGATAATAGGGTCGATGCGAGTGAAATAGTGTGAGTCTGTAACGGCAATCCGAACTATTTGGCAAATGAACTTCGGCTATGTATGTAAACAATTTATACAAATAAAAACGGTGGAGGACTATACAAGTCCACCACCGTTTTATTAATAAAATTCATCTTCTAGAATATTTTCTTCATCTTCATATCGTGTTTGATAAGAAGTGATCAAGGTATCCAGATGCTCCAGCTGTTCCTCGTAATTCAGGATAGCAGATAGGACATGAAGTAAGTGATAGGAAGAGAATTCCTCTTCCTCATTAGTAATCGCAATTTCCTTCACAAAAATATTCATCACTTCTTGTCGTTGAATAAACTCACTATGGGTTTCTTCGTCGTCGAAATCCGCCTTTAACTTACCGACAAATTTCAGATGAAGCTGTTCATGATAGACGAGTAATGATTCCAGACGCTCCTGAATCATCATACGGAAGTGCTCGGGGAGATTGATGAGTTCATTTTCAAACTTATGCAGCCTTTTTAGCACGTCATAACTACTCCTAGTTGTACCGATCAATTGGCGATAGACAACAAGCCGTCTCGCTTTTGCGGCAGAAGTTTTTTTGAAGTAGCTGCGCTCTTCTTTAAATAATAAGTACAGCTGATCAATTTGTATTAGGCGTTCCTTTAACTTACTCAATGATTTCTTCATAGCTGTGTGTTCCGAAGCCTGACGACCAGCTAGACGCGTCCAACGAATAATTTCATCTTGTGCTTGATGAATCGCCTGAAATAGTTTTGTTTCATATTTTGGTGGCATAAATACTAGATTCACGAGGAATGCCGCCAGTACACCTACCAAAATTGTACCTACGCGTAGGAGAGCAAATGTTAAGAAGGCGTCGTCTTTAACCTCCATCACTGCAATCATCGTGACGAGTGCAAGTGACATAGACTTTTCAAGTCCGAGTTTCAACATAATCGTCATGACGATGACAGCTGCCAAACCGACGATGATTAATTGTGGCCCGAAAATAAGTGTGAATAAGACTGCTATAGTGGCACCGATTAAATTACCTTGCAACTGTTCTACTATTGTTAAGTAAGATCTGTAAATAGAGGGTTGGATTGCGAAAATAGCTGCAATACCTGCGAACACTGCTGTAGGTAATTCTAGTAAATTTGCGAGGAACAGAGCAAACACAATCGCAATACCCGTCTTAAAGACGCGGGCACCAAGTTTCATTGGGTAATTCCTTTCCTAAAAGCTTTTTTATGCTAACTTTACAATATACGCATAAAACGGTCAATTGTTCTATTTCAAAGTGCTTTAAATGCACGTTCTACTGCTTCAAGTGTTTCGTTTATATCTGACTCGGTATGAGCAGAAGTTAAGAACCATGCCTCATACTTTGATGGTGCTAAGTTGATACCGTTTTTCAGCATCTCTATAAAGAAACGGCCGAAGATTTCTCCGTCTGTCGCTTCAGCTTGCTTGTAGTTTTCCACTTTGACGTCTGTGAAAAACAATGTAAGTGCCCCTCCTAGACGATTGGTCGTCAATTGGACACGGTGTTTTTTAGCCAACTTTAGTATGCCATCTTCAAGTAAACCGCCTAAGCGATCCATCTCATCATAGATACCTGGTTCTTGAAGTACTTCAAGACACGCAATTCCTGAAAGCATAGATGCAGGATTTCCCGCCATTGTTCCGGCTTGATAGGCAGGGCCGAGTGGAGCGACTTGTTCCATAACTTCTTTTTTACCGCCATAAGCACCGATCGGCAAGCCGCCACCAATAATTTTTCCGAATGCTGTTAAATCCGGTTGAAGTCCGAGTAACGTTTGTGCCGCACCATAATGAAAACGGAACGCTGTAATGACTTCATCATAGATAGTCAAAACACCATGCTCTTTTGCCAGATCATGAACGAGTTCCAAGAAACCTTCATTTGGCTCGACAATACCAAAGTTCCCGACAATCGGTTCGATTAGAAGACAAGCAAGTTCATCACCCCATTGTTCCATCGCTGCTTTATAGCTTTCGGGATCATTAAACGGAATGGTAATGACCTCTTCCGCGATAGAAGAAGGTACGCCTGCAGAATCTGGTGTGCCTAATGTAGCAGGACCTGATCCGGCAGCTACTAATACAAGATCCGAATGGCCGTGATAGCAACCCGCAAACTTCATAATCTTTGTACGTCCAGTATATGCCCTTGCTACACGAATTGTTGTCATGACAGCCTCAGTACCTGAATTCACGAAGCGGACTTTGTCCATTCCTGGAATAGCCTCTTTTAACATTTTGGCAAATTGTACTTCGTGGCGTGTAGGTGTGCCGTACAGTACGCCTGTTTCCGCTGCCTTCGTAATTGCTTTGGTTATGTGAGGGTGCGCATGTCCTGTAATGATCGGACCGTATGCCCCCAAGTAGTCAATATAACGATTGCCATCTACATCATAGATATAAGCGCCTTCTGCACGTTCCATGACAGTAGGTGCACCTCCGCCAACGGCTCCATAAGCACGGGCAGGGCTGTTGACGCCACCCACAATATGTTCACATGCTACAGCATAAATTGCTTCTGAATTCTTTCGGTTCATTAGTTAATTCCTCCAAATCAATTATACGTTATCCATTTTAGCATTAATCCAAGTGAAGTCTCTACTTTCAGAGTGAAGTATAGGTAAATTGTAAAATTCAAATACTTCCGATACGATAAGTAGGGAGAGATCGAAGTACGCTATTCGTCTATATATTAAAGGAGGATTCACAATGGAAAAATTAGAGGGAAAACAAGCACCAGCATTTTCGTTAGCAAATGAAAATGGTGAAATAGTTTCATTAGACCAATTTAAAGGAAAGAAATACGTAGTGTTATACTTTTATCCAAAAGACTCAACACCTGGCTGTACGACAGAGGCTTGTGATTTTCGTGATGCGCAAGCGGATTTTGAAGGGTTAAATGCTGTAGTGCTAGGTGTCAGTCCTGACCATGCGGCTTCCCATCAAAAGTTTATCGCGAAGCACGGCTTGCCATTTTCTTTATTGGTAGATGAAGATCATATAGTGGCTGAACAGTATGGTGTGTGGAAGCTAAAAAAGAACTTCGGTAAAGAGTATATGGGAATAGAGCGATCGACATTCTTAATTGATCCAACGGGTACGGTAGTGAAAGAATGGCGGAAGGTTCGTGTGAAAGGTCATGTAGCAGATGCACTTGCGACTTTGGAGCAACTGACGAACTAGGAGGTAGATAATATGAAGATATTATTCACATTTAAGATTGAAACCTCATTTAAAGAGCAATTGATAGAAAAATATCCGAATGTCGAATTTTTGCATACAACAAATATTGATAAAGCTTCATTGGAAGATATAGATGTAATCGTGACAGATGGTGGGGATTTGAGATCAGAACATGTCGAAAAAGCTCTTAAATTGAAATGGGTCATGGTTGCGGCTGTAGGAGTCGATACATTGCCGAGCGAAGCGCTTCAGGCGCGAGATGTTCTAGTTACTAATTCCCATGGGGTTCATAAAATGCCGTTAGCCGAATCCGTACTGGCACATTTACTATCCCTTGAAAGAGGATTACCAGATATCTATAAAAGAGAGACGGAGAAAAAATGGGCGTTAGACTCTTTGCCTGGTGAAATGAATCTCTCCACGGCTTTAATAGTAGGAACAGGAGCAATAGGAGGAGAAATCGGAAGGCTTCTACAGGCATTTCATGTACATACAATTGGATGTAACCGTACAGGTCATTCAAGTCCTTATATGAATGAAGCGATTTCTTTAGATGAAATTATGGGAAAACTACCTCACGTCGATTATGTGATTTCTATATTGCCAAGCACACCTCAAACGCGATGGATTTATCAACCGGAACATTTCCGTGCCATGAGAGAGACGGCTGTTTTTATGAATGTGGGCAGGGGCGACGCAGTAAAAGAGCAGTATGTGTTGGATGCGTTAAAACAAAATGAAATTCGTCATGCGGTGCTTGATGTCTTTGAAACAGAGCCGTTACCTAAGGAAAGTCCATTTTGGGAGTTGCCGAACTGTACGGTATCCCCTCATATGTCCAGTCTGTCAGATCAATATATTAAACGATCTTTAGACATTATGGATACGAATCTTGAGAAATGGGTAGTGGGAGATCAAGATCTCATCAATCAAGTGGATTTGTCGAGAGGCTATTAATGTAGCATTACCGGCAGAATAGTTGACAATACACCCCACAGTTGAGTAAACTAATTATAATGATTATAAAGAAGTAATCCTTATGAAGTGAGGTGCATTACGATGCCTGGAGTGTTCTTAAAAGATGCATTAGTAACATTGAAAGAAAGTGGTGTGAGAATTACTCCGCAACGACATGCGATTCTCGAGTATTTAATCACATCCCATTCACATCCAACTGCTGATGAAATCTATAAAGCGCTAGAAGAAGATTTTCCTAATATGAGTGTGGCTACAGTTTATAACAACTTACGTGTATTCCAAAACTCTGGATTAGTAAAAGAGTTGACTTATGGAGATGCATCGAGTCGTTTTGATTTTGTGACACATGATCATTACCATATTATTTGTGACGATTGTGGAAAAATCGTAGATTTCCATCATCCTGGTCTAGAAGAAGTAGAACGTCTTGCAGCGCATGTAACCGGGTTCCAAGTAAATTCACATCGACTGGAAGTATACGGAACTTGTCCTGACTGTGCAGCGACGCAACAAAATCAAGCAAAATAAAAGAGTGTAGCCCACTGGGGTTACACTCTTTTATTTAGTATTATTTTTCTTGCTTCACTTTTTTATTATACGCGATGTCGAATTCTTTACCTTCAAGGTTTGGATCAAGTGTTAATGGCTCGCGGCAATGTCCACACATATCAACCCGTCCGAGTACTTTCGTATGCTTACCGCAATTCGGACATTGTACTCGTATAGCCCGTGTCGATAAAGTACCAATCCAAGCGTACACTACTGTACTACCGATAATGGCAAGCATTCCCAAGAACATAAAGATCAGCATGACAATTTCATTGGAACGGAAAAAGATTCCGATGTACATAATGACAACGCCAATGAAAATAAGTGCCAAGGCAAACGAACGAATGCGATTTATTTTATTTTTGTAAGGCTTCATTTCAAGTTTCCTCCTAACGCTATCCTCACCTAATATATCATATTATTATTTAATTGCAGTATAAACTCCCTTTAAAATAAAGGACTTTATGTGAAAATCGTCGAATTAGAGTATTCGAGACGGTATATAGAAAACTGGGAGGCGAGAAAGTGGAGCAAATGCTACGACCGGTGTATCAAGAAAGAGCAAGTTTACCTGAGACATTAAGCGTGCTTCTCATTGGTAATCAAAGAGAAGACGACCCGATCACTGATACCTTTGATGAAATCTTATTTATTATTACCTCAAACAATGAGATACCCATTCAAACAAAACATTATACAGATGGCAGACGTAAGGCCGCTATGCACATCATTAGTGAACGACAATTAACGCATTGGTTGCTTGTAGGGACGAACAAGAAAATCATCGATTGGCTTATCCTTGGAAAAGTATTTTTTGACCGTGATGAATATGCGGAACGACTGAAAGAACGTTTATCAGAAGAGCCGTTGTTTGGTCGGGGTATTAAAATGGGAATGGAAATGGCTAAAATGATTCGCGCTTATAATGAAGGGAAAATTCATTTCGAAAGAAAACAATATATGGATTCCTATCTATACGCGATCAATACTTTGCATCACCTAGCTAGGTTCGTTGCTGTTAAACGTAATGTCCTACCTGAAAATACTGTCTGGGCACAGATGAAGAAAATAGATCCAGCTGTTTTTAAGTTATATGAAGAACTGATTGGCAGTGAAGAGGAGTTAGGGAAGCGTTTGGATTTGGTATTCTTGGCAAGTGAGTTCTTCATCCATAACTACACGAATGAAGCAGCTGTGCATTTGTTGACGATTATGAGTGAAAAGGAATCATGGACTGTTCAGCAATTATATGAACAGGATGAGCTAGCGTTGTATTCTTCGGATTTAGAATTCTTTATCGAGCATTTAGTGGACAAGCGTCTAATAGAAATTACACAAGTAGCATCTAAAAATGACTTGCTATTCCATAGAGAGTACCGTATTATAAGAGCTCGGTAGCTGTCATAGAGCGATTCTATGATCGCTCTACATTTTTTATTGAAATAGTTGTTGACTTATTCTTTGGTATCATGTTATTATAGTAAATGTCGCTTGGGGCAAACGTTCTAACAGCGCACACAAAACATTCGAAAAAAGAATTTTAAAAAAGACTTGACGAATGAATGCAAGATGAGCTATATTAGAGAAGTTGCTTTTACAAGAAGTGCAAAACACGAACCTTGAAAACTGAACAGCAAAACGTTAACGAAATACAGTTTGCGCACCTAACGGTGACACAAACAAAATGAGTATCTTAATTGATGCCAGCAAATGAAACTCGAGCTAATCGAATTTTCATTTTACTGACTGACAAGATGTAGTGAAGTACTAGGAGATGAAGGAGAGAAGGAGGGA